>NZ_JBLNKW010000005.1:0-299950 GCF_048158645.1 Flavobacterium cryoconiti | reverse complement strand
AAAATAAAAGCATTCAGATCAAGATTTAGAGGCGTTAGAAATGTAGAATTCTTCCTTTTCAGGCTAACCAATATTTATGCTTAATTTTTGCTTCTCCACAGGTTTTAGGATTGATCCTTATTAACACGGCTCTCTTTTTGTATTATATCACTTTTTTTAAAGAACTGATATAAATAACTAAAAAAGCCATCTCGCTAAGCGGATGGCTTTAAAATTTTTAGAATTTAAATTCTAATTATTTTTTTGCAGCTTCAGTTGCAGTTTTTGCAGCGTCAGTTGCAACAGCAGCAGCAGAGTCAACTACAACAGCAGCAGAATCAACTACAGCAGCAGCAGAATCAACAACAACAGCAGCAGAATCAACTACAGCAGCAGCGTCTTCAGCAGGAGCTTCAGCTTTTTTACATGATACAACAGTTAAAACAGCAACAACAGCTAAACTTAAAAATACTTTTTTCATCTTACTTTATTATAAAAGGTTAATTATTAATTCGTGGCAAAGATATAAATTTTTTAATATGTAAAATATTTTTTTATTTTTTTTTTAAAAAATAATATTTTTTGTCAACATTCTCATTTACAACAACTATTATGCCAGAAGGACATTTTTGCAAATTATTTGGCTCTTATTTAATAAATGATACTCTTACAAAATTTTACTTAAAGCAATTTTAATTAATTTAATACTCTTTCCATAATTTAATTAAGAGTGTGCATAACAATTAAGTTACTTGCATTAGATGCTCTTTTTATTTAATTCTAAAATATTAATGTGTTTCAAAATTTGTAATAGTATTCATAATTACATTTGTGGCGCCTTTATTCATTTGTACAAAAGTGCCGCAAATATGTCCTCTTTCGTGTCGTTCTACCTCATTTAGAATTAAATTTGTAAAAGCAGCATTGAGTTCCTTTTTATTGGAAACAGAAACACATCCTTCTAGATTCACTAAAGCGGTTGCTTCTGCAAAATGGGAATAATTTGGGCCTATTAGTATTGGCATACCAAAAGTAGCAGGTTCAAGGATATTATGTACCCCTGGATTCCCAAAACCACCGCCAACATAAGCAATGTCAGCATAACTGTATATTTTGGTCAGAATGCCAATAGTATTAATGATTAAAACATCGTATTCAGCTAGCGTTTTATTTTCTTTTTCAGAAAAAAGAATGGTTTTTTTAGTAATGCTATTTTTTAGTTGTTGAATTTGTTCGTTTTTTATATTGTGGGGTGCAATTATAAATTTGACATTGTAATTATTCGAATTTATAAAGTCGACTAATAAATTTTCATCTTTTGGCCAAGAGCTGCCTATCACAATAGTTAGTGTATCATTTTTAAAATCAGCAATAAAATCCAAAGTGTTGTCTTTTTCTAAAATCGCAACAACCCTGTCAAAACGAGTATCTCCAGAAACGGCTACATTTGTTTTGCCTAATTCCAGCAATAACTTTTTTGAGTTTTCATTTTGTACGAAAAAATAAGTGAATGTATCCAGGGCTTTTCTATAAAAGCCACCATACCATTTAAAAAACATTTGGTTTTCTCTTAGGATACCGGAAATCAAATAAGTTGGCGTGTTTTGTTTTTTAAGTTCGCTTAAGTAATTCAGCCAATATTCATATTTGATGAAAAACACTAAATCCGGATGTACGAGTTTTAAAAATTCCTGCGCATTTTTTTTAGTGTCTAAAGGCAGATAAACCGTGACATCAGCAACGGTATTGTTTTTGCGTACTTCATAACCCGAAGGCGAGAAAAAGGTAACCACAATTTTATGTAGAGGGAATTTTTCTTTGATTTTTTCAATCACAGGTAAGCCTTGCTCGTATTCGCCTAATGATGCGGCGTGAAACCAAATCGTTTTATCGGAAGATTTTATTTTTTGTTCCAAAGTTGTGGAAACTACTTTCCGACCTTCAATAAAAAGTTTGATTTTTGGACTGAATAGTGCTACGATTTTTAATATAAAACCAGCAATTTGAACAATAAAATTATAAAGAAAAAGCATCATTGAAATTTTGTGGCTAAAATACGTTTTCTTTATATTAATTTCTTCTGAAAGAAATATTTAAATTTTTGGCTGTCAGGAGCCCGATTTTTTATTTCATTGGAATGCTTTTTTTTAATTTGAGTTTCATTGGTTTAAACTCATTAAATAACTATTTTTGTTCTTCGTTTTAAGAAAGTGTCAGTTGTTTCCAGAAACGCTAAACTTTCGAACTTTAAACAAAAATTTCAATGAAAAAAATCCAAATGGTTGACCTAAAAAGTCAATATGATAAAATTGCAGCCGTTGTAAATACCTCTATTCAGGAAGTTTTAGATACCAATACTTATATCAACGGACCTCAAGTTCATCAATTTCAAAAGTCTTTAGAAGAATATTTAGGTGTAAAGCATGTAATTCCATGTGCAAATGGAACTGATGCTCTGCAAATTGCCATGATGGGACTGGATTTAAAGCCTGGGGATGAAGTTATTACTGCTGATTTTACTTTTGCAGCGACAGTAGAAGTGATTGCTTTACTGCAATTAACGCCTGTTTTAGTTGATGTGGATATGTATAATATGAACATTTCTATCGAAGGAATTAAAAAAGCGATTACGCCAAAAACAAAAGCGATTGTACCCGTACATTTGTTTGGTCGTGCTGCTAATATGGAAGCGATTATGGCTATTGCCAACGAGTATGATTTATATGTTATTGAAGATAATGCTCAGGCTATTGGAGCTAATTGTAAATTTTCCGATGGCACTAAAAAGAAAGCTGGAACTATTGGACACGTAGGAGCTACCTCATTTTTTCCTTCCAAAAATTTAGGATGTTATGGCGATGGTGGAGCTATTTTTACAAATGATGATGCATTGGCTCACAAACTTCGCGGAATTGTAAATCACGGAATGTACGAGCGTTATCATCACGATGTAGTAGGAGTGAATTCTCGTTTAGATAGTATTCAAGCAGCAGTTTTGAATGCTAAATTGCCTTTATTGGATGAATACAGTAAAGCACGACAAGATGCGGCCAGAAAATATTCTGCGGCTTTTGAAGGACATAAAAATATTATTGCACCAAGTATTTGTGATATTTGTGATTGCCATGTTTTTCATCAATATACACTGCGTATTATTGATGCGGATAGAAACGGTTTAATGCAACATTTATTAGATAAAGGTATTCCATGTGCTATTTATTATCCGATACCATTGCATTCACAAAAAGCATATATGGACTTGCGTTACAAAGAGGAAGATTTTCCAGTAACCAATCAGTTAGTCAAAGAGGTACTTTCTTTACCAATGCACACTGAACTGGATGATGAGCAAATAAAATTCATTACGGAAAGTGTTTTAGAGTTTTTAAAATAATACTATAGAGACGCAATTTATTGCGTCTTTTTTATAAAATGAGATGTGATAAAATCATGCTCATAACAATAGAAAAGCTATGAAAATACTAGTAACGGGAGGTTTAGGTTTTATTGGTTCTCATACCGTTGTTGAATTACAAAATGAGGGTTTTGAAGTACTAGTTGTTGATAATCTTTCTAATACATCATTGAATGTATTAGACGGAATTCAGAATATTACCGGAAAAATTCCTGCTTTCGAAAAGTTAGATTTGCGCGAAAAAGAAAAAGTACAGGATTTTTTCAAAAGACATCACGATATTTCAGGTGTGATACACTTTGCAGCTTCAAAAGCAGTTGGGGAAAGTGTTGAAAATCCATTGTTATATTATGAAAACAATATTAATACATTAGTTTACTTACTTCAAGAACTACAGAAAAAACCGGAAGCAAATTTTATTTTCAGCTCTTCTTGTACCGTTTATGGTCAAGCCGAAAAAATGCCAATTACTGAAGATGCTTCAATTCAAACTGCGATGTCACCTTATGGAAATACAAAACAGATTGGAGAGGAAATTATCACCGATACAACTAAAGTAACCAATATTAATGCGATTCTTTTGCGTTATTTTAATCCAATTGGAGCACACCCATCGGTTGAAATAGGTGAATTGCCTATTGGAGTTCCTCAAAATTTAGTGCCATTTATCACCCAAACCGGTTTAGGTTTGCGAAAAGAATTATCAGTTTACGGCGATGATTATCCTACGCCCGATGGTACAGCTGTACGGGATTATATTCATGTAGTTGATTTGGCGAAAGCCCATGTTATTGCTTTACAACGGTTATTAAATAAAAAGAATACCGCCAAAGTTGAAATCTTTAATCTGGGAACTGGAACTGGAAGCTCCGTTTTAGAAGTCATTCATACTTTCGAAAAAGTAAGTGGACAAAAATTGCCTTATAAAATAGTTGCCCGTAGAGAAGGGGATGTTACTTCAGCTTACGCCAATACGGATAAAGCCAATACTGTTCTGGGATGGAAAGCACAATCCACGCTTGAAGAAGCGATGGCCAGTGCCTGGAAATGGGAACAGAAAATTAGAAAATAAAAGAAGGCTGTCATTGACAGCCTTCTTTTGGGGATTATTTTTTTGCTGCTTCTTTCAGTTTTTCAGCGGCTTCATCCATTTTTTTAGCTCCTTTTTCAAGAACCTCTCCTGCTTTAACTTTTGTAGAATCTGCTGCAGCGTCAACTTTTACAGCTGCCGTATCTATAGCTTCATTCACTTCATTTCCTACAGCTTCAGTAGCCTCTTTTACTTCGTCTTTTGTTTCCTTTTTACAAGAAGTCATTAAAGTTGCCACAAATGCTAATCCTAAAAGTGCCTTTTTCATTTTTTTCATTTTAAAAAATTAATAATTGATTTGAACTCATCCTATAAAGATAAAAAAAATCCTCACAAAATTTAATTTATGAGGATAGTATTATGAATTCAGTAAACTAATTATGCGTTCGCAGTAACCGCTTCTTTATCAATTTTTCCAATTAATCCTGCCAATACTTTTCCTGGGCCAACTTCAGTAAACAATGTCGCACCGTCTTTAATCATTTGTTGTACAGATTGCGTCCATTTTACAGGAGCAGTCAATTGTATAATTAAGTTTTTCTTTATTTCGTCAGCATCAGAAACAGCGTTTGCTGTTACATTTTGATACACTGGGCAAATAGGAGTTGAGAAAGTCGTTGCTTCAATAGCAGCGGCTAGTTCTTCTCTTGCCGGTTCCATCATTGGAGAGTGAAAAGCACCACCAACAGGCAACAATAAAGCGCGTTTTGCACCCGCCGCTTTCATCGCTTCACAAGCTTTTTCCACTGCTGATGTTTCCCCTGAAATTACTAATTGTCCCGGGCAGTTGTAATTAGCAGCCACTACAATTCCGTCAATCGAAGCGCAAACTTCTTCTACGATAGTATCAGCTAATCCTAAAACTGCAGCCATAGTCGAAGGTTTTATTTCGCAGGCTTTTTGCATCGCCAAAGCGCGTTGTGAAACCAATCGCAATCCGTCTTCAAAAGACAAAGCGCCATTTGCCACTAATGCTGAAAATTCGCCCAATGAATGTCCTGCAACCATTTCCGGTTTGAAATCGTCACCTAGCGTTTTTGCTAAAATCACCGAATGTAAGAAAACTGCTGGTTGAGTAACTTTGGTTTCTTTCAATTCTTCGGCTGTTCCTTCAAACATGATGTCTGTGATTCGGAAACCTAAAATTTCATTGGCTTTTTCGAATAATTCCTTTGCTAATGGGGAGTTTTCATATAAGTCTTTGCCCATTCCTGTAAATTGTGCGCCCTGACCCGGAAATACGTATGCTTTCATATGTATAATTTAAAGATTGAAAAAAATTTAAAGATTGAAAAATTAGTTTCAATCGGAATGCAAAAATACTATTTTTTGCGGTATTTGAAACTATCTGTTTGGGTTCCTTTTTGCTAATGAAAACTATAATTCATTTTACGAAATTGACATTCAATCTTTAAAAAATCATTCAAATCAAGGCATATAATTTTACCATAAATCGAAAACTAAAGAACAAAATAGGCATTGTTTAAAGGTTGAATTTGATGTGCTTTCACTTCATTTGTAGATATTTCCTCATCAAACTCATCTCGATATTCATTGACCATTTGCATTAGATTTTTTTCAATTGCATTTGAAATGGCACTTACGGGAGTATCTGTAGGTCTGTTTTCAAATGGATCTTGTAAATGGATCGCCATTTTTTCAATTAAGAAAAAAGCAGCGGCAATGGTTGTTACGAGTGGAATTTGAAGCCAGCCAATAATATTGATTAATCCAAAAGGTAAGAGAATTATAAATATACACAACGCAAATCTGATGTACATACTGTATGTTGTTGGAAAAATAGTATTTTTTATACGTTCACATTTTCCCATTGATTCACACAATCGAGTTAGTGTATTGTCAATTTCCACTTGTTGGTAAACATTAATTTTATCGGTATTAAGCGCTTTTTTTAAATCTTTGGCGTGTAACATTAAAATGGCATTAGGAACATGTTTGTGCTTTTTTACAAATCGCAATTCATCTTCATCCAGTAAATCTTTTATAATTTTTGTTGGGTCTTTTTCTCGTAGCATTTGTCCAAGGCTGTAACACCATGCAGCTTGTCTTTTTGCAAATTTTTGTTTGAAATCGTTTGCTTGTACTGAAAAATCGGGATCATCATAAAAAATAATAATTTGTCTTAATAATGTTCGGGAATCGTTTACAATAGAACCCCAAATTATTCGAGCTTCCCACCAACGATCATAAGCTTGGTTGGATTTAAATGCCAATAGTAATGAAATAATGGTGCCAATTATTGTAGGGATTGCGATAGGAATATTAACAGATGCAGTTTTGAAAAAATAACGAAAAATTTCAAATGAAATACAAAAGAAAATGACTAATGCTAATTCGTTTTTTATTTTACCCAGTACATATTTCATGGGAATTTTCTTTTTTAGTAACATATATTTTGAATTAAAGTTTTAAACAATTATTTTTAGTAAACCTCTTCATATAAAGAAAGAACGGGTAAGCCTAATGTTTCGTTAAGAGCAGCTTTTTCTTTTTTTAGTAGTTTTAGTTTCTTAGGTTTTCGTGTTTCAATCAGAATATTTATGTTGTTTTTTGATATCGTATCAGTTAAAAATGGTTCTATTTCATTGGCTTTTTGTTGATCATTTATTTTAGTTTGACTTACAATTTTCAAAGAAAAAAGGGTTTTTATATAGGTTTGTAAATCTTCTATTTGAAGGATTGAATCTGAATTTTTAATATATAATGCCTGACTAAATACTTCTTTTTCAAAGTTTGCGTTTAGGTGTAAAATGGGGCATTTACTGTTAGAAATGATTTGGACACATTGTGTATTGATTTTCTTTTTAGAAGATTTAAAAGAAGGAGTAAGTATTGTTAATTCAATAGCGTAATGCTCCATTAGGTTTCTAAAAATAGGAGAAGAAATACCGTATTGATGGTGAATTTTTAAGCTGCAATTATTGGATTCCGAAATAATTTCTCGGCACATTTGAAAAACATTTTCTTGTGTAGTGCTTAGATCCTGATTGATGTTTCTTAATAAATTGGCAGATGAATACGTATCTGGAATATCAGCTATTAGCATAAGGATGAGCTGGCATTGGGCACCATTAGATGATTTTATGGCTGTTTTAATTGCATTGATTGTATCGCTTTGTAATGTCGTAGGAATTAAAATGTTTTTCATATGTATTAAATTTGATTTATTTATACATACAAAATAACAGTACCTAGCTTATAGCAATCTTAAATTAAAATTAGAATATTCTAAGAATTAACATTAGAATTTTTAATGTTGGATGTATTAAACGTAATGTTTACAATAGTGCCTTGATCTGGTTCAGATTGTATTTTAAGTTCTCCATTATGCATCCTGATTATTTTCATTGCAAGTGGAAGACCTAATCCATAGCCATTGTATTTTGAAGCTTTTTTACCTCGGAAAAAAGGTTCGTAAAGATGTGGGATGTCTTCTGCGGGGATACCAATTCCAATATCAGTAATCGAAATTTTGATGGATGAATTGTTTCCTGATAAAGTAACAAAGACAGTTTCATTATCAGAATATTTCACACCATTGGCGATTATATTATTCAATGAAAGTTCCAATAAGGATCTGTTACATGGAATTTCCAGTAAACTCGGGTCACTAGGGATTTTATTGATTTTTATCTTTACCCTGTTATTAGGATAAATTTTATCAATATCCGATTTTACATCCATTAGGAGTTCATCAATCCTGACGACATCTAATAATTGTTTTTTTCCGTCATAACCGGTTTGTGTCAGCTTTAAAAGACTTTCCGTAAGATCTCCCAGTCGTGAAGCCTGACTGTGAATGTTTTCTAGTGAGGAGATGTATTCCGTAACATTTCTTTCTTTTAAGAGCATGATTTCTGCTTCGGCAATTATGGTAGTTACTGGCGTTTTTAGTTCATGCGAAGCATTATTGATAAAATTCGCTTGAATTTCAAATGAGGTTTCCAGTCGGTCCAGCATGTTGTTAAATGTCTTTATCAAATCAGCAATTTCATCGGTGCTTTTGGTTTCTGGAAGTCTGTTGTGTAGGTTTGATGCGCTTATTCTTTTTACTTCGTAAGTAATTCTGGCTACTGGATTTATAACTCTTCTCGCTAGAAATCTACCAAAAATATAAGCTAAAAGTATAAAAGCCAATCCTCCAAAAAAGAGGATTCGAATAATGTAAATGCTGCTCGTATTTCCTCTTCGGTCTTTTGCAGTAATGATTATAATATATTTTTGACTGGATTCGGTAAAAGTCTGGCCATAAAAATAACGGTTGTCATCTTCAATCCATTCGGAACCATTCGCCATCACTTTTTTATAAAAATCAGCAGGTAAATTAAGATTGGTATTGTATTCGAATGTGTTTGCCCCGTTGACTTTAAGAACAAAATCCTCTTCATCAATCAGTTCTTCAAGTCCCTTCGCTTTAAATTCTTTGAAATAGCGAGTTTTTACAGAATCATTTTGATAATGAATCGAAGCGCTAATTTTAGCTCGGTCTTGTAATCTTTTCAAAAAATAATACTGATTGTTTTGTTTGAACAAAAAGAAAACCACCAGACTTAATAAAAGGGTGCTTAGGGTTGAAAGAGCGATATAGGTAAAGGTTATTTTTTTCTTAATCTGCATTTTTTATGGTTTCAGTACATAACCCAAACCTTTCATGGTGTGAATTAATTTAGTGTCGTATGGTTTGTCAATTTTTTTTCTCAAATAGTTAATGTAGACGTCAATTACATTTGTATTCATCTCAAAATTGATGTCCCAAACATTGTCTAAAAGTTGTTCTCGGGATAAAATGCTTTCAGAATTTATTGCCAGATAATGCAAAAGTTTAAATTCTTTGGCTGTTAATAGAATAGTATCGCCATTTCTGGTTACCGATTTTGTTCTGGAATTAATTTCAAGATCAGCAATAATGATAATTTCATGCGGTTTTTGTATTTGACCAGCTCTTCTGGACAACGCATTAACTCTAGCATCAAGTTCTAAAAATTTAAAAGGTTTTACTAGATAATCATCGGCTCCGGAATTTAATCCATTTATTATATTTTCACTACTTCCTAAAGCGGTTAATAATAAAATGGGAACAAAATTTTTTGCGGCTCTCAAACGTCTACAAATTTCAATACCGTTAATGTCCGGTAACATGACATCTAATAGTACCACATCAAAATCATGATTAGAAAGTAACTCTAATGCAGTTGTCCCATCAAGTGCAACACTTACATCGTGATTTCTTTCTGAAAACCCTTTACGGATAATTGACGAAAGATTGGGCTCGTCTTCAACTATTAATAACTTCATCAAGATTTGCTATTTATACAAATCTAACTTTTGTTTTTTTTCAAAATAGAGCTTTAGGGCTAATATTAACAAAACCTTATAATTAATAAAAGGTTCAATTTTAATTTTTTGAAATTAGATTAACTGGTTTCTTTTTAGATTCATTTTTGGTCAACAAAATGGATAGTTAATTCACAAGTGTGAATTTCCATTCCAAAGGGATATTACTAACAAGAAGTTTAAATAATTAGTGTTTTTAGTTTTTCTTTTTATCTAATATATTTCATTAATACAACGGAAACTAAAAAGGGGGTATTAGCTTTTTTATGATTAATTTACTTAATCCACGACAATAGTTTTACAAGGAATAATTTTTAAACATATAAATCCACAATAATCTGGAAAAACGAATATTAAAAGAAGCCATAGTTACAATAACAACTGCAATAATGGGAATGATTCTTAAATCGAAAGTTTCCTTAAAGAAAAATTGGGCAATAACATAGGTAGCAATTCCTTGAGCTACTGTTAAGCCATAATTGACATACATAGCGCCAAAGAAATAGCCAGGTTCTTTCTCAAATTTGAATTGGCAATGCGAACAATACTGATTCATTTTAGGAAATCCAATATTGAAAAAAATGTTTTTTTCTTTAAATACTTTGCCTTCAAGACAATGAGGACAATCATTATTTAGGATGTGAGCAATAGCGTGTGACATTTTTATTATTTTTATCAAAGGTATTTCTTATCCACCTCATGGATGTTTTCTATATTCGCTAATTATAGCACAATAAAGACATTGGAGCATTATGAAAAAATATCCTATTTATAACATTCAGCGGTTTAATTGTAATTCCGTGAATAGTGATTTGTACATTAATACATTCAAAAATCACTTAATCGACCATAGTTTTGTGGAGGAACCGCATCGGCATAATTCATATGTTTTGGTCTTTTTTACGAAAGGCTCGGGAATACATGAAATTGATTTTGATGTATTTACGATTCAGCCGGGAAGTATGTTTTTTTTGCAACCCGGACAAATGCACCATTGGGATTTATCGGATGATGTAGAAGGATTTGTGATTTTCTATTCGCAGGAAATGTATAATCTCTATTTTGGACAAAAAACTATCGGTGACTATCCCTTTTATTCTTCAGTGGACAATAAGCCAGAAATGGTATTTGATACATCTGAATCGCAAGCGATTCTCCCTTATTTTGAGAGTTTAATTTTAGAAACTCGGGCAAATCAGCTGTTAAAGCAAGATAAAATAATAAATCTCTTGGATATTATACATATTGAAATTACCAGAAAATATAGTCAAACATATTTCCATGAAGCGCATTCTTATAATGTGAAAATTAAGAGTTTTGAAGTGCTTTTGGAAAAGAATTTTAAGGCAGAAAAAACAGCTTCTTTTTATGCATCACAACTTCACATCACCCTAAAGCATTTGAACAGGATATGCAATGAAATCCTAAAAAAGACCACAACCGAGGTCATTACTGATAGAATTATTCTCGAAGCCAAACGCATGCTGATGGATAAAAAGTTTACTGTAAATGAAATTGCGACAGAATTAGGTTATGATGATTATTCTTATTTTACAAGACTTTTCAAAAAACATACTGGCATAACTCCGTCAGCTTTTCGTGTTTCTAAAAAGTAGTTATGAATTCAAGGTAACTAAACTCGCTGCTTTTCTAGCTTTCTCTACTACTTCTTCAATTGGAGTATCTAAACTGTCGTTGACTAAAGCCACGCCCATTCTTCTATATGGTCTTGAAGTTGGTTTGCCAAAGATTCTGAAATCAGTTTTAGGTAAAGCGGCAATTTTTTCGATGCCAGAATATGTTGGATTTGTTGAATTTTCCGAAGCCAAAATCACGGCACTCGCCCCAGCTTTTTCTAAAGTGATTTCAAAAATAGGCAAACTCAAAATGGCTCTTAAATGCAATTCGAATTCGTTGAAATTTTGTGTTCCTGCCAAAGTTACCATCCCAGTATCGTGTGGTCTTGGCGATAATTCCGAGAAGTAAACGCCATCATCAGCCAAGAAAAATTCAACTCCAAAAAGGCCTGCGCCGCCCAAAGCTTCGGTTACTTTTTCTGCCATATCTTGCGCTTTGTACAAATCCTTGTCGGAAATTAAAGCGGGTTGCCAGCTTTCTTGATAATCTCCACGCTCTTGACGGTGACCTATTGGTGCGCAAAAAAGGGTTGGATTATTATTTTGAACTACAGTCAATAAAGTGATTTCCGAATTGAATTTTACAAATGCTTCCACAATCACTTCTACAACATCGCCTCGGGAACCTTCGACGGCATAATTCCATGCTTTTTCGATATCTGCTTCGGTTTTTATGGTTGATTGTCCTTTTCCTGAGGAACTCATTAATGGTTTTACTACGCAGGGCATTCCAACGGCTTCAACTCCTTTTCTTAATTCCTCGGCAGTTGTTGCATAGCGATACTTGGCAGTTTTTAATCCTAATTCTTTGGCAGCCAAATCACGGATGGCTTTGCGGTTCATGGTGAAGTTTGCCGCTTTCGCCGATGGAACTACTGTGATTCCTTGTTTTTCGTAATCATAAAAACGTTCGGTACGAATGGCTTCTATTTCTGGAACAATGAAATCAGGTTGGTGTTTGGCAACGATTCTATCTAAAGCTTCACCATCCAGCATATTGATGACTTCAAAATCATGTGCAACTTGCATGGCAGGAGCATTTTCGTAACTATCTACCGCAATTACGATTTGTCCAATGCGTTGGGCGGAGATTGTAAATTCTTTTCCTAATTCGCCTGAGCCGAGAAGTAGTATTTTCATATTTATCGTGTTAGTGACTGCTCGCTAGCTATCCGTACTTTTTCATTGTTTTTGCATGAGGGATAGGAGTGAAAATCCTTTTTATTCCCGCAGCGATAGCGAAGGTAATAAAAAGATTGCAACGGATAGCCCGACCCGCTTTTTCAGCGGGGCATGCCTATAAAAAAATAGTTTAAAGTATAAAGCGATGAAACTTTAAACCTTAAACTATTTTAAATTTTAAACAAATTTTATATTATGCAGGAACTTCGGTTAATGATACCGCTTCTTTTATTCTGCGTAATGCTTCTTTCAATAAATCTTCGCTTGTTGCGTAAGAAAAACGGATACAGTCCGGGTTACCAAATGCGTCACCAGTTACGGTTGCTACATTCGCTTCGCCTAAAAGGTACATAGAAAAGTCATTTGCATCTTTGATGAAAGTTCCTTTCAATGTTTTTCCGAAAAAAGAAGAAACGTCTGGGAATACGTAAAAAGCACCTTCTGGAACGTTGATTTTTACTCCAGGAATGTCTTTCAATAATCCAACCACTAAATCTCTACGGCTATGGAAAGCGTCAACCATGTGTTTTAAAACGCTTGGATCAGCATCAACAGCAGTAATAGTAGCACGTTGTGCAATACTGTTAGCACCACTTGTTACTTGTCCTTGAATTTTTGTACACGCTTTAGCGATGAATTCAGGAGCGCCAATATATCCGATTCTCCATCCTGTCATAGCGAAAGCTTTTGCTACTCCATTTACGGTAATCGTTCTTTCTAACATTCCCGGGATTGAAGCGATGCTACAAAAAGTTCCTGAGAAATTGATGTGCTCGTAGATTTCATCAGCAACAACATAAACGTTTGGATATTTCTCCAATACTTTTGCCAAAGCCGTTAACTCTTCTCTGTTGTACACAGATCCGCTTGGATTACAAGGGGAACTGAACCACATCATTTTGGTTTTTGGTGTGATAGCTGCCTCTAATTGTTCTGGTGTGATTTTGAAATCAGTATCTACAGAAGTTGGAACTTCTACAGGAACTCCACCAGATAATTTTACGATTTCGAAATAAGAAACCCAGTAAGGAGCAGGTAAAATTACTTCGTCACCATCGTTTAACATTACTTGCGCAATATTGTACAAAGATTGTTTTGCTCCAGTTGAAACTACAATTTGAGAGGGTTTGTACTCTAAATTATTGTCTCTTTTAAATTTTCTGCAAATTGCTTCTTTTAATTCAGCATATCCTTCTACTGGAGAATACGTGCTGTAATTTTCATCAATCGCTTTTTTTGCCGCTTCTTTAATAAAGTCTGGCGTATTAAAATCAGGTTCGCCTAAACTTAAGCTGATGATATCTTTTCCTTGTGCTTTTAATTCTCTGGCCAAAGCAGCCATTGCTAGTGTTTGTGACGTAGCTAGATTGTTAATTCTGTCTGAAAGTGGATTATTCATTAAAAAAGTTTTGAAAGCCCCGAATTCCTATGCAGGAGTTAAGGGAGGTTAATTATTATTTTTTAGTTTATTTATTTTATGCACTTAATTCTGGTTTCATTCCCAATTCTTTCAAATGCTTAAAGTGAGCAATAACAGCACTTCGCATCGTTTTATATTCGTAATAAGGCAAGTTACATTCTTGAGCAGTTTCTTTTACAATTTTTGCAATTTTGCCGTAATGTATATGACTAATATTTGGAAAAATATGGTGTTCGATTTGGTGGTTTAATCCTCCTGTGTACCAGTTTACAATTTTGTTTTTTGGTGCAAAATTGGTTGTGGTAAACAATTGATGAATGGCCCAAGTATTGTCCATTTCTCCTAATTCATTTGGAGAAGGATTAGTGGTTTCTTCCACAACATGTGCCAATTGAAAAACAACACTAAGAATTAATCCTGCGGTATAATGCATTACAAAAAATCCAATAAGTACCTTCCACCATGTAATTCCTATAAGAATTGGTAATACAATCCAAATGGAAACATAAATTACTTTTGTAATGATTAAAGTGGTCCAAAGTATTTTTGGGCTTTTGGCTTCACCATAGGATAATTTTCTTTTCAGGTAACTTCTCATTTGTTTAAAATCAGTTGTAATAGCCCAATTGAAAGTTAGTAATCCATATAGAAAAACGGAATAATATTGTTGAAAACGGTGAAAGTTATACCATTTGGCTTCTTTTGTAAAACGAATGACACGTCCGGCATCTAAATCTTCATCATGACCGGGAATGTTAGTATAGGTATGGTGTAAAACATTGTGTTGTACTTGCCAGTTATATACATTTCCTGCAAGAACATAAATAGTTCCTCCCATGAATTTATTTACCCAATTTTTATTAGAATAAGAACCGTGGTTTCCATCGTGCATTACATTCATTCCCACTCCGGCCATACCTATTCCCATGACAATAGTCAATAACAGATGAGCCCAAAACGGCATATCCAACGTTAGTATCAAAAAATACGGCGCAAGAAAAACAGTAAACAGAATTATGGTTTTCAAATAAAGTCTCCAATTTCCAGTTTTTTGAATATTATTTTCCTTGAAGTAATTGTTTACCCGCGAGTTAAGCGTTCTGAAAAACTTCAGATTGTCTTGCTTTGCAAATGTAGGAGCGGTCTTGTTCATATAATTTTATAATAATTCCCAAAGGTAATTATTATAAATTTTCAATATGCAAAATTGAGTTAAATATTTACAATCTAAAAATAGTACTTTTGTTAAAAAATTAGAGCATGGACGAGATTCTTAAGTATTTTCCTTATTTAACCGATATTCAAAAAGAGCAATTCACAAAATTGGATTTTCTATACCACGATTGGAACGAAAAAATCAATGTCATTTCTAGAAAAGATATTGATGCTTTATACACCAAACATATTCTGCATTCGTTGGGAATTGCAAAAATTATAAAATTTGAACCGGGAACTTATGTCTTGGATGTTGGTACTGGCGGTGGATTCCCTGGAATTCCATTGGCGATTCTTTTTCCGGAAACACGTTTTTTTCTGATTGATATTATTGCTAAAAAAATCAAAGTGGTTCAGGCTGTTGCCGAAGCATTGGAACTTAAAAACGTAAAAGCGGAACAATTGCGTGCCGAAAATGTAAAAGGTGATTTCGATTTTATAGTGAGTCGCGCGGTGACGAATATGCCTGATTTTGTTTCTTGGGTAAAAACCAAAATCAAGAAGAATAACAAACACGAATTGAAAAACGGTATTCTCTATCTTAAAGGCGGTGATTTAACCGAAGAGTTAAAGGATTTTCCAAAAGCGACGGAATATAATTTAGCAGACTTTTTCGAAGATGAATTCTTTGAGACTAAAAAAGTGGTGCATGTGCCACTGAAGTTTGTGGTTTAGAAATTGTATTGCTGTATTGAATTTGTGTCTGAAAACAACGAGATTCAGGACTTAAAATAATAAAATTTAATGAAAAATAAAGTAATATCATTTTGCTTTTTGATGCTGTTATTTGTAACCGCTAATAGTAATGCGCAAAAATCAGATGTAGGGAATTGGTTCGCTTATTTGGGTAACCAAAAAATAAATGATAGATGGAATTGGCATAATGAGGTACAATATAGAAACTTTAATTTTGCTGGGGATCTTGAACAATTAATGGTAAGAACAGGTTTAGGCTATAATTTATCTGAAAACAATAATAATGTATTACTTGGTTATGCTTACATTCATTCGGAACCTTATATAGCGGGAACAGATGAGAAGATCCGAACGGATGAGCATCGGATTTTCCAGCAATTTATCACCAAACAACAGTTTGGGAGAGTGAGTATTTCGCATAGATATCGTTTTGAACAACGATTTCTTCAAGATAATTTTAAAATACGTTTCCGTTATTCGCTAGCGTTGAATATCCCAATAAATAAAAAAGTGATGGAGAAAAATGCAGTTTATGCCTCGTTGTCAAACGAAGTCTTCATCAATACAAAACAAAATCATTATGATAGGGATCGTGTTTATGGCGGTATTGGATACTGTTTCAATAAATATGTTAAAGTAGAGGCGGGTGTGATGTCTCAACTTTTACCAGCTACGAGCCGAACTCAATTTCAAATTATGATTTTTAATAATCTTCCTTTTTAATTTGGTTATATAATTAGTAAAAACTATGCTTATTATATTTTAGGTTTTAAAAAATAAAACCTCCAAGACTTCAAAATTATTTGAATTCTTGGAGGTTTTTTAATCTAAAATTTTCATCCGAAAATCCTCAATCTATATCCTTATTCTCCTAAAAATGGATATCTGTAATTTTCTGGAGTAACAAAAGTTTCTTTGATAGTTCTTGGCGAAGCCCAACGCAATAAGTTCAATGCTGAACCCGCTTTGTCATTAGTTCCGGATGCTCTTGCACCACCAAAAGGTTGCATTCCTACAACAGCTCCAGTTGGTTTGTCATTGATATAGAAGTTCCCGGCAGCATTTTGTAATTTGGTAGTCGCTTGCTCAATAGCATAACGATCTTGACTGAAAACAGCACCTGTTAAAGCATATTCTGAAGTGGTATCAACTAATTCTAAAGTTTCTTCCCATTTAGCATCTTCGTAAACGAAAATTGTCATTACTGGTCCGAACAACTCGGTTTCCATTGTGGTGTAATGAGGATTGGTAGTTACAATTATTGTCGGTTCAATGAAATAACCAACAGATTTATCATAATTACCACCAACTATAATTTCGGCATCAGTATCTTTTTTGGCTTGGTCAATAAAACTTGCCAATTTGTCAAAAGAACCTTCGTGAATAACTGCCGTGATAAAATTACCAAAATCTTCTGGAGAACCCATTTTCATGGATTTTGTATCAGTGATTAGCTGTTCTTTTATGGCTGGCCATAAACTTTGTGGCACATACGCTCTTGAAGCTGCGGAACATTTTTGACCTTGAAATTCGAAAGCACCACGTACAATTCCTGTTGCAACTTGTTTTGCATTAGCACTTGGATGCGCGATAATAAAATCTTTTCCTCCAGTTTCTCCTACGATTCTTGGGTAGGTTTTATAATGGTGGATGTTTGTTCCAATTTTTGACCAAATATCTTTGAATACATGAGTTGAACCTGTAAAGTGAATTCCGGCAAAATCACGGCTTGCCAAAACAGTATCGGTAATCATCAAAGCGTCTCCAAAAACAATATTGATAACACCATCAGGTACTCCGGCTTCTTTGAAAACTTCAATGATGATTTGTGCTGAGAAAACTTGGCTGTCGCTTGGTTTCCAAATAACAACATTACCCATCATTGCAGCACTCGCAGGAAGATTTCCAGCTATGGCAGTGAAGTTAAAAGGAGTGATAGCATATACAAAACCTTCAAGTGGTCTGTATTCTAATCGGTTCCACATATCCGAATTTGAATTAGGCTGATCGCCGTAAATTTGGGTCATAAATTCTACGTTGAAACGTAAAAAATCGATAAATTCACAAGAAGCATCAATTTCGGCTTGATGAATGTTTTTAGATTGCGCAATCATAGTTGCAGCATTTATTCTGGCTCTGTATGGACCTGCAATCAATTCAGCCGCTTTAAGGAAAATCGCTGCTCTTTGTTCCCAAGCCATATTTGCCCATGCAGTTCTAGATTCTAATGCATTTGCAATGGCGCTTTCAATATGAGATTTTTCAGCTAAATGATAGGTTCCTACGATATGTTTATGATCGTGAGGAGCGGTCATGTTTTTTGTGTTTCCAGTTCTAATTTCTTCGTTTCCAATATATAAAGGCACATCGATTTTAGAATTCCACATTTTTGCATAAGCTGCTTGAACAGCTGCTTTTTCTGATGAATTTGGTGCGTATCCTTTTACTGGTTCGTTTACCGCTTTTGGTACATGAAAAAATCCTTTTAACATATTTGTAAAATTATAAAATTAGCGAATGTTTGTGTGTGGTAATTTTTTTCACAAAAGTACGAATGATTGTTTGAAAAATCGTCATTTGTTGCTATAAAACTATTGGTAATAAATTAGATCGTTTGTGTTGTAGCCAGATAGAAATGAAAAGCCAGGAGTAAAATAAGCTTTTCTTGCGGCTCTAAAAAAGCGACCAACGGAAGCTCTTTTTAGGGCTTGCAAAAATGCTATTTTTATGAGGACTTGTAATGAATAGCTGGAATAACTCCTAGAAATAAAGGGGATGATTTTAGTTTAATGCAAATGGAGCACACAATCTAAAGGTAGGCACAATAACTTTGAAAGTTTTTGTAGAAGTAAAATTGATCATATTAAAATACCCTTTCATTGCTCCATAAGGGGATGATAATAAACAACCGGAACTGTAAGTGTGGAATTCTCCTGGTTTTAAAACGGGCTTTTTGCCAATTATACCTTCTCCATCTACTACTTCAAGGTCATTTAAAGAGTCAAAAATTTCCCAATGACGAGAGGTTAATTGTACGGAATCTTTACTGTGGTTTTCGATTGTAATTTCATAACTAAAGGCAAAGTGAATCTTATAGTTTTTGAAGTAGGTGCCTTCAAAACTAGTCAATACCGTTATCTTTATGCCTCTTGTTATTTGAGAAACCATACTAAATATGTGAATAGGTGCTTAATACCGACAAATTTACAAAAAATTGATTTTGTATAGTCGTTTTTTCGAAAAGTTTTTTTAGTTGATGATATTTAATGAATTTGCCGTGCCTTTTCCGATGGCTCTATCATATCGATCGGTATTTTCTCGGTAATAGACCATTATGGAGTAATCATTTTCTGTTTGATAAAAATTCCCGTCAATTGCATTTTCATGATCGATAATACCTTTGCTGTCAGCAACTGTATATTGAAAATTAGTAAATCCTTGCTTTATTAAAATTGCTTTTTCATAAATACTTTTCTTTTCATTATAATCCATTTTATATTCTGTAGTTAAATTATAATTATTGAACATTCCGGTGATATAAATGTCTTTATTCATTCTAAAAGTTGGAGCCGAAAGACTGAAATAGACCCATGCATAATCAGCTTCAATTTCATTATTGGTCGCGTTTATATTTTTGACAACAAAATTTCCGTTTACGTCTTGTGTTACGGAATACGGATAATTTGTTCGGGCATTATTAGTATATAAATAAGAACTATAGATCTCATTATTAGAATCTACACGGGCTACATTATTATTGGCGGCTCTAATATCTTTATTTTCAAAGTATAAAAATTCGTTTCCTGCCCAAAATTGGGTTTGGGTATCATATTTATAAATTAAATCGTTCCCAATCGTGTATTGAGGGGTAATGTTTGTAATTGCGTCATTGAATTGTCCATTTTTAAGTAAAACTACTTTTACATTTTTAAGAGGATTTTGAAAAGTAATGGTACTTGATTTAATGGTAAATTCTAAGTTGTGTTTAGAATCTAAATTGCTGACAGTTCTCGCTCTTTTTACTTGAATAGGAACCGTAACCCGATCTTCATAAAGAATAAATTTCCTAGAAAAGACGACTTCTTTACTGTCGTTTAAAATTTTCAGTATGTAATTGCCACTGATTAATAATTGTGTAAACTGATTTGGAATAGCCAGTCTATAATGGGAATAGATTTGTAATGTGTTGAAAGAATTGGTGTAATCTGATATTCTTTGGTTATCAAATCCTTTCAAGTATTCACTTTTAGGGATTTCTGTAGGATTCCAATTATAGTCGCAATGGGTTATGTCATAGTAATAATCAGCTTCATTGCCAAACAAATCATCGAATTGCAACTGAAACCCTTCTCCTAATTTAAAAATCGGAATTACATTTTGATTGCTTTGAACAAAAGAAATCGTCTTAACATTATACGGTGGAGCAACCTCTTTTTCTACTTGAGCAGTAGCAGAAGTAATTATGAAAAGCAATACTATTTTTTGAAAAAAAGCTTTAAGCATATGTTTTGAATTGCTGAAGTGTAAATATACGGAATTAAGCAACACTATTATTATGCCAATTATGGAGCAGTTTTATTTTAACTGTCTTAAATCTATTTAAAACAAACAGGAATAATTTCCCCTTTTGCCAAACAATATTTTTCTACCAATTCCGGGGCTATTTTATTGGTGTAATCTTCTTCGATTACTTTAAAACCAATACTTCTTAATTTATCAAAATAATCTCGTCCATAAATACGCACGTGGTCGTATTGTCCGAAGATTTTAGCACGTTCTTTCTGGTCAGTAATAGTATCATCTGCAAATGTAGTGGCTCTGGACAACTCTTGTGGGATTTGTAAAATCGCCATTCCTCCTGGTTTCAAAACTCGATATAATTCCTGCATCGCTTTCGTATCATCCGGAATGTGTTCCAAAACATGATTGCAAAGAATAACATCATATTGATTGTCCTCGAAAGGCAAATCACAAATATCTGCTTTCACATCAGCAAGAGGTGAAAATAAATCGGTTGTGGTATAATCCAGATTTTTTTGATTTCGAAACAATTTATAAAAAGCTTGTTCCGGTGCAAAGTGTAGCACTTTCTTTTTTTCTGATGAAGTAAAAAAATCAGTCTCTTCATTCAAATACAACCACAACAAACGGTGTCTTTCCAGTGATAGGGTACTAGGCGAAAGTACATTGTTTCTTTGTGTTCCATAACCGTAAGGCAGAAACATTTTGAAACTTTTTCCATCAATAGGATCCGTAAATGTATTTCCTTTCAATGCTAATGCAAGAACGGGACGAGCCACGTAACTTAACCGAATAAGTAAAGGACGCGGAATGGTATTGAGTATAAGTTTAAAGAGTTTTTTCATTTTTGTTTCAGAGAGATTCGCTTTTACAACTTTAGATTTTCTTATATGACTTTAATCACTTATTTGTTTCAAAAAAGGGTAATGATATAAGTGATTTAAAGTCATTTAATTTGGGTTTTAATTCATGTTGAGCTTTTAAATAATTTATAAAACTAAAGGCTCTCTTCTAAACTCATCTTCTTCATTACTCACAATTCCTAACGCTTTGTAGATGTATCCAAAAGTCGATAAAATCTCTGGTTTCCCATCGATAATCGCAACGTCATGCTCAAAATGGGCACTTGGTTTTCCATCGGCAGTAAGGATTGTCCAGCCGTCTTTTAATTGTTTGATGTTTCGGGTTCCTAAATTAATCATAGGTTCAATAGCTACAACCATTCCTTCAACAAAAAGCTTTCCTCTTCCTTTTTTACCATAGTTAGGCATTTCAGGGTCTTCATGCATTTTTTGTCCTACTCCGTGTCCTACTAACTCACGAACAACTCCGTATCCATGTGCTTCAGTGTATCTTTGAATAGCATTTCCAACATCTTCCACGCGATTTCCTAATTTTAATTCTCGGATTCCTACGTATAAAGATTCTTTGGTTATTTGCAATAATTTTTTGGTTTCAGGAGCTACTTCGCCAATTTCAAAAGAATAAGCGTGATCGCCATGGTATCCATTTTTATAAGCACCACAATCTACAGAGATTACATCGCCACTTTCCAATGGTTTATTATTTGGAATTCCATGAACCACCTGCGCGTTTGGACTCATGCAAAGTGAATTTGGGAAACCATACAAACCAAGAAAACTTGGTTCAGCTCCGTGATCACGAATGAATTCTTCTGCTAATTTGTCTAAATATAAAGTGGTGACCCCTTCTTTTATTTCAGAAGCAATCATTCCTAATGTTTTTGATACGATCAATGCGCTTTCTCGCATCAATTCTATTTCTTCACGTGATTTTACTATAATCATAATTTCGAATTTTCAGTTTGCAAAAGTACAATTTTATGAGAACTTTTGATGTCAATTTTTTGATAATAAAAAAGCTGTTCCAAATTAGAACAGCTTTTTGAATTTTATTAAATCGTATTTAAAATTTTTGATTCAAATTATTTCTACGTTTTACAACAAAGAATGACAGGTCATAACCGCTGGTTTTTCAACTCCCATCAATTCTAAAACAGTTGGAGCAATATCACCTAAAACGCCATCATGAATGGTTTTCAAATCTTTGTCTACCAAAATAATTGGAACTGGATTTGTTGTGTGCGCAGTATTAGGGCTTCCATCAGGATTAATCATAGTTTCACAGTTTCCGTGATCTGCAATTACAATGGTAGTGTAATTATGAGCTAATGCTGTTGTGATTACCTTTTCGACACATTTGTCAACGGCTTCACAAGCTTTTATCGCTGCACTCATAATCCCTGTATGACCTACCATATCGCCATTGGCAAAATTAAGACATACAAAATCTACTTCTTCTTTTTCAAGTTCAGGAACTAAAGCATCTGTCAATTCAAATGCACTCATTTCGGGTTGCAAATCATAAGTGGCTACTTTTGGAGAATTTTTCAAGATGCGACTTTCGCCATCAAAAGGTAATTCTCTTCCGCCTGAAAAGAAGAAAGTCACGTGAGGATATTTCTCTGTTTCGGCAATACGAATTTGTTTTTTATGTGCTTTTTCTAAAACTTCGCCAAGAGTTTCGGTAATGTTATCTTTATTATAAACAACTTTTACGTTTTTATACGTTTCGTCATAATTGGTAAGTGTTACATAATACAAATTCAATTTGTGCATGTTCTGCTCATGGAAATCTTGTTGCGAAAGCGCTTCGGTCAATTCTCTTCCTCTATCGGTTCTGAAATTAAAGAAAATAACTACATCATCTTCCTCAATAGTAGCTAGGGGTTTGTCATTATCATCAACCACAACCATTGGATTAATAAATTCATCAGTTACATTATTTTTGTAACTTTCTTCTATTGATGCTACGGCATTTTTTGAATGAGTTCCAGTTCCGTTTACTAATAAATCGTAAGCTAGTTTTACTCTTTCCCAACGTTTGTCACGGTCCATCGCGTAATAACGTCCAATAACAGAAGCTATTTTTACAGTAGTATTTGCGATATAATCTTCTAAATCCTGAATATAATTTTTTCCTGATTTTGGATCAACATCACGACCATCAGTGAAGGCGTGAACAAAGACTTTTTGTAATCCGTATTGTTGTGTTGCATCAATCAAACCTCGTAAATGAGAAGTATGGGAGTGAACACCACCATCAGAAACCAATCCTAAGAAGTGTACTTTTTTATTATTTTCTTTAGCATAAGTAAAAGCATCAACCAAGACTTGTTCTTTTGCTAAAGTATTATGTGCTACGGCAAGATTTATTTTGGCTAAATCCTGATATACTATTCTTCCAGCGCCAAGGTTCATGTGACCTACTTCGCTGTTTCCCATTTGTCCTTCCGGCAAACCTACATTTAGACCATCTGTTCTAAGTTGAGCACTTGGGTAATTTTTATAAAGGCTATTTATAAATGGTACATTGGCATTATCAATTGCAGATACCTTAGGGTCAGGAGATTTTCCCCAACCGTCCAAAATCATAAGAATTACTTTTTTGTTCATTGTAAAATATTTTGAACAAAGATAAAGCATTTCTAAAAATGTTCGAAGCAATCGAAATCACTATTATTCATTCGTAACATAACAATAACAAATAATGATGATTTTGTTGCAGAAACCGTAGTTTTCTAAAATTAATGCAACTTAGAATTTATTTTTTACGGCGTTATAATCTATGAAATAACGAATACTTATTGAAAAAACATGTTTAAGTTGATCATTGGTTAACAAAGTAGTAACGTTTCTTCCAAAATCTTTGTCGATTTCTCTTTGAAAATTGGCTGCATTGTTTCTATATAAAATAGAGACTTCACTTCCAGGGGCAAACCACCAGGAATAGGATAAATCAGCGTTCCAAGAATAAAAACTTGAGTTTCTGTTTTCGGCAAAATTCGTATAATCCTTTAATCTTCCGTTTTGTTCCAGAGAGAGGAAGTTTTTATTTTCGGCAAAGGACCAATATTGTCGTAAAGATAGATTAAAAGTCATTTTGCTGTTAACAGAGTATTTTCCAGTAAGTGAATTAGAATAGGTAATTACATTTCTATTAGCAAATATTATGGTGTTAGGGGTTGCTGAATTTAAATCATCATCAACACTATCTATATATCCTTTGTTATTGTTTTGTCTAAAAAAGTTGAAGCTGTAATTTAAAGCAAATTTATCGTTGAAGCGGTATCTTGGACCAAGTAAAAAGCCATATGAATTTCTTCCGGGTTCGCTTAAAACTGCAAAAGAGGGATTAAAGTCTATTGCGAATTTATTATTGTAATTAGAAGAAAAGTAGAACCAGCCTCCCATTCTTTTTGGAAAAATTAGAGGCCTGTTTTCTGTTCTTGATTCATAGTAATCATAGGATTCAATAGGATTTGCATTTATTCCTAATCCAAAATAATGATTTTGTTTATTATTAGAATTTATATTTACATTGATATTATTTGCTTGAATTTTTCCCGTCTCTTTTTGAAATTGACTGTACATGTTGAAATTCGCTACGAAAGTGTTGAAATATTTTGTGGGATTTAATATTCTATAATTTGTGTTTCCATAAATAGCATAGTAGTTGGTTTCAAAGTTGATTCCTAAATCATTGCTGTCGAAATTTTTAGAAACTATTTCTGTTCCAAGGCTGTATCTGTATTTTCCAGAAGTTTCTCCAAAGTTTAAGGAAGTAAAAGTCCCTTTCTTGTCTTCGGTATCGTTTATGATGCTGTACTTGAAATTTCCAGAGAGATTATAGGTGTTTTTCTTAGTGTTTAAATCCCAGACTAATGCTGAAACATTTGCATCACGAAAACTTCCGTTTCTGGTTACATTTGTATTGATAAATGAAACTGAGGAGTTTTTGCGAAAGCGCTGATCTAAAACCAATACATTATAATTAGTTAACGGTTCAACTAACTCTTTTCTTGTTTCATTGGTATCATTATTTTGAATCGTTGCATATGTTTTTTCAGTAACTGCATTTAAAATCCCTATCCCTAACCCATTTTTTGTTCTACCGGACACTTTTAAGGCATTGATAAGATTGATGCTTGAAGGATTGTCAATAATTTTTTCATTGCTCGCAATAGTTGGATAATTTGATGGTCTTCCACCAATTCTTCTGGAATAGAGTAGGTTTCCTTTGCTGAATAAATCCGTTCCTTCTGTAAAAAAAGGTCTGTTCTCATTAAATTGTTGTTCGAAAGGACCTAAATTCAAAATTTGATCATCATATTTTGTTTGGCCAAAATCAGGAATAAGTATGGCATCAAGTGTAAATGCGTCATTTATGCCATATTTTATATCTAAACCACCTTTAAGTGTACCCGTAGTTTTTTGCTGTGAATTAGCATTTACATAAAAAGAAGAATAGGGTAAAAGAAACAGTCGGGTAGGTGTTTTTATATTTTCAATTCCTTCTAAAACACCAGTTTGTTGCGTAAAAGTTCCAATTTTTGAATCAATAAAATTCCAACTATATTTTTGCTGGTCCCGTTTTATTTCTCTAAAAAAATTGAGTCCCCAAGTTTGTTTTTTCTCACCCGAAAAACGTAGCGCGGCATATGGAATTCGCATTTCAACTACCCAACCAAAATCCGTGATTACTGCTTTACTTTTCCAAACTGCGTCCCAAGAGTAATCTTCTCCATTTGTATCGGTTCCTATACAATCAGCTTGTCCATCTGATGCGGATACTATAAACCGAAAATCTTGTTGCCCGTCATTGTAACCGTTTACAAAAACTCCAAAAATATCAGAAGCACCAAAATTATCTCTTTGTGAGATTTCTTTCAATATTTTATTAGGTTCATTATCGTACATCAATGCGGCAACATATATGGCGTCATTGTCATATAAAACTTTTATCTCGGTTTTTTTATTTTCTGCAATGGGTTTGCCATTGTCTGGTTCAAACATGATAAAGTCTTTAGCCACAGGGACTGATTTCCAAACATTTTCATCTAATTTTCCATCAATAGTTATGTTGTCAGTGATGAATTTAGTTTGTAAAGTTTTTTTCTGGCTGTAGCCAAATAATGAAAAAAAGAGTGTGATTATAAGGAGTAATTTTTTCATTTAATTTTGATTGATTTTGATTGAAGTTGATTGATTTTGATGATTGCTATGATTCTTTTAATCGAATCAGAATAATAGACTGTACTTTTAAGAATTTGTTACAGTTTTTTTAATAAAAAATTAAGCTGCGTTTCATTGCATAAAAAAATGAGATTGAAAACGGAGTGTTTTTCAATCTCATTTTATGAAGCTTTCTTTTTGGGTTAAAATTTACTTTTTACAACATTGTAATCAATAAAGTAACGAAGACTAATGGAAAAAATAGTAGTCAGATTACTGTCAAAAACATTTTTGAAATTAGTGGATAAATCTTTTTGAACGTTTCGAGTACTTTCGAGTGCATAGTTGCGGTATAAAATAGAGATTTCACTACCTGGAGCAAACCACCAGGAATACGATAAATCAAAATTCCAGGAATTAAAATTTCTGTTTTTATTTAATGAATAAGCATTATTTTGAGCTAAATAACCATTATCCTGTAAAGTTAGAAATTGATGATTTTGAGAATAGGACCAGTAATAACGAGCCGTTAAGTTTAGGGTCATTTTATTATTTATGGCATATTTTCCTGTAAGGTCATTTTGTAATATTTCCCTGTTGCGCTCTGCAAAAATGATTCCCGTGTTGTCTTGGTCTACCCAACCTCTGTCGTTTACTTTTCGAGTATATTGGATGCCATGTGCTAAGGAAAGTTTATCGTTAAATCTATATTTGACACCGCCATTTAACATATAAGTTACTCTTTGATTTTCATCAAATTTAGTTATTGATGTTTCAGCTTCATAAGTAAATGGTTTGTTTTGATCACTAACAAATGCGGCATATCCTAAAATACTTTTAGGTATATAAACATATCTTCCTAGTTCTCGAGGTTCATAAAAATCATATCTATCTATGGGGTTTATTCTTAAAAATAATTCAAAATAATTATTTTTTAAGGTTGTTGCTTTTATTTGGGTAATAGAATAGGCCTCCTGTATTTTTCCTGTTGTATTTTGAGTTTCTAAACTTATTTCTTGATATACTTTAAATGTGTTGAATTTATTTGTTGGATTCAATATTCTATAACTTCCATTTGCAGCAATGCTGTTATAATTAGTGTAAAAAATAATTCCAAGATCATTTATATCATAATCTTTAGAAATGTATTTTCCTGAAAGTAAGTATCGATATCTTCCACTTATTTTTGCGAAATTTAATTCTGTTTTGTAGCCGTCATAATTTTCAACTGTATTGATAGCACTGTATTTGAAATCGCCATATAAATTATAGGTATTTGCTTTTGTTTTCAAATCGAATAATAAAGCAGAAACATTAGCGTCTCTGAATCCTCCATTACGAGTTGTATTTGTATTTACAAATGAAACTGATGAATTTTGATTAAAACGTTGGTCTAAAACCAATATATTATAATTGGTAAGTGGTTCTATGACTTCTTTTCTAGCCTCGTTAGTATCATTATCACGAATAGTAGCGTATGTTTTTTTTGTGACAGCATTCAAAAAGCCAATTCCGAGACCTTTTTCTGTTCTTCCGGAAACTTTTACTGCATTAAGTAAGTTAACAGTGTTAGGATAATTTATTATTTCTTCATTTGCTTCAATTAATGGTTCTGTGATTGGTGAACCACCAATTCTTCTGGAATAAAACAAACCTCCTTTATTGAATAAATCAGTTCCTTCTGTAAAAAAAGGCCTGTTTTCATCCAGTTTTTGTTCGAAAGGTTCTAGGTTTAAAATGGCATTGTCAAATTTAGTCTGTCCAAAATCTGGGACCACGATAGCATCCAATGTAAAGGAATCATTAATTCCATATTTTATATCTAAACCAGCTTTAAAAGTAGTTCCCGAAGCGATATCATTTTCTTGGTAATAAGCAGATGAATAAGGGATAAAAAAGAGTCGGGTAGGGGTTTTTATATTTTCAATTCCTTGAAGAATACCTGCCTGCGGAATTACAGCGCCAATTTTTGTATCAACACGATTCCAAGTATATTTTTGATTGTCGCGTTTTATTTCCCGCATAAAATTCAAACCCCAAGTTTGTTTTTTGGTATTCGAAAATCGTAAAGCTGCATAAGGGATTTTCATTTCGACCGTCCAGCCATAATCAGTTATTGTTGTTTTGCTATACCATATAGCATCCCATGTAAAATCTTCGCTCTCCTCTATTGCTAAACAATCTGCTTGAACTCCTGCTGAACTTACAAAAAAGCGAAAGTCTTGCTGTCCGTCATTGAATCCGTTAATGTTAACTGAAAAGTTATCTGAAACTCCAAAAACATCTCGTTTTGTGATTTCTCTTTTTATTTTATTGGGTTCGTCATCGTATAATGTTGCAGCAATATAAATGGAATTGTTATCATAAAGTATTCTAACTTCCGTTTTTTTAGCAGTGCTTATTGGTTTTCCATTATCAGGTTCAAACATGACAAAATCGGTAGCTATCGAGCTTGTTTTCCAAATTTCCTCATTAATTTTCCCATCAATGGTGATGTTTTCTGAAATAGATTTTGTTAAAAGAATCTTTTTTTGGCCATAGATATTGAAACTATAGAAAATTAATATAATTAGGACTGTAAAATGCAATTTGGACATAAATTAGTATTGTATCTAAACAAAAATAACAAAATTAACATAGAAAGTGATTTTATTATGATTTTTTGCTCAATATTTTCAGCTCTTAATTCGTTATACTGGTCTAAAGTTTTGTTAATTACTTTTTAATTCTTGTTTTTTAGAGTACGTTTGCAATCCCGAATTAATCTATAACTTAAAGATATTCAATGATTTATAAGATATTTCCTGCTATTTTGTTTATGTTGGTTTCATTCACTCCAAGCAAAACAAGTTTTTCTGAGCCAAAGAGTATTAAATCAGTAGTTTATGCCAAAACGGTAAAATCTAGTGTAGAAGCTACTATTGAAATGGCATATAATAATTTGCATTCCAGCGAATTTGCCTTACCTAAATTTGAAGGTTTTTCAGAAGCTTTAAAAGGGTATTATTTGTTGAAAGAAAAAGGATTAATTAAGAAAGATATTTTAACTTTAGTTGATTTTAGTTTATCATCCAATACCAAAAGACTTTGGGTGATTAACTTGACAACAGGTGAAATCTTGTTCAATACGCTTGTTGCACATGGAAGAAATACTGGCGATGAATTTGCTTCTACTTTTTCAAATTCAGCCGAATCCTATAAAAGCAGTTTAGGATTCTATGCAACTGGTGAAATTTATAGCGGTAAACACGGCATGTCACTAAAATTAGATGGTTTAGAAAAAGGAGTTAATGACAATGCCAGAGCAAGAGGTGTTGTTATGCATGCAGCTGAATATGTTTCTAATTCATTTATTAAAAACAATCATAGATTAGGAAGAAGTCAAGGTTGCCCAGCAGTGCCAGCAGAATTGTCTAAAGATATAATCAATGCAATAAAAGACAAATCATGTTTCTTTATCTATCATCCATCAAGAGCATTTAAATTGGAATCAGAATTAGTTTCTTAATTTCTTGTATAAATCAACGTCAAGATTATAGATGTCATCTCTGAAAATCAATTTGTCGTTTTCGCTCCAAGCAGTCCAATACAATAAATGAAAGGAAACATCTTTTTTTATTTTGACAAATTTTGTTTTTTCGCTTTGTAATGTAGTTGTGATTTTTTCAAAGTTCCAATTAACGGGGTCATTCAGTAAATATTCTGTTAATTCCAACGGATTATCAACTCTTACGCAGCCTGAGCTCAACGAGCGATCAATTTTATCAAAATAATCCCTGTGATTCGTATCATGTAAATAAACAGAGAAACGATTTGGAAAAATAATTTTCACCATACCCAGGGAATTAAAAGTTCCCGGAGTTTGTACATAGCGATAACTTTTTGCTTGGGATAATTGCCATTCATAAGGACTTACTATTCTTCCGTCACTATCATATATCTTAATGTTTGAAGTTGTTAAATAGCTTTTGCTTTTTAAAATAGCAGGAATAACATCTTCTCTTAAAATAGTTGGTGGAACCGTCCATGTTGGATTAAAAACCACTTGCGTTAATTTTGAACTTAAGATTGGTGTTTTTCTTTTAGCTCTTCCCACGATTACTCTGTGTGTTCTTAAAGTATCTTTATCTTTGACTAAAGTCAATCTGTAATCGGGTATGTTAATGATTACGTATTCTTTTCCCATTTCTTTTGGATACCATTTCCAGCGTTCGAGATTGACGATAATTTGATGAATGCGTTGTTCTTTTGAGAAATTTAGTAAAGCAATTGTTGTTTCTCTAATAATTTCGTCAGGAGCTAAACCATGACGATTTTGAAATCTTTTTAACGCCATTACGGTTTCTTCTTCATAAACGGGTGTCAAAGTGTCTTTAGGCTTTAAATCTTTCCAATAGATTAATCTTTTTTTGATGTCAATTATGGAAGGATTAGTGTCATTTGGAGAAATTCTCCCAGTAATTTTTAAATTTTTGAAATTGTATTTAGGAAAACTTTGAATCAGTTTAAGCGCCTTTTTTAGTCTTTTGTAAACAATATGACCGGGTTTTAATTGTTCTATTTTAGAGGCCAATGAATCGCTTTTTAGTAAATGAGTGACAGTTTCGTTTAAATCAATATAGTTCTCTTTTAAATCCCAGTTTTTATATAGTTTTCTCGGGTTTAATATCCCATTAGTTAGATTTGAAATGTATTTTTCAAGACTGGAGGTTAGTAAAACATCATATTTTGCTAAATCTATAGTGTCTAGAGTTGCTGATTTTTTTTCGAATTCAAGTAGTTTTTTTACTTTATAATCCTCTGGATTTAGTCCTTCTTCGTCAGATTTAAGAAGTTCTTCTAAAATTATTTTTCTCTTTTCGTCAGATTGCCAAACGGTTTCATATTCAGTCGATTTATAAAAATCGAAAAGTGTTTTATCGTTAAAAGAGGTTAGTAGCGTAGTGTCGATTCTAATTGATTTGCCTTCAGGGATAACATAGGAATTTCGAATCTCTTTTTTCAAGATTACCTCGCTTTTCAGTTCTTCCTTTTTACAACTTATGGCTGAGTATAGCAATAATATTAGAAATAACTTATTCATCATTCGTTTTTTTTAACATGACAACGTGTTCTCGAACTTCTTTTATTTGCAAAAGCAATCCTTTTATTTGGTAGGCCATTTTCTCATAGAAACAATTGCTTCTTTCCTGGTATTAAACCAAATTAAATGTATTTAGGACTTTACAATATTTCTCAGAACTGAGAATGAATTTTTCACCAAAATCTTTTTTTGATACTGTTCTAAAACTCCCATTCCCCGAATTTGAAACTGTTTTTTACATCAAATAAATCATTTTTTGCTTCGAATATTGAAATGATTTAATTAGACTATTCCTGTCAAACAAACCAAAATGAGCGGTATTCTCTAAATTATCGCCGTCGAAATGACAATGATCTATAGATTTATAAGCTCTAAGTTTAGGATATCTTACCGAAAATGTCTCCAATGCAGAGATTTATTTAATGTTTTGGATTCTTTTTTTTTAGCCTAATAAAGGTATAATATTTTCATATTAAATTCTTTATGATTTATATCGGCTTTGTTAAAAAAGATTGTGGGGAGTAGTTTGTGATTTTTCAGAAAAAAAACTTGCATTGAAGCAGAATTATTATTTATATTTGCACCGTTGTTAATGCGAAAGTAGCTCAGTTGGTAGAGCTCCAGCCTTCCAAGCTGGTTGTCGCGAGTTCGAGCCTCGTCTTTCGCTCTAAAACCTCAAATTTTGGTTTGAGGTTTTTTATTTAAATTTTGTCATGCGAAAGTAGCTCAGTTGGTAGAGCTCCAGCCTTCCAAGCTGGTTGTCGCGAGTTCGAGCCTCGTCTTTCGCTCTTCAAAGCCGAAACTTAATAGTTTCGGCTTTTTTATTTAGTATAAATTCGTTTCTGAATTATGTTAGAGCACTCAAATCACTTCCGCTTTCTAATTCTTCCGCTATTTTATTTTGTCTAAAAAGTCTCGCAGACAAATTTCCCCTTAAGATTATTTTTTCGCCTAGAACCTCTAACCAGCTTCCTTCTCGTAATCCTAAAACAGGAATGGTATTAAATGCATGAAATTCTTTGATTCGTGTTTCGCGCGTTTCACCCATATGTGTTGACTGCTCATCAGCATCTAAATAGTGTGGATTCAAATTAAAAGGAATCAATCCCAATGTTTGAAAACTCGGGGGATAAATAATAGGCATGTCATTAGTGGTTTGCATCGTTAGACCGCAGATGTTACTTCCGGCACTTGTTCCTAAATAAGGAGTTCCTTTTTTAACGTTATCAGCGAGAACAGTCATGACTTTGTTTTTATACAATTGTGAAACCAGTAAAAAAGTATTACCGCCTCCGGTAAAAATTCCTTCTGCATTTTGAATAGCTTCTGCTGCATCTTCAAATTCATGAATTCCTTTTACGGTTTTGTTTATTTTGGCAAAAGCCAAAGCTACTTTTGATGTGTATTCCTCATGTGAAATGCCTCCAGAACGGGCATAGGGAATAAAAAGTATGGTTTTACAATTTAGAAAATGCAAGCTTAATCGGGGTAATAAGTAGTCTAAATAATCTCCACCATGAAGGACAGATGTGCTGGCGATAATTATGTTTTTCATTGTGTTTTGTTTTGAAATAGTAAGCGTTAAAGGTATAAAATTGTCTATTTTAATGTTATGTTTTACGTTTTTTAATTAACATATTTTTACCAAGTCATTAGTAATTAATTTTGAAGAGAGTAAGATACTTTTACAATGTACCAATAATCTAAATTTGATTATCATCTGATGAGTAGAGTTGTTTGCCTTTTTTTTTTTTTAGTTGCTTCCAAAGCCTTTGCTCAAGAACCCGTTCCTGTAAAATTGAAGGGAAAAGTTATTGCTGACATGTCAGATCTGGAAGGAATTTATATTATAAATTTAAAAACTGAAAAAGCAGCAATTACTGAAAAAGGCGGTTATTTTTCAATAGCTGCTGTTCCAGGGGATACGCTGCTGTTTTCTGCTATGCAGTTCAAAGGGGTTCGGGTAGCTTTAACACAAAAAACTTTTGAAAATGAATTGCTTCTTGTTAAAATGGAACCTATAATGAATCAATTAAAAGAGGTCATTGTTAGAAGGGGTTTTGACAATATCAATGCCATTTCTCTTGGTATAATTCCAAAAGGACAAAAATCCTATACTGTAGCTGAACGTAAATTATATACCGCCACTGATCTTAATGCATCAGCAAGTTTGTCAGGAATGGCTGGTGGTTCAATTTCAGCGGATCCATTACTTAATTTCCTTTCCGGTAGAACACGCATGCTCAAAAAGCAATTGGAAGTAGAGAAAAAAGAGTTTTATTTAAAGCAATTGGAAAATCTGTTTGACATTGACCATTTTGTAAATAAATTGAAAATTCCTTCTGAATATGTAAAAGGATTTGAGTATTTTGCAGTTGAAAATATTAAATTCACTCGAATTTTGGACACAAAAAATAAAACCACCATTGAGTTTTTATTGGGTGAATTAGCTATAAAATATAACGAAATATTAACCAGTGAAAATAAATAATACGTTACTGCTTTTTTTATTTTTTATCACTACTATTACTTTTGGACAAGTTACTTTTGAAAAAGAAATTCGAGGAAGAATTAGTGCTGATGCAATTGCAGTTGAAGGAATAAATATCGTCAATTCGTTAACTCAAAAAGCAACAACAACAGATAAGAATGGCTCTTTTTTACTATTTGTAAAAGAAGGGGATATTTTGATTTTTTCTGCTGTAAATCTTGTAACTTTACATAAGAGAATAAGTAAACAGGATTTAATGCAGGATATTCTTAAGATTCAAATGACTCCCAAAAGTATTGAACTAAAGGAAGTTATTATTAATGAAAATCCACAAATAACGGCTGAGAATTTAGGAATTATCCCTTATGGTCAAAAAAAATATACACCAGCAGAACGGAAATTATATACTGCAACTTCCGGTGGTGGGATTGATGGTTTATTGAACACAATTTCAGGCCGTAAGGCGATGCTTAAAAAAGAGATACTAGTTGAAGGGAAAGAACAATCCTTAAACCGACTTGTTCCGATTTTTGATGATAAATATTATTCAGAAACTTTGAAAATACCGACTGATTATATCAAGGGGTTTCAATATTATTGCGTTGAAGATGCCAGTTTTACTGCAGCATTGAAATCTAAAAATAAAACGTTGATTATGTTTCTGATTGTTGGATTGTCTGAAAACTATACTAAAATCATTACAAATGAAAAATAAAATCATAATATTGGTTTTGTGTTTGTGTTGTCAATTTTGTTTTAGTCAATTGACAAGAAAAACATTGTATGGTCAAGTCGTAAATGATTCAATTAAGTTAGAAAATGGGATTGTTTTTAATGTGAATTCTAAGACAGGAACGGTTATAAATCAACAAGGATATTTTAGTATTTTGGCAAAAGCCAAAGACACCTTAGTTTTTTCGGGTATAGCTTTTAAATCCAGAAAAGTAGTGCTTACTGGAAAAGATATGTTAACTGTACTATTAAGAGTGAAACTAATTGCTTTTGTCAATCAATTGCCGGAAGTGGTAGTTTCGGGAAATAAAAAAATTAGCCCGATTTCAGGAGGTTCGCAGGCAATTGTGGATAAGCAATATTTTGACGATGCAAAATCATCCCCAAAAAACAGAACGATGCCACCCGATGGAAGTATTGAAAACGGAGTAAACTTTGTTCGAGTTTATAAAGATGTCTTAAAAGCTTTGAGAAAAAATAATCCTGAAAAAACCGACTTTACTACCGATAAAAGTTTTACGGAACTCACAATGAATAAAGTTGGCTATTCCTTTTTTACAAACACATTGAAGTTAAATGATGATGAAATAGGTCTCTTTCTTATTTTTTGTGAAAATGATCCTAAATCAAAGCTATTTATGAAATCAGATAATGAATTTCAATTGATGGATTTCTTGGTAACAAAAAATAAAGAGTTTAAAAGAATTACTACTTTTGAAAAATGAAATCGCCATGATTCCAAAACATAAATAAGATTGAAGAAAGGCGATACCATATTCCGATAAAAAATAAATAGAATCTTCTTATGAAAAAAACAGTCCTATATACTTTTATTGGAATTTTATTTCTGAGTTTAACTGCTTTTAGTGTTCATAAATTTTATATGGCGGTTTATCAGGTAAATTATGCTCCCGAAAAAAAAATGCTCCAAATTACATCCCGCATTTTTGTTGATGATTTGAATAAAGCGTTAGAGAAAAAGTATAATAAAAAACTCAATTTAGGATCTGAAAAAGAATCACCAGAAGAAATTCTTTTGCTGAAGAAATATTTCTTGGAAAAATTCTCAGTAAAAGTAAATGGACAATCTAAAATAATCAATTTTCTAAGCAAAGAATTAGAGGGTGATGTGCTTGTATGTTATTGCAGCATAAAAGATATTACCAAGATTAATTCGATTGAAATTGCCAACACAATTTTGATCGATTGGAATTCAGAACAGCAAAATATAACCCATGTTACAGTGCTGGGAGAGAAAAACAGTATTCTTTTTACTGATTCTAATAAAATAGGAATGTTAAAATATTGATATAATGCGAGAAATTTGTTAAAAATTATTATTTTCACGCGCTCAAATAATTTGCATTCTACACATGAAAAAAATCACTTTATTATTCCTTTTTCCAGTAATTTTACTTGCTCAAGAAAAAGCTCCTGTTGTAACGTCTAAGCAATCAGGAAAATACGACACGAACAAGTTTAGCCAAATGTATGATTTGTTAGCGACGCCTAATATGTTTCGTACAGCATCTGGAGCTCCAGGACCAGCCTATTATCAACAACAGGCTGATTATAAAATAGATGTGGAGCTGGATGATAGAAAAGCTAAATTAAGCGGCTCAGAAACGGTAACGTATTATAATAATTCCCCGGACAGTTTAGAATATTTATGGGTGCAATTAGATCAAAACCAAGCAGCCAAGAATTCTCAATCTCCTTTGGCCGAAAGTGAAAAAATAGAACAGGTTTTACCTGCCGAGAAATTTGCAAATGAACATTTAAAGCAAGGATTAGATCGTGGATTTAATATTGAATATGTAAAAGAGGCCAAAGGAAATCCTTTGTCTTATACGATAAATCAAACTATGATGCGTATTAATCTGGTTACTCCTCTTAAACCAGGTGAAAAATTTATATTTTCAACAAAATGGTGGTACAATATCAATAACTACATCCAAGATGGAGGACGTTCTGGTTACGAGCCATTCGAAAAAGAAGGAAATAAACTGTATGTAATTGCTCAGTTTTATCCTAGAATGGCAGTTTACAATGATGTCGAGGGTTGGCAGAATATGCAATTTTGGGGAGGTGGAGAATTTGCTTTACCTTTTGGAAATTTTGATGTAAATATTACTGTTCCTGCGGATCATGTTATGGATGCAACAGGGGAATTGATGAATAGAAGTGAAGTGTTTACGCCTGCACAAGTTAAAAGGTATGAATTGGCTCAAAAATCATTTGATAAACCAGTAGTTATTGTAACTCAAGCTGAGGCTGAAGTTGCTGAAAAAGGGTTTTCTGATAAGAAAAAAACATGGAAATTTAGCGCTAAAAATGTGAGAGATTTTGGTATAGCCACTTCAAGAAAATTTATTTATGATGCTATGGCAGTACAATTGAGTAATAAAGTGGTAATGGCTGAATCTGTGTATCCTAAAGAAGCGAATCCGCTTTGGGGAGAAACTTCTACAAGAACCGTTGCGCATACTCTAAAAAGTTATTCTTCTCATACTTTTGATTATCCTTATCCAAAAGCGGTATCTGTTTCTGCAGAAGATCAAGGAATGGAATATCCTATGATTTGTTGGAACTATGGACGTCCAGATGAAAATGGAGTGACCAGCGAACGTACTAAGAATGGGATGATGGGAGTAGTTATACACGAAGTTGGACACAATTTCTTTCCTATGATTGTCAATTCTGATGAACGTCAATGGACTTGGATGGACGAAGGATTAAACTCGTTTATGCAATATATGGCAGAACAGGAATTAGGGACTAATTTCCCTTCTAATCGTGGAATTCCTAGTAAAATTGTTCCTTACATGAGTGGAGATCAAAAATTATTGGAGCCAATTATGTCTAATTCAGAGAATATAATTCAATTTGGTAATAACGCTTATGGGAAACCGGCAGCAGGACTTAACATTTTGAGAGAAACCATTATGGGAAGAGAATTATTTGACCATGCTTTCAAAGTATATGCAAATAGATGGAAATTCAAACACCCTACTCCGGAAGACTTTTTTAGAACAATGGAAGATGCATCGGCAGTAGACTTAGATTGGTTTTTCAGAGGTTGGTTTTACTCAACTGATTTTGTTGATATTGGTATAAATGAAGTAAAACAATATTATGTTTCTGAAACGCCAACTACAGAGTTGAAAGATGCTAAAGTGAGAAAAGGACGTTTTGGTTTGGATAAAGGACCATTTGTGTATTTGATTTCTGAGAAAAGTACAGAGTTAAATCCAGCATCTAAGAAAGCATTAAAAGTAGAGGAGGTAAAATTACTTTCGGATTACGTAGACCAAAAACTTACAGCCGAAGAGCGTTCGACTTTAAAAACACCTAAATACTTCTATGAAGTAGAGTTTAATAAGCCAGGAGGAATGTTGATGCCTATTCTCGTTGAAATTACTTATGAGGATGATTCTAAAGAAAATTTCAAATATCCAGCTCAAATTTGGAGAAAAAATAATGACACCGCTAAGAAAGTTTATGCAACTGAAAAAGCAATTAAAAAAATTCAGATTGATCCAAAATTGGAAACTGCGGATATTGATGTAACCAATAACAGTTGGCCAAAAACTGAAGTGAAATCAAAATTTGATTAAAGAATAAAAAGAATAAAAAAGAGGCTCTAAAAACGGAGTCTTTTTTTATGAAAAATTTAAAATACTGCGATTCAAAAATTGATATATTTGTAACCAAGAAAAATCTAAAATTATGTTTGGAATAGGTGGAGGCGAATTAATTTTTATAATGTTTATAGTACTGATGCTTTTTGGTTCAGATAAAGTGCCTGAAATAGCGCGTACTATGGGAAAAGCGATGGCGCAGATAAAAAATGCAACAAACGATATAAAAAGCGAAATTCAAAAAGGAGCAGAGTCGAATGGTTTTGATACAAAGACATTAAGCGATTTAAGAGGAAGTATTTCATCAGAAATCAATAAAGCTAAGGATAATCTATTAGGGGATACAAGCTCATTGACTGATATGACCGGTAATATAACATCAGAAATCAATAAAGCCAAAGACAATCTCTTAGGAGAAACTACTGCTCACGTTGAAAAAGTAAAAGAAGGAATTGACGATATTACGGGCCCTATAAAACGCCAAATGTAATGTTGGAAAAAATCCTGTCTCTTGATACCGAGTTATTTATTTATTTGAACAGCTTAGGTTCTGAAACCTATGATGGATTATGGCTTTCTATAACCAAACAAATCAATTGGATTCCGTTATTTTTATTATTGGCTTACTTGATTTTTAAAAAATTAGGAACAAAACAAACCTTATATTTATTGCTGTTTGTAGCTATTCTAATAACAATTACGGATCAAACTACCAATTTGTTTAAAAATGGATTTCAAAGGTTACGACCTTGTAATAATCCGGATATCAACACTTTTATTCGAGTAGTAAAAAAGAGTAATTCTTTTAGTTTCTTTTCAGGACATGCGGCAAATTCTATGGCAGTAGCTACTTTTTTATTCTTCAATTTTAAACACAGAATCAAATATTTTGGTTTCTTGTTTTTATGGCCGTTAATATTTGCCTACAGCCGCATCTATCTAGGTTTGCATTATCCATTAGACATTTTAACTGGCTATTTGTTCGGATTTGTTTTTGGCTTCTTAATGTTTAAGATATATAAAGTAGCACAAAGAAAATATTTTCCACAATAAAATAGGCAGTAGTTTTTGGAGCTATTTCCTGCTTTTCACTTCAATCTTTTTATTTTTAAAGGAAAAATAAAAAGGATTTTCGCTTTAATCAGGGCTAGGGCATCGGTTTCCAAAAAGACTATTTTTTTAAATTGATACAATTTGAATGTAGAATTCTGCGACTGATATCTTAAATCTAAAGAACTCGACTCACAGTCAATCCATCGCGAATAGGCAATAAAACCGTTTCTACTCGGGGATCATTTGCTAGTAATTTATTGTATTCAAGTAATACTTTTGTACTCAAATCTTTTGGGTTCAAAGGTTCAAGGACTTTACCGCTCCACAATACATTATCAGATAAGATAATTCCGCCTTTATTCATTTTTGGAACAATCAATTCAAAATAGTTGAGGTAATTGTCTTTGTCAGCATCAATGAAAACCAAATCAAATTTTATATCGAGCGTTGGAATAATAGCAGTTGCTTCTCCCAAGTGTTGGAAAATTTGTGCTCCCCAAGGTGATTTATCAAAATGTTTTCGCTGAAAATCAACTAATTCTTCCTTGATGTCAATCGTATGAAGTATTCCGTTTTCCTGCATTCCTTCGCATAAACACAATGCCGAATAACCGGTGTAAGTTCCAATTTCAAGAATAGTCACAGGTCGAATCAGTTTAGATAACATACTCAAAACGCGGCCTTGGAAATGTCCGCTCAACATTCGCGGAAGCAGAATTTTTTGGTACGTTTCTTTGTTTAAAGCGGCCAGTAAAGCCGGTTCTTTTTCTGAATGTTGCTCGATGTAATCTTCTAATTCTTGGGAAATGAAATGCATTTTCGGGATTTTTTTCAATAGAAGGCAAAGTTATCAAATTATCAAATCAACAAATCAACAAATTGTCATTAAATTTGCACCATGGAAATCGAGAAAAAAGACATACGATGCTTATCAAAAGAACAGCTACGAGATTTTTTTGTCGCTAATGGCGATAAAGCCTTTCGTGGAAATCAAGTTTATGAATGGTTGTGGAGCAAAGGCGCACATAGTTTTGAGGATATGACCAATGTTTCTAAGGGAACACGAACTATGTTGGAAACTAACTTTGTTATCAATCATATCAAAGTGGATACGATGCAGCGCAGTGAAGACGGAACCGTCAAAAATGCAGTTCGTTTGCATGATGGTCTGGTCGTAGAATCTGTTTTGATTCCAACTAATACGAGAACAACAGCTTGTGTTTCCAGTCAAGTAGGTTGTAGTTTAGATTGCAACTTTTGCGCCACAGCGCGATTAAAAAGGATACGTAATCTGGAACCAGCCGAAATTTATGATCAGGTGATTGCTATCGATAAAGAAAGTCGTTTGTATTACAATCATCCGTTGTCCAATATTGTTTTCATGGGAATGGGAGAACCACTTATGAATTACAACAATGTGTTGAAAGCAATTGAAATGATTACTTCTCCGGAAGGTTTGGGAATGTCTCCTAAACGTATTATGGTTTCAACTTCGGGAGTTCCTAAAATGATTAAGAAATTGGCTGATGATGATGTGAAATTCAAACTGGCTGTTTCTTTACATTCTGCAATTGATGAAATTCGTTCTAGAATCATGCCTTTTAGTGAAAATTTCCCTTTGGCAGATTTACGGGAATCACTGGAATATTGGTACCGAAAAACCAAAAGTAAAATCTCTTACGAATATGTGGTTTGGAAAGATATCAATGATAACAAAGCTTCGATTGATGCATTAGTAAAATTCTGTAAATATGTTCCTTGTAAAGTCAATCTGATAGAGTACAATCCAATCGATGACGGAGAATTCCAGCAAGCCTCAGAAGAATCTATTAATGCCTATATAAAAGCACTAGAAGCTAGTGGTATAGTTGTGAAAGTACGCCGTAGCCGCGGAAAAGATATTGATGCTGCCTGTGGTCAACTGGCAAATAAAGAAGCATAAAAAAGGAGTTCAATGTTGAACTCCTTTTTTGTTTAATATCTATTAAGTCTTTTAATTACCTAAAGTAATTTGAGTTGCTGTACCACCATCAATGGATAGCATAGCTAAATTATCACAATCACCTGTTCCATAATCAATTGTTGCGTAATGCGAGTTTTTTGAAAGTTTTACTATTCCAGAAACAGGAAATGGCATAGGAACGGGTATTAAACTACAAGCAGTTTTATGAACTAATGGAGTCGTTGATTCTATTAAAGAGGTAAAGATAGCTCCATTTGGATGTGTTGTTGTAAATGTTCCAAAAGTTGAATATACATCATCCGTTGGGCTTAAACGGGTTGAAAATCCAGCAGTCATTTCTCTTATGCGATCTCCATTACGCGTGTAAATTCCAGTTGATGTGGTTAATTTCATACCGGTCATAGTAAATGTGGTTTTTGGATGCAAGGTAGTCCCACTGCCCAGCATTTCTCTTTTCCAAGTTGAGACTCCTTCCAGTTTATTATCATTGATGTAAAAATTATTATAGGTAACAGTCATGATTTTAGGAAAAGTGGTTCCAATAGTTCGGGTTAAAATAATTTGCCCTTTTAGAGAATGCCCTCTGAAGATACAGGCAGAAGTTTCAGTTCCAAAAGTAATAGTTAAGACTCTGACAGAAATGGTTGATCCTAAATCACTAACTATTGCACAGCTAGGTAATAATGAATGATAATTCTCAGTAATTTTGCCAGTTGTAGAACCTTCACTTACTTCATATTGATTATCTGCAATAAGTGATATGTCATCTATGGCATTATCCATCTTCTGGGTTGAAGCGACATCATTGCTGGTAACGGTTGCTTCGGCAGTTGTCGAATTAGAGTCTTGCGAACAGCTTGTGACTGCAAGAATGCTCAAAATTATTCCAAATAATAAAATTTTCTTTTTCATAACAAATAGGTTTTAGGTTAAAGCTTTGATTTGTAAAAGGATAAAAGGTTTAATTGGGGCTTAATTAGACTATAAAAATACAAAAGTTTACTTAGAAAAATTATCGTTTCATAAATTTAGTTCTGTTAGAGAGCTATTTATAAAGACAGAGAACAGAGAGTCAAATGGGTTTTAAAATGGAAAGTGATTAAAAAAACATATAACTACAGGAAATAGATAAAGGTTTTTATTTAAAATAGTATATTTGAAATCTAAATGAATGTCACCTCTAAAATAAAACAGCCCATTTTCAATGAAATGGAACTTTTTGAAAAAAAGTTCTACGAATCGATGACTTCAAAAGTGGCTTTGTTAAATAGAATCACCTATTATATTGTAAACAGAAAGGGAAAGCAAATGCGTCCCATGTTTGTTTTTCTTACTGCCAAAATGGTTTCGGAAGGAATTGTAAACGAAAGAACCTATCGGGGAGCTTGTGTTATAGAATTAATTCATACCGCAACATTAGTTCATGATGATGTCGTGGATGACAGCAATCGAAGAAGAGGTTTTTTCTCTATCAATGCACTTTGGAAAAACAAAATTGCAGTTCTCGTTGGTGATTATTTATTGTCAAAAGGATTGTTGCTCTCAATTGATAATGGTGATTTTGATTTACTTCGAATTATTTCTGTCGCTGTTCGCGAAATGAGTGAAGGCGAGTTGCTCCAAATAGAAAAAGCCCGAAGACTTGACATCACGGAAGATGTTTATTATGAAATCATTCGAAAAAAGACAGCGACACTTATTGCTGCCTGTTGTGCTCTTGGCGCAAAATCAGTTATTGAGGATGAAGTTCAGGTGGAAAACATGCGAAAATTTGGTGAACTCATCGGAATGGCTTTTCAAATAAAAGATGATTTGTTCGATTATACGGATGAAGCCATTGGGAAACCAACAGGAATTGACATTAAAGAACAAAAAATGACTTTGCCTCTTATTCATGTTTTGAATACCTGCACTTCCAAAGAAAAAAGCTGGTTGATTAACTCTATTAAAAACCATAATAAAGATAAAAAACGCGTCAAAGAAGTTATTGCTTTTGTAAAAAACAATAATGGATTGTTTTATGCGGAACAAAAAATGGTAGAATTCCAGCAAGAAGCTCTTTTACTTTTAGATAATTATCCGGATTCGGAGTTTAAAGATGCGCTGATTTTGATGGTAAACTATGTTATTGAAAGAAAAAAATAATTTTTTTCAAAATAATTTCCCTTCGTAAACTATTGATTTTGTTGACCTTTTTTATTTTTGAACAATAAATCAAAAAAATATAAATTAACATGCAACCTTTTTGCATTGTTAATCGTCTATGCTAATAGAAACACTTTATAAAGATTTTGAAAGTAATCAACTTACATCAGGAGGAAAATGAATTGATCCAGTTAGCTGTCGAAAGTAATCGGCAGGCGCAACAGAAGATTTATACCCAGTTTTCTCCAAAAATGTTAAGTGTTTGCCGTCAATACATAAAAGACATTCATCAGGCCGAAGATATCATGATTACTGCTTTTATGAAGGTTTTTACCAATATGAAAAATTTTCAGTATAAAGGAAGTTTCGAAGGTTGGATTAGAAGAATTATGGTGAACGAGTGCATTTCTTTCATTAGAGTCCAAAAAAAGGTGAAATATATTGAGGATGAAGACTATTTTGAAGAAAGTTTCAATAACATCGAAAGCCAATTTTCAATTGATGCTATCCAGTTTTTGATAGACAGTTTGCCGGATGGTTATAAAATGGTTTTCAATTTGTATGCTATTGAAGGGTACAAACATCAAGAGATTGCCAGTATGTTAGGGATTAATGAAGGAACATCTAAATCGCAATTGTCACATGCCAGAAAAATGTTGCAAGGGCAGATTAACAAGTTAAAAAGTTACGATAATGGAACGGAATAAATTAGAAGCAAACTTCAAAGAGCAGTTGAATTCTCGGGAGATTAAACCATCAGAAATGGCTTGGAACAAACTGGATGCAATGCTTACGGTTGCTGAAAAACCAAAAGCTAAGTTTCCGTGGATGTATATTGCGGCAAGTATTCTGGGGTTTCTATTAATAGGAACAGTTTACTTTAATCAAAATGAAGATGCAATTAAAAATCAGAAAAATGAAGTTGTGATTCAGGATACGGTTAATCCTAAAACGAATGTAACTCCTGCTATTGTTGTCAATCCGAAAATAGAAGAAGAAAAAAGTGTAGTTATTAATGTTGTCCAAAAAACAACTTCAAAAATCAATAAAACTACTAAGTTAAAAGGCGAATCAATAATCATTAATAATAATCAAAATCAAGTAGCAGAAGTTTCAATCAGTAATCAAAAAACAGAACAAAAATCAATCAAATCTCAAGCCAACAATGTTTCAGTTGACGAACTGTTAGCAGCTGTTGAAAATCCTTCGAAAAAAGAAAAACAATTGAATCAAAAACCGGCTGTACATATAAATGCAAGTAATTTACTTTCGCAAGTGGATGGGGAATTAGAGCTTTCTTTTCGAGAAAAAGTAATTAATAAGGTAAGTAAGAATTACCAAACAATAAAAGTTGCTTTGTCCAATCGCAACTTAGAATAAAAATCATCAATCATCATTAAATCAAATCATCATGAGAAATTTTACCATTTACTTAGCACTACTTTTATGTCTTTACGCCAGCAAAATGCTTGGACAGGAAACATTTGAAAAACGAGCAAAAAACATCGCTTCAAAAATCGAAACGATTACAAAAGAAGAAAAATCCGCTTTGAAAATAGAAGTTGAAGCAGTTAACAATCAATTAATAAACGGCACGATTTCTCGAGAAGAAGCTGAGAATAAAAAGAAAGCTTTGGCAGAAGCCAGAGCCATAAATATTGAATCGAAAGTAGCTCAGGAGCAAGAAAACTTGAAAAATTTAGTTCAGGAAAAAGTAGACGGAAAAATCAAGGAGCAAGATACTTTGAAAAAACGCAAATTTGAATTGAATTGGGATTGGGAAAAAGATTCAAAAAGGAATGATTCTATTCGTTCAACAAAAGGAGAGCAAAGAACAACCTCGCAATTTGTTTTTGCCGCAGGTTTAAATAATTTGGTTACGGATGAAAAAGTTGAAGATTCTGATTACCGATTTTTAGGTTCTCATTTCTATGAATTGGGAGTTACTTATAATACCAGAATCGCTAAAAATAACAATTTATTACATGCTAAATACGGTTTGTCAGTAATGTACAATAATCTTCGGCCAACGGATAATCGCAGTTTTGTAGTCAATGGTGATCAGACTAATCTTGTAGTTAATCCTGTTGATTTAAAAGATTCTCGTTTTAGAAATGTGTATTTAGTGGCGCCAGTTCATTTAGAGTTTGATTTTTCAGGTAAAAAAATGAAAGAGGATAAACCATTCTTCAAAACACATCAAAGTTTCCGTCTTGGAGTAGGTGGATATGCAGGAATCAACTTAAAGTCAAAACAAATTATCAAATACGACGATAATGATTTAAAAGCTACAGAAAAAACTAGAGGAGATTTTAATACCAGTAATTTTATTTATGGTTTGAGTACTTATATTGGATATAAAGAAACAAGTTTATACTTGAAATATGATTTGAATCCTTTGTTTAAAGACAATACAGTGAAGCAAAATAATGTTTCTTTGGGATTGCGTTTCGATTTAAATTAAAATTTGTTTGAGTTAGTTTTGTACTTTGAGAAAGCACTTTGTAAGAAGTGCTTTTTTTGTTTTAGATAGAATTATCAAATTTGATTTGTGTATTTTTACACACTTTTCAATTATTAAATATTACGTAAAATTTGATTTCAAAAGCCACTATAGATACTGTTTTCGAAACTGCTCGAGTAGAGGAGGTTATTGGTGATTTTGTGCTATTAAAGCGCGCAGGAAGTAACTTCAAGGGACTAAGTCCGTTTTCTGAGGAGCGTTCTCCATCGTTCATGGTTTCTCCTGCTAAAGGAATTTGGAAAGATTTTAGCTCTGGAAAAGGTGGCAACTCTGTAGCGTTCTTGATGGAACATGAAAAGTTTACGTATCCGGAAGCTATTCGTTATTTAGCTAAAAAATACAATATTGAAATTGAAGAAACAGAGCAAACGGATGAAGAGAAAGCCAATACTGATGTTCGAGAAAGTATGTATTTGGTTTCGGAATTTGCAAAAACCTATTTTCATAATACACTTTTAAACTCTGAAGAAGGTAAAGCTATTGGGTATTCTTATTTCAAAGAACGAGGTTTTACAAATGAAACTATAAAGAAATTTGGATTAGGTTATTCACCTGAAGCTTGGGATGCTTTCACTAAAGAAGCTTTAGGAAAAGGGTACAAATTAGAATTTCTGGAAAGTACAGGTTTGACAATTGCTAGGGAAGACAGACCATTTGACCGTTTCAAAAGTCGTGTGATGTTTCCAATCCAAAGTATGTCAGGAAGGGTTTTGGGTTTTGGAGGAAGAATTTTAACCAATGATAAAAAAGCGGCAAAATACCTGAATTCTCCAGAAAGTGACATTTACCATAAAAGTAAAGTCCTTTATGGAATTTTTCAAGCAAAGCAGTCCATCGCCAAACTGAATAATTGTTATTTGGTTGAGGGATATACGGATGTAATTCAGTTCAATCAATCCGGAATTGAGAACGTAGTTGCTTCTTCAGGAACTGCATTGACGCCAGACCAAATTCGTTTAGTCAATAGATTGACCAAGAATATTACCGTTCTTTTTGATGGTGATGCTGCGGGACTTCGTGCTTCTATTCGAGGAATTGATTTGATTCTTGAGGAAGGGATGAATGTGAAAGTGTGTACTTTTCCTGATGGTGAAGATCCCGACAGTTTTGCGAAAAAAACATCTTATGACGATTTAGTTTTATATCTCGAAAATAATGCTAAAGATTTCATTCAGTTTAAAGCCTCGCTTTTGATGAATGAAGCGAAAAATGATCCTATAAAAAAAGCCGATTTAATTCGGGATATGGTATTGAGTATTTCTAAAATTCCAGATAGAATTCAGAGAGAAATTTACATTCAGGAATGTTCCAGAATTATGGATATTTCAGAGCAAGTGCTCGTTAGTACTTTAGCACAATTAGTTCAAAAAGATGTTTCTGAAGTTGGAAAAAAACAAAAACAAGAGCAAATAGCTTTTGAAGTTGTGAAAAATGAAAATCCGGTTGAAGCTGAAAAAGTTGATATTCTCTATCGTTTGGAAAGAAAAATTATCGAGATTCTTTTGTTATATGGGAATAAAACTGAAGAGTTTGAAGATACTTTTTTGAAAACAAATGAGGATGGTGAAATTGAAAATGTTTTAGAAAAAAAGGAATATAAAGTATACCAGAGAATTTATTTGAGTTTGCAGGAGGATGAGGTTGAATTAGCCAATCCATTGTTTCGCGATATATTCAATAATTTGATAAACTTCTATCATCAGAATGAAAACTTTAGTTTAGAGCATTATTTGATGCATTTACAAGTAGATTTAGCACAAGAAGTAACTGATATTTTGATGGAAGATGAAAGAGTTATTTTGCACAATTGGGAAGGACAAAATATTTTTCCAAAATCTAAAAATGATACAATAGTTCAGAATGTTTCCGAGACCATTTTAACGTTGCGATGGTATTTAGTGGGTAGAATCATCGAAGAATTAAAAAGCTCTGTATTATCGGAAGTAAATTCAGATAATACAGAGCCTATGTCAATGATTATGGATTATAATATGCTAATCCATTCGTTTTCAAAAAAATTAGGAAGAGTAATGTCTAGGTATTACTAAACAATTTCTAATGTTTTTGCTTTGTTTACTAAATCTACTAAATTAGTAACATTCAGTTTTGTTAGTAATCTTAATTTGTAAGTACTAATTGTTTTTTCGTTGAGTTTTAGAATTTCGGCTATTTCATGATTCTTTTTTCCATCACTTAAATAGCGTAATACTTCTACCTCACGGTTAGAAAGCTTTCGATACAATCGTTCGCTCTTACTTTGTTTTGCAATTAATGCTAGGTTTTTCTTAACGGTTTCGTTAATAATTATCTTTCCTTGATGTACTTTGATAATTGAAATTCCTAAAGTTTCAAGTTTTTCTTTTTTGTGAATAAACCCTGAAACCCCAGCTTTTATAGCATTTGGTGCATAAATTTGTTCAGAAAGACCACTGAATATAATAATTTTTGTTTTTGGGAAGTTTTTCAAAACTGATTTTACTTCAAAAATGCTTGAAAGCCCCTCTAATTCCAAATCCAATATTAATACATCAATCTCTTTGGTAAGCAGTATATCTCGTACCATCAAAAAATTACCAACATTGGCAACTATTGATATTTCGGCATGGTCTTTAAAGTAAGATTTTACTCCAAAATGCACTACGGGATAATTGTCGGCTAAACATACTTTAATCATGGTATTTAATTTTATTTAAGTGTTGTTTATCTTTTGGACAGTAAATTTAATAAAAAAATTCTGTAATTAATTGGAAATCAATATAAAATATGATTTTTTTTATAAATTTGATATTAAACAAACTGGTATTGCATTCATTTTGTGTTTGTTGGTATTATTTAGTCGTTTATAAATTTCAAAAACTACCTTTTCTCTGCCAGTAAAATCATTTGCTGATTTTCCAGTTTCATCCTCATTCATTGCCCATTCTAACTCATCATAACTGGCGCCCAATTGATCTTCATCAGTTCTTTCGTCGCCAAATAGTCCGTCAGATGGAGATGCTTTTAAAATTGAATCTGGAACTTCTAAATAAGCACCTAAGCTATAAACTTCAGATTTCAATAAATCAGCAATAGGACTCAAATCTACTCCGCCATCGCCATATTTTGTATAGAAACCTACTCCAAAATCTTCTACTTTATTTCCTGTACCGGCAACTAATAATCCATAAATACCAGCAAAATAATACAAGGTTGTCATTCGTAGACGTGCCCTAGTATTGGCTTGAGATAAGTGAAGCTTATGGGTGTCAACATTATCTGGAACTATGTTTTTGAAACTTTCAAAAACATAAGTTAAATCAGCTTCAACACTTGTTACATTTGGGAATCTATTTTTTAATTGTTCGATGTGTTCGCGTCCACGAGTTACATGACTGTGTGGTTGGTGGATTGGCATTTCAACACATAAAACTTGTAATCCGGTTTGTGCGCATAATGTTGAGGTGACTGCTGAATCTACTCCTCCTGAAATTCCTATTACAAATCCGTTAACTTTAGCATTTTCGGCATAAGTTTTTAACCAATTTACTATATGAGTATTCACTTTTTCAACTTGGATTGTACTTTTTTTAGTCATAATAGTTTACGTTTTAAAAAGCAGGAATGTATATTTGCAAAATCAATTAGTTGCGCATTGGTTTCCTTTGTTCTTAGGACACAAATTTAATTAATAAATATGAAAAAAAATCTATTTTTTGTAGTCTTTTGTCTCTTTTTTTTATCCTGTGAGAAAAAAAATAAGATAGAAAATGCTGTAGAAAAAATTCCGTTAAAAATAAAAGTAGAGCGCTTTGACAAAATATTTTTTGAAACTTCCCCAAAAGATTTAGATAAAGTAAAGTTAGCCTTTCCTTTCTTTTTTCCTGCAGGGAGCGATAATAGTATTTGGTTGAATAAAATGCAGGATCCAATATGGAGAGAATTATATACTGAAGTTCAAAAAAAGTATGCTAATTTTGAACCAGAAAGAGTAGAGTTGGAGTCTCTTTTTAAGCATATTAAGTATTATTTTCCTCAAACCAAAACACCCAAAGTTATTACTGTAATCTCTGAAATGGATTATAATAATAAGGCTATTTATGCGGATAGTTTGGTGATTATTTCGCTTGAATTGTATTTGGGGAAAAATCATAAGTTTTATCAGTTTCCAAATTATATAAAACAAAATTTTGAGCAAAGACAGATCTTACCTGATGTAGTTTCAAGTTTTTCATCTCGAAAAATTGCTTCTGTGACTGATAAAAAAATGTTAAGCCAAATGATTTATTTTGGAAAACAATTGTACTTAAAAGACTTACTTTTGCCAAATTATACGGATGCAGAAAAAATGGGATACACTCCTGAGCAAATAAAATGGTGTGAAGAAAATGAAAGTTACATGTGGCGTTATTTTATCGAAAAAGAAATGCTTTACAGTGATGATCAAAAGTTAATACCTCGATTTATAAATCCAGCGCCATTTTCTAAGTTTTATCTGGAAATTGATAATGAATCGCCAGGACAAGTTGGTGCCTGGATAGGATGGCAAATTGTTCGATCCTATATGAAAAATAACGAAGTCCCTATTGCAGATTTATTAAAAACAGATGCAAAAGAAATATTTATGAAATCAAAATACAAACCTAAAAAGTAATGTTAGATAAAAACACCTCAGAAATTAAGTTTCTAATAGAATTAGACGATAACCGTGTTCCGGAAAAATTAATGTGGTCCGCAAAAGACGGCGGAGTAGAACAAGAAGAAGCGAAAGCTATTATGTTGTCCATTTGGGACAGTAAAGTAAAAGAAACAATGCGTATCGATTTATGGACAAAAGATATGCCTGTTGATGAAATGAAAATTTTCTTTCATCAAACTTTGGTTGCTATGTCTGAAACTTTCAAACGTGCCACTGATGATGAAAAAATGGCGGACACTATGAAAGATTTCTGTGATTATTTTGCAGAAAAATTGGAACTAACGAAATAAATAAGGTTTTGTGCCAAAAAGAAATCCCAAAACTATTTTTTTGAAGTTTTGGGATTTTTTGTTTTTAAAAAGTGACGAAGAGTATTTTTTAAAACTGACTGTTGTTTTTGAATACTTCTTGATTCACTTCGTCAATATAAGAAAGTAACTCTTCTTTTCCTGTAGATTCAGTTGCTGATGTGACAAAATAATGGGGCATTTCGGCCCAGTTATTAGCGAACATTTTCTTTTTATACGCTGCAACATGAGAATCGATTTTTACTTTGCTTATCTTATCTGCTTTGGTGAAAACGATACAAAAAGGAATTTCACTTTCGCCCATATAAGACATAAATTCGATATCTATGGTTTGTGCTTCATGACGAATATCAATCAAAACAAAAGCGCAAACTAATTGTTCCCTAGTTTCAAAATAATCAGTGATGAACTCTTGAAAAATAGATTTTGTCTTTTTAGAAACTTTAGCATAACCATAACCTGGTAAATCAACTAAGAACCAGTTGCTGTTGATTAAAAAATGATTAATTAACTGTGTTTTTCCGGGTCTTCCAGATGTTTTAGCTAACTTTTTTTGGTTTGTCAGCATGTTTATCAAGGAGGATTTACCAACATTTGATCGGCCTATAAAAGCATATTCCGGCAAAAAGTCTTTGGGACATTTGGCTACATCGGAGTTACTAATAATAAATTCGGCGGTATTAATTTTCATTTCTTTTGGGTGTAAAATTCTTCTTAAAGATTAGTGTATTGCTAAATGGGTATGGGTTAGCCAATCCTCTAACAAACGATTAAACTCATCTGGATGTTCCATCATAGCAGCATGTCCACATTTGTCTATCCAATATAAAGTGGAATTAGGCAATAATTTATGAAACTCCTCTGCAACATCTGGAGGGGTAACTTTATCATTTTTTCCCCAAATAATACAAGTTTGAACATGCATTTTTGGTAAATCTTTTGCCATATTATGACGAATGGCACTTTTTGCGATTGTCAATGTTTTGATTAATTTTATTCTGTCATTTACGGATGCGTAAACTTCATCAATAAGTTCTTTAGTGGCTACTTTTGGATCATAAAATACATCTTCGGCTTTTTTCTTGATGTATTCATAGTCGCCTCTTTTGGGGTAACTATCACCCATCGCGCTTTCGTAAAGTCCTGAACTACCTGTTATTACGAGTCCGGATACTTTTTCAGGATACATTTTAGTGTGATACAAAGCAATGTGCCCGCCTAATGAATTTCCTAAAAGGATTACTCTTTCTAATCCTTTGAATGTGATAAAATCTTTAACGTATTTTGCAAAACTTTTTACGTTTGTTTTTAAAATATTCTGTGTGTATATAGGTAAATCTGGAATGATTATTTTATATCCTTTATTAGAAAAGTAGCTTGCAACAGCGTCAAAGTTGCTAAGTCCTCCCATAAGACCATGTAAGATGACAATTGGTGTTCCTTCGCCTGCTTCATAATAGCTGTATCTACCTTCTTTTTTATAGTATTTTTCCATGTTTTTGAATCTGGATTTTCAATTTTGACAAATATAGGATTTAATAAATAAAAATGAATTTTTACAACAATTTTTAATTATTAAATTCTATCGGCAAATATGGAAATAGGGCACTATTTTTTGTGTATTTACCTGCGATTTTATGATTATACTCTTATTATTCCTATTGATTTTAAAGGATGTTTCATACTCTTTTAATCTAGTCTTTTTTTATAACATTACCTTTCTTACAAATAAAATAAAAATAACCTAACGCTCTGATTGTCCAAAAATTAAGGGTTTTTATTCAAAAGTGGTTAAACTTATTAACAAAGTGGTATATAGTGGTAAAATGTGGTAATATTTTTTATATTTTTGCTCAACATCATTTAAACTTTTTACTTGGATACAATTATTGGAACATATGAATGTAAAGTTGATGCTAAAGGAAGGTTGCTGTTGCCGGCGCCTTTAAAAAAGCAATTGGCTTCTTCTCTTCAAGACGGTTTTGTTTTGAAGCGTTCCGTATTTCAGCCTTGTCTAGAGTTGTATCCTATGAAAGAGTGGGATTTGATGATGCAAAAAATTAATAAACTGAATCGATTTGTAAAGAAAAATAATGATTTTATCCGCAGGTTTACCGCTGGAGTAAAAGTGGTTGAAATCGATGCTTTAGGTAGATTATTGGTGCCAAAAGATTTGGTGATTTTTGCAAGTATTGCTAAAGAAGTTGTGTTTTCATCGGCAGTGAATATTGTTGAGATTTGGGATAAAGATTTATACGAAAAATCAATAAATGGTGAAGATGTTGATTTTGCAGATTTGGCAGAAGAAGTAATGGGAAATATAAATGACGACGACAATGGAATATCATAATCCGGTTTTGCTTCAGGCATCAGTAGATGGTTTAAATATTAAGCCAGACGGCATTTATGTAGATGTGACTTTTGGTGGTGGTGGTCATTCAAAAGAAATTTTGAAAAGACTGGGGCCAAACGGAAAATTATTTGCTTTTGACCAAGATGAAGACGCTTTGGCAAATGCATTACCAGATGAAAGATTTACGCTTATCAATGAAAATTTCCGTTTTATAAAACGGTTTTTACGTTTTTATGGTGTGAAAAGTGTTGATGGAATTTTAGCAGATTTAGGGGTTTCCTCACATCAATTTGATGTTCCGGAAAGAGGTTTTTCTACTCGATTTGATGCAGAATTAGATATGAGAATGAGTCAGAAAAATGATTTGAATGCCTATCGAGTTGTCAATGAATACGATGAAGCTAATTTAAGAAGAGTGTTCTTGGATTATGGAGAATTGAAAAATGCACCGGTTTTGGCAAGAACAATTATTGAAGCCAGAGAGGAGCGACCAATCAAAACAACAGATGAATTAAAAGAGGTGTTGGCAAGATATTTACCTGAAAGGGTTAGAAATAAAATATTGGCTCAAATCTATCAGGCCATCCGAATTGAAGTAAATCAGGAAATGGATGTTTTGAAAGAATTCTTAGAGCAATCCTTAGAAATATTAAATCCAGGCGGCAGATTAAGCGTGATTTCGTACCATTCTTTAGAAGATAGATTAGTGAAAAGATTTGTGAAAAATGGAATGTTTGAAGGAGAACCAGAACGTGACTTTTTTGGTAATTTTTCAGTTCCATTTAAAACTATTGGAAAATTAATTGTTCCGGATAACGCTGAAATAAAAGAAAATAATAGAGCAAGAAGTGCCAAATTAAGAATAGCTGAAAAGAGATAATTAGTTATGAAAAACGGAGTTTACAGCCTATTAAAAGCTAGATTTCTTATAGATGATGATGCCGTTAAAAATTGGCGATTCATTGTTTTTGTAATTATTTTGGCGATTGTTATGATTGCTAATACACAACGATTTGAGCAAAAAGTATTTAAGATTGCCGATTTGACAAATCAGGTTAAAGAATTGCGTTCAGAATTTGTGGACAGACGTTCAGAATTAATGAAATTGAAAATGGAATCGACTGTTTCTGAAAAAATGGTCGAAAAACAAATTTTTCCGTCAACAGTTCCTCCAGTTAAAATCAAAGTTAAAAAAGAAGAAGAAAAAAGCTTTTTCAAAAAAATATGGCAGTAGAAGATAAATACATATCGTACAGAATTTATCTGGTTGCATTCGCTATCTTTTTGATGGCCATTGCGATTGCTGTAAAATTGACAAATATTCAATGGGTCGAGGGTGATTATTACAGAAAATTAGCCAAAGAAAGAACTGTTAGAAATTTTGTTATTCCTGCTAATAAAGGTAATATTTATTCTGCTGATGGGAGTCTTTTAGCGACTTCTATTCCTAATTATGAAATACGTTTTGATGCCGTGGCTCCAAAACCAGAAGCATTCGAGAAAAACGTGAAGTCATTGTCAGATTCACTGGCTTTAGTTTTAGGAAAGCCATCAAATTTTTTCCAAAACGAATTAAGAAAAGCCAGAGCAAACAAAAACAGATATTATTTAGTTGCACGTAATTTAAGCTATACTCAGTATTTTAAAATAAAAGGTTTTCCATTGTTTAATTTAGGTGCTTATAAAGGTGGAATTATAATTGAACAGGAAACCGTAAGAGAACATCCAATAGGGAGAATTGCTGAACGAACTGTTGGTTATGAGAGAACTTCTCATGGTGCATCACTCGATGGAAAAGGAATTGAATGGGCTTTTAGAAAATATCTGAACGGTAAAGACGGGAAAATTTTAAAGCAAAAAATCGCAAAAGGGCAATGGAAACCGATACGCGATATTAATGAAGTTGATCCGCAGGATGGTTACGATGTTATTTCAACAATTGATGTTTATATTCAGGATATTGCGCATCATGCTTTACTAAAACAGTTGGAATTATATCAGGCAGATCACGGTTGTGTCGTAGTTATGGAAACAAGTACAGGTCATGTGAAAGCAATTTCAAATTTGGGAAGAGCAACCGACGGGACGTATTTTGAAACAACTAATTATGCAGTAGCCGAATCTCATGAGCCAGGTTCTACTTATAAACTAGCGGATTTAATGGCGCTTCTTGAAGACAAAAAAGTAGATACTAGTGCAGTTTATGACAGCAATGGTGGAGTCGTTGTTTACTCAGGAAGAAAAGTGCGCGATTCACACGAAGGCGGTTATGGAAAAATTTCTTTAGCAAGAGGTTTTGAACTTTCGTCGAATACTGTAATGGTTCAAGCCGTTTATAATAGTTATAAAAATGAGCCTTCTAAATTTGTAAATCACCTTAATAATTTTGGTTTAAACAGACCTCTAGGACTTTCGATTAAAGGAGAAGGTCGTCCTTATGTTCCGCAGCCAAGTGATAAACACTGGTCAAATATTTCGCTTCCTTGGATGGCTTTTGGATATGGAGTTTCTATTACGCCAATGCAAACATTAGCCTTTTATAATGCTGTTGCTAATAATGGAGAAATGGTTAAACCGCAGTTTGTTTCTGAAATTAAAGAATGGAACAAAACAATTAAAAAATACGATAAAGAAGTTTTGAATCCTAAAATATGTTCGCAAGAAACTATTTTGAAATTGAAAGCAATCTTACTGAATGTGGTTAAAAAAGGTACCGGTTCTAAGCTTTATTCTAAAGATTTTTCTATGGCAGGAAAAACAGGGACAGCTCAAGTAAATTATGCAAAAGATGGCGGTTCCGGTAAATATTATGCTTCTTCATTTGTTGGTTATTTTCCAGCGGATCATCCTAAATATTCTTGTATAGTTGTGGTGCATAAACCAAGTACAGCGCTAAATAATTATTATGGTGCTGATGTGGCAGGTCCAGTTTTCAAACGTATTGCGCAAAAGATTTTTACTGATGCGCCTTCAACAAATGAGATTAAAAACTTAGATAGAAAAATACAAAAGCAAGACAGTAATTACGATTCTTATTTTGTTAAGTCACAAAAGAAAGAGCATTTAATTCCTAATGTAAAAGGAATGTCAGGGATGGATGCTGTAGCCTTATTAGAAAATTTAGGTATAAAAGTAAAAGCGATTGGAGTTGGAAAAGTGAAAAAACAATCACTTCAGGCTGGACAAAACATAGTTAGAAACACAACAATTTTATTAGAATTATCGTGAAAATCTTAAAAGACATATTGTATAAAGTAGCTATCGAAGCCGTAAAAGGTTCGACGGATATTGCTATAAATAAAATGGATTTCGATTCTAGAAAAATCGAGCCTAATGATGTGTTTATTGCTATTCGCGGTTCCATTTCTGATGGTCATAATTTTATAGAAAAAGCAATTCAGCAAGGAGCTGTAGCGGTTATATGTTATACATTTCCGGAAAATATTGCAAAAGGAATTACCTATGTTCAGGTAAAAGACACGAATTCAGCGGTAGCATTTATGGCTGCAAATTATTTTGGAGATCCTTCTCAAAACTTGAAATTAGTTGGAATTACGGGAACAAACGGTAAAACGACCATTGCTTCTTTATTGTATCAATTATTTAAAAAAGCAGGTTTTAAAGTTGGGTTACTTTCTACAGTAAAAATTTTAGTTGACGATATTGAATATAAAGCGACTCATACCACTCCAGATTCAATTACAATAAACCACTATCTAAAAGAAATGGTGGAGAACGGTGTTGAATATTGTTTTATGGAAGTGAGTTCTCATGGAATTCATCAAAAAAGAACAGAAGCATTGCATTTTGTTGGCGGTATTTTTACCAATTTGTCTCACGATCATTTGGATTACCATCCAACATTTGCAGAATATAGAGATGTGAAAAAATCGTTTTTCGATAATTTACCGAAAACGGCATTTGCATTGTCGAATATTGATGATAAAAATGGGCAAGTCATGTTGCAGAATACTGCGGCTAAAAAACTGACTTATGCTTTAAAAACTTATGCCGATTATAAAGCGCAAATTCTTGAAAATCAATTATCAGGTTTGTTGTTGAAAATAAATGGAGATGAAGTTTGGGTAAAACTAATAGGAACATTTAATGCTTATAATTTATTGGCTATTTATGGAACTGCGGTTGAATTAGGAATGGAAAGCCTGGAAGTACTTCGATTATTATCTGATTTAGAAAGTGTTTCGGGGCGTTTTCAATTTATTGTTTCGGCTTCAAATATTACAGCGATTGTGGATTATGCGCATACGCCAGATGCATTAGAAAATGTGTTAAAAACAATCAATGACATTCGCACTAAAAACGAACAATTGATAACAGTTGTAGGTTGTGGTGGCAATAGAGATAAAACCAAACGCCCAATTATGGCAGGGATTGCGTCTGATTTGAGCGACAAAGCAATTTTCACTTCGGATAATCCAAGAAATGAAGACCCGGAAGTCATTATTACTGAAATGGAGCAAGGAGTTGCACCTCAAAATTATAAAAAAACATTGACTATAACAGATAGAAAGCAGGCTATAAAAACTGCTTGCCAATTGGCTCAGCCAAATGATATTATTTTAATTGCCGGAAAAGGGCATGAGACGTATCAGGAAATAAATGGCGTTCGTCATGATTTTGACGACATGAAAATAGTTAAAGAAATATTAGATCAACTTCATAAATAGAAAAATATGCTGTATTACTTATTTGAATATTTAGATAAAACATTAGACGTTCCTGGGACAGGCGTTTTTCAGTACATTACTTTTAGATCTGCCTTAGCATTGATGCTTTCTTTATTGTTATCTACAATTTATGGAAAAAGAATAATCCGTTTTTTGCAAAGACAACAAGTAGGAGAAACGGTTCGTGAGCTCGGTTTGGCGGGTCAAAATGAAAAAGCAGGGACGCCAACAATGGGAGGTTTAATCATCATATTTGCCACTTTGGTTCCTGTTATTCTTTTTGCAAAACTGCATAATATTTACATCGTTTTATTGATTGTGACCACACTTTGGATGGGAACGATTGGTTTTATAGATGATTATATTAAAATTTTCAAAAAAGATAAAGAAGGACTAAAAGGGATTTTTAAAGTCGTAGGACAAGTAGGTTTGGGTTTAATAGTTGGGACTGTTCTTTATTTTAGTCCTGCAGTTACCGTTCGTACAGATACATCCACATCGGATATTTTTAAAGTGTCAACAGAAACGGTTATTACGCCTGCTCCAGTTGAAGAAAAATCTACGGCAACTACGATTCCTTTCTTTAAAAATAACGAATTTGATTATGCTGAATTATTAGCTTGGACAGGTGAGGGATATGAAAAATGGGCTTGGTTGATTTTTATTCCAGTTGTTATTTTTATTATTACTGCGGTTTCTAACGGGGCTAATTTAACGGATGGTATTGATGGATTGGCTGCGGGAACTTCCGCTATTTCAGTCCTCGCATTGGGAATATTTACGTTCGTTTCGGGGAATATTATTTTCTCTAATTACTTAAATATAATGTACATCCCTAATTCGGGGGAAATGACTGTTTTTATAGCTGCTTTTGTGGGATCATTGATTGGATTTCTTTGGTACAATTCCTATCCGGCATCTGTTTTTATGGGAGATACAGGAAGTTTGACTATCGGAGGAATTATTGCAGTTCTGGCAATTGCTGTTCGAAAAGAAATGTTGATTCCATTATTATGCGGAATTTTTCTTGTCGAAAATCTATCCGTTGTTTTACAGGTAAGTTATTTCAAATATACCAAGAAACGCTTTGGCGAAGGCCGAAGAATATTCCTGATGTCGCCTTTGCATCATCATTATCAGAAGAAAGGCTATCATGAAAGTAAGATTGTAACCCGTTTTTGGATTGTTGCTATAATGCTGGCCATATTGTCAATTGTCACTTTAAAATTAAGATAATATGAGATTAGTAATTTTAGGTGGAGGAGAAAGCGGAGTAGGAACTGCTATTCTGGGTAAGAAAAAAGGATACGATGTTTTTGTGTCTGATTTTGGAAAGATAAAAGGAAATTACAAAGAGGTTCTTATCATTAATGAAATTGCTTGGGAAGAAGAAAAGCACACGGAAGATTTGATTCTGAATGCTGATGTGGTGATGAAAAGTCCAGGGATTCCGGATAAATCTCCAATAGTGAAAAAGCTTTTAGGAAAAGGAATTCCGGTATTGTCGGAAATTGAGTTTGCTGCTCCTTTTACAGATGCAACTATAATAGGAATCACGGGAAGTAATGGAAAGACTACAACTACGATGTTGACCCATCATTTGCTAAAATCGGCAGGGTTGAATGTAGGACTGGGAGGAAATATTGGAAAGAGTTTCGCCTGGCAGGTGGCAGATAATAAATACGATTCTTATGTGCTTGAATTGAGTAGTTTTCAATTGGATGGGATTGTAAATTTTAAACCACATATTGCGATTATTACGAATATTAGTCCAGATCATTTAGACCGTTATGATTATAAATATGAAAATTACATTGATTCAAAGTTTAGAATTACAATGAATCAAACCGAGGAAGATTATCTCATTTATGATGCCGATGATGAAGCCATTGCGGAATGGTTTAAAACACATACAACTAAAGCCAAATTAATTCCTTTTTCATTGACAAAAACTTTCAGCGAAGGAGCTTATATAAAAAACAACAAAATGGAAATTTCAATCAATCAAGAAGAGTTTACAATGGACACAGAGCATATTGCCTTAGAAGGAAAACATAACATGAAAAACGCAATGGCAGCAACTTCTGTGGCAAAATTGATGCAAATAAGAAAATCTACAATACGTGAAAGTTTGTCTAATTTTCAGGGAGTGGAACATCGTCTTGAAAAAGTATTGAAAATTCAAAATGTACAATACATCAATGATTCAAAAGCAACTAATGTAAACGCCACTTTTTTTGCATTAGATAGTATGAATACGCCTACGGTTTGGATTGTTGGTGGGGTTGATAAAGGAAATGATTACAACGAATTGATGTCATTAGTTCGTGAAAAAGTGAAAGCGATTATTTGTCTTGGTGTGGATAACAAGAAAATTATAGATGTTTTTGGGAATGTGGTTGATATGATGATTGAAGTTGACAATATGAATGATGCTGTGAGAATGGCTCAACGATTATCAGAAAAAGGAGATACGGTATTATTGTCGCCCGCTTGTGCAAGTTTTGATTTATTTGAAAACTATGAAGACAGAGGAAATCAATTCAAGCAAGCAGTTAAAAATTTATAAAAAATAAGAATTAGGATTTAGGAATTGTATTCTAAACATGAAATCCTAATTAGTAAATCGAAAATTCTAAATCAAAAAATGAAACAACTAATAAACAATTTAAAAGGAGATAAAGGAATTTGGTCATTTGTGGCCTTATTAGCCTTGTTTTCATTTATGCCTGTTTTTAGTGCGAGTAGTAACTTGGCTTATATTGGTCATGGAACAGGAAATACATTAGGTTATCTGGTAAAACATTTAGCGCATATTGCCTGTGGTTTTACGATTATTTATTACGTTCATAAAATTCCCTATCATTATTTTCGTTCTATTTCTAAATGGTTATTGCCTATAGTATGGGTAGTTTTAGCCATTACAATGATAAAAGGAACAGTGATTGGTGGTGCTAATGCTAGTAGATGGCTTCAAATTCCGTTTGTAGGGATTTCGTTTCAGCCTTCGGCTTTTGCTGCTTTGGTTCTGTTTGTATTTGTGTCACGCTATTTGTCAAAAACAAGAGATAAAGCTATAGATTTTGTAGAATCATTAAAAGAGCTTTGGTTGCCGGTTTTTATAACGCTGATGTTTATTTTACCAGCAAATTTTTCGACTACTGCTCTTATTTTTTCTATGATTATAATGCTTGCCTTTATTGGTAAATATCCTTTAAAATATATAGGAATAATTATAGGTTCTGGAATACTATTTCTATTGTTTTTTGTTTTGCTTTCCAAAGCTTTTCCGGATGCTAAATTTTTTAACCGAGTAAAAACTTGGGAAAGTCGTATCGAAAACTTCTCAACGGATAAACCCGATGAAGATGATTACCAAATAGAAAAAGCTAAAATTGCTATTGCCTCGGGACAATTATATGGATTAGGTCCTGGTAAAAGTGTTCAAAAGAATTTCTTGCCACAATCGTCTTCCGATTTTATTTACGCCATTATTGTTGAGGAATATGGACTTTTAGGAGGTTTGGGAGTTCTTGCGTTGTATTTATTATTGTTGTTTCGATTTGTTATTGCTTCACATAAAGCCAATACATTGTTTGGAAAATTAGTGGTCATAGGATTAGGTTTTCCCATGATATTTCAGGCGATGATTAATATGGCAGTTGCAGTAGAATTATTACCGGTTACAGGACAAACATTACCATTAATTAGTAGTGGAGGAAGTTCCATCTGGATGACTTGTTTTGCACTTGGGATTATCATTAGTGTGACTAAAAAGGAGGAAGAGATCGCTCAGGAATTAAAAGATGCTGCCAAAAGAGAAGAAGCACTTCAGAAACTAATCGACAGGGAATTAGAAGAGGAAGTTGTGACAGAAGGAGATTATTCTATTGAGGATAAAGCTACGAATCCAATGAATGCAGTTTTAAATAAGTAATTCGGTTTTCAGAGAAAAAGTAAATTATAAAAACTTAGGAACTCAGTAACTTTAATAAAGATGAAACAGTATAAATTCATATTAAGCGGTGGCGGTACAGGCGGACATATTTATCCGGCAATTGCAATTGCCAATGAATTAAAATCTCGTTTTCCTGATGCCGAAATTCTTTTTGTAGGGGCCAATAATAAAATGGAAATGCAAAAAGTACCTCAAGCAGGTTACAAAATCAAAGGACTTTGGATTGCAGGATTACAACGAAGACTGACATTTGATAATGCGCTTTTTCCAATTAAATTACTTTCAAGTTTGTTAAAATCCAGAACAATAATCAAAGAGTTCAAACCGGATGTTGTTATTGGAACCGGAGGTTTTGCAAGCGGACCTTTATTGCAGGTAGCTGGAATTGCGGGTATTCCAACAGTAATTCAAGAACAAAATTCCTATCCTGGAATTACCAATAAATTATTGAGTAAAAAAGCAAGTAAAATTTGTGTTGCTTACGAAAATCTGGAGCGATTTTTTCCAAAAGGAAAAATGATTTTGACTGGGAATCCAGTTCGTCAGGATTTAATTGATATCGACAGTAAAAGAGCGGAAGCCATTCAATATTTTAATCTAGACTCAAAAAAGAAAACATTATTAATTCTTGGAGGAAGTCTGGGAGCAAGAAGAGTCAACCAATTAATTGAAAAAGAATTGGAAAATATTCTTTCTCAAAATGTTCAGGTGATTTGGCAATGCGGAAAATTATATTTAGAAGACTATAAAAAATATAACAAAGAAAATGTTCAGGTGGCCGCTTTTATCGAAAGAATGGATTTAGTTTATGCTGCTGCAGATGTTATTATTTCCCGAGCAGGAGCATCATCAGTTTCGGAATTGTGTATTGTTGGAAAACCAGTGATTTTTATTCCGTCACCTAATGTAGCTGAAGATCACCAAACTAAAAATGCACAGGCAATTGTAGATAAAAAAGGAGCATTAATGCTTAAAGAATCGGAGCTAGATTCGCAATTTGGTCTTGTTTTTGAAGCGTTGTTGAAAGATCAGGGAAAACAAAACCAACTGAGTGAAAATATAAAACAATTGGCTATGCCAGAGGCAACAAAACAAATTGTTGATGAAATTGTAAAGTTGATTAAATAGAGAGAAAAAAGATAATAGTGCAAAGACTTAAAATAATATGAACTTAAATCAAATACATAACGTCTATTTTATAGGAATTGGAGGCATCGGGATGAGTAATCTGGCTCGTTATTTCAAGAATTTGGGAAAACAAGTTTCTGGTTATGATAAAACACCTTCGGCTCTTACCAATGAATTAATAGAAAGCGGAATTTCAATTCATTTTGAAGACAGTATCGATTTAATTCCTACAGATTTTTACGTAGAAAATACGTTGGTGATTATTACGCCAGCAGTTCCAAAAGCACATTCAGAGTGGAATTATTTCTTGGAAAGAGATTTTCAGGTTAAAAAAAGAGCAGAGGTTTTAGGAATAATCACAAAAGATACTTTTTGTTTTGCGGTTGCTGGAACACATGGAAAAACGACTACCTCAGGTATTTTAGGTCATATTTTGTATGAAAGTGGCGCAGATGTTACTGCTTTTATTGGTGGAATTGTAGAAAATTACAATTCTAATTTAATAGGAAACGGAAAAACAGTTACTGTTGTTGAAGCTGATGAATTTGATCGTTCGTTCCTGCATTTGCATCCTAATATTGCATGTATTACATCAATGGATGCGGATCATTTGGATATTTATGGAACCAGTGAAGCAATAGAGGAATCTTTTGTTGAATTTGCTTCTAAAGTAGAAGATAAGAGCAAGCTTTTTATAACGAAAGAATTGCCTTTAGAGGGTATTACTTGTGCCGTAAATGAAGAGGCGATTTTCAAAGCTTTTAACGTTAGAATAGGAAATGGTAGTTATGTTTTTGACGTACAGACGCCTACGGAGATAATCAAAGATTTGTATTTTGGATTACCGGGAAAACACAATTTGATGAATGCATTAATGGCTATTGCAATGGCAAATATATTCGGCACCCCAACCGATGCCATTGCAAGTGCCATTAAATCATTCAAAGGAATAAAAAGAAGGTTTTCGTATCAAATTAAAACGGATAAGTTAGTTTATATTGATGATTATGCACATCATCCAACGGAGATAAATGCAGTACATCAGGCGGTTAGAGAATTGTATCCAAGCCAAAAAGTATTGGCGATTTTTCAACCACATTTATTCAGTAGAACGAGAGATTTTGCGGATGATTTTGCCAAAAGCTTATCTGCTTTTGATGAGGTTGTTTTATTAGATATTTATCCGGCCCGTGAATTGCCAATGGAAGGTATAAATTCACAATGGTTGATGGATAAAATGACCAATAATCATAAAAAAATAGTCTCTAAAAGCGATTTAATTTCAACAATTTTAGCTAGCGATGCTACTGTTATTGTAACAATTGGAGCAGGAGATATTGGAGAATTAGTGCCATCCATTAAAAAAGCGATAAATGAAACTCTTTAATTGGACAAATATTCGGTTAATACTAATGTTTATAGTAGTAATTTTTCTGTTTTCGTTTACGTCAAATCGAAATAAAAACAGAAAATTGACTAAATCTGTAGTGGTTTTTGTTGGAGATAATGCGCCTTTTGTTAAACAGGAAACGGTTAATAAATTGTTAATAGAAAATAATAGAGATGCATCAAGCATTCAAAAAGTTAATTTAGATTTGAATAAACTGGAAAGAACTCTAGATGCACAAGAAATGATTGAAAAATCAGATGTATTTGTGAGTATTGACGGTGTGTTGAAAGCAGTAGTAAAACAAAAAACTCCTATAGCTAGAGTTTTTGATGATGGTGGTTCTTTTTATATTGATTACGAAGGAAATAGAATGCCATTGTCAACTAATTTTACAGCGAGAGTTCCACTTGTATCCGGGGGGATAAATAAAAAAAATAACGAAGATTTAGCCGACTTATTTCGCGCAATCTATGACGATGCGTTTTTGAAAAAAAACATCATTGGAATTGAAATTATGCCGAATGGTAGCTTAAAAATGCTCAATAGAAATTTTGATTATCAAATTGATTTTGGTAGAATGATAAATGTGGAGCGAAAATTTAAGAATTATAAAGCTTTTTTTCAAAAAGCGGTTTTAGATAGTTCGTTGTATAAATATAAAAAGATTGATCTCCGATTTACGGAACAAGTAGTTTGCACTAAATAATAGATAATGGAAAAAGAGAATATTGCAGTAGGTCTAGATATTGGGACAACTAAAATAGTTGCCATGATAGGCAAGAAGAATGAATATGGGAAACTAGAAATTTTAGGTGTAGGAAAATCTAAAAGTTTAGGTGTGGCAAGAGGCGTTGTAAATAACATCACTCAAACTATACAATCGATACAACAAGCAATACAAGAAGCCGAAAATAATTCAGGCTATAAAATAAAAGATGTAGTGGTGGGAATTGCGGGTCAGCACATCCGTAGTATTCAGCATACCGATTACATAAGCAGAAACAATCCGGAAGAAGTAATTGGAGGGAATGATATTCAGCTTTTGATTGACCAAGTAAATAAATTAGCAATGTTACCTGGCGAAGAAATAATTCATGTTTTACCGCAAGAATTTAAAATTGACGGACAATCTGAAATTAAAGAGCCTATAGGGATGTATGGCGGAAGATTAGAGTCTAGTTTTCATGTTGTAGTAGGACAAGCCTCATCAATTCGTAATGTAGGCAGATGTATTCAAAGTTCAGGAATCGAATTGTCAGGTTTAACCTTGGAACCATTAGCTTCGGCAGATGCAGTTTTGAGTCAGGAAGAAAAAGAAGCAGGAGTTGCGCTTATTGATATAGGTGGTGGAACAACAGATTTGGCTATTTTCAAAGATGGTATTATTCGCCATACGGCGGTAATTCCTTTTGGAGGAAATGTAATCACAGATGATATAAAAGAAGGATGTTCTATAATTGAGAAGCAAGCTGAATTATTGAAAGTTAAATTTGGATCTGCTTGGCCAGGGGAAAATAAAGACAACGAGATTGTTTCTATTCCGGGATTAAGAGGCAGAGAGCCAAAAGAGATTTCATTAAAGAATCTTTCTAAAATTATTCATGCCCGTGTTGTTGAAATTATTGATCAAGTTTTTACGGAAGTGAAAGCTTACGGACACGAAGATCCTCGTAAAAAACTAATCGCAGGAATAGTTCTTACTGGTGGTGGTGCTCAATTGAAACACATCAAACAGTTGGTAGAATATATTACAGGAATGGACACAAGAATAGGATATCCAAACGAGCATTTGGCTGGAAATTCAGACGAGGAGATTTCAAGTCCTTTATATGCTACTGCAGTTGGATTGGTAATGAACAGCATCGAAAACAAAACGCAAAGTGCGGTTAGAATGGATGCTATCGAACCACCAAAAGCACCAGTGTACAGACAACCAGTTGTTCAAGCACCAGTGATTGAAGTTTCTGAAGAAGAAGTTGAGGAAGAGGCCCGAAACACTAATGAAAAACAGAATTCGACAGTAAACAGAATTCAGAGAAATTTCTTCGACCGTTATGTGGATAAGATTAAGGATTTCTTAGATAATGCAGAATAAGGGCAGTGCCCAAAAAACACAATAAATAATAAATATCAAAAACCAAATAAAATGATGAGCAACTCAGAATTTGGAAGTATTTCATTTGATTTACCAAAGAACCAATCAAATGTAATAAAAGTTATTGGTGTAGGTGGAGGCGGTAGTAACGCCATAAATCACATGTTTAAACAAGGAATCAAAGGTGTGGATTTTATCGTATGTAATACGGATTCTCAGGCCTTACAGAGCAGTTCTGTGCCTAACAAAATACAGTTAGGAGTACATTTAACTGAAGGACTTGGCGCTGGAGCAAACCCAGATGTGGGTCAGCAATCTGCTATTGAAAGTATTTCCGAGATTGAAAAAATGTTGGATCGCAATACTAAAATGGTGTTCATCACTGCCGGAATGGGTGGTGGAACTGGAACTGGAGCTGCACCAGTAATCGCACAATTGGCTAAAGAAAGAGACATTCTTACTGTAGGGATTGTGACATTACCTTTCTTATTTGAAGGGAAAGTGCGTCAGGAACAAGCATTAATTGGGATAGAAAAGTTACGCAAACAAGTCGACTCTTTAATTGTTATCAATAATAACAAATTAAGAGAAGTATATGGAAATCTTGGTTTCAAAGCTGGATTTTCAAAAGCAGACGAAGTTTTGGCAACAGCCTCAAGAGGAATTGCTGAAGTAATCACGCATCACTATACTCAAAATATCGATTTAAGAGATGCCAAAACAGTATTGTTTAATAGCGGAACGGCTATTATGGGATCTTCTGTTTCTTCAGGTGAGAATAGAGCTAAGGAAGCAATTATTGCCGCTTTAGATTCTCCTTTGTTAAATGATAATAAAATTACTGGTGCCAAAAACGTATTGTTGCTTATCGTTTCTGGAACTAATGAAATTACAATTGACGAAATTGGAGAAATCAATGATCATATTCAAGTTGAAGCAGGTCATAATGCGAATATTATCATGGGGGTTGGTGAAGACGAATCGCTAGGAGATGCTATTGCAGTGACTATAATCGCTACAGGTTTTGATATTGAACAACAAAATGAAATCGTAAATACAGAGCCAAAAAAAATTATTCACACATTAGAAGATGAGCAAAGAAGTGTTCATAATCTTAGTAATAAAACGGTTACTGCATTCGATTTGAATTCAGAATCTCCAGTTTCTAATTCAAACGAAAGAATAGTTTTTGATTTGTTAGAAGATACTGTAGTTGCGCCTGAACCAGTGGTAACAATACCAACACCAGCGCCAACAATCAATAAAGAAGAGTTGATGGTTATGTCGGAATTTATTAAAAATTTAGATGTTACTTTCGAAATCGTTTCGCCTATTACTGATATTGATTTCACAATCACATCTCCAGTAGCCGAAGTTAAAGAAGTAAAAGCGGTACAACCAAAAGTTATTGAAAGACAAGAACAAACTACTTTCTCTTTTGATTTGCCACTTTTCAAAACAGAGCCGGTAGCACAAGTCGAGGAAAACAAAGTTTTGTTTGAATTAACAAATGAAACTCGTGATATTAAAGTAAATGAAGCAGTTCAATTTGTTCCGGTAACGGAATTGACTGATAACGGAATTATTAAATATTCTCTTGAAGAATATATGGAGCCTGAGAATGATTTTATGGCTAAGCCAGTTGCTAAGACTCCAGAAGTTGTTATTCCGGCTGAGTTGAACATTACCATGAAACAAGTTAATACATCAGTAAATGCGCCTGTTGACTTTGATGCTATTTCTCCTATGGAAATGACCATCGAAGAATCATTGCGAATGAGAGCTGATGAAAGAAGAAAAAAGTTAAAAGAATTCAATTATAAGTTTCATAATAATGTTTCTAAAATTGATGAGTATGAAAAAGAGCCTGCTTACAAAAGATTAGGAATAGACATTTCAAACAATCAAACTAATAATACAAATTCGAGAATTTCTGTTGGAACAGACAGCAACAACGATCTACAGTTGCGTTCTAACAACTCGTATTTGCATGACAATGTAGATTAACTAACTCAAACCAAAATGAAACAGCCCGAAAATTCAATTTAATTTTCGGGTTATTTTTTTGTGTAGCGAGAAGAATGCAATCTATTGTTAATTCCAGTAAATTTCTTTAAATTTGCCAGGCCTTAATCCAGCTGTCGTTTCAAGCTTTTTCTCGAAAATGCTTTTTTCTAAGTCCTTAAAAGAGCTTCTAAAGTCGCTTTTTAAGTTCAAGAAAAAATACATTTTCTCCTAAAAAGGCTTTTCACTACCATCTGGGGCATTTAAAGAGCAGTCGTTTTCATAATTAGCATTTCAACAATCGATTAAACAAATAATCGATTAACCAAATTAACAATAAAGAATATGAGTTTATCAGTACAAATCATGGACGAAATGAAAACCGCCATGAGAGCCAAAGATACAGTTGCATTAGAAGCTTTAAGAGCCATAAAATCTGAAATCCTATTAGCTCAGACAGCATCAGGATCAAAAGAAGAAATAACGGAAGACGACGAGGTTAAATTGCTTCAAAGATTAGTAAAAACCCGTAAGGAAAGCGCTAGAATTTTTACAGAGCAAAACCGTTTGGATTTGGCTGAACCAGAATTGGCTCAAATTGCAGTAATCGAAAAATTCTTACCCGCACAATTGAGTGAAGCAGAAGTTGAAGCAGTGATTGCAAAAATCATCTCCGAAACTGGAGCTTCAGGTATTGCTTCAATGGGAAAAGTGATGGGATTAGCTGCTGCTCAATTAGGCGGGACTGCTGAAGGAAAAACCATTTCTACAATAGTTAAAAAATTATTGACATAAAATAGTTATGATTTGCGATTTAGGAATTGGAATTTCAAAACTTTAAATCGCAAATCAAATGGCTGCGTAGTTCAACTGGATAGAATATCAGATTTCGACTCTGAGGGTTGCAGGTTCGAACCCTGTCGCGGCCACAAACGCAAACAAAATACTCCAAAATAATTTCAAGTAAACTTGATTATTTTGGAGTATTTTTGTTTTAAAGAAGAAAAAAAATATGACAGAACAACTTTTTATTTTCATATTGTTTGGGGTATTATTTCTTGTAATGATTATTTTTAGAGTTCTGGAGCCTGCTTATCTCTTATTGTTCAATAAGCCACTTTATATTCATTGGTATCCTTTTTCTAAGAAATTAAAATCTAGCCAACGACAAATTTTAGTCAATGAATTTCCATTTTATAATAGACTTTCCTCTAAAAGGAAAATGTATTTTGAACATCGGGTAAAAGAGTTTATCGGGAACTATCAATTTATCGGGAACGAAATTGTCATTTCAGAACAAATGCAAATGTTGATTGCAGGAACTTATGTAATGTTGACTTTTGGAATGAGGAACTATCTTGTCAGTTTATTCAATAAAATAATAATTTATCCTTCCAGTTATTTTTCTACAGTAAATCAAGAATATCATAAAGGAGAATTTAATCCTAGAATGAAAGCCATAGTTTTTTCATGGGAAGATTTTTTGCTGGGGCATGCAACATCAAATGATAATATTAATCTTGGCTTACATGAGTTTTCACATGTACTGCATTTTCATTGTTTAAAAAGTAATGATCCAAGTGCCATTGTCTTTTTTGATGAATTCAATGAAGTAGTAAAATATTATACCGACCAAAATTTAAATAATGAATTAAGACAAAAAGGTTATTTTAGGTTGTATGCCTATGAAAATCAATTTGAATTTTTATCAGTAATATTAGAGCATTTTTTTGAAACACCTCTTGTTTTTAAAACAACACATCCTGAATTATACGCGCATATTGCTAAGATGATCAATTTTAAAGAAGAATATTTAAATTAAAGGGTTCATTCTAATCAGCTTAATTCGGTTTTATATTTTATGATAAGTTTTTTTTATAAAAAGCCACTCGTAAGTTATTAAAAAGAAAATCGTTATGTAAAATGAAATAGTAATGCCATATTTTTATATATTTGTCCATAATTGTAATAATCATTTTATACTCAAAAGAAAATGATATTAGTTCTACAAAAAAGAACAATTACTACACCATTTGAAATTATCATAATCAGGAATCATTTTTGTAGGGTTAAGAACGTCTATAGTCACTGATACTATTATAGACATGATTTTAGAAAAATCAATTACAAGAATAACTGAAATTACTCTAAAATTTTTATATTGTTATTTTTATAATCATAAATCGTATGTCAAGAAGAGGCTGTTTTATACTACTGGCAAGTTTTATATGTATACTGAATTCCTGTAATTCATCAGAAGCTGATAGAAAGAAAATTTCAATTGGATTTTCACAAAGTGTTGGTGACGATATTTGGAGAACATCGATGAATCATGCAATGGAGGTTGAATCTTCGCTTCATCCAGAGGTTAACTTGAGAATTTATAATGCGAATCGTCAACCAAAAAAACAGATTCGTGATATTGAAAAGTTTATTGAAGATAAAGTAGATGTCATCATAGTTTCCCCTTTTGAATCAGACTCTATTGTCCCAGTAATAGAAAAAGCCAAAGCCAAAGGTATTCCGGTAATCATAGTAGACAGAAAAGTAAATACGTCCAATTATACAGCATATTTGGGAGCAGACAATATTGAAGTGGGACGATTAGCTGGTAAACATCTTGTTTCAATTTCTAAAGGATATGCAAATGTGATTCAAATTTATGGGGATTTAAATACATCGCCTGGTTTAGAAAGAAGCTTGGGGTTTAAACAAATTATTAAACAATATCCTGGTATTAAAGTTTTTGATATAGATTCAGATGACTTTGGGCATCCAAAAACAAATTATATAAAGTTATTAGATAGTTTGTCTAATATTGATTACGTATATGCCTTTAATGATTTAATTGCGTATAACGCATGGAAAATTGCCAAGGATAAAGGGTTAGATAAAAAAATAAAATTTATAGGAGTTGATGGGCTTAATGGACCATTCGGAGGGATTCAATATGTTAAAGATAAAATTTTAGAAGCAACTGTTTTATACCCAACAGGCGGTAGCGAAGCGATACGATTAGCTTTAAAAATAGTCAATCAAGAAATTGTTCCTAAAAATAATAAACTGAATACGATATTGATTGATTCTCTTAATGCAGATATAATGAGCAATCAATTTGATAAAATAGCAATTCAACAGGCTGATATTGAGCAACAACAAAATATTATTAAAAACCAGGAAAAGAAATATTCGACTCAGAGTAATCTTCTGAAACTTTTAATTTCTTTATTTGTAATTGTGCTAAGTTTAGCAATATATAGTATTTATTCTGGAATTACAATTCGTCGTAAGAAGAAAGAATTGGAAGAGACAAATAAAAAAATTGTTAGCCAAAGAAATGAAATTGAAAAATTTTCTGAAGAATTAAAACTAAGTAACGAAGCAAGACTTAATTTTTTTACAGGTTTGTCTCATGAATTCAAAACGCCGTTAACGTTGATATTGAGTTCTATAGAATCTTTGGGAAATGAATTTAGAAATAAAGGTGTTTCCGTGAATAAGGAAATTAATTTGATGTATAACAACTCCAGAAGGTTGCTCCGGTTAATTAATCAATTATTAGACTATAGAAAAACAGAGGATCAAAAATTTACTTTGAGAGCATCAAAAACTAATATTTTAGATTTTTCAAAAAGTATTATTAGTGATTTTGATCGGGAAGCGAAGAAAAGAAATATTGATTTTTCATTGACAACTAACAATCCGGAATTAGAAGTCTATATGGATCGAAATCTTATGGATAAAGTCTATTTTAATTTGTTGTCAAATGCCTTTAAATTTACTCCTGAAAAGGGTAAAATTTCGATTGTAATAAAAGAAGATAAGCCCAATAACATTGTTAAAATTCACTTTAAAGATTCAGGTATAGGGATTCCAGAAAATGAGTTGAAGGAGGTATTTAATGCTTTTTATCAAGGTTCAAATAATTACAGGAACAGTTCTGGAATAGGGCTTCATTTATCAAAAAGTTTTATCGATCTGCACAAAGGGAAAATAGAAATTAATTCAAAAAATGGAGCAGAATTTATAATTACATTACCATTAGGAAAAGAGCATCTTGATGAAAAATATATAATAAAAGAGCCAATACTAGATTTTGTCCATGAACCGGATTATCTGGATTCCGAGTTTATTCAGACTGTTGAACCCAAAAACACCGAAGATAAATATTCGATTCTTTATATAGAGGACAATACCGAGCTTTTAGATTTTGTATCTCATAAATTTTCAGCAGAGTATACTTTTTTTGCATCTGATGGTACCAATGCAATTGAAAGGGCATTAGAATTAATTCCAGATATTATTATCTGTGATTTGAATTTGCCTGAAAAGAATGGTTTTCAAATTTGTGAAATACTCAAGAAAGATTTAAGAACGTCACATATTCCTATTATAATGCTTACCGCTTCGGACAATCAAGATTCCTATTTGAAAGCTCTAGAAAGCGGTGCCGATATCTTTTTGACAAAACCATTCAATTTAAAAGTATTGGCGCAATCTATTAAAGGATTGCTTTTTAACAGAGAAAAACTACGATTTTATTATACCAATAATATTTTAAATATTGAGGATGGTGATTTTGGTGTTTCTGAACAAGATTTTCTAAGAAAGTTGAATGATCTTATTGAAAAAAACTTGGATAATTCTGCTTACACTGTTGAAGATCTTGCACGAAGTTTAACTATTTCTAGGGTACAATTGTATCGAAAAGTGAAAGCTATATTAGGAATTAGTGTCAGTGACCATATTAATAATATGCGATTAGATAAGTCAAAAGAATTACTAAAAAAGGCGGACTTAAATATTTCAGAAATTGCATACGCGGTTGGTTTCTCCTCACCAAATTATTTTTCAACTTCCTTTAAAAATAAATTTGGGGTTACGCCTAAAGAATATAAAAGTAAAAAATAGTTGATTTTCTATTGAACCACTTTCTTCCTAACAAAAATAGCGTAACATAATTGTATTTTACGTAACATAAGAGCAACTACAAAGAAGTAGCTGCTCTTTATTTTTATGTCTAATGTGTTGTTTTTTAGTGTTTTATTTTATTTTTGATGATTATAAAAAGCATTAGATAAAACCATTACATTCTTAAAATAAAAACTGATTTTTTACAAATATCTTAGTAATTGAATTTAAGATTTAAACACAATTAATTTTTTTGTTTGATTTTAAATTACAGCTGCGAAAGATCTTGGAAGTTTTTAATTTCTTTTTGATCGCTTCCTTTTTCTGATAGAAATATTTAATCTGAGAGTATTAAAGTCTTTTTTATGTACTTAATAATTCTCGTAAATCATCAAAATATGAAAATAAGCTTTAAGTTTTTATGTCTTCCACTTTATGTTGCATTATTTTATAATTGTACTAAAGAGGATAAGCCGGCAACTGGAAACCCTATTGTAGAGACAAACGCTCCAGCGTGTCAAACCCCTAATGAATTAGATAATGCGTATCGAACTTTCTTTAAACCTGCAGGAGGTTGGGTTGGTGATCCCATACCATTTTATGAAAATGGAATATTCCATATTTTCTATTTGTACGACGCGAGAAATACATTGTCTACATTTCATCCTTGGTACAAAGTAACTACAACTGATTTTGCAACATTCAATGACACTAGTGAAATGATTGCCACAGGAACTGCGACTGATCAGGATGGAGCATTAGGTACAGGATCCGTTTTTAAATTGAATGGAATTTATTACGCTTTCTATACAGGACATAACGGAATTCTTGATCCTAAAGAAAAAATTATGCTTGCAACGTCTACGGATTTAAAAAATTGGACCAAAGATCCTTCCTTTTTATTGCAGGCTTCTTGGGGATATGATCGCAATGAATTTAGAGATCCAATCGTCATAGAAGATAAAAGTACAGGAACGTATAAAATGTTGATTGCGACACGTTCTGAGGTTGGTTTAGTTTCTAACAGTACTGTGCCATGGCGAGCAGTAATCGCTCAATACAGTTCTACCAATTTAAGAGATTGGACTTTGGAAAAGCCATTTTATGAGGATACAACTACTTTTATAACTGAATGTCCTGATGTATTTAGTATGGGTGACTATCAGTATTTGATCTATTCTAATATTGATGATCGAATGGTACACTATAAATACCGTTTGCTAACTGACAATACTTGGATTACTCCCGTAAATAGTGCGTTAGATGGAATTGCTTTCTATGCTGGAAAAACAGTTGCCGATGGTATAAACCGGTATATAGCAGGGTGGTGTCCTACTAAAAACAAAAACAGTGATGCCGCTATTTTTGATTGGGCTGGATCGCTTGTAACGCATCGCCTTGTTCAGCATCAAAATGGAAGATTAGGTATTGCGATACCCAATGGTGTAGACAGCAAGTTTATTGTTAATGAAGCTTTAAATTCGAAAATAAGCTTTGGGACTACAAAGCAAGGAGATGCCTATACACTGAAGGGCATTGGCACGGAGAAGACATTTTCAGTATTTGACAGAGAAACTAGAGCATTTAAAATTAAAACACATATAAAAGCGACATCATCCACTCAATTCGGTTTTGAATTTGGAGCGTGTGACACGCGAAATGAAGTATTTGCCATTGTATTCGATTTAGCCAAAAATCAATTAAGATTAGATAAGGTTATAAAAAATGCGTCCTCCTTAAATGTAACACAGCTTCCGCTAAATGTACCGGCTAATAAAGAGTTTAATGTTACAATCATTTCTGAAAATTCGGTATGTGTGATATACATTAATGACGAAATCGCTTTTACAAACCGTATCTATAAAATGAATCAGAATCCTTGGGCTATTTTTGCTGATAATGGTGAAGTCACTTTTTCAGATTTAAAAATTTTTAAATAAAAGGAGTATAGAAAAGGATGACTTTAGCCTTTTTGACCTTTATTATAACGCTTGTTTTATAAAGATTCAGGTTTAGTAATTAAAATTAATTCTGTTCATTTTTCACTTTCTTACGTAATATTAAAATCAAAACCATCAAAATCTAATTTTGATGGTTTTTTTATGGCTTTATTTCAATGCAATAATTCTGCTACTTTCCGCACTGGATGCAACTATTGGAAATAGATGTATTGGAATTATTTTTAATATAAGTTGTCTTGTTCTTGTTGCAATTCCTGTACATAGATATAAAAGATCCTTGAATCTTGAGTTCACATTGCATTTTATCAGTATAATTTTTCTTAAAACCTTTAGAATACTTTCACAATATTAGATTGCTTAATAAATTCATTTTTTTTATCAATTATTTTTAAACTTCCTGTAAAAATAAATTAAAATTTTATTAATTGAATAAAATCCATCAAGGGACTTTTTTTTTATTCCTGAATATCTATTTTTTTAAAAAATACGTGTAACATAATTGTAACAAGTGTAACATAATCGAACTACAACGAAGTAGTTATTTGTTTATTTTAAATTATAACTATTTGATAAACAGTATTTTATTGTTTATTCGTAATTATGAAACAGTATTAAATGAAATTGTAACATCCTCAAAATAAAAGCAAAATTTATGCGGATATCTTAGCAATCTAATTTAATATTTTTTGATAATGAAAAAAATTATTGTTTGGTCTCTGATTGCTTCACTAGCAGGGTTTCTTTTTGGATTTGATACCGTTGTTATTTCAGGAGCTGATAAAAAGCTGCAAGTTTTATGGAATTCTTCTGATGCTTTCCATGGAACAGTAGTTATGGGAATGGCTTTATGGGGTACCGTCTTCGGTGCAATATTTGGTGGGATTCCAACTAATAAAATTGGAAGAAAAAATACACTATTATGGATAGGGATTTTATTCTTTATTTCGGCTATTGGTTCGGCTATGGCAAACAATCCATTCGTTTTTGCTGCATTTAGATTTATTGGAGGACTTGGGGTTGGAGCATCAACAATTGCTGCACCCGCTTATATCTCGGAAATTGCTCCTGCAAAAGATAGAGGTAAACTGGTTGCTTTCTATCAATTTAATATTGTTTTGGGAATTCTGGTGGCATTCCTTTCCAATTACTTATTAAGGAATACGGGTGAAAACTCATGGAGATGGATGATGGGAGTACAAGCAATTCCATCGTTTATTTATACCGTATTTATTTATACGATTCCCAAAAGTCCAAGATGGCTATTGTCAAAATCCCGAAATGAGGAGGCTAAAAAAGTCTTGCAGCTAATGGGGCAAGAAGCCGATTTTGAAAAAATGATGGTGGAGATTAACCAAGATAATAACGATACGACTATTTCCAATGAAAATATTTTCATGAAAAAATACCGTACTCCTTTGATTTTAGCCTTTTTTATCGCGCTGTTTAATCAATTGTCTGGTATTAATGCATTTTTATATTATTCACCCAGAATTTTTCAAGAAGCTGGTTTGGGAGAAAGCACCGCTTTATTGAGTAGTATAGGAATTGGAGCCATAAATTTAGTTTTTACGCTAATTGGGGTTTTTCTAATTGATAGATTAGGGAGAAAAGTCTTGATGTATATTGGTTCAGTAGGATACATTATTTCACTTTCTCTTGTTGCCATGGCCTTCTTTTTCCATTGGCAAGGAATGGCGGTTCCAATCTTCTTGTTTTTATTTATTGCTTCACATGCAATAGGTCAAGGAGCCGTAATCTGGGTTTTTATTTCAGAAATTTTCCCGAATCATCTTAGAGCATCCGGACAAGCTTTTGGGAGTACAACGCACTGGGTTTTAGCAGCAATAATTCCATCTCTAATTCCATTTTTGTTTTCGACGATAGGTCCTGGAGTTGTGTTTTTGTTTTTCGCAATAATGATGGTTTTTCAACTCTTGTTTGTTGCGGTTTTGATGCCGGAAACTAAAGGGATTTCCTTAGAAGAATTAAGTAAAAAATTAATAAAAAAAGAAAACTATGATTACAGTAACTAAAAAAAGATACTTCTTGTCGATATGTTGTGTAATGGGATTACTGGCTTTGTTCAGTTGTAAAGAATCTTCCCTTTTGGATAAAAAAGTGTATTCAGAGGAAGAGCTTTACAGACCAAATTTTCATTTTACACCAAAAAAGGGATGGATGAATGATCCTAATGGAATGTTTTTTTATAATGGCTATTACCATCTTTTTTATCAACACTATCCAGATTCAAATGTTTGGGGCCCAATGCACTGGGGCCATGCAATAAGTAATGATCTTATCACTTGGACAGAAAAACCAATAGCTATTTATCCAGATGAAAAAGGGTATATTTTTTCGGGAAGTGCTGTTGTTGATTTAAAAAACACCTCTGGTTTTGGTAGTTTACAAAATCCGCCCATTGTAGCGATGTTCACCTATCACAATCCTGTTAAAGAGAAAGCTGGTGAGGCAGGTGTTCAATCACAAGGGATTGCTTATTCGTTAGATGAAGGTTTGACTTGGACTAAGTATGAAAAAAACCCAGTTGTTAAATTTCCAAATATTAAAGATTTCAGAGACCCCAAAATGACTTGGGATAATGTCCATAAACAGTGGTTAATGGTTTTAGCAGCAGGGGATAAAACGATGTTTTATAGTTCTAAAAACTTAAAAGATTGGCAGTTACTTTCTGATTTTGGTAAAAACATTGGGGCTCATGGCGGTGTTTGGGAATGCCCAGATTTTTTTCCCATGCTTATAGATGGTTCCGATGAATATAAATGGGTGCTTTTACTAAGTATAAACCCTGGAGGTCCTAATGGAGGCTCAGCTACTCAATATTTTGTTGGAGATTTTGATGGTACCACATTTACTTTGGATGAATCCTTTTCTCAGGATTTGAAACAGCACAAATCACTTTGGATTGACTACGGCAGAGATAATTATGCGGGTGTTACGTGGTCAAATATTTCAGAGACTGATGGTAGAAAATTGTTTACAGGTTGGATGTCCAATTGGCAATATGCGAATAAAGTACCTACAGAGAAATGGAGAGGGAGCATGACTTTGCCAAGAGAATTAAAACTTATAAAATCAGGAAGTCATTTCAGAGTTTCTTCTCAGCCAGTTAAAGAATTACAAAATTATGTATCAAAGACCATAAAAAAAGAGGTGCTTAAAATTGAGAAAAAAACGGTGTTGATTGATAAATCACTGATTGATTTATCAAGAGTGGATATTCAGTTTACATTGAAGAGCCTGAAAAAAGATGTCTATACTTTTTCACTTTCCAATAATGCTAATAACACCATACATTTTGGTATCAATACAAAAGAGAAGTACTTTTTTATCGATAGAAGAAAATCGGGGGATTTGTCTTTTTCGGATGTTTTTGCAAAGCAAATTTCAAAAGCTCCATTTACAGAAGATTTTGATAAAATCGATGTACGAGTACTAATTGATAAAACCTCAATCGAAGTATTTTACAATAACGGACAAACAGTTATGACCGAAATATTTTTTCCAGAAAAACCAATGGAAACATTTTCAGTCACTAAAGAAAATTTCAATTTTACTATTGAAAATTTAATAATTAACCAACTAAAATTTAACTAAACTATCTGAAATTATGAAACAAAAAATCATCCTCTATTTAATTTTAATGGGTTCCTTTTTTTCACTTACGGCCCAGAACATAGGAATAAAAGGAGTGGTAACCTCTTCCGAAGACGGAATGTCACTTCCCGGGGCAACAATTACAGCCTCCGGAACAAAAAATGCTACCACAACAGATCTTGATGGTCATTATACGCTTAACAATTTAGATAAGAATGCTACTTTGATATTTAGTTTTACAGGTTTTGCAAGTCAAACAATCAAAGTTAACGGTCAAGAATCGATAAATGTTGTTTTAAAACCGGAGTCCACCAATTTAAACGAAGTTGTAGTAGTAGGATATTCAAAGGAGAGAAAAGTAGATGTAACAGGAGCCGTTACGGTGGTAGATTTAAAACCGATTACAGGTCAAAGTATGAGCTCTGGAAATGCTATGCAGGCTTTACAAGGGAGAGTTGCCGGATTGACCATTGAAAAATCGGGTGACCCAAGTGGAGCAAATAGCAGAATATTAATCAGGGGTGTGAGTACGCTGGGAAATACAGATCCTTTGTATGTAATTGATGGAGTTCCTACGGTAAGACCGGAAGTATTTGCCAGCTTGAGTCCAAGTGCTATAGAATCAGTTCAAGTATTGAAAGATGCTTCTGCTTCCTCTATTTATGGATCTAGGGCTGCGAATGGAGTAATCATTGTAACAACAAAGAATGCTGCAAAAGGAGTGATGAGTGTTTCTTACAGTACTAATGTTTCAGTGCTTTCTGAGAAAAAGCAACGTTATAAAATGCTTAATGCACTGGACAGAGGAAAGGTTTTGTGGCAGGCATCAGTTAACGATCATGCAGATCCAGCTGGCGGGTATGGCGAGATCTATAATTTTGATTGGAATCATGATTTTAATAACCCAGTGTTAAACAGCGTAACTGTTAAACCTTATGTTGGCGGGGATACCAATGTGCCTGTCGGAGATACTGATTGGCAGAATACGATGTATAAAACGGGATTGCTAATTAACAATGATTTATCGGTATCCGGTGGGTCTGATAAAGCAAATGCGGTATTGAATATGGGTTATTTAGATAATTCAGGAATGTTGAAATATACCAATTATGAAAGGTATTCAGCAAGACTTAATGCCAATTTTAAGTTGTTCAATGATAAAGTTAGGTTTGGTGTAAATTCTCAATTTACACAGTCTAACGAAAGAAGTGCCGCCAATGATGTAGGAAATGCACCAACACCAGGTTTAGCCATAACTTTGGCACCAACTATTCCTGTATTTACAGCCTCTGGTGAGTATGCAGGACCATTAGGATCGGGTTATTCAGACAGAAATAATCCTTTATTGATGCAATATCTAAACCGATGGGATAACAACAGAAAAATGTCTTTGTATGGAAATGTCTTTACAGAAATAGATATTTTGAAAAATCTTACTTTCAGAAATAGTATCGGGATGGATTTTAATGATTTCAATAGGAAAGATATTGAGCCAACTGTGAGTAATGGGTTTGTTAACAGAAGTACAAATAGTTTGACTTTTGATACCAATAAATATTCAAGTTTAACAATTTCAAACACGTTAAGTTACAACTTGAAAGTTTCAAATCATAAAATTGGAGTAGTTGTAGGGACTGAATCGACTAAAACTGATTTGAATACTTTATATGCTCGTGCTGAAGGATTTGCAGTAGAGTCAGAATCTTATTTTACGCTTTCTGCAGCTACAGGTGCCAGAACTAATAATGGTATTTCAACAGGAAGCAGGTTGCTTTCTCAGTTTGGTAAAATTAACTATGCGTTTTCAGACAGGTATTTGGCTACGTTTACTATCCGAAGAGATGGCTCGTCTAGATTTGGACAGGACAACAGATATGGGATTTTTCCGGCTGCTACTGTAGGTTGGAAGATTAATAATGAAGACTTTTTCAAAAACATAAAAGCAGTTTCAACTCTTAAGCTGCGTGCAGGTTATGGAGAAGTAGGAAATCAATCTATTGGTGATAATGCTCGTTTTGGATTGTATGAAGCGCGATATGGATCGAATCAAAATGTATATTTCCCTGATTTTTTCAATATCTATTATAATGTTGGAACGGCTTATGATTTGAATGGGACTAATACAGGAAATTTACCTTCTGGTTTTGTATCGATACAAGCTGCTAATTCAGGACTAAAATGGGAAACTACTAAAGAGGTTAACGTAGGTCTTGATTTTGGTTTTTTCGAAAATAAATTATCGGGGTCCTTTGACTATTTTTCAAGACACACTGTTGGGATTTTAATTAAACCGCCAGTAGCATCTGCTGTAGGTGAAGGGCAGCAGCGTTTTGTAAATGGAGCTTCTACTGCAAATAAAGGTTGGGAACTTACAGTAGGGTATGCTGATAAGTTAGAAAACGGATTGTATTTTAATGTTTCGACAAATTTTGGAGCAACAAAAAATAAAATTACAGATTTACCGGCAGAAGTTAGAGCAGCTTATCCTGGTACAGCTTTAAACTCTATCATTGGTCATTCACAATTTGAAATTTTTGGTTATAAAACAGATGGTTTGTTTCAAAGTCAGGCAGACATCGATTCGCATGCCACTCAAGTAGGCTCTAGGCTAGGAGGTATAAAATTTGTTGACATCAATGGTGATGGCAAAATAAATTCAGATGACAGAACTTTTATTGGTACAACACTTCCAAAATTAGAATATGGTATTAATATTAGTTTAGCGTATAAGAATTTTGACATGTCAGTTTTTGGTTCTGGTGTAGCCGGAAGAATTGGTGTTGACCCTTATATCTACTGGAACAATTTTGTTCAAGGTAGAGATAATGCAGGCCCGGGAACATTTAATGCGTGGACACCAACCAATACCAATACGGATGTACCGTCTCTTTCTTTGGCACATAATGACAGTCAGACTTCAGATTATCTTTTTAGAAATAATTCCTATTTTAAACTTAGAAATCTACAAATTGGATATTCTCTTCCTGACGGTTTAGTTAGTAAAACGGGATTCATAACTAGATGTAGAGTGTATGCACAAGGGGAGAATTTATTCTGGTTTACTCCAAAAGGATACATAGGATCAGATCCAGAACGTACAGATGTTAACAGAATACCGGTGCCTACTACTTTATCATTAGGTGTAAACTTTAATTTTTAATTAATTCTCATGAAAAAATATAATAAAATAGTTATCAGCTTCTTGTCCGTCTTATTTTTGGCATCATGTAGCAAAGAATTTTTAGATTATGAACCTACCGGAGTACTATCTTCCGGTAATGTGGCAACGGCTGCGAATGCAGATGCCCTTGTTAACGCAGCTTATGCTGCCATTGGAAATGATGAAATGGTGGGGCCAATAACCCACCAATGGGTTTATGGAAGTGTACGATCAGATGATGCTTATAAAGGCGGAGGTGGTCGAGGCGATGTTGACGTTATTGATCGTTACGAACAATATAATTTAACCACTCCGGATTATGGAGATTGGATGTTACCTAGAACTTGGACGAATCACTATAAAGCGATTTCAAGAGCTAATTTTGCTTTATCTGTAATCAATGCAATTCCTGATGCGGATTATCCGTTAAAAAAAGTGAGACAAGCGGAATTACGCTTTTTAAGAGCACATTCTCATTTTATGTTGAAATTGCTGTTTAAGAAAGTTCCTTTTATAACAGAAGAGTTGAGTCAGGAACAGATTTTAAAAACTTCTAATGATTTGTCAAATGAGGATTTGTGGAATAAAATTGCAGATGATTTTCGTTTTGCATTTGATAATTTGCCACAATCACAGGATCAAGTGGGAAGGGCTGATAAAAATGCAGCAGCGGCTTATTTAGCAAAATTAAGATTGTATCAGGCTTACGAACAAAATGATACACATCAGGTTACCAGTATTAATACAGCTAGATTACAAGAAGTTATTGATTATGCTGATAAAGTAACTGGGAGTTTAGAACCGGACTTTGGGAATAACTTTTTAGATGGTCATGATAATGGATCAGAATCTATTTGGGCAGTTCAGTTTTCTATCAATGATGGAACCAATACAGGAAGAGTAAGTTTTGTGACTGGGTTAAATTCTCCTCATGGTACGCCACTTTATGGATGTTGTGGTTTTCATATGGCGAGCCAGAATATGGTAAATGCTTTTAGAACAGATGCTAACGGTTTGCCATTATTGGATACTTTTAACAATGCAGATATTTTTAACGCTGTTGATGGAAATGGAAATGCGCCACTTGCTGCAGGGGTTACGATTGATCCAAGAATTGACCATACAGTAGGTGTTCCTGGAAGACCATTTAAATACAAAAACACACTGAAAGCTACCGGTGATATGGTTTACAAATTCAGTTGGGCTAGAGATCCGGGAGTTTATGGATACTTTGGAAATATGAAAGAGCAACAATCTCCGGACTGTTCTTGTTATGTAAAAAATGGACCATTCATTGGTACTTCAAAAAATGTTGATTTTATCAGATATGCAGATGTGTTATTATTTAAAGCAGAAGCATTAATACAATTAAACAGATATACTGAAGCATTACCCATAATTAATCAAGTTAGGGCAAGAGCTGCAGCGAGTACAACAATGCCTTTGGCAGCAGGAGCTTCAAATGTTTATAAAATTGCTCCATACGCTTCTTTTCCTTCAAAAGATTATGCTATGAAAGCACTTATGTTTGAAAGACGATTGGAGTTTGGAATGGAAGGTCCCCGCTTTTTTGACCTTGTAAGATGGGGTAAAGCAGAACAAGTTTTGAACGCTTATCTTGGTGTAGAAAAAACAAAGAAAGATTTCCTTTCCAATGCGCATTTTACTGCGGGTAGAGATGAATATTATCCGATACCTCAAAGAGAAATTGATTTTACTGGAGGTCTATACAAACAAAATCCAGGATATTAAAATAAGGTTAATAATAATGTTTGTTTGGTTAGTGTTTTAAATTAGGTTAAAGGCAAGTTTTACACTTGCCTTTAATTTTTAAATTTTTTAGTTATGAATACAAAATACATGCTAAGTGTAGTTAGCTTTGGAGAGGTTTTATGGGATCTTTTCCCAACCCATAAAAAAATTGGAGGAGCACCATTAAATGTTGCGCTTCGAATGAATTCTTTGGGAGCAGAAACAACGATTATAAGTCGTGTCGGTGCAGACGAAGATGGTAACGAAATTATATCCTTTATAAATAATCAAGATGTGAGTTCAGATGCTATCCAAATAGGGGAAGATTATAAAACTGGTGTGGTTAATGTAATGATTAACGAAAAGGGAAATGCTTCTTATGATATTCATTACCCGTCTTCCTGGGATAAAATTACACCCACAAAAGAAATGGATGAAAAAGTTTCGGAATCAGATGCTTTTGTTTTTGGGAGTTTAATATGCCGTGATGAGGTTTCCAGATCTACTCTGTATGACCTTTTGGATAAAGCTAAATATAAGGTTTTGGATGCAAATCTAAGAGCTCCGTATTACACTGAAGATGTCCTTAATGAATTGATGTTAAAAGCAGATTTCATTAAGCTCAATGATGAAGAATTATATGAGATAAGCCAACAATTGGAATCGCCTTATAATTCCTTTGAGCAAAATATTAAATTTATCGCTGAAAAGACAAATACAAAGCATGTTTGCGTAACAAAAGGCGCATTTGGAGCGGTCTTATATTACAATGATAAATTTTATTATAATAGCGGTTATTTTATAAAAGTAGTTGATACTGTAGGTGCAGGGGATTCTTTCTTAGCCTCCCTGATAGTCAAATTGCTTAGAGGAAAATCACCACAAAAATCATTGAATTATGCATGTGCTGTAGGTGCTTTAGTAGCCGGACATGAAGGAGCCAATCCTAAAATTTCCGAAAAGGAAATAAATAAATTCATGAAGCTTTAACAAAATAGTTTAAGCATAAAATTAAATTCATAAAAAAGCCAAAGAAACAATGTCTTTGGCTTTTTTATGCAAAATAGTGTGAACTAAAAAGAAGTCAATTTCTTTAAATCGGCAATCGTTGCTGTTGGGTTTTCTGCCTTAAAAACAAAACTTCCAGCGACAAGAACATCAGCTCCGGCTTCTACAAGTTGTTTTGCGTTTTTATTAGTAACGCCACCGTCAATTTCTATAATTGTATTTGCTCCTTTTCTGGTAATTAAATCTTTTAATTTTTGAACCTTAGCGTAAGTATTCTCTATAAAAGATTGTCCGCCAAAACCTGGATTTACACTCATGATACAAACCAAATCAATATCATTGATTACATCTTCCAAAAGGTCAATATTTGTGTGTGGATTTAAGGCAACTCCGGCTTTCATGCCTTCGGTTTTAATGGCTTGTAAGGTTCTGTGTAAGTGCGTACAGGCTTCATAATGTACACATAAGATATTTGCTCCTAAATCAGCAAAAGTCTTGATGTATCTGTCCGGATCTACAATCATTAAATGAACATCGATTGTTTTTTTTGCATGTCTTGAAATAGCTTCAAGAACGGGCATTCCAAAAGAGATGTTTGGTACAAAAACGCCATCCATGATGTCAATATGAAACCAATCGGCTTCACTATTATTGATCATTTCGATGTCGCGTTGCAGATTAGCAAAATCAGCAGCAAGAACTGATGGAGCAATAAGTGTATTCTTCATTGTGTAGTTGAATTGTTTGTGCAAAAGTAGTTTTTTTAGAGCAATTGACGAAAGTTTTTTATAGATTCAGTTCGTAAGTTATCCTGCGATTTGCGTAAGGGATTGAAGTGGAAATCCTTTTTATTTTTTTTAATAAAAAGATTGCAACGAAAAGCTCGACCCGAAGTTTTACGGAGGGTTACGCCCAAATGAATTTAAACAGGATAGGTTCAAGAGAATCTAAAATGAATTCAGATTAAAAAAATAAAACTCCGGTAATCAGCCGGAGTTTCAATCATCAATCAAAAAACGAACAGTCAATCAAACTGTTGTTCATTTTGAATTAAAAGATTTAAAATTTAAAAATTTTAATTGGGGAATATTGTGAATTAACCTAAGTAGGTTTTTAATATTTTACTTCTGGAAGTGTGTTTCAATCTTCGGATTGCTTTTTCCTTGATTTGACGTACACGCTCACGAGTTAAGTCGAAAGTTTCTCCAATTTCCTCTAATGTCATTGGGTGTTGATCACCAAGACCAAAGTACAAACGAACAACATCAGCTTCTCTTGGAGTCAATGTTTCTAAGGAACGCTCGATTTCAGTACGCAATGATTCGTGGATCAATTCTCTGTCTGGATTTGGAGATTCACCAGAACGCAATACATCGTAAAGGTTAGAATCTTCTCCTTCTACAAGAGGTGCATCCATTGATAAGTGACGACCGGAGTTTTTCATACTCTCTTTTACGTCATTTACGGTCATGTCAAGTTCTTTTGCAATTTCCTCAGCAGATGGTGGACGCTCGTTAGATTGCTCTAATAAAGCGTACATTTTGTTGATTTTGTTGATAGAACCAATTTTGTTCAAAGGCAAACGAACGATACGGGATTGTTCAGCCAATGCTTGTAAGATAGATTGACGAATCCACCAAACGGCATACGAGATGAATTTGAAACCACGTGTTTCATCAAAACGTTGTGCTGCTTTTATCAATCCTAAATTTCCTTCGTTAATCAAATCGGGAAGGGTTAACCCTTGATTTTGATATTGTTTTGCTACCGAAACCACGAAACGTAAATTGGCTTTTGTCAATTTTTCTAATGCTTTCTGGTCACCGGCTTTAATCTTTTGTGCTAATTCTACCTCTTCGTCAGCGGTAATAAGGTCAACTTTTCCAATTTCTTGTAAATACTTGTCTAATGAAGCAGTTTCACGATTGGTTACCTGCTTGGTGATTTTTAGTTGTCTCATGTTTTTTTTGTCTCCTCAATTTTTAAGTGTACAAGTAGTTATACGTATGGGGTCGATAAAAAGTTACAATAGTTTTGAAAATAAATTTAATAAAAACAAAAAAACCGTTTCAAATACATGAAACGGTTTTTTCTATAAATAAACCTTTAGTAAACTAAGATCTGATTACTCTTTTTTCTCCTCGCGTGGAGGTCTTGGCATTAAGGCTTTTCTAGATACTTTCTCTTTACGAGTTTTAGGGTCTAAACCTAGATACTTAATCATGAACACATCACCCATGTTAACTACATCGGCAACATTTTCTGTTCTTTCCCAAGCCAATTCCGAAACGTGAAGTAATACTTCGTTTCCTGGAGCGTCAAGGTATTCTACAACTGCACCAAAATCTAGCATTTTGATTACTTTCACTTCATAAGCTTCACCCATTTGCGGTTTGAAGGTAATCGATTGGATTTTGGCCAATACCGCTTCAATTCCAGCAGGGTCAGTTCCAAGAATTTCGATAACTCCTTGTTCGTTTACTTCGTTGATTACAATGGTTGTTCCTGTAGCTTTTTGTAATTCTTGAATTACTTTTCCACCAGGTCCAATCAAAGCACCAATAAAGTTACCAGGAATTGTTCTTGTGATAATTTTTGGAGCATAGGCTTTAACATCTGCTTTTGGAGCTGCTAAAGTATCGGTTAGAATTCCAAGGATATGCAAACGACCATCTCTGGCTTGTGCCAAAGCAGCTTCCATAATCTCGTATTTCAATCCGTCAATTTTGATGTCCATTTGACAAGCCGTAATACCTTCAGAAGTTCCAGTTACCTTGAAGTCCATGTCTCCCAAGTGATCTTCATCACCAAGAATGTCTGATAAAACTGCAAAACGATCTCCATCAGTAATCAATCCCATTGCAATTCCAGAAACGGGACGTATCATTTGAATTCCAGCATCCATTAATGATAATGTTCCAGCACAAACTGTTGCCATAGAAGAAGAACCGTTAGATTCTAATACTTCAGAAACAATACGAATTGTGTAAGGACAATCAGCAGGAATCATGTTTTTCAAAGCACGTTGTGCTAAGTTTCCGTGACCAACTTCTCTTCTTGAAGTTCCTCTTAATGGACGAGCTTCTCCTGTAGAAAATGGAGGGAAATTATAATGCAAGTAGAATTTTTCTTCTCCTTGTTCAGATGGTGAATCAATTTGGTTTGCTTCTCTAGAAGTTCCTAAAGTTGCTGTTGCCAAAGCTTGAGTTTCTCCACGAGTAAACAATGCCGAACCGTGAACTGATGGTAAGTAATCTATTTCACACCAGATAGGTCTGATTTCTGTAGTTTTTCTTCCGTCAAGACGTGTTCCTAAATCTAGCGTTACATTACGAACTGCTTCTTTGTTAACTTTGTAGAAATATTTCCCTACTAAATCACCATTTTCAGCCAATTCTTCTTCTGTAAATAATGTTTTTACTTCTTCTTTTACTTCTGCAAATGCAGCAGTTCTCTCTTGTTTAGAAGATCCAACTTTTGCAATATCATAGATTTTATCATATGCAGCTGCTTTTACTTTAGCGTAAATTGCATCGTCAGATTTTTCAGTTTCGTAAGTACGAACTTCTTTTTTTCCAAATGCTGCTGCCAATCTTTCTTGTGCGGCAATTTGAACTTTAATGTGTTCGTGAGCAAATTTAATGGCTTCAACCATTTCTGCTTCCGAAATTTCTTTCATTTCACCTTCTACCATTGCGATAGAATCTGTTGAAGCACCAATCATCATGTCGATGTCAGATAATTCTAATTGTGCACGACTTGGATTGATAATAAATTTACCATCAATACGACCCACACGAGCTTCAGAAATTAAAGTTTCGAAAGGAATGTCAGATAAAGCTAATGCTGCTGAAGCTGCTAATCCTGCTAATGCATCAGGCATTACATCTTCGTCATGAGACATTAATTGAATCATTACTTGTACTTCAGCATGATAATCATCTGGGAAAAGTGGACGCAATACACGGTCAACCAATCTCATTGTTAAAACTTCGTTATCGCTTGGACGAGCCTCTCTTTTGAAGAAACCACCAGGAAAACGTCCTGCTGCAGCAAATTTTTCGCGATAATCTACCGTAAGCGGTAAAAAGTCGATACCAGGACTTGCTTTTCTTGCGGATACTACTGTTCCTAAAATAACAGTTTTTCCAATTCTTACTACTACAGCACCGTCAGCTTGTTTCGCTAAACGTCCTGTCTCGATTGAGATGCTTCTGCCATCTCCTAAATCGATGTTTTCTACAAATAATTGTGGAATCATAATTTTAATTCTCTTTAGATTAAACAATGGGTTCTAGTTGTGTTGTAGTTGTTGTTTTGCGTAGTTAATGCCTAAAACCCAATGAAAACCCAAACTTTTTTATTATTGTATATAAAAACAAAAAGAGGCACTTTCGCACCTCTTTTTTATATTGATTATTTTCTGATATTCAATACTTTGATAATCTCACGATATCTGTTGATTTCTGTTTTCTTCAAGTAATCCAACAAAGCTCTTCTTTTACCTACTAGTAATACTAATGAACGCTCTGTGTTATAATCATGACGATTTTTTTTCAAGTGCTCAGTTAAGTGGCTAATTCTGAAAGTGAATAAAGCGATTTGTGCTTCTGATTTTCCAGTGTTTGTTTTTTCTCCGTGTTTAGCGAAGATTTCTTCTTTAATCTCTTTAGTTAAATACATTCCAATATTTGTTTAATGATTTTTATGTATGCCGTACATCTATTGTAAGACGGGTGCAAAAGTAAAAAATAATTATGACACGAACAAAATAAACCTTTCTTTATTTTGTGAACTGGCGAAGCAATTATGAATTATGAATTGTCAATTATTTTAAATCTTAATACAACTTCGCAATTTCCTCATTTACAAACTCTAGAAATTGTTCGTCATCTTTATTAAATGGATTGAGTACGTGGCTGTCAATATCAATTTGTCCTATATTTTCTCCATTTACAAAAAGCGGAACCACAATCTCTGATTTTACTGTAAAGCTACAGGCAATATAATTGTCTTGTGCTGCAACATCAGGAACTACAAAATTTTCGTTAGAAACCGCCACTTGTCCGCAAATACCTTTTCCAAAAGGAATTATGGTATGATCTGTTTCTGCTCCTACATAAGGGCCTAAGTGTAAAGTTTTAGTTTCCTGATTTGCAAAATAAAACCCTACCCAATTGTAATAGTCAATGGAGTTACTTAGAAGCTGACAAATAGACAAAAGTTTTTCGTCTCTTGAAAGCGTTGTGTTTAGCGTGATTTCGGTTACTTTTGGTTGTAGTTCTTGAAATGTCATTGTTTTTATTTATATTTATGCAAAAGTATTTAAAGCAGTTTTTAAAAATTATATAAATTTGTTAAAAAATAGATTTTGAAAAAATATTTTATTCTCTACAAACCTTTTTTGTTTTTTCTGGCTACCTTTTTTTTGACTTACATTGCCCTTACCTTTTTGTATCAGGAATATCTTAATAGTTTTGGAGAAAATAAACTGGATAGAATTACCCAATTTGTGGGCCAGAATACAAAACAGGTTATGCAATTGTTTGATAAAAGCGCTACTGTTGAGGAAAATACTTTAGAACCTTATATTAAGTTGTTTTACAGTCAAAAATATGTAGCTAGAATTATTGAAGGTTGTAATGCCATTAGTGTTATCATTTTGTTTGTTGCTTTTATAGTTGCTTTTTCAGGAAAATTAAAAACAACGTTGCTTTTTATCTTTGGCGGAAGCGTACTTATTTATGTATTAAATGTATTTAGAATAGCAATTTTATGTTTTTTGATGTTTAATTATCCAAATCAAAAACAGTTTTTTCACGGAGTACTTTTTCCTTTGTTTATATATGGTGTTGTTTTTATTTTATGGCTAATTTGGGTTAATAAATTTTCAAGATATGCTTCAAAAACTACTAAAGAATAAAGTTAGACTACTACAATTTATTGTTTTAGTTGCATTGTTAGTGCTAATTCGTGCATTTGAAGATCAATTGTTTTACGATCCTTTTTTGGATTATTTCAAAAACGATTTTACTCATTTACCCTTGCCCGATTTCAATTCATTTCAATTGTTTTTGGGATTACTTTTTCGTTATACATTAAATACAGTTGTGTCATTAGGGATAATTTATGTTCTTTTCAAAGATGTGCAAATGGTAAAATTTGCCCTTGTCCTCTATTATTTTTTCTTTATGATATTAATTGCTGCTTTTTTCTATATAATTTTATTAATCAAAGGACATAATAATTTAGTATTGTTTTATGTTCGCCGATTTTTGATTCAACCCATTTTTGTTTTGTTATTTGTTCCGGGATTTTATTATCAAAAACAAAATAAGTAATCTTTTTTCTTTACCTTTAGTATGGATTTAATTTGCTAATTGTCAAAGTTTTAAGGATATGAAAATTGTCAAGCATTCTGGAGATATTGTAGAATTTAATCCTGATAAGCTGAAGAGCTCACTTTTAAAATCGGGGGCAAGTGCTGTTGTTGTGGAAAATATTTTGCAAACAATTAGAAAACAAATGTACGAGGGCATTTCAACCAAGCATATCTATAAAATGGCTTTTGGTTTATTGAAAAAAACGGCTAATTCCCATGCAGCACGTTATAACTTAAGAGAGGCTATACGATTATTAGGTCCAGCTGGTTTTTTTTTCGAAAAATACATTGCGAGACTTTTTGCTTCAGAGGATTATAAAACTAAAACAAACGTAACGCTACAAGGAAAATGTGTTTCGCATGAAATAGATGTTTTGATTAAGAAGAATGGTACTATTGCCATGATTGAATGTAAATATCATGCGGGAAGGGATGCTGCTTCTGATGTGAAAGTGCCCATGTATATTTTGTCTCGTTTTAATGATTTAAAAATCAATCAGCATCCTGTATTTTCTGATAACGATGTTATTTCAAAATGTTGGATAGTCACTAATAATAGATTTACAACAGATGCCATTGATTTTGCCAACTGTTCAGGCTTGAATTTGTTAAGTTGGAATTACCCGGAAGACAATAATTTGAAAACAAAAAATGACAACAGTTATTTGTATCCGGTAACATGTTTAACTACTTTGTCACTTGCCGAAAAAGATAAATTATTAATCCTTGATGTAATCCTGGTAAAAGAAATAATAAACAATTCCGATTGTTTAGAAAAAATTGGATTGAGTACAATCCGAATAAAAAATGTATTAAAAGAAGCTTCGGACTTATGTAGATTTATTTAAAAAAAAGTTCTGTATTATTTAATTTTAAATTAAAATCAGATGAAAATTAAATTTATTGGAGGTGCAGGAACTGTAACCGGTTCGAAAACATTAATTGAAAGCAACGGAATTAGAATTCTAGTAGATTGCGGCCAATTTCAAGGAATTAAACCGCTACGAGAACTCAATTGGGAGCCGCTGCCTATTTTGCCTTCAACAATAGATTTTGTTTTGTTAACTCATGGTCATTTAGATCATTGCGGCTGGTTGCCCAGATTGGTGGATCAAGGTTTTACGGGAAAAATTTATTGTACAAGTCCTACTAAGGATGTCGCTAAGCTAATTTTATTGGATAGTGCTAAAATTCAAGAAGAAGAAGCCAAAAAAGCGAATGAAGGAAAATTTTCCAAACATGAAATTGCTCAACCACTTTATAACGTAGCTCAAGCCGAAAAAGTTTTTCCGCTTTTTAGAGTTATTAAAATCAATGAAGCTATTCCTTTGGACGCTGAAATTAGTGCCGTTTACACGAATGCAGGACACATTATTGGCGCCTGTACAATTGAACTGCAGCTTGAGAATAAAATATTAGTTTTTTCAGGAGATATTGGACGAGATAATGATGCGCTTATGTATCCGCCAACAAAACCCAAAAGAGGCGATTATATATTTCTTGAAAGTACCTATGGGAATCGGTTGCATCCCAATACAGATCCCAAAGACGAGTTGGAAATGTATATTAATAATACCGTTCAAAAAGGCGGAACAATCATCATTCCTAGTTTTGCCGTAGAGCGTGCACAAAGTGTAATGTATCTATTATGGAAACTTAAAACTGAAGGAAGGATACCTAATATTCCTTATATCATTGATACTCCGATGGGAATAAGTGTTTTGGATATTTTTTCCAATAATAGAAAATGGCATAAATTACCAGAGCATGACTATGTTGAAATGTGTAATATGTTCACGATGATTACAGAATATCAGCAAACTATAGAAACTATTTTTAATAAACAATCAAAGGTTGTTATTGCCGCAAGCGGAATGGTTACTGGCGGTAGAGTTCTGAGTTATTTAGAACGATATGTTGGATTACCTGAAACTACTGTGATTATTATTGGTTATCAAGCTGAGGGAACCCGCGGAAGAAAATTATTAGAAGGTGCCAAAGAAATTAAAATTCACGGTAAATATTATCCGGTGTTGGCTACGATATTAGAAATAGAAGGATTGTCTGCGCATGGCGATCAAAAAGACCTTCTGAATTGGTTGTCAGCTTTAGAAAATAAACCCAAAAAAGTGTTTTTAGTTCATGGAGAGAATGCACCAGCTGATGAACTTCGAATAAAAATTCAAGAAAAATATGGGTTTGATTGTAAAGTTCCTTTAATGGGGCAAGAGTTTGAACTTTAATTTTTAACAGAACTTTCATTTTATAGATTGATTAAATCAGTATTTTTGCAAAATGAGATTCAAAAAGCACATTAGTATTATTCTCGCTTTTTTCCTGTTGGTTTCCAATGTGGGATTGGCTTTTGATGTGCATTATTGTGGAGAGAAAGTAGCCTCAATCCAGCCATTTTATTTAAAATCCGGTGAAGTTTTAAATTCAGTTGAAAAAGGATGTTGCGAAAAAAAAGTTTCAAAAAAAGACAGTTGTTGCAAGAACAAAGTAGTTCATTTTCAAAAAAAATCAGATAATGTACTTATAAAAGCATTTTCTTTAAATGCTGATATACCATTTTTAATAAAGGAATGGAATCCTATTGTTTTCTCTAAAGTTACAGTTTTTAAAAACTTCGAAAATAACTCTTATTACTGCGACGCTCATTCGCCGCCACTTTTTAAGCTTTACAGCCAATATATTTTCTACGCCTGATTTTAATGTTTTTTAAAAGTCAAATCATTTTTTATGATTTGAAATTACTTTTTATAAACATTAAAATATTTTGCCATGCAAAAAACAATAATGCTATTTGTTGTTATTTTGTTTTCAATTCCTCTGTTTTCTCAAGAAAAACTGGATGAAGTCAAAGTGATAAAAAAGCAAAAAGGGATTCAAAAATCATTTACGGTAACAGGAAATACTACACTAATTACAAGTAAGGAATTACTTAAAGCGGCCTGTTGTAATCTAGCCGAAAGTTTTGAAACAAATCCGTCTATTGATGTCAGTTTCTCTGATGCTTTAACAGGGACTAAACAAATCAAAATGCTGGGATTGACCAGCCCGTACTTAATGATTACCGAAGAAAATATCCCATCAGTGCGTGGTGCTTCACAAGCATATGGATTGTCATTTACTCCTGGAACTTGGGTAGAAAGTATTCAAATTACAAAAGGAGCGGGAAGTGTAGTCAATGGATATGAAAGTATTTCGGGACAAATTAATACTGAATTAATTAAACCCATTAATGATATTCCATTTTTTCTGAATGCCTATGGTTCGTCAGATTCGCGGTTTGAACTAAACACCCATTTCAATAAAAAAATATCAGATAAATGGAGTAGTAGCCTGTTTCTTCATGGAAATACAAGAGTTGCTAAAACAGATATGAATAATGATGGTTTTTTGGATAATCCGTTGGCCAAACAAATCAATATTCTTAATAGATACCAATATTACAATGCTGAGAAAGGCTGGGTGAGTTTTATCAATTTCAGATACATGAATGATAAAAAACAAACCGGAGAATTAGACTTTAATCCTGACAAAGACAAAGGGACAACCAATTATTGGGGGTCAGAAATCAACACGGAGCGATTGGATGTTGCTACAAAAGTGGGGTATGTTTTTAAAGACTTGCCTTATCAGAGTATTGGTTTTCAAAATGCTTTTAATAGTCATAATCAACAGTCGTATTTTGGTTTGAACCAATATAATATTAAGCAAAGCAGTTATTATTCGAACTTGATTTTTAATTCAATTATCAGTAACACAATGAATAAGTTTGCTGCAGGTTTGAATTTTACGTATGATAAATACCAAGAATTTGTCAATGTAAATGATTACAGTAGAATTGATAATTCAGTAGGTGCTTTTTTTGAATATACCTATGATAATGCCGATAATTTTAGCATTATTCTGGGAGGAAGAATTGATAATCACAACCGTTTGGGTACATTTTTAACCCCACGATTGCATGTACGATACAATCCTTGGGAAAAAGGAGTTTTACGATTTTCAGCGGGTAGAGGAAAGCGAAGTGCCAATATTTTTGCCGAAAACCAACAACTTTTTGCCAGTTCAAGAACATTTGATATTTTAGACTCAAACGGTAAAATATATGGATTGAACCCAGAGATTGCATGGAATTATGGGGTGAGTTTTGGTCAAAAATTTTTGCTCTTTGGCAAAAAAGCGGATGCGGGTCTTGATTTCTATAGAACCGATTTTCAAAACCAAGTAGTTGTTGATGTGATGCAAAGTCCACAGCAAGTGTTGTTTTATGATTTGAAAGGAAAATCAGTTGCCAATAGCTTACAACTGGAATTCAATTATGAAATTTTGGATCATTTCAATTTTCGTTCTGCCTATAAATTTTATGATGTAAGGACGGATTATATTTCTGGAAATTATCAAAAACCATTACAGGCTAAACACAGAGTTTTTGGAAATTTAGAATACGAAACCCATATTGGAGAAAAGGGAAAACAATGGAAATTTGATTATACTTTTAATTGGATTGGAAAACAGCAATTGCCAAATACAGCAAGCAATCCCATAAATGATAGATTATCGGGATTTTCGCCATCTTATTCGTTGATGAATGCACAAATTACCAGAACTTTTTCTGATAGATTTGAAGTGTACGTAGGTGGAGAAAATATTGGTAACTATACTCAGGAAAAAGCGATACTTGGTTCTGATAATCCTTTTGGACCAAATTTTGATACTTCAATTGTGTATGCACCTGTTTTTGGACAAATGTATTATGCTGGATTGCGATTCAAAATAAAATAAGCGCAGCATAAAAAATTTAATAATCACTATAAAAAAGTAAAAATGAAAAATATAATTTTAATACTAATGGTTAGTTTTCTTGGATTTGCTACTCAGGCTCAAGAGAAAAAGAATAAAAATGCCCATTACACAACTGAAGTAAATGGGATTTGTGAACAATGTCAAAAACGAATTCAAAAAGCAGCCTTTTCCGTTTCTGGAGTTAAATCAGCAATTTGGAGTATAGAGACGCACCAATTGAGTTTGATTTTGAATGAAGAAAAGTGTTCCCCCTTAGATGTGAAAAAAGCTATTGCAAAAGTGGGACACGATACTGATGAGGTAAAGGCAACAAAAGAGGATTACGATAATCTTCATAGCTGTTGTAAATACGAACGATTGTAATTTTAAAGTCCAAAATGAAAATTTTGGACTTTTTTTAATTTAAGATTTAAAGGATTTAGAATCGTCATTGCTATGTTTTTAAAGCGTTAATTAAACTTTAAAATGAGGCAATAAATTGCGGTTAAGCTAAATTATTCTTACTTTCACGACCAATAAATTTAATTACAAATCGTTTTTATGAATAATTTTGATTGGACACAATTACTTAATCCGGAATTTTATATTACCCTTCAAATAGGAGGAGTTCAAATAGGTTTGTATATCGTTTTATTTATAATTTTTGCGGAAACTGGTCTTTTTGCCGGTTTTTTTCTTCCTGGAGACAGTTTGCTTTTTCTTGCGGGAATTTACAGTAAAGATTTGGTACAAAATATGGTCACTATACAAAGCGATTTTATTAATGTTACCATATTATCGTTATTGGTTGCTGCTGCAGGAATTGTAGGAAATATGGTTGGCTATTGGTTTGGGGCAAAAAGTGGGTATTATTTATTTAAGAAAGAAGATACTTTTTGGTTTAAGAAAAAATACCTTTTGCAATCAAAAGATTTCTTTGAAAAATATGGTGGAAAAGCAATAATATTTGCACGGTTTTTACCGATTTTTAGAACCTTTGCACCTATCGTAGCGGGAATTGTATCTATGGATAAAAGTAAATTCATGTTCTTCAATGTTTTAAGTTCTTTTTTATGGTCCTTTATTTTGATTTTTTCGGGTCATTATCTATATGGTGTCTTTTTGGATAAGTTTGGAATTGATCTGAAAGAGCATATTGAATATATCATAATAATAATTGTTCTTATTACCACGGTTCCCGTTTTATTCAAGCTTTTGAAAAAAAGAGTTCATATAAAATAATCATCAATTGCAATAAATAAAAAAAACTCCGTTTCAATTAAGAAACGGAGTTTTTTTATTTAAAAATGAGAATGAATTACATCATTCCTGGCATACCGCCACCCATTGGGTTTCCGCCACCATTGTCTTCTTTAATATCAATCAAAGCACATTCTGTAGTTAAGATCATACCAGCTACTGAAGCTGCATTTTCTAAAGCGACACGAGTTACTTTTTTAGGGTCGATAATACCTGCTTTAAGCATATCAACATATTCGTCTGTTTTTGCGTTGTAACCAAAATCACCGGAACCTTCGGCAACTTTTGCAACAACAACTGAACCTTCAAGACCTGCATTTTCAACAATAGTTCTCAATGGAGATTCTACTGCACGAGATACAATTTGAATTCCTGTTGCTTCGTCAGCATTATCAGCTTTAATAGTACTAAGTGCATTTTTAGCTCTCAATAAAGCAACACCGCCACCAGCAACAATTCCTTCTTCAACAGCAGCACGAGTTGCGTGAAGTGCATCATCAACTCTGTCTTTTTTCTCTTTCATTTCTACTTCAGAAGCAGCACCAACATAAAGTACAGCAACTCCACCGGCTAATTTAGCCAAACGTTCTTGCAACTTTTCTTTGTCATAATCAGAAGTTGTCGCTTCCATTTGACCTTTGATTTGGTTGACACGATTTTTGATGATGTCAGCTTCGCCAGCACCACTTACAATCGTTGTATTGTCTTTATCGATAGTTACTTTTTTAGCAGTCCCTAGCATTTCGATAGTTGTGTTTTCTAAAGTGTATCCTCTTTCTTCTGAAATTACAGTTCCTCCAGTTAAGATAGCAATGTCTTCAAGCATAGCTTTTCTTCTGTCACCAAAACCAGGAGCTTTTACTGCAGCGATTTTCAAGGCTCCACGTAATTTATTTACCACCAATGTAGATAATGCTTCACCATCAACATCTTCAGCAATAATCAATAATGGTTTTCCAGATTGAGCAACTGGCTCAAGAACTGGTAATAATTCTTTTAATGAAGAAACTTTTTTGTCATATAAAAGGATGTAAGGATTTTCCAATTCTACTTCCATTTTTTCTGAATTGGTAACAAAATAAGGAGAAAGATATCCTCTGTCAAATTGCATACCTTCCACAACATCAACATAAGTATCAGTTCCTTTAGCCTCTTCAACTGTGATAACACCTTCTTTTCCTACTTTTGCGAAAGCTGTAGCGATTAACTCACCAATTACTTCGTCATTATTTGCAGAAATTGAAGCAATTTGTTTGATTTTTTCAGAATCACTTCCTACTACTTTTGCTTGTTTTGCTAAGTCAGCTACAATAGCTTCAACCGCTTTATCAATACCACGTTTCAAATCCATTGGATTCGCTCCTGCAGCAACGTTTTTTAAACCTTCTTTCACGATAGCTTGTGCCAAAACTGTTGCAGTTGTAGTTCCGTCTCCAGCTAAATCATTAGTTTTAGACGCTACTTCTTTCACCATCTGAGCACCCATATTTTCCAATGGATCTTTCAATTCAATTTCTTTTGCAACGGTAACACCATCTTTAGTAACATTTGGTCCACCAAAAGCTTTTCCAATAATTACGTTACGACCTTTTGGTCCTAAAGTTACTTTTACTGCATTTGCTAATGCATCTACACCACGTTTTAATCCGTCACGTGCTTCAATATCAAATTTTATGTCTTTTGCCATTTTAATTTATTTTGTTAATTCGTTTATTTGTTAATTCGATTATATTATTGCTAAAATATCGTCTTCACGCATGATCAAATAATCTTTTCCTTCCAGTTTCAATTCAGTTCCGGCATATTTTCCGTAAAGAACAGAATCACCAATTTTTACTGTCATTGTGTGGTCTTTTGTTCCGTTTCCAACGGCAACTACAGTTCCTTTTTGTGGTTTTTCTTTAGCTGTATCTGGAATAAAAATCCCTGACGCAGTTTTAGTTTCAGCTGCTACTGGTTCGATAAGAACTCTGTCTGAAAGTGGTTTAATGTTTAAAGCCATGATTTTATATATTTTTATTATTTTTATGATTGCATTTAGGATTTCAGAAATTGTGCCATCCTATTATAACTGACATATTTTCTTATAAAAAATGCCAGCTTTGACAGGCTGGCATTTAGAATAAAAAGTGTTGTTTTATTTTGCTGGATTTGTTTCAGCAGGTGTGTTTTGAACTGGAGATGCTGGCGTAGCAGTTGCCGGTGCAGCAGTACCTGTTTGTTCAATAATTTTAGAATCATTATCGCTTAATGCTCCTGTAAAGCTTAAGCTAGAAAGAAGTATAAGTACAATTAAAATAGTAGCAAGTGTCCAAGTGCTTTTGTCTAAAAAATCTGTTGTTTTTTGTACACCACCTAACATTTGAGAACCACCTATTGTTGAAGATAATCCACCACCTTTAGGGTTTTGAACCATTATTACTACGATTAATAGGAAACAAACTATTGTTATTAAAACTAAAAAAATTGAAAATGTGCTCATTGTTTAATTATTGTTTTGTTGTAAAATCTTAATATCCGCTATGCGGTCTGCAAAGAAACTACTTTTTTCTGGATATTTCAAAATTAATATTTCATAAGCTTGAATCGCTTTTTGATATTTTTTTTGCTCCAAATAAACCCGTGCTAAAGTCTCCGTCATTAAATAGGAATTGTCGTCTTTATTAAGGTCAAAAGTAACTGTTGATGCAACACCATGTTTTACAGGTGAAATCTTCGGGCTGGTTTCTATAAATTTATCGATTAACGCTGCTTTTTTCTTTTTGTCTTCATCTTCTATCGGTAGGGTTTTAGAAGTATTTACATTTTCCGGTTCTCTAACAATAGGCTGCGTTCGGGATAATTGAAGCCATTCTTGGAAGGAATGCTTTTCACTAATGGAAAAATCCAAAGGAGTTCCAATGGCTAATTTTTCTTCTGTGGTTTTTAAATTTTCATTAGATTCTAAAGGTAAAGCTTCCTTTATAGAAGTAAGAATCGATTGTTCCAGAGTATTTATTTTGGACTCTGACTTTTCTTTCTGAATAATTATTTCACTATCGACTACAGTAATGTCAAGAAGTTCGAGTGCTTTTTTATCATATAATCCTTTTTGAATAGCAGTAAAAGTATCCGAAGTAATAAAATCAAACAAAACGGTTCTGTCAGTCGTATGTGCGGCAGTAACTTTCAGAGCAAAATTATACTTAAAACTATTTTGGTTATAAAGACCTTTTAAACGTAAAGCTCTGGCACTTTGAAAATATGGAAATTCATCCAATACATTTCCCAACGCTTCCGTTTGCTTTTCATTGATAGCATCGGGTCTGTTTATTAAATAAGTATAATCGGTTACATTCATAAAGGTTATTCGTTTATTTGGTCATTCGTTTATTTGTTCTTCGATTAACCGAATCAACAAATTACCGAATCAACACCTCATTTACCATTTAGCAAGGGATTCATTAAAGATATCTTGTGTTATTCTTTCGAAGATATCTTTCAAAGCACTATTCAAAGTTGATCCTACAAGTTGCTGTGTTGCCGGGTAATCGTAATAAAACTCAAATGGTTTTTCGAAATTATCCGTTTCTTTATTTTTATTGGTAAACCTAACATTTACTCTTATTTTTAATCTGTTTTGAGCCGCTTTCTGATCGGCAGTTGCGGTCATTGGGCTTATTCTATAATCTACAATTTCTCCTTCGTAAGTTAAATCAGCACCACTTTTCACTAAATTTAAGTTGGTTTGATTCTGAATGATGTCCTGTAACGCCAGTGTAAAGGTTCTGTCAATTCCAGGTTCAATCAAATCTGCATTATTTTGGAAAAAATTCACCTGAAAGGTTTTCGCGTCAATTTTTCCTGTTCCTGTAAAGTTGTAAACGGAGCAGCTATTGAAAGTCACTGCGATCAACAAAATAAAAATATATTTTATGTGTTTCATTTTAAATTTTAAAATTGCTTCGCCAATTCGCTAACGCTCGGGTCAAAGATATTCATTTTCAATTCACAATTTCCAATTTGAATTTTTACAAATCAAATTGTTTGATTTTTCGATACAAAGTTCTTTCGGAAATCCCCAATTCATCTGCGGCGGCTTTTCGTTTTCCTTTATTTTTTTCCAATGATTTTTTAATCATTTCAATTTCTTTCTGCTCTAATCTCAAGATTTCCTCTTCCTCTTCTATTGTTTCAGCAAACAGGTAGCTGTCGTCATTCTCTTGATAACGTTCTTCTTTATTTTGAGTGGTAATCAAAGCTGTTCTTGGTTCTTCTTCAAAATCTATTTCGCTGTCATTTTCTTGAGAGCCATAGATTTTTTTAATCAAATTTTGATTTGTTTCTTGCACTTTAGAACTTCCACTTTGCATTAGTTCCAAAGTAAGTTTTTTCAAGTCATGCAAATCACTTTTCATGTCAAAAAGTACTTTGTACAAAATCTCTCTTTCAGTATTGAAATCGCTGTCGCCTTTTTTGTCTTTAATTACTGATGGCAAGTTGGTACCTTCAGCAGGTAAATAGGATTGTAAAGTTGCAGCCGAAATTTCACGGTTTGTTTCCAAAACCGAAATTTGTTCCGCAACGTTTCTCAATTGACGGATGTTACCGCTCCATCGAAATTTTTGCAAAACAGCAACAGCACTTTCGTCTAATTTTAAAGGTGGCATCTTGTATTTATGTGCAAAATCAGAAGCAAATTTTCTAAATAGCAAGTGAATGTCTTCTTTTCGTTCTCGCAACGGAGGTAAAGTAATATCTACGGTGCTCAAACGATAATACAAATCTTCACGGAATTTTCCTTTTTCGATAGCATTAAACAAATTAACATTGGTAGCAGCTACAATACGTACATCTGTTTTTTGCACTTGTGAAGAACCTACTTTTATGAATTCGCCATTTTCCAAGACACGAAGCAACCGCACTTGAGTAGTCAAAGGCAATTCACCTACTTCATCAAGGAAAATAGTTCCACCGTCAGCCACTTCAAAATATCCTTCACGGGTATTGGTCGCACCTGTAAAAGCGCCCTTTTCATGTCCGAAAAGTTCACTGTCAATCGTTCCTTCAGGAATTGCACCGCAGTTTACAGCAATGTATTTTCCATGTTTTCTATGCGAAAGCGAATGAATAATTCTGGGGATATTCTCTTTTCCAACACCACTTTCACCAGCTACCAGTACCGAAATATCAGTAGGAGCAACTTGAATGGCTTTTTCTATGGCACGATTGAGCTTTGGGTCATTCCCAATAATCTCAAATCGTTGTTTTATAGCTTGTACTGATTCCATATTGTCATTGCGAGGCACGAAGCAATCTCATTAATGTTGTTTTTTTAACCATTCCCGATAGCTATCGGATTCCCGAATTATTAAAACTAATTTTCGTTTAATACTATATTCGATTCGTAAGAATCTATTGCTTTGGTTTTGTAAGTGTATCTTTCACAGGAGCTGTTTTTTCAACTTTATGTTTTGGAAAATAGGTTCTGATGATAAAGAATGTAACTCCAAATCCAACTATAAAAGTAACTAAACCAATTAGTATATTTTTTTTTGACATCTTAATTTTAATTTTTTTTAATATCTAATGAATTAAAAAGTGTTTTAATTGATTTTGTTTTTTAGCCACAGATTAAAAAGATTTTCACAGATTTGTTTAACCTTCTTTATAACGCATATCTTCTATATTGTAAAGATTTATTTTGAAAATTAACTAATAATCCAATTTCTGAATCTGCTAATTTCAAATAGTTTAAAATTTGTGCAATATGTTCGTTACAGAATTCTTTTACAGCTTTTATTTCTAATACAATATCTTCACAAACAATAAAATCGGCATTAAATTTACTACGCAAAATCTCACCTTTATAGTCAATCGAAAATTCTTTTTCTCTTTCGTAAGGAATATTGTTTAGTTTAAATTCTACTTCTAAAGCGTCTTTGTAAACAATTTCTAATAATCCTGGACCAAGAATTCTATGTACTTCCATACAAATCCCTATAACTTTATAAGTTTCCTGTTCTCTGTATCCTTCCATAAAATATCTTGTTTTTTTGCCAGAGATTAAAAAGATTTCAAAAAATCTGTGAAAATCTTTTTAATCTGTGGCTAAATTTTTAATTCATCTCACTCAAACCAATCGCTGCACCTTTTAGAGTTCCGCTGGTACAGCTTTCTATTTTAACCAAAACAAAATCTCCAATCTTATAATTTTCTTTTGGAAAAACCACGGTAATACTTTGTGAATTCCTTCCGGAAAACTCTTCAGTCGATTTTTTGGAAACTTTTTCTACCAAAACTTCTACGGTTTGACCAATGAATTCTTCAGAGCGCAACCAAGCGTGTTTTTGTTGTAAATCGACAATTTCCTGTAATCTTCTCGCCTTGGTTTCTTCGGTTACATCATCTTCCATTTTTCTTCCTGCCAAAGTTCCCGGACGTTCAGAATACGAATACATATAACCAAAATTATACTTCACATATTCCATTAAGCTCATTGTGTCTTGATGATCTTGTTCGGTTTCTGTTGGGAAACCAGCAATCATGTCCTGCGAAATGGAGCCGTTAGGAATAATAGTTCTGATTTTATCAATCAAATTCATGTATTCTTCACGCGTATGCAAACGGTTCATTTCTTTTAGGATTCTATTGCTTCCGGATTGGACAGGTAAGTGAATGTGCTTACAAATATTTGGGTGTTTTGCAATCACATGTAAAATACTTTCGTGCATGTCTTGTGGATTGGATGTCGAAAATCGAATGCGCATTTTAGGAAAACCAACTGCTACCATTTCTAGTAATTGATCAAAATCAACTGCTGTTGCTTTTTGCATTTCGGTAGCATTTTCGAAATCTTTTTTCAAACCACCACCATACCACAAATAACTATCTACATTTTGTCCCAAAAGGGTAATTTCCTTAAAACCGTTGTCCAACAAATCCTGAATTTCCTTCATGATACTCTGCGGTTCACGGCTGCGTTCTCGTCCGCGGGTGAAAGGCACCACGCAAAACGTACACATATTATCGCAGCCACGGGTAATAGAAACCAAAGCCGTAATTCCGTTGCTCATCAATCGCACAGGCGAAATATCACCATAAGTTTCATCCTTCGACAAAATCACGTTAATCGCATCACGTCCTTCTTCCACTTCTTGCAAAAGGTTCGGTAAATCTTTATAGGCATCAGGACCCACAACTAGGTCTACAATTTTTTCTTCTTCCAGAAATTGACTTTTCAAACGTTCGGCCATGCAGCCTAAAACGCCCACTTTCATTTTCGGATTAATGCGTTTCACCGCATTGTATTTTTCCAAACGTTTGCGAATCGTCTGCTCCGCTTTGTCCCGAATAGAACAGGTGTTTACCAAAACTAAATCAGCTTCCTCCAGAACTTGCGTTGTATTGTATCCGTTTCCAGATAAAATAGAAGCTACGATTTCACTGTCCGAAAAATTCATCGCACAGCCATAGCTTTCTATAAATAATTTTTTGGTATTCTCGGGTTTATGTTCTAGAACAAGACTTTCGCCTTGTTTACTTTCTTCAATAATCTTTTCCATCCTATATTTTCAAAGCACAAAGATAACGCAATTGAAATAAATATGACAAGATGTCAGATGAAGAATTAACACTATTTTAAGGCATTTTTTCTAGGGAGCTATTTCCCGCTTTCCGTTACAAGTTCCTCACAAAAAAAGTAAAGTTTCCAAAGTTCTAAAAAGAGCTTCCGTTGGTCGCTTTTTTAGAACAGGAAACTTTTACTTTTTTGCTCCGGGCTTTTCACTGCAGTCGGGGCTAAAAAACAGTCGAGTATGGCTATAACTTACCTATTAATGGTTGTGAAATAGTTCAAAAATAAAATCAAAAGCCTGATATTTAAAAAAAATAGATACTTTTGTCCCAGAAAAATAGAGCAATGGCAAAGAATTTAGTTATAGTTGAGTCCCCTGCAAAGGCAAAAACAATCGAGAAATTTCTAGGAAGTGATTTTCAAGTGGAGTCCAGTTATGGACATATTGCCGACTTGCCTTCCAAAGAAATTGGTGTAGATGTAGAAAATGGTTTCAAACCAAAATATGAAGTTTCTGCTGACAAAAAAGCGTTGGTTACTAAACTAAAAGGACTTGCCAAAAAAGCCGAAATGGTTTGGTTAGCAAGTGATGAGGATCGCGAGGGTGAAGCTATTTCTTGGCATTTAGCCGAAGAATTAAAATTAGACAAAAAGAAAACCAAGCGTATTGTTTTTCACGAAATCACAAAAACAGCGATTCTAAAAGCGATTGATAATCCACGTGAAATCGATTATAATTTAGTCAATGCACAACAAGCGCGTCGTGTATTAGATCGATTGGTTGGTTATGAATTGTCGCCTGTACTTTGGAGAAAGATAAAAGGAGGACTTTCTGCTGGTCGTGTACAATCGGTTTCCGTTCGTTTGATTGTGGAACGTGAAAGAGAAATTCAAAACTTCAAAGCCATTGCAACATATTCTGTTGTTGCAGAATTTATTAATGAAGCAGGGAAATCATTTAAAGCTAAACTGCCTAAAAATTTCAATACAAAAAAAGAAGCCGAAGATTTTTTAAATAAAAATATCGGATCTACCTATAAAGTTTCAGATTTAGAAACGAAGCCTACCAAAAAATCACCAACCGGTCCATTTACGACTTCGACTTTGCAACAAGAAGCTGCGAGAAAATTGTATTTGCCTGTTGGAATTACCATGCAACTCGCACAACGTTTATACGAAGCTGGACTTATCACTTATATGAGAACGGATAGTGTGAACTTATCCAAAGATGCTATGGAAGCTGCTGAAGCCGAAATTATAAAATCGTACGGAAAAGAATTCTCTAAACCTCGAACTTTTGTCAATAAAAGCAAAGGCGCACAAGAAGCGCACGAAGCAATTCGTCCAACGGATATGTCACGTCATACGGTAAATATCGACAGAGATCAAGCCCGTTTGTATGATTTGATCTGGAAAAGAACCTTGGCTTCGCAAATGAGTGATGCACAATTGGAGCGTACTAATGTGAAAATTGAAGCTAATAATCATGGTGAAATTTTCACGGCATCTGGAGAAGTTTTACTTTTTGAAGGTTTCTTGAAAGTGTATCTTGAAGGTCATGATGACGATGAAGAGGAGCAAGAAGGCATGTTACCCGCGATGAAAGTCAACGAAAAATTGCAAAACAATTATATTACAGCGACAGAAAGATATTCTCGTGCAGCTGCAAGATATACCGAAGCTTCTTTGGTGAAAAAATTAGAAGAATTGGGAATTGGTCGTCCTTCTACTTACGCACCAACAATTTCCACAATTATCAACAGAAATTATGTTGAGAAAGGAAATCTTGACGGACAAGAACGTAATTATACGCAATTGACTTTGCAATCAGGGAAAGTAGGAGAGAAGTTATTGAAAGAAAACACGGGTTCCGATAAAGGAAAATTAGTTCCTACAGATATTGGAACTATTGTTACGGATTTCTTGGTTAAGAATTTCGGAAACATTTTAGATTATAATTTCACTGCAAAAGTGGAACAGGATTTTGATGAAATTGCAGAGGGAAATATTGTTTGGACAAAAATGATGCAAGAATTCTACGATACATTTCATCCAACAGTAAAAGATGTTGAAGCTAATGCAGATAGAGAAAGCGGTGAAAGAATTCTGGGAACAGATCCAAAAACAGGGAAACCGGTTTCGGTGCGTTTAGGGAAATTTGGACCAATGGCTCAAATTGGAGCTGCAGATGATGAAGAGAAAAAGTTTGCCAGTTTAATGGCAGATCAAAATATTGGAAATATTACTTTAGAGGAAACTTTAAATTTATTTTTGTTACCCAAAAATCTTGGACAGTATAAAGACGAGGAAGTTGAAGTGAGTAATGGTCGGTTTGGACCCTATATTCGTCATGGAGCAGCTTTTGTTTCTTTGCCGAAAGGAGAAAATCCTTTGGATGTAGATTTTGAAAGAGCGAAAGAATTAATTGACGAAAAAGCAATAGCTGATGCGCCAATTGCAGTTTATAAAGGAGAAGGTGTTCAAAAAGGTGTGGGTCGTTTTGGTCCGTTTATCAAATGGAACGGTTTGTTTATAAATGTAAGCAAGAAATATAATTTTGATAATTTGTCACAATCAGATGTTGAAGAATTGATTGAAGATAAATTGCAGAAAAACATTGATAAGGTTTTACATAACTGGGAAGAGGAAGGAATTTTAGTTGAAAAAGCCCGTTGGGGACGTTCGGTTATAACCAAAGGAAAAATCAAAATTGAATTAAGTAAAGATGTTGATGCCACAAAATTGACATTAGCAGAAGTTCAAGAAATGATTGCCAAGAAAACGCCAGCCAAAAAAGTAGCGGCAAAGAAAGCTCCGGCCAAGAAAGCTGTTGCCAAGAAACCTGCGGTTAAAAAGAAATAAGTATTAATACATTCCATCTCTTCTCCCTCTTTTTCGGAGAGGGCCGGGGAGAGGAAAAAAAGAAATAAAATGGAATTTGATTTTCTGAAACCCGTAGACGATGAAATCCTTAGTTATATAAATGGATTGACTTCTCAGCAATTGGGAAGTAAAATTGTTTTGCATACCAATGAACAGTTTCCGGATTTAAATAAGATTAAAATTGCTGTAATAGGCGTTTTAGAAAATCGGGGAGATAAAAATGCACTTTCTGATGTTGATTTAATACCGCTTAGGAAAGAGTTGTATGGATTGTTTCCTGGAAATTGGGATGCTTCAATTGCAGATTTGGGGGATATACTTGCGGGGAATTCAGTTGAGGATACTTATTTTGCACTAAAGAAAGTTGTTGCAAGTCTAATCAAGAAAAGGATTACTCCTATAGTTATCGGTGGTTCCCAAGATTTGACGTATGCTCTTTACAGAGCCTATGATGATTTAGAACAAATGGTCAATTTAGTTTCCATTGATAATAAATTTGATTTTGGTAAAGATGAAGAAGCCGTTTCAGCTTCTTCTTATTTGACAAAAATAATTGTAGATGAACCTAATAATCTTTTTAACTATTGTAATATTGGGTATCAAACGTATTTCAATTCGCAGGAAGAAATTGATTTGATCGAAAAATTATTTTTTGATGGCTATAGATTGGGTGAGATTTCAAATAATATTGCTCTTGCGGAACCCGTTTTTAGAGATGCAGATTTAGTGAGTATAGATTTGAATTCAATTAAGTCATCTGATTCAGGAAATTTTGTTTCATTTGCACCCAATGGTTTCAATGGTAAAGAAATATGTTCTTTATCCAGATATGCAGGAATAAGTGATAAAGTATCTTCTTTTGGGATATTTAATCATAATAATTCGGTACAGGAATCGGTTATTATTGCACAGATAATCTGGTATTTTATAGAAGGATTTCATTATCGCTCTAATGAATATCCGTTTGGAAGTAAGGAAAACTATTTGAAATATATCGTTCCTTTAGAGGAAGAGGAACTTGTTTTTTATAAAAGTGATAAAACAGACCGTTGGTGGATAGAAATACCATTTATTTCAAACGGTAATAATAAATTAAAGAGAAATACGTTATTACCGTGTTCCTACGATGAATATTTATTGGCCTGCAATCAAGAATTACCTGAAAGATGGTGGAAAGCACAAAGAAAAAATATCATTTAGAATAATTTTTTACTTATTTATTATTTTTTTATAAAAAACACGTTGTTTACTGTAAAAAAATTGTTTTTCTAAAAAATAATAAATAGGTTTACACACTTAAAAATAATGAATAGTTAACCCAAATTTATATGAAGAAGTTCATTGCATTTACGGCAATTTTGACCCTATTAATTAGCTGTGGTAAATCAAGCGACAAAGGAGAATTAGTAGGTGTCAATGGTGGGAAATGGCATCCTGAGAAACCTTATGGAATGACATTGGTTCCTGGAGGTGCTTTTACTATGGGTAAATCAGACGACGATTTAGCTGATGTTGAGGATGCGCCAACAAAAACGGTAACTGTTCGTTCTTTTTATATGGATGAAACTGAAATTACAAATAGTGAGTACCGTCAATTTGTAGAATGGGTAAAAGATTCTACGATGAGAGTTCGATTAGCAATTCTTGCTGACGAAAGTGGTCAAAAAGCAGGAGATGGAAAAGGGAAAGGTAAAAATTCTGGTAGTATTGGGGATTTTGCTTTTAATGATTCTGATCCAGAAAAGATGACTGCGTATGATAAATATATGTATGATAACTATTACAGTGTAGGTACTGCTGATGATCCTTATGCTGGTAGAAAATTGAATAAAAAAGTAAAATTAATCAAAGATACGAAGTTGTATCCGGATGAGTATTATACTGAGGTTATGGATTCTATGTATTTGCCAATAGAAGCTTCTTACAATGGATTACGTACTATAGATGTAAATAAATTGAAATTCCGTTATTCTTGGATGGATATTCAGGCTGCTGCCAAAGCCAAAGTTGGTAAAAGAAAAGATTTTATTAAAACAGAAGAAGTAAACGTGTATCCTGACACCACTGTTTGGATTAAGGATTTTGCTTACTCTTATAATGAGCCAATGCATAATGACTATTTCTGGCACAAAGCATATGGAGATTATCCAGTTGTAGGTGTAAAATGGACTCAAGCAAAAGCTTTTTGTGCTTGGAGAACTTTAAATAAAAATACATACATAAAATCCAAAAAGAAAGGACACGATTTAATCAACTCTTTCAGATTACCTACTGAAGCTGAATGGGAATATTCTGCTAGAGGTGGTTTAGAATCAGCTACTTACCCTTGGGGTGGACCGTATACTAAAAATGACAGAGGTTGTTTTCTTGCTAATTTCAAACCAAACAGAGGAGATTACGCAGCGGATCAAGCTTTATATACAGTAGAAGCAAAATCATATGAGCCAAATGGTTATAATTTGTATAACATGGCAGGAAATGTTTCGGAATGGACTGATTCTTCTTATGATCCAAATGCATATGAATATGTTTCTTCAATGAATCCAAATGTTTTGGATGCTTCTAATAAACGTAAAGTAGTTCGTGGAGGTTCTTGGAAAGATGTTGCTTATTTCCTACAAGTAAGCACACGAGATTATGAATACGCTGATTCGGCAAGAAGCTATATTGGTTTTAGAACTGTTCAAGATTACATGGGAATTCAAACTACCGGAAAAACTAAAAGAGGCAAATAATAAATAATTATAAAAGAAACCAAATCTTTAAATCTAACCCCAAAAAAAATTATTATGGCATTACTTAGCAAAAAAACAATGAATTTCGCATACGGAATGGGTGCGGCAGTTGTAATCATTGGAGCATTATTCAAAATTACTCACCTTGAATTCGGTTTTATAACTGGAAATTTAATGCTAACTATTGGACTTGTTGTAGAAGCTGCAATTTTTGCTCTTTCTGCATTTGAACCAGTTGATGATGAATTAGATTGGACCTTGGTTTATCCAGAACTTGCTAATGGTAAATCTACAGGACCAAAGAAAGCAAAAGTAGAAACTCCTTCTGACGCTCAAGGATTGTTATCTCAAAAATTAGATGCTATGTTAAAAGATGCTAAAATTGACGGAGAATTAATGTCAAGTTTAGGAAACAGCATTAAAAATTTCGAATCAGCTGCAAAAGGAATTGCGCCTACCGTAGATTCTATTGCTTCAACTAAAAAATATAGTGAAGAGTTGACTTTGGCTGCAGCCCAAATGGAATCTTTGAACAGTTTGTATAAAATACAGTTGCAAAGCGCTTCAAGAAACGCACAAATCAATGAAGAAGTTGCTGAAAATAACTTAAAATTAAAAGACCAAATGCAGTCTTTGACATCTAATTTGTCATCACTTAACAGTGTATACGGAGGAATGCTTTCTGCAATGAACAACAAAGGATAATTAGTTTCAAACGATATAAAAATAACAAACTAATTAGTAGAAAATATGGCAGGAGGAAAACTAACCCCTAGACAGAAGATGATAAACCTGATGTACTTGGTTTTTATCGCAATGTTAGCATTAAATATGTCCAAAGAAGTATTATCTGCTTTTGGGATTTTGAATAATAAAATAGTAGAGTCTAACTCTATAACAGATACCAGAAATGAAAGTTCATTTCTACAATTATCTCAAAAAGCAGTGGATCAACCGGGGCAGTTTGGTGATAAAAAAGCTAAAGTTGAAAAAATTAGAGCCTTGTCTAAAGATTTTAATGATTATTTAGAAAATATAAAAACTACTGTTACTAAGAAATTTGTAAGAGATTCACAAGGAAATTTGCCATATGAGCAAATGGATAAAGGAGATTTAATTGACAGAATGTTTTTTACTGGAGATAGGGTCTCTAAGCAAGGACAAGAGTTTTTAGATAGAATAAACAATTTTTCAACTCAAATCAAACAAATTGGCGGAAGCTCAATTGCTGATTCTGAAATGAAAAAAATTGAAGCTAGATTTGCTACTAATCCTATTTATTCCGAAAAAGCGGGTGCAAAATTACCTTGGATTGATTATAACTATAAAGGATTTCCACTTATTGCTACAATTACAAAATTGTCGCAATTACAAGCGGATATCAAGACAACTGAAAGCGATGTAATGACTGGAATGTTCCAATCAGATTTAGTTGCTGCAGCTTCTCTTACTGCTTATCAACCGATAGTAGTTCTTGAAAAATCAGTTTTCTTTCAAGGCGAAACTGTTCAAGGAAAAGTTATATTGGGTAAATTTGACCCATCATTAAGAGCTAAGTCAGTTATCGTAAATGGTTCAAGTTTACAAGCTGAGGCTGGTCAAGCAAAATTCTCATTTGGAGCTGGTAATATTGGGGAACACCCGATTGGTGGTTCATTCAATTTTGAAGAAAATGGAAAATTAGTTCCTCTTACAATACAAAAAAGCTCTTACGTTGTTGTCCCAAGACCAAAATCAGCGACTATTTCTGCTGATAAAATGAATGTAGTTTATAGAGGTGTTGTAAATCCTATGACAATTTCCTTTGCGGGAGTATCTGCGGATAAAGTTTCGGCTAGCGCTCCAGGATTAAGTTCTGCGGGAGGTGGTAAATACAATATGAGTCCAGGTGCTGGTTCTGAAACAGTAATTAATGTTACTGCAACTCTTCCTGACGGTTCTAAGGTTTCTGATAAAAAATCTTTTAGAATTAAAGGAATTCCAGGTCCTACAGGTACGATACGTGGTGAAATGGGAGTTGTAAAAGGTCCTAAATCAAATTTACAAATTGCTACAATTGGAGCCAAATTAGTTGATTTTGACTTTGAAGTTGGTTTGGATGTTGTTGGTTTTAATTTGAAAGTAACAGGTCAGCCTACAGTAGTTGTACAAGGAAATAAATTGAATGCACAGTGTAATGCTGTTCTTTCTAAAGCAGTTAGAGGTGATCAAGTTACCATTTCTGAAATTAAAACTAAACTTGTTGGTGCAGGTAGTTATTTATTACCAAGAACAGCTCCAGTAATTTTTGAAATACAATAATAAGTAGTTTTAATAAAAACTGCTTCATTAACTTATAATGAAAACATGATGAATGTAAGAAATTTTTTGATTGCTATTATCTCTGTCACTTGGAGTTTTGCATCTGTAGCGCAATCTAATTTGCTGAATGCTAAAACGCCAGATCAAATTGGTCTTAAGTCTGCTGCACAGTTGATTTCTGATAATGACAAACCATTGGCTTATGGTTATGTGCATGATAGAGATGTCTTGATGGGTAAAACAACATGGGAAATAATCGATTTAAGTGAAAAGATTAATTTTGCATTGTATTTCCCAATTGATACAGCTAATATCGGTTCAGATAGAAGATCATTGTATGATGTCTTGACAAAAGCGATGAGAAATGGTAAAATAACGGAAGTTTATACTGATAGTTATTTTAATACAAAAAAATCGATGCAAGATATTCAAGCTTCATTGACTCGTATTGATACTACAGATGCAGGGAGAGAACAAATAAATGCTGGTGCTCAGATTTCACCGGAGTATATTTTAAAATCAGATCTTACTGCACAAGATGTCACTCAGTATAAAATAAAAGGATATTGGTATTTTGATAAACGCCAAAGTGAATTGAAGTATCGTTTACTTGGAATTTGTCCAGTGACTCCAGATGTTTTCACAATGAACAGTGATGAAAAAGATTATATTGAATTATTTTGGATCTTTTTCCCAGCTGCAAGAGATGTTTTACACGAAGCAAAAGCTTTCAATGATAAAAATTCTGCAATGCCGGTTTCTTTTGATCAAATATTAAATTCAAGACGTTTCAATAGTGTAATTTACAAAGAAGAAAACGTTTACGGAGACCGATCAATTGCTGAATATATGAAAGATAATGCTCAGAATCAATTGTTAGAGTCTGAGAGAGTGAAAGAAAAAATTCGTAATTTCGAACAAGATATGTGGAATTATTAATTCGCATTTTAAAATAAAAAGAAAAACTCTTACTGTGATGGTAAGAGTTTTTTTGTTTTAAAGTCTTTACTTTGCATTTACTTAAAAAGGGATTATTTCAAATGATTGATTATTTAATAATAGGTTCAGGTTTAGCGGGTATTTCATTTGCAGAGATTGCTTTGCGGAATGACAAATCTATTTTGGTGTTGGATAATAATTCACAAAATTCCTCAAAAATTGCAGGGGGTTTGTATAATCCGGTTATACTAAAACGCTTTAGCGAAGTATGGCAAGCTCAAGAGCAACTGGTATTGATGAATGAATTTTATACTGTTTTAGAAGAAAAACTGAATTGTAAAGTAGATTTCAAAAGACCAATCCTAAGAAAATTTTTCTCTGTTGAAGAACAGAATAATTGGTTTGCCGCATCTGATAAAGTGGCGTTGGCTCCCTTTTTATCTATAGAATTGATTTCAAAAAAGTATTTAGGAATTGATTCTCCTTATGGATATGGCGAAGTGTTGCAAACTGGTTATGTAGATACCGCTTTGTTATTAAATAAATACAGAGAATATTTAAAAGAAAAGAATCTATTTAAGGAAGAATCATTTGATTATGATGTTTTGCAAACTGAAAGTGATGGAATTCATTATAAAGATATTCAAGCCAGACATATTGTTTTCGCTGAAGGTTTTGGCATGCATGCAAACCCATATTTTAAACATTTGCCTTTAGACGGGACTAAAGGGGAGCTTTTTATTATTAAAGCACCTCAGTTGGATTTAGATGTAATCGTAAATACAAGTGTATTTATTCTGCCACTTGGGAATGATTTATTCAAAGTGGGGGCTACATACAATTGGAAAGATAAAACTGATTTGCCTACAGAAGAAGGAAAGATAGAATTAGAGGAAAGGGTAAAAGAAATTATTACTTGTGATTTTGAAATTGTGGAGCATTTTGCGGGAGTTCGACCAACTGTAAAAGACAGAAGGCCTTTAGTAGGAACGCTTCAAAATTATGAATCAATACATATTTTGAATGGTTTAGGAACAAGAGGGGTTATGTTAGGTCCAGCAATGGCAAAAGCTTTATTTGATAATATCGAACATCAAATTCCTTTAAATCTGGCAATTGATATAAACAGATTTCTGCCTAAAGGGCAGCAATAATGCTATTTTAAATTTATTTTTGGATCATAAGAGACAAACATATTGATGTATATGTTTCTAGACAAGCGCAGAATAAATGGAAATAAGAGAATAAGTGAAGCAATTATAGCAATAAAGGCAACTTTTAAACTGGAGCCGAAAATTACGAATGCGATTATAAAGGCTGCAATTCCTACGCCAACATTCAATCCATAACTTACATACATTGCTCCATAAAAGAAGGAAGGTTCGATTTGATATTTTAAACCACAATGGCTACAATTTTCATGCATTTTTAAAACTTTATCAATATGTAACGGATTTTTATCCAAATACATACTCTCATTCTGACATTTAGGACAACTTCCTGTTAAAATGCTATATAATTTGGATCCTTTTTTTAACATTTGCAAAAAATTTAATATTTCCTTTTTTAGAGTTACAAATTTACACATTCAAAAAGGAATAAAATAACAATACATGCTTAATATACACAATTTATCCGTTTCGTTTGGTGGTACTTATTTATTTGAAGAAGTTACCTTTCGATTGGGTGCTGGAGACCGTGTGGGTCTTGTTGGAAAAAACGGGGCTGGAAAATCGACCATGCTTAAAATGTTGGCAAAGGATTTTGCTCCTGATTCGGGTGTTATTTCTCAAGAGAAAGATCTTCGAATGGGATTCTTGCGTCAGGATATCGATTTTGAACAAGGAAGAACGGTTTTAGAAGAAGCCTATGAAGCTTTTACGGAGATTAAAATTGTTGAGAAAAAGCTTGAAGAAATTAATCATTTGTTGGTTACCCGCACTGATTATGAAAGTGACGAATACAGCCAAATTATAGAAGACTTATCTGACTATACCCACCGTTTTGAATTGTTGGGTGGTTATAATTATGTTGGAGATACAGAGAAAATTCTACTTGGATTGGGTTTTAAAAGAGATGTATTCGATAATCAAACGGAAACTTTTTCCGGTGGATGGAGAATGCGTATTGAATTAGCCAAATTATTATTACAGGCAAATGATGTTTTGTTACTGGATGAGCCTACAAATCACTTGGATATAGAAAGTATCATTTGGTTAGAAAGTTTCCTTCGCAATTATCCAGGAGTTGTTGTGATTGTTTCACACGATAAGATGTTCTTGGATAATGTGACCAACAGAACTATCGAAATTTCTCTTGGGAAAGCGTATGACTTCAATAAACCGTATTCTCAATATTTAGAATTGCGTCATGAAATTCGCGAAAAACAATTGGCAACACAAAAAAATCAGGCCAAAAAAATTGAAGAAACTGAGAAATTAATCGAAAAATTCCGTGCGAAAGCTTCCAAAGCTTCTATGGCGCAATCGATGATTAAAAAACTCGACAAAATAGAACGTATCGAAGTTGATGAGGATGACAACTCGGTGATGAACATCACTTTTCCAGTTTCAAAGGAACCTGGTAGAGTAGTTATAGAAGCCGAGAATGTAACTAAAAGTTATGGTGATAAAACGATTTTGAAAGATATCAACTTGTTAGTGGAACGCGGAAGCAAAATTGCATTCGTTGGACAAAACGGACAAGGGAAATCGACTTTTATTAAGGCTATTGTTGACGAATTTGAATATAAAGGAAACATCAAGCTAGGCCATAATGTACAATTGGGTTATTTTGCCCAGAATCAAGCTGAATATCTTGATGGTGAAATTACCTTGCTGCAAACTATGGAAGATGCTGCAGCAGACACCAACAGAATGAAAGTACGCGATATGCTGGGTTCTTTCTTGTTTCGTGGTGATGATGTAGAGAAAAAGGTAAAAGTCCTTTCTGGAGGCGAAAGAAACCGTTTGGCGTTATGTAAATTGTTGTTGCAACCTATCAATGTTTTATTAATGGATGAGCCTACGAATCACTTGGACATCAAATCCAAGAATGTTTTGAAAGCGGCTCTTCAAAAATTTGGCGGTACTTTATTGTTAGTTTCTCACGATAGAGATTTCTTGCAGGGAATGTCAAATTTGGTTTATGAATTCAAAGACCAAAAAATAAAAGAATATTTAGGAGATATTAATTATTTCTTGGAGCAACGCAATATGGAGAATATGCGTGAAGTGGAGAAAAAAGATGCTGAAAAAGCAGCAGCTCCCAAAGAAAGTAACAAAGCCTCCTACGAAGATCAAAAGAAAGGGAAAGCGTTGCAAAATAAATTGAGCAAAGTGGAGAGTCAAATCAAGCAATTGGAAAAAGACATTCAAAACGATGACAAAATGCTCGCGTCTAATTATGATAAGCATATTGAAGATGCTAAATTTTTCATGGCTTACAATAAAAAGAAAGCCGAGTTGGACAAATTGCTGTTGGATTGGGAACTCGTTCAGGAAGAAATAGATAATTTATAAGATAAAAAAAGAGTTCCAATTTGGAACTCTTTTTTCATACAATAATCCCAATCATTTTAGAGTGCGCAATGGCTTCACTGCTATTTTTGAAGTAACAAACGGATACTTTTAAGGTTTCTAAATTTTTCAAAACAGCTGTTACTTTATCTTTTTTAGAGTCACCTGTTTGTCTAATGTAAACCGCTTTTACGGTGACCGGGAAAATTTTGCAAATTGCTTCGTATAAAAACGCATCGTGTTGAGAATCATCACCCAGTAGTACATATTCTAAATTGGGGTAGAATTCTAAAATGTGTTTTATTTTGTCAAACTTATGATTGTGATTACCTCCTCCGGTCAGAAAAAAATCTTTAAGGCTCGTTTTAATATCTTTCAATAGCAAAACTGCTTTTGGCAGTTGATGAAGTTCAGTAAACTTTATAATAAAACGGTACAAATTCCATTCGCTGCTGGAAACATAGAAAAAAGCATTGAATTCTTCTTTATTTTCTCTTCCAGCCGTACTTAATGCTTGGTAGTGTGTGACAACGTCTTCGTAAATTTTTCTTTTATTTATGTTTTTGAATAACAAAACATATAATTTCTTCAAAGGATTCAAGGTATGAGAAACTAAAAAAGTGTCGTCAATATCGGATATAATTCCTAAATTTCCTTTGTGCGGGCGAATGTAACTGTCTCTAGTTGTTAAGGTTTGGTTTTGATGAACAATACTCACCTCATATTCAATCCAGCCATAACGGGTAAATTGGTCTAATGGTACACAAAATTTAAAATAACCGTCATTCAAAGTTTTGGTGTGGATTTTCACTTTATTGTGTTCTAAATAAACATCAGCATTTGCTTGTGTTTTAATTCTAAACATACCAATCACCGAAGTTGCGTTTTTTATATTTTTTTTCTGAAAGTCGTATTCTTTAGCCGTTGTTGGTTTAAAAACATGTCCCATCACAATTAATTCTTGCTCATTAGCATAGCCACGGTATAATTTTAAAATAGGCTTCATTTATTTAGTACTTTTGAGTTGAATTATTCGTTTTATGTTTTATAACATTAAAAGTAGCTAAATTTTGAGAAAGAATATCATAATGATTGTTAATCCTATTTCTGGAGATATAGATAAATCTGAATTTATTGTAGCTGCAGCACATTTAGCTGCGACTGAAAATCTAAATTTTGTGCTTTATAATACTACTGGGGATGATGATATTTTAAAGATAAAATCACTTTATTTAAGTTATAATCCAGAAAGAATTATTGTTGCTGGTGGCGACGGGACGATAAAGATGGTTGCTGAGGCAATGGAAAAAAATGATGTAATTATTGGCATTGTGCCAGCAGGTTCAGCCAATGGTTTAGCTATGGATTTAAATTTACCAACAACCATTGCAGAAAACTTAGACATTGCTTTCCATAACGGTTATATGGAGATCGATATGATTTCCATTAATGGAAAAAAAAGTATTCATCTAAGCGATTTAGGACTTAATGCTGAAATGATTAAAAACTATGAAAAAAGTACTATTCGTGGTAAATGGGGCTATGCTTTACAAACCGTAAGTACATTAATCGATTTAAACGATCCTTTTACAGCGATAATCAAAGGTGATTTTGAAACCATTGAGTGTACAGCTAGAATGATTGTAATTGCTAATTCTAAAAAGTATGGGACTGGGGTTTCTATCAATCCTAATGGTGTTATGGATGATGGAAAGTTTGAATTAGTTATTTTGAAAAATCTGGATTTAGTTGTTTTAGGAAAAATTATCACTGGGAATATGCCATTAGATTCTGATGATGTAGAGATAATTTCTACTGACAGAGCTGAAATTACTACGAATATACCTGTTTGTTTTCAAATTGACGGAGAATATTATGGAGAAGAAACAAAACTAGATATTGAAATCTTACCCAAGCAAATGAAAGTTGCAATCCCTTAATTTTCGAAATTATTTAAATGGATTTCGTTCCTGCCAAATGGTTTCTGGCTCTAAATATTTAAATATTTTGGGCATATAAGAATTAACGATAGAATTGCTGTGCTCAATAAAACCATACATTTTTAAGGGTTTTGCTCCAACAGAACTTTTGATTTCTAAAGCCGTTCTTGCAAAAACGATTTCCTTAAAACCTTTATTTATAGAATAGGCGATCATGTCATATAGCATATTTAAATACAACATTTTTTCGCGTTGAATACTTTCATCGTATCCAAGGAAATAAGTGTCCATCACTTCACCATTTTTTATTAAAGTGTTGAAACCTATTAGTTTTCCATCAATGAAATAGCCATAAAAAAGGAATTTCTCTTTGAAAATCTCTTTAAAAATTCTAAAATGATTTTTCGGGAGAAAAAAAGTATTGAAAGGAGCATTTTTAGCGACATGAAAATACAAATCATAAATAGTATCTTCAAAAACAATGATGTCTTCTAGATGCATTTTTCTTTTTTCAACCTCATTTGCCTTTTTTCGGGCTCTTTTATACTGGTCTCTATATTTTTTTGAAAGGGAGTCTATGTAATCTTGTTCTGACTTCCAATTTTCGTCGATAGTAAAAACCATATTTGGTTGAGTAGAAAACTGATAATCATTTTTAAATTCCGGAATATCAAAAATTTGAATTTCATCGGTATTAAAATCTTTAAAGGAGGTAATATGAATCTTTCTTCCTTGAGTTTTAAACTTCTTTTTCAAAGCAATCGAAGCCGATTTTAATGCTTGTAATGCCTTCTTTTTATCAGTAGAATGAGAAAAATAAAAAGAATTTTGGCCAGTTAGCATATTATTACCAATAAGCAGCACATGAGAACCAAAATTTCGGAAAGCAAAATTCCGTATTGCTGTTTTGATACATTTGTCTCGTTCTCCAAAAGATTCTAACTTGTTTAAATCCAGGAATTGGGAAACAGCAATTCCAACTAAATCGCTATTTTCAAAAATTCCAATAAAATTGCAAATCATGTTTTCAGGAGATGATTTTTCTAGAACTTCTAGATATTTTTTCGATAAAAAAATAGTTGAAACGGCTAAATCATTCCATTTTTTTGGAAGTTGAGCGGTGGAATTATAAATTTTGAAAGAATAAGATGTATTCAAGTTGAATTTTAATATTTCATCAAAAATAGTTAATAAAGTTAAAGTATTTCTCTTTGATTCGAAATTAACTAACTTTATATAAATAAAAAATAAAATTATGAAAACCTATTCAGAAGTAACAATTCAACCCGAATTAAAAGAGCTAAAAGACTGGCAATTTATTAATAATGGAATTGAGAAAAAATTTTCCTTTTTAAACTTCACGCAAGCATTGGGATTCATCGTTCAAGTAGGGTTGATGGCTGAGAAAAGAAATCATCATCCGGAATTATTCAATGTGTATAATAAAGTGACGATTCGGTTAACAACGCATGATGCAAATGGAGTTACCGATAAAGATGTTGATTTAGCAAAAGCGATTGAGGAGATACAGTAAAAAAATCTCATCCTTTTCTAAGAGACGAGATTTTTATTGTTAATTTATTTTTAAACCCAAGCACAAATAATTCCGCCCATAATTGTAAAACATACAATCCAGAAACCTCCAGATATTAAAGTGTATTTAAAGCTTCTTTTTTCAAATAAGGCATTTGTGCCAATAATTGGCAATGCTAAAAACAAGCCAGATAAAAATCCGTGAAATGCACCATGTTTGAATGTTCTAAATGCAGTTCCATAATCGGACATAAACGCAGCGTAAGAAGGTAAAGCTTTTGTGGCATCACCACCAACCATGCTAAACGCACCCCATTGATGAATCGTTAAAAACTGAAGAATTATAGCAATAAGGAAAGCGTAAAAAACTGCAAAACCAAAAATTGCAACCATATTGCTGCCTTTCATGCTTTCTTCTGTTAATCCGGCTTCTTTCATCCAAATAGTTCCGAAAACTTTTGGGTGATACCAAACAAACCCTACTAAAAGGGTAGATAAAGCTGCAACTAAAAGCGCTAAAAAATTAATTTCCATAAAATAGTTTTTAAAGGTTAGTAAATCAAATTTAGTAAATTATTATTATTTAACAGTAATTCGAATTTATTGTAGGATATAACTCTATAAAATACGTGAATCGATGTATTTTGTCGATTTTATTTGCTCGTTGCCCACATTGTATGTAGATTTATATGTATAAAATAAAAAAATCAAGTTATGAAAAATATAACTACTCTATTTTTAACCGTTTTATTTTCTTTTTCCATGTTTGCTAATGTAGCTCCTTCAGATAAAGAAGCGCTTATTAAATTATACAAAGCAACGAATGGAAGCCAGTGGATTACAAAATGGGATTTGTCATTGCCAGTATCAACTTGGTATGGTGTTAAGCTAGAAGGTGAGAAAGTAGTTTCTGTAAACTTAGCCAATAATAATTTAGTTGGTGAAATACCATCTGATATTGTTAATTTAGTTAGTCTTCAAGAATTAGATTTACATAAAAATCAAATATCTGGTGCAATTCCTTCTTTCATTGGAAACCTAAAAGATTTGAAAGTATTAAATCTTTCTTTCAATAAATTGTCAGGAACAATTCCTTCCTCTGTATGCGAATTGAGTAATTTGAAAGACTTAGAACTTTATATGAATGCACTTTCAGGAGAGATGCCTATGCAAATTGGAGCCTTGAAACAATTAGAAGTGTTGTCATTATATAACAATGAAATAACAGGGCAAATTCCAAGCTCACTTTACGATGTGAAAACAATGAAAATCCTGCTTTTAAGCAGTAACAAGCTTAGTGGAGGATTAAGTCGTGAGGTGGTACGTATGACTTCTCTTGAAAATTTTAGTTTGTTTGATAATAAAATGAATGGTCAAGTGCCTTTAGAGCTAGAAAAATTGAATAATCTTAAAGAAATGAATATTTCTTATAATATGTTTAATGGTTTAGTAACTAAAGATTTGGCTGCACTTGATGCATTAAATATGACCATGATAAATGATAAGGGCGCTACTGTTTTGTTAGATGTTACAACTGATAAAAATTCAGCTATAGTTTCTGAAGATTAGTATTTGGAATAATAGGAGATTAAAAACTCTTTAAGAAAATGGATTTAGTTTTTTTTAAATAAGTTAGTTTAATAAATTTAGTTAGAAAAACCTGTGTAGCTTGTTGCTTCACAGGTTTTTTTATGCAAATAAATTATTTGAAGCTTTTTTAGTAGCGGGTAATCTTGAAAAATCTAATGGATTTCTGGATGATTATAATAAAATAGTTTCTGTCGCGAACTTATTATATTCTCCGTTCTTAAATTTATTTTTTATGTTATTTGATATTATAATCGCTCAGTTAGGATAAATATATAACCTGTTCAAAGCAGTACTCAAGCTGTCGATGAGAAATTTGGGTCCCTATGAGCTCATTTTTTGCCCCTGATTGTGTTTTGTGCCTGTTTGTTTTTTTTTGCATGACAGAACATATATAAACCTATTAGCATAATTAATAATGTGAAGTGGTTATTATATTTCATAGAATTCTTTTATCTAGAAAATGTCTTTTATTATCCCAAAACTCTTTTAAAATAGGTGTTGGTCGAAAAAGTTAGGATTAGAATATTAAATTAGTTTAACATTGTGTTGTTGCAAGTTTGATAACAAAATAATAATTATAATCATGATGAAAAATATTTTTCTGTTACTAAGTTTTTTTTGCATTATACCAATAATTAGTGGTCAAGAATTGGTAAAACCACCCAAACCTTTTGGTCCATTGCCTACGCAAAAACAAATTGAATGGCACGAAATGGAATCTTATGCTTTTATTCATTTCTCGTTAAATACGTTTACGAACAAAGAGTGGGGGTATGGAGATGAATCGCCTCAATTGTTTAACCCAACTGCTTTAGATGTACGTCAATGGGCTCGGGTAGCTAAGGAAGCGGGGATGAAAGGAATAATAGTAGTGGCTAAACATCATGATGGATTTTGCCTGTGGCCATCGGCATATACAGAGCGTTCTGTGAAAAATTCTCCTTGGAAAAATGGAAAAGGGGATGTTATTAAAGAATTAGCAGCTGCTTGTAAAGAATATAATTTAAAATTAGGACTGTATCTTTCTCCTTGGGACAGGAACAATTCGGAATATGGTAAACCGGCATATGTTACCTATTTTAGAAATCAACTAAAAGAATTGTTGACTAATTATGGCGATATTTTTGAAATGTGGTTCGATGGTGCCAATGGAGGTGATGGATATTATGGAGGAGCCAATGAAACAAGAAAAATAAATACACTGGAATATTATAATTGGGAAGAGACCTATAAATTTATTTATACAATAGCTCCTAAAACATTGGTTTGGGGAGTTGGACCTTCGGAAGCACGATGGATAGGAAACGAAGAAGGTCGTGCAAATCAAACCAATTGGAGTCTTTTACGTCAAAAAGATGAATTGGCGGGAAAAGTACACTATTCCGAATTTATGTCTGGTCATGAGGACGGAGAAAGATGGGTCCCAGGTGAAGCTGATGTATCAATCAGACCAGGATGGTTTTATCATGCTGTTGAAGATGATAAGGTACGATCACTAGATGAATTAGTAGATATTTATTATGAATCTATCGGTCGTAATGCAAATCTTATACTTAATCTGCCTGTTGACAGAAGAGGTTTAGTTCATGAAAATGATGAAGCCAGACTGAAAGAATTGGTAGCAACTATAAAAGCCGATTTTAAAACGGAAGTATTAGCCGGAAGTAAAGTCAGTGCTGATAATGTTAGAGGGAACAATGTCCAATTTACTGCTCAAAACGTTATTGATGGGGATAAAAACAACTATTGGGCTACGGATGATAATGTGAAAACGGCATCTATTATTTTTGAATTTAATCAACCAACACCTGTTAATAGAATCTTACTTCAAGAATATATAAAACTGGGACAACGTGTTAAGGCATTTACTGTTGAAGCTAAAGTTGATGGACAATGGAAAACCATTGCTGCCGAAACTACTATTGGTTACAAAAGAATTCTAAGAACCAATAGAGTTATGACTTCGGCACTAAGAGTAACGATTACAGATTCAAAAGCCAGTATTGTTATCTCTAATATTCAAGCCTTTAATGCGCCAACTTTTGTGCGTGCTCCTGAGGTAAAACGAGATAAAAATGGTGAAGTTACCATCAAATCCGAAGCAGGAAACAGCATTTATTACACTGTTGACGGCTCTGATCCATCAGTAAAAAGTATTTTGTATAAGGAACCATTCAGATACAATAAAGCAGTCGAAATAAAAGCAATTGCATTAAATGCAAAAGAAAATATAAGTAGTGCCATAAAAAGAGCTAAGTATGGAGTTTCTAAGGAAAAATGGAAAATAGTTTCTATCTCCAATGGCGATTTGAAAACCGTAAATCGGGTTATAGACGGCAACCCAAATACAGATTGGAGCTTTGGAAGCGATACTGTTAAACTTCCTCAGGAAATAATTGTTGATATGGGAACCCTACTTAAAATCAACGGGTTTACCTATGTTCCGCAACAAGTGGGTAATACTCTTAATTTAATAGCTAATTATGAATTTTATACCAGTACAAATGCTATAAAATGGACTAAGCAATCTCAAGGAGAGTTTTCAAATATTAAAAACAATCCTATAGAACAACTGAAAATTTTTGCGGAAGTAAAGGCCAGATATTTGCGTTTTGTAGCTAAATCAGCAGTAGAAAAAGGACAAACCGTTTCTATTGGAGAAATAAATGTTATTGAAGGACATTAGGTTAGATTGGATTATTCTGTAAAAATCACTTTAAGTTTATAATTATGTCTTTTGCCGAAGGCTACTAGCTGTTAGTCGAATTTTTAGTAGTTAAAGATTTATAAATACTTAATTTTATTTTAATTAATTAAATGAATAACTGGCAAATGATTAAAGAAGGTATAAGTTTTAAAGAAGCAGGGAAGTTTGAAGAAACACGTTTTGAGAAAATTCATAATGTTATTTTCCATTCCTCTCAAGAAGCTTCAGTATTAGTAGCACAAGAAATAGCAAATATAATTCAGAGAAAAGAAGAATTAAATGAACCTTGTGTTTTAGGACTGGCAACAGGATCTTCACCAATAAAAGTTTATGAAGAACTGGTTAGAATGCATAAAGAAGACGGTCTAAATTTTACAAATGTAGTGACCTTTAATTTAGATGAATATTATCCGATGGATAAGGATAACATTCAAAGTTATTATCAATTCATGCATGAGCATCTTTTTAACCATGTAAATATTCTTCCGGAAAATATTAATATTCCAGACGGAAAAGTGAGTAGTGAAGATTTGCACCAATATTGTATTGATTATGAAATGAAGATTAAATACTTAGGAGGATTAGATTTTCAGCTGTTAGGTATTGGTAGAACAGGACATATAGGATTTAACGAACCGGGATCTCACATTAATTCAGGAACGCGAAGTATTACCCTTGATCATTTGACGCGTGTCGATGCGGCTTCTTCTTTTTTAGGAATCGATAATGTGCCTAGAAAAGCAATCACAATGGGTATTGGCACAGTAAGAAATGCCAAAAGAATTGTGCTTCTTGGCTGGGGAATTAGCAAAGCGGGAATTATAAAAAAAACCATTGAAGGAGAAATATCTTCCCGAGTACCAGCTACTTATTTACAAGAACATAGCAACACAACGTTTGTTTTAGATACTGAGGCCTCATCGGAGTTAACAAGAGTAAAAACGCCTTGGTTAGTTAGACCTTGTATATGGACAGAAGAATTAAAATTGAAAGCAGTTGCATGGTTAACTGAATTAACCAAAAAGCCTTTTCTTAAATTAACAGATAAAGACTACAATGACAACGGTATGTCCAGTCTTTTAACAGATGAGGGAACTGCATATGATTTAAATATTAAAATGTTTAATAAAATGCAGCAGACAATCACAGGTTGGCCTGGAGGAAAGCCTAATGCAGATGATACGTATCGACCGGAGCGTTCAACTCCAATAAGAAAGAGAATAATTATTTTTAGTCCACACCCAGATGATGATGTTATTTCAATGGGAGGAACATTTGACCGACTTGTAGAGCAGGGGCATGATGTGCATATTGCATACCAAACCTCAGGAAATATTGCTGTTTCTAATGAAGAAGCTTTAAAATTTGCTGAAATTTCTAAGGCTTTAAATGTTAATTCTGGGGAATCGGAGGATATTATTCAGTTTTTGAAGAACAGATCGGCTAACGAAATAGATTCTTTAGAAGTTAGAAAATTAAAAGGATTAATTAGAAGAAGCGAATCGCTGGCAGCGACACGTTATCTTGGTGTTGCCGATTCGAATGTACATTTTCTAGATCTTCCTTTTTATGAAACGGGTACCGTTAAGAAAAATAATCTTTCGGAGGCTGATATTGAAATTATGTGCAATTTGATTGATAGTATAAAACCGCATCAAATATATGCCGCTGGAGATTTAGCAGATCCGCATGGCACTCATAAAGTATGTCTGGACAGCTTGTTTGAAGCGTTAAAAATTGTAAAACACAATAGTTATATGGATGATTGTTGGGTTTGGTTGTATCGCGGAGCCTGGCATGAGTGGGAATCATATCAAATTGAAATGGCGGTTCCTATGAGTCCGGATCAGGTGCTTAAAAAACGTCATGCTATTTTTTATCACCAGACTCAAAAAGATGGAGTGATGTTTCAAGGTGACGATAACAGAGAGTTTTGGGTTCGTGTTGAAGATAGAAATAGATTAACAGCAAAGAAATATCATGATTTAGGATTAGCAGATTATTCGGCTATTGAAGCGTTTAAACGATATCATTTTTAGTATGTTGTTTTTATAAACAACAAATTATTTATGTGGTTTGTTTGGTTAGTTACCTGGTTTTGTTAAAAATGCAATCATTTTGGTTGCATTTTTTTTGCTTATTATAGTAAGAGATAAATAATCAAGATGTAATAAAATTACTTTTAATATTTTGAGATTTCAGAGAAATATATTGTTTTTTTTTAAATGAAGGAAAAAAAATCTACATACAATCTAGATTGGAGATTAAATCTGAATCAATTCTTAGTCGTGTAAAAAGAAGTATAATTGGATTAAATTATCAAAGTTTGATATTTTAAATAATGTAACCTCTAAAAAGAGGGTTTTATTAAATAGAGGAATTTAAAATTTTTTGTTTAACATCATCAATATAAGATCTTCCTATTACGTATCTAAGGCCTTCTATTTCTATACTATTTCCTTCAACAGCATCAATTTTATCGATAGCTATGGTATAGGATCTGTGTATTCTTATAAAATCTCTTTCAGGTAATAAGTTGGTAAAATCGGATAGTGTGCTGTGTATGATGTATTTGCCTGTTAAAGTATTTATTTTTAAGTAATCTTTTAAGCTTTCGATGACCAAAATTTCATTTAAAAAAATCTTCTTCATTTTCTTTTTATCTATTTTGACAAAAATGAATGGGTTTTCTTTACTGTTTTCCAGAGTAACTTTACTGGTATTGTTGAGTCTTTTGTTAATCTTGTTTACCGCTTTCATCAATCTGGGAAACTCAATAGGCTTAACTAAGTAATCCAAAACGTCTAATTCGTAAGTTTCTATTGCAAATTGATCATATGCGCTAGTAATAACTAATAAAGGTGGGTCTTCTAAACTTTTTATAAAATTTATACCATCAAGAACAGGCATATTAATATCTAGAAAAATTACATCAATTGTATTGTTTTTTAAAAAATTTAAACCTTCTATTGAATTACTAAAGGTGTTTATTAATTCTAAATCTTCAATTTGCTCTATGTAATTTTTAATAACATTAATCGCCAATGGCTCATCATCAATAATCAAACACTTTATTTTCATTTCTATTTTATTAGTTTTGGTCAAAATAATTTGAGTGGGGATAATTTTAAAAAAAAAGATAAACTGTATTAAGATACTTTAATTACTAGCTTCACGACAAAATTATTCTTTTTATTTTTAAAAGAAAGCTTATAGTCATTTTTATTATAACCTAAAGCAATTCTTTTTTTTACATTTTCAATTCCGATACCACTAGATATATTTAAATTTTCTTTAAGTTTTGTAATGGTAGGCATTGGGTTTGAAATGCTGAAATGAAGAAAATCTTCTTTAACATTAAAATTAATATCAATTTTTACCTTTCCGGTATTTTTATTTACGCCATGTTTAAACGCATTTTCAACAAAAGTCAGCAATAAAATAGGCGCTATTTCCTTATCGTGAATATCTCCAGAGATAGCTATGTTTACTTCTAATCGGTCATCATTTCTGATTCTCTCTAGGTCCAAGTAGTTTTGAATGCAGAGTATTTCGTTTTCTAAAGTTTGTCGCTTGTTTTTAGTTTCATAAAGCATATAGCGCATTAACTCCGAAAGCTTTAAAATTATTTTTGGTGTTTTATTAGATTTTTCTACAGATAAGGAATAAATGTTATTCAGCGTATTGAAAAAAAAGTGCGGAGAAATTTGTGATTTTAAGAAAAGTAATTCTGTTTCTAATTGTGATTTTTCAAGATCGGTTACTCTTTTTTGTTCTTTTAAAAAGTCTAATGTAATCTTAATTGCCGTAACAAATGTAATTACATAAAGTTCCCCCATCATCATATCAATAGTATAGTTGAGAGATAATTTATCAATAGTTTCTGGTCCTTCCGGCCAAACATTATGAGTTATTAGTAAGTAAGTAAGGTTAAATTTTATAAAGACCATAATAAATATGGCCGATAAAATTGAAAGGACATATAATAGGTATCTTTTTCGGTAAACCAAATGAGGCATAAGAACTAAAATATTCAAATAACATAAGGTCATGTGAATGGGAAAGCCCAATAAATTTGTTTTCAAGGAATATAAATAATCATTGAAATAGCTCCCCCAACGAAATGTATTAAATAAAAAATAGGTTAGCCAAAAGATAATGTGGTAATGCAATGGTATTCGGTATAATTTACTAGTGTTGAAAATCATCATGGGGAGGAAAGTATGGTTTGTTACTATTTTTTTGATGTTTAGGTCAGTTTATATGTTATCCGTCTAAATTAATTTCAGTAGATGTTAAATTTATATAAATTTAAAATTAAATTAAGATTGTTTGATATGAAGAATTTTTCCTTGCTTGTTTTGTTTGTAATTTTAATTACAAGTTGTAAAATAAAGATAAATAAAAATAACCTCCAAGAAGATATTTTTGTTAATCGTGTAAATCCTTTTTTGGGTACTGGAGGTCATGGACATACATATCCGGGGGCAACCGTTCCTTTTGGAATGCTGCAAGTAAGTCCTGACAATGGAGTTTCCAGCTGGGATTGGTGCTCAGGTTATCATTATTCGGATTCTATTGTGGCAGGTTTTAGTCATTTACATTTAAGCGGAACCGGTATTGGTGATTTGGCAGATATATTATTTATGCCAATAAATAAAAAAGTTGATTTAACTGCAAAAACAACTTCTCGCGATCAGTTTCCTTACAAATCATCGTATAGCCATGCTAACGAAAAAGCTACTCCTGGTTATTATCAAGTTTACCTTGAAGACCCTAAAATTAATGTAGAATTAACATCGACACAGCGAACTGCATTTCATAAATATACATTTGCAAAAGAAGATAAGCAATCTGTTGTAATCGATCTTGGTTTTGCAATAAATTGGGATAAAGCCTTAAAAACAGCCATTACAATTGAAGATAAGTATACTATAAGTGGGTATCGTTTTAGTACCGGATGGGCAAAAAATCAAAAAGTATTTTTTGTGGCTAAATTTTCTAAACCTATTTCAGAATCCACATTAACAGCCAATCAAAAAATAGTTTCAGGTACTGCATCTGAAGGAGAACATACTACAGCGCAATTGTTTTTTGATGGGAATAACAACAATGAATTACTTGTAAAAGTGGCGTTATCCTCTGTTAGTATTGCTAATGCAAAAGACAATTTAGAGGCTGAGAACTTCAATTTTGAAAATGTAAAATCAAAAGCAACCACTACTTGGAACACGGCTTTAAATAAAATTACTGTAGAAACTCCTGTAGATTCACTCAAAACAATATTTTATACGGCTATGTATCACACGCAATTAGCGCCTGTGACTTACAGTGATAAAAATGGGCAATTCAGGAAAGAGAATGATGAGATTGTTACGGCTAAAAATTATACTGCCTATTCCTCTTTGTCACTTTGGGACACTTTCAGAGCCGAAAATCCTTTATTGACTTTAGTCGCTCCAGATAAGGTTTCGGATCTTGTAAATTCTATGTTAGCGTATTATGATACTAAAAAGATATTACCCGTTTGGACGCTTTATGCTAACGAAACCAATACGATGACTGGATATCATTCTATTCCGGTAATTGTAGATGCTTACCAAAAAGGAATCAGAGGATTTGATGCTGAAAAAGCCTATAGTGCGATGAAAACAACCATGATGCAAGACGAACGCGGATTGAATTTGTATAAACAATACGGGTTTATTCCTTATAATTTATTAGACGAATCCGTTACTATTACTTTAGAATATGCGTATGATGATTGGTGTGTGGCACAAATGGCGAAAGCTTTAGGTAAAAACGAAGATTATCAATTTTTTCTAAACCGATCTAAAGCGTATCAACATCTATTTGATTCGAAAACGGGATTCATGAGAGGGAAATCAGCAGATGGAAAATCATGGAATGAACCCTTTGATCCCAAACATTCAAACCACAGAGAACAAACTGATTATACCGAAGGAAATGCATGGCAACACAGTTGGTTTGTACCACAAAATGTAGACGATTTTATTTCGTTACATGGAAGTAATGAGATTTTTACCAATCGTTTAGAACATTTATTTACGGAGAGTTCAGAGATTACGGGAAGTAATGTATCTGCTGATATTTCAGGATTGATAGGGCAATATGCACATGGTAACGAGCCAAGTCATCATATTGCGTATATGTTTAATCATGCTGGTCAACCTTGGCGAACACAATATTGGGTACGTCATATTTTAGATACGCAATACAATACCACACCTAACGGATTAAGTGGAAACGAAGATTGCGGACAAATGTCGGCTTGGTATGTATTCAGTTCAATGGGATTGTATCCAATGAATCCTGCTTCGGGAGAATATGAAATTGGAAGTCCAATTTTCGAAAAAGCAACAATCAATCTTCAAGACGGAAAAACGTTTGTAATTGAAACAGAAAATGTTTCAGACAAAAACTTTTATATCCAGTCAGCAACCCTAAACGGTGTAGCATTTAATAAAACAGCAATTACGCATAAACAAATAGTACAAGGCGGAATTTTACATTTTGTCATGGGATCAAAACCCAATAAAAACTGGGGCTTAACAAAATAACCAACCAACCAAATTAATTAACTAATAAATAAAATTAATGGATATTATTGACGTATCAATCATCGTAGCTTATATTCTACTATCGGTAGGAATAGGAATTTGGATTTCAAGAAAAGCATCAAAAGGATTAGACGACTATTTCCTTGGTGGAAAAACCATCAAATGGTATTTCTTAGGTCTAAGCAACGGATCAGGAATGTTTGATGTTTCAGGAACTTCCTGGATGATTGGAGTATTATTTTTATATGGCGTAAAAAGTTTCATGTTTATGTGGCTTTGGCCAATTTGGAATCAGATTTTTGTGATGATGTTTCTGGCCGTTTGGATAAGAAGATCGAAAGTTATGACGGGTTCTGAATGGATTTTAACTCGTTTTGGAAGTGATAGAGCAGGAAAAGCATCGCATATTATTGTTGCCATTTTCGCCATCATTTCTACAATTGGTTTTATTGCTTACTTTTTTGAAGGAATCGGGAAATTTGTAACCATCATTCTTCCTTGGGATTTAACGCTTCATTATGGGGATTTAATTGTATTGACTTCAGAGCGCTCTTATGCTTTGATTATTATACTTTTAACTACGATTTATACCGTTAAAGGCGGTATGTTTTCAGTAGTGGCTACAGAAGTGGTTCAATACATCATTATGATTATTGCGGGTGTTTTAATTGCAGGTTACGCTTTTATCAATTATTCAGAACTTCAGATTAATTCGGTTATTACTGAGGAATGGAAAAATGTTTTCTTCGGATGGCAGTTTGAAACCCAATGGAGTGATAAATTTCAAACTTTCAATACTTTAATAGATTCTGAAGGATACAAAATGTTTGGTGCCTTTATCGGAATGACTTTATTCAAAGGTTTCTTTGCCAGTGTTGCAGGACCTACGCCAAGTTACGATTTACAAAGAATTCTTTCTACAAAATCGGTAAAAGAAGCGGCTTATATGAGTGGTTTTACCAACTTAATTTTATTCATTCCGAGATATTTATTAATTACAGGAATAGTGGTAATCGCTTTAATGAATTTAGCGCCAGAATTAAATGCAAATAGTAATTTAACGGGAGCAGACTTAGAATTATTAATGCCAAAGGTGGTCAATTTGTATATCCCAGTTGGAATTAAAGGAATTTTATTAGCTGGTTTACTGGCTGCATTTATGTCTGGATTTTCCGCTTTTGTAAATGCAGGTCCAGCTTATATTGTAAATGATATTTATAAAAAATACTTCAAACCGGTTGCGACAAATGCACATTATATCAAAGTGAGTCAGATTTCTTCTTTCTTGGTTGTTGGTTTAGGCGTTTTCATGGGATTCTTTGCAGACTCCATTAATTCCTTAACCTTATGGATTACCAGTGCATTATATGGCGGTTATGTGGCTGCCAATTTCTTAAAATGGATTTGGTGGAGATTTAACGGTTGGGGTTATTTCTGGGGAATGTTTGCCGGATTAATTGTAGCTTCTTTCCAGTTTGTTTTAGGGCAAAATAAAGGAAACTTTACGTCAGGATCTTTTTTATATGATTTATCCGAAGTGCAGGCAATTTATTTATTTCCGGTAATATTTGGCTTCTCCATTTTGGGTTGTCTTTTAGGAACTTTCTTAAGTAAACCAACAGATATGGAAGTTCTAAGATCTTTCTACACCAATGTAAGACCTTGGGGTTGGTGGAATCCGGTTTATAAAACATTAAAAATTGAAGATCAGACTTTCGAAAAAAATAATGATTTCTGGAAAGATATGCTGAATTGTCTCATCGGAATTGTATGGCAGTCCAGTATGATTTTGCTTCCGATATTCTTTATTATCAAAGATTATCCAAAGGCTATTATAGCATTAACAGTGTTTTTAGTGACAACAACAATCCTAAAATTCACATGGTTAGATAAAATTCGAAAAATAACGGACTAAGAAAATATTTAACACATAGAAACACATTTCTTTCGCATAGTTGGTTATGTGTATCAGATAGGTTTACAAAATCGATGCTTCTATGTGTTAGAAATACTTATACTCAAAGAAGAAAAAACAAAAACAAAAAATAAAGTTTAATAATTAAGAACGAGATCATGAGCGTAATTCCTTGGCAAGACAGACCCGAAAATAGTACCGAAGTAATTTGGAGATATTCTAATAATCCAATTATAGACAGATATGCTATTCCATCATCAAACAGTATTTTTAACAGTGCCGTTGTTCCTTTTGGGGATGGATTTGCTGGTGTTTTTAGATGTGATAACAAAGCAGTTCAAATGAATATTTTTGCCGGTTTTAGTAAGAATGGTATCGATTGGGATATTAATCATGAACCAATTGTAATGCAGTCCGGTAATACTGAAATGATTGAATCGGCTTATAAATATGATCCTCGTGTTGTTTTCATCGAAGATCGGTTTTGGATTACATGGTGTAACGGATACAACGGACCAACAATTGGTATTGGGTATACTTTCGATTTCAAAGAATTTTTTCAATGTGAAAATGCCTTTTTGCCTTTCAACAGAAATGGCGTTTTGTTTCCACAGAAAATAAACGGAAAATATGCAATGTTAAGTCGTCCAAGTGATAACGGTCATACGCCTTTTGGAGATATTTGGATCAGTTATAGTCCGGATATGAAATATTGGGGAGAACATCGTTGCGTGATGAAACCAACTCCTTTTGAAGACAGCGCTTGGCAATGTACCAAGGTTGGAGCAGGACCAATCCCGATTCTTACAGACGAAGGCTGGTTGATGTTATACCACGGCGTTATCAATACTTGCAATGGTTTCCGTTATGCTATGGGAGCAGCTATTTTAGATGAAAATGCACCAGATCAGGTAAAATACAGAACACAACCTTACCTATTAGGACCAGCAGAAATTTACGAACAAGTAGGAGATGTTGGCAATGTTGTATTTCCTTGTGCTGCCTTGCATGATATAGAAGAAGATAAATTAGCCGTTTATTATGGTGCAGCAGATACCGTTGTGGCTATGGCATTTGGTAAATTAAGTGAAGTAATTCAGTTTACAAAAGATAACAGTTTATAAAAAAAGCATGCGTTTAAAATTTAAATGGTTAACGGTCGCTTTAGGATTTCTGTCCATCATTGGTTATTCACAATCAAAAAACGGAATTGTGCCCAAAAGTTATGTGGCGTATAAAACGACAGATAAAATGATAATCGATGGAGACGAATCTGATGCTTCATGGGCTAAAGTAGATTGGTCAGATCCTTTTATAGATATCGAAGGAATCCAAAAACCAAAGTATGGAACTAAAGTAAAAATGCTTTGGGATGATACTAACTTTTATATTTTAGCAAAGCTTGAGGAACCTCACGTTTGGGCAAACCTAAAGCAACGCGATACCATTATTTTTTATAACAATGATTTTGAAGTTTTTATCGATCCAGATGGTGATACTTTCAACTATTATGAATTAGAAATCAATGCTTTAAATACGGCTTGGGATTTATTTTTGTCAAAACCATATCGTGAAAATGACAATGTGGTTTTGAACGATTGGAACATTACAGGTTTAAAATCAGCAGTAAAAATCAACGGAACCCTTAATGACTCGAAAGATACCGATGAAGGTTGGGTATTGGAAATGGCGATTCCCTGGGCGGCTTATAAGACTTCTTTTTCTGAGAAAAATGTGCCTGCAGATAATTTTTGGAAAGTCAATTTCTCCAGAGTTAATTGGCAGCATACGGTAACCAACGGAAACTATGAACGCAAGAAAGAGGCGAATGGGAAATTTTTACCGGAGTACAATTGGGTTTGGTCGCCTATGGGAGTTATAAACATGCACGAACCTGAAAAATGGGGTTATGTTTATTTTTCTTCCAAAGAAGGAAAAGATAGTTTTACAATACCTCGGGAAGATAAACTAAAATGGGAATTGTTTACTTTATACCGAGCTCAAAAAGAGTATTATCAAAAACACAAAGCATGGGCAACATCTTTAGAAAGTCTTACTAAAGAATCTATTCGTGTTGAAAATAAAATTTTAAAACCGATACTGGAAAATCATCCGACAGGATATACTATTTCGGTAAAAAGTCCTTTTTCAAATAAAACATTAATTATTAGACAAGATGGTAAAATTATATCAAACTAAATCAGCAATGAAGCTAACGAAACTATTTGGTGTTGTACTAGCACTAACTTTCATTTCTTGGGTAAGTAAAGAGGAAAGTAAAAAGGAGCATCTTACTGCTAAAACTGTAGTTACAAAAACGCCTTTCAAATTTGGGGTTTGGATTACTGCCAATGCAAAAAGATCAAATGAGGAGTACGCTCAAGAATTTGAAAAATATAAAAGTGCCGGGATTGATGAGGTTTTAATAAACACGGGAACAGACCCAAAACTTTTAAAACGATTAGTGCCAATAGCCAAGCAAAAAGGGTTAAAAGTTCATGCTTGGATTATGGCTATGAACAGACCGGGTGATTCAATAGCGCTTCAACATCCGGATTGGTATGCGGTTAGTAAAGAAGGGAAATCTTGTTTTGATACACGTCCATATGTAGATTATTATCAGTGGTTGTGTCCTACAAGAAAAGAATCAAGGAATCACATATTAGGTTTAGTCGAAGAATTAGCCAAAGTAGATGGTATCGAAAGCGTACACTTAGACTACATTCGTTTTCCAGATATTTTCCTGCCAATAGGTTTACTTCCTAAATATAATTTGGTTCAAGAGGTGGAATTACCCCAATTTGATTTTTGTTATTGTGATGTTTGTATTAAAGAATTTGAAAAAATTCATCATAAAAATCCAAAAAACAGTCACAATACTTCTATTGACATGGAATGGAAAAACTTTAGACTGAATGCGATAAAAGCAGTGGTTGATGATGCTTACAAAATTGTACACAAGTATAATAAAAACTTGACAGCGGCTGTTTTTCCTTATCCGGAAATGGCGGATCATATGGTGCGTCAACGTTGGGATAAATGGAATATAGATGAAGTATATCCAATGATTTACCATGGTTTTTATAATGAAGAAGTGGACTGGGTTGGCTATGCTACTAAACAAGGAGTTACTGATTTAAAAGGAAAACAAACAAAGATTAATACGGGGGTTTATTTACCGGCTTTTAAATCGGGGGAAGAATTGAAAGAAGCTATTTTATTAGCCAAAGAAAATGGAGCTAGAGGGGTTACTTTTTTTGATGGCCCAGCCTTAACTGCAGATCAATTGAAAACTATTAAAGAAACCAAAGCAAGTTTAAAATAAATAATGAAAAAACAGTATCTGATATATATACTATTTGTGTTGCTTTTGTCTAATTGTGGACTACATAAAAGTCATGTTCAATTAACTAATTATGTAAACCCATTTATTGGTACAGCTGGTCCCGGGAATACATATCCCGGAGCAACTGTACCTTTTGGGATGGTACAATTAAGTCCGGATATTGGTATACCTGGTTGGGATAGAATTGCAGGATATTATTATAAAGATTCTATTATTTCCGGATTTTCCCACATGCATTTATCAGGAACTGGTGCGGGTGATCTATACGATATTTTAGTGATGCCCACCAACAGCCGATTTTCAAAACGGATTAAAGACAATAACTTTATGCCGTTCTCCAGATTTTCACATGATAAAGAAACAGCAATTCCAGGGTATTATGCTGTAGATTTATTAGATTTTGGAATTAAAGCAGAACTCACCACAACAGCACGAACTGGAATTCATAAATATACTTTTCCTAAAGATGATGCATCACAAATTCATATTGATTTGGGCTATGCCTTAAATTGGGATGCACCTACAGAAACCTACATTAATGTTGTGAATAAAACGACTATTGAAGGGTATAGAAAATCTTCAGGCTGGGCCAAAGAGCAACGCGTGTATTTTGTGATAAAACTTTCAAAACCGTTTAAATCCTACCAAATTTTCAAAAATGATTCGCTTACAACGAATCCTTCAAAAGCAGTTAAAACCAAAATTGTTTTAAATTATAATACTGTTGATAACGAAGAAATAATTTTAAAAACTGGCCTTTCAACAGCAACTATTGCAGGAGCTTATAAATCCTTAGCAGTAGAAGCTCGCGATTTTAATTTTGAAAATTATAAAGCGAAAGCTTCAACTCTTTGGGAAAAAGAACTGCATAAAATTCAAATCGAAACCCCAGACGAGACCAAAAAGAAAATCTTTTACACGATGATGTATCAATCGATGTTAGCACCCACATTGTTAAGTGATACTAACGGAGATTATAAAGGGGCAAATGGCTATATAGAAAATGCTAAAGGCTTTGATCGATACGATACGTTTTCGTTGTGGGATACCTATAGAGCGGCGCATCCATTGTATACTATCTTGCATCCAAAACGTGCTTCGAGTATGATTAATTCTTTATTGGCACATTATAAAGAAACAGGATTATTGCCTGTTTGGTCGATGCAAGGAAATGAAACGAATATGATGATAGGCAATCACGCAATACCTGTTATTGTTGATGCTTATTTTAAAGGAATAGAACATTTTGACACAGCATTAGCATATAAAGCGTGTATAGAAAGTTCTATGGTTAATTCAAGACAATTAGATAGTTATAAAACATTAGGCTATGTGCCTGTTGATGAGCATAATGAAAACTGGTCGGTTTCTAAAACGCTGGAATATGCTTATGATGATTGGTGTTTGGCGCAGTTTGCAAAAGCATTACATAAATCAAGCGATTACGAATATTTCTTGAAACGTTCTGAAAACTGGAGAAACATGTACGATTCTGTAAGTACATTTATGCGTCCAAAATCGAAAACGGGTGAATTTATAAAAGACTTTATTCCAAAAGAATATACGCCTTATTTCTGCGAAAGCAATGCATGGCAATATTTTTGGTCAGTGCCTCAAAATATTGAAGGCTTAATAAAAGCGGTTGGCGGAAATCTAACTTTTGAAAAAAAATTAGATACCATGTTTACCTTAAATCCATTGCCAGAAGACAAACTGCCTATATTTAGTACAGGAATGATTGGGCAATATGCACATGGTAACGAGCCAAGTCATCACGTGGCTTACTTGTATAATTATATTAATGAACCTTGGAAAACGCAAAAATTAGTTAGGGAAATTTTAGAAAGTCAGTATAAAAACACTCCAAGCAGACATTGCGGAAACGAAGATTGCGGACAAATGTCGTCTTGGTATATCTTTAGTTCCTTAGGTTTTTATCCCGTAAATCCAGCCCAAGGGATTTATAGTTTTGGCTCGCCATTATTTGACTCAGCCAAGATTAATTTAGAAAATAATAAAACATTTGTTGTTCAAACAAAAAACAACAACAATGAGAATATGTACATCCAATCTATTGAATTGAATGGCAAAAAAATAGATAGAAACTACATCACTCACAAAGAAATTACACAAGGAGGAACCTTAATTTTTACAATGGGTAAATTCCCCAAAAAAGATAAAAGTTACATGGCATTATCTTCGGAAATGTTCAATTAAAAAGAAGTAATGAAAAAAACGGCATTCATATTAACATTTATACTAGCTTTTGTAGTTACCTCCAAAGGGCAAGAAAGTGTTCCTTTTTGGCAAAACGAAAAAATCAATGAAGATAATAGAGAGCCTATGCACGCCTCTTATTATGTTTTTGAAAATGAGGCATTAGCATCTAAAAATGAATGGAGACAATCGAAGAACTATTTGGATATAAACGGACCTTGGAAGTTTAAATATGTAAATAGTCCGAGTGATTTACCAAAAGATTTTGAAAAAAGCACTTTTAACGATTCGGGTTGGGATAATTTTAAAATTCCTGCAAGTTGGGATGTAAACGGTTATGGATATCCAGTTTATGTGAATACTACCTACGATTTTGATTATTTAATGGCACCTAATCCACCTTTTGTACCAACAAATTATAATCCGACAGGAGTTTACAGAAAAGAAATTACAATCGATAAAAGTTGGGAGGGAAAAGATATTTTTCTTCACGTAGGAACAGCAAAATCAAATCTTACCGTTTGGGTAAATGGGGTTTATGTAGGTTATGGCGAAGATGGAAAATTACCTTCAGAATTCAATTTAAATAAATATGTAAAAACCGGAAAAAACACCATCACATTGCAAGTAATGAAATGGAACGACGGTTCGTATTTAGAATGTCAGGATATGTGGAGAATGAGCGGAATTACACGCGATTCTTATTTAGTAGCCAGAAACAAAGCACATTTAAAAGATTATGAAATCATTCCGGATTTAGATGCTTCTTATGTAAACGGAACTTTAAAAATTTCAACTGAATTTTCAAATTTAAATAAAAAGGATAATTACACTTTAGACGTTCAGCTTAAGGATGGTGCTACAATTGTTGCTTCAAAAGTTATTACAGAATTAAACGAAAAACAAACATTTGATTTTGCAGTAAATAATCCTAAAAAATGGAGCGCTGAAATTCCGAATTTATATCAAATCACATTTCTTTTAAAAGATAAAAAAGCAAATGTCATTGAAGTTATCAATCAAAATGTTGGATTTAGAAAAGTAGAAATCAAAGGCGGACAACTTTTAGTAAACGGAAAAGCCATTTACATAAAAGGAGTAAATCGCCACGAAACAGATCCTGTTACCGGACAAACACTTTCGAGAGAACGCATGGAGCAAGATATTAAAATCATGAAAGAATTTAATATCAATGCGGTGAGAATGTCGCATTATCCAAACGATGAATATTTCTACGAATTATGCGATAAATACGGGATTTATGTGGTTGATGAAGCCAATATAGAATCGCACGGAATGGGTTATGATATTACCAAAACTTTAGGTAATAAACCAGAATGGGAACTTTCACACATTCAGCGTATGCAACGTATGATCGAAAGAGATAAAAATCACACCTCAGTGATTATCTGGAGTATGGGTAACGAGGCAGGAAACGGTTACAACTTTTACAGAGGATATTTGTGGATTAAAAATCGCGACAAATCAAGACCAATTCAGTACGAAAGAGCGACTGCCGGTGCGTGGGACGGAAAAGGTTTAAAATTTGAATGGGATTCTGATATTATCGACCCAATGTATAGTTCTCCAAATAAAATGGAAGAATATATTCTGGCAAACCCAAATCCGTCAAGACCTTACATTCAATGTGAATATGCCCATGCAATGGGAAATTCGATGGGAAATTTTAAAGATTATTGGGATGTGATCAGAAAATATCCAAACTTTCAAGGAGGTTTTATTTGGGATATGATCGATCAATCGGTTTATAAAACACAACCCGACGGAACTCGTATTTTGGCATATGGAGGAGATTTTGGACCAAAAGATGTAAAAAGCGATAATAACTTCGTAAACAACGGTGTATTTACGGTAGATAGAAAACCGAATCCGCATGCTCTTGAAATGCGAAATGTGTTGCAAAATATTTTGACTTCTTGGGAAAATCAAGCAACAGCGACAATTAAAGTTTACAATGAATTTTCGTTTAAAGATTTAAGTAATGTTAGTTTACATTGGAAATTAGTTTTAGACGGAAAAGACGATGCAATGGGAACTATCGATAGTTTAGATATCAAATCAAATGAATCTAAAACTTATCAGCTTCCGGTTAATATAGAAGAAAAAGGGTTTCAGGAAGCTTTTATAGTTGTAACGTATCATATTAAAAAAGACGAACCATTTTTACCGAAAGGTTTCCAAATTGCTACAGAACAATTAAAACTCAAGGGGAATTGGAAAAATAACATTAAAATTCAAGGCGCATCAAAAATTACTATAGAGAAAAACGTAAATAACACCATATTTAAAAGTGATAAAGCAACCCTGACTTTCGATAAAAAAACAGGATTTATAAACGGATATTCGTTCAATAATCAGCCAATTTTAAAAGAAGGATATGAATTGCGTCCAAATCTTTGGAGAGCGCCAAACGATAATGATTTTGGGGCTAATCTTCAGGTAAATTTAAAAGCATGGAAAGAATCCACAGAAAATCCAACACTTGTAAGCTGGACCTATACAGCAACAAAAGACAATAAGATTTTAGTAAAAGCAACGTACAATTTAACTCCCGTTTCTTCGACTTTAGAACTAAATTATGAGATAAACAGTAACGGAGAATTGGCTGTAAAAGAAAAATTAAATATTGATAAAACGAAAGAACAACCGGTCTTGCCAAGATTTGGGATGGAAATAATTGTTCCGAAAGATTTTAGCAATATGAGTTATTACGGAAGAGGACCTCACGAAAACTATATTGACAGAAATTATAGTTCTCAGGTTGGAGTTTATAACCAAACGGTTTCAGAGCAATATTATCCATATATCCGTCCGCAGGAAACCGGAAATAAAACAGATGTTCGTTGGTTAGAATTATCAAATGATAAATTGAAAATAACAGTTACTTCAGATGATTTATTAGCGGTTACGGCTTTACATTATTTAAATGAAGATTTAGATGACGGTTTGCAAAAAGATCAAAGACACGCCGCAGAACTAAAAGAAAGAGATTTAACAAGTTTAAAAATTGATTCAAAGCAAATGGGAGTTGGCGGAATCGACAGCTGGCAAGCATGGCCAATGGAAAAATACCTGTTGAGAGACAAAACCTATCAGTATCAATTTAAAATAACACCATCAATAAAATAATTAAAATGAGAACATTAAAATCAATCATTGTCGCTGTCTTACTGATAAGTTCATGCTTTAGCCAAAAAATTGTGGCACAAAAGGATATTAATCTATTTCCAAAGCCAGTAAATTTGGTCCTTCAGGAAGGCGTTTTTCAGTTTTCTAAAAACACCAAATTTGTTGTAAACAATGATTCTCAAAAAGAAATAGCGACTGCTTTAATCCGCAAATTTGAAACAGCAGCGGGTTGGAAACCTCAATTTTCAACTAAAATTCCAAAAAGCAATTACATCCAATTTAAGGTTGATAAAAACTTAAATCGTGAGGCTTATAAACTACAAGTGTCTTCTAAAGGAATTGTCGTTACGGCTAAGGAAAATGCAGGTTTCATTTATGCACTTGAAAGTATTCGACAATTACTTCCAACGGCTATTGAAAGTAAAAAAGTTGCGTCTAATGTAAAATGGGAGATTCCAAGTCTAACAATTACTGACGAACCTCGTTTTCAATGGAGAGGATTAATGCTAGATTTATCTCGTCATTTTTTTGATAAAAACTATATAAAAGAAACTATAGATCGTTTAGCAATGCTTAAAATGAATGTATTGCATTTGCATTTAGTTGATGATCAAGGATGGAGGATAGAAATTAAAAAATACCCAAAATTAACAGAGGTTGCTGCTTGGAGAGTCAATCAGGAGAATTTGATTTGGAATGCGAGACTTGCTGTAAATCCCGATGAAAAAGGGACTTACGGAGGTTTTTTAACACAAGAAGAATTAAAAGAAATTGTAAAATATGCCCAATCAAAAAATATAGAAATTATTCCGGAAATCGAAATGCCGGCGCATGTGAGCTGTGCCATTGCAGCTTATCCGGAGTTGGCTTGTTTCAACCAACGCATAGGAGTTCCATCAGGCGGAGTTTGGCCCATTACCGATATTTATTGCGCAGGAAAAGAATCTACATTTAAGTTTTTGCAAAATGTATTGGATGAAGTCATGACCATTTTTCCTTCAAAATACATTCACATTGGAGGTGATGAAGCCACTAAAACCAATTGGAAAAAATGTCCTCATTGTCAAAAAAGAATCAAAGAGGAAGGCTTGAAAGATGAGAATGAATTGCAAAGCTATTTTGTAAAAAGAATGGAAAAATATATCAATTCTAAGGGTAAAAAAGTAATAGGTTGGGACGAAATTTTAGAAGGCGGTTTAGCTCCAGATGCAACCGTAATGAGTTGGAGAGGAACAAAAGGTGGTATTGAAGCCACAGAACAAGGACATAATGTAATTATGACGCCTGATTCTCATTGTTATTTTAATTTTTATCAGGGACCTCAAAACGAAGAACCTTTAGCCTTTGACGCTTATCTTCCTTTGCGTAAAGTATATGATTTTGATCCTGTTGTAGATTCAATGACTCCAAATCAAGCTAAACATGTTTTGGGAGGTCAAGCTAATTTATGGGCAGAATATATTTCTAATCCCGATGACTCTGAGTATATGATTTTTCCAAGATTAGCAGCTTTGGCAGAAGCCGTATGGAGCCCAAAAGAAGCGCGTAATTGGAATGATTTTATTGATAGATTGCCTTCTTTATTAGAACGTTATGATTATTTAGGAATCAATTATGCCAAAAGTGCTTATTTAGTAACTGCTTCGTCTACCGCTGATTTAGATAAAAAAATAGTCAAAGTAGCTTTGAAAAATGAGTTACAAAAAACGGATATTCGCTATGTTTTGGGTGATAAAAGTGTAGATGAAAATGCTTCAAAATATACAGATTCCATAGCAATTAATGAAACGACAATTATAAAAGCATCTTTATTTCAAAATGACAAACCAATAGGCAAAACTTTTATTGATACGATTCAATTTCACAAAGCATTTGGAAGTAAATTAAAGTTTAAATCTCTGTATGATGATAATTACAAAGGTGATGGGCCATTAAGTTTGGTTAATATTATTAGAGGAAGCAAAAATTTTCATGATGGTCAATGGCAAGCTTGGTTGGTTAATGATATGGAAGTGGTTGTTGATTTAGAAAAGGTGCAAACTATAAATCAAGTAACAGTTGGTTCAATAGAAAATCAAGGAGCAGGAATTTATTTTCCAACGGCAATAAAAGTTTTGGTTTCAGCTGATGGAGTGACTTATAAAGAAGTGCAACAAGTGCTGCATCCATTTGCTATAAATTCAAATTCGGAGTTGAAAGATTTTAAAATTAATTTTGACAAACTCAAAACCAGATTTGTAAAAGTAATCGCCACTAATTTGAAAAAGACTCCAAAAGGAGAAGATTCTTGGTTGTTTATAGATGAAATTTTAATTAATTAAAAGTGTACTAATAAAAATTATAAATCAATTAAAATGAAAAAAGGAATATTCATACTCGCTGTTTTATTTTCAGTTCAAATGTTTTCACAAGCCATTTATGAAGATGAACGTTATGTTCCAGAAACAGATCCATTAGTGTTAAAGAATTTAGATGAATGGCAAGGGAAAAAGTTTGGTTTGTTAATGCACTGGGGTACCTATAGCGAATGGGGAATTGTAGAATCTTGGTCAATATGTCCTGAAGATTATGGTTGGTGTGAACGAACAAAAGGCAGTGATCCAGCTAATTATAATCAATATGTGAAAGATTATGAAGGGTTGAAAAAAACATTTAATCCAGTAAAATTTAACCCGGAAAAATGGGCGAAAGCCGCTAAAAATGCTGGAATGAAATATATGGTGTTTACCACAAAACACCACGATGGGTTCTCTATGTTTGATACAAAATACTCTGATTATAAAGTAACAGATAAGGACTGTGCTTTTAGCAGCAATCCAAGAGCAAACATTGCAAAAGAAGTTTTCAATGCTTTTAGAAATGAAAAACTATGGATAGGTGCTTATTTCTCTAAACCCGATTGGCATAATGAAAATTATTGGAATCCTTATTTTCCTGCTTTTGACAGAAATGTAAATTATGATCCAATTGCATATCCTGAAAAATGGAAAAAGTATGTAAACTTTACACACAACCAAATTTTAGAATTGCTTTCAGATTACGGTAAAGTAAATATTTTATGGTTAGATGGTGGTTGGGTTGCAAAAACAGCTCAAAATGATGTAAAAAAAGGGTACAATGAGAAGTTTGCAGAGAATGAATCGGGTAATGGATTTATTAAGCATAGAGTAGTTGATCAAGACATTAAAATGGATGATTTGGTTGTAGAAGCACGTCAAAAACAACCTGGATTAATTGTGGTGGACAGAGCAGTTCATGGAAAAAACCAAAATTATTTAACACCAGAAAACCGTGTTCCTGAAAAAACATTACCTTATCCTTGGGAATCTTGTATTACCTCTGGTGGTGGGTGGTCTTATACTCCAGATGCTCAATACATGACCGGCAGACAAGGAATTCATATGCTTGTAGATGTGGTTGCTAAGGGAGGAAACTTATTATTGAATGTTGCTCCGGGACCAGATGGAGAATGGCAACAAGGTGCTTATGATTTACTGGCAGAATATGGTGCTTGGATGAAAGTAAATAGCAGTGCTATTTACAATACAAAACCAATAGCGCCTTACAAAGAGGATAATATCTGTATGACTCAAAACAAAGCGGGGAATGTTTTCTTGTTTTATTTGGCTAAAAAAGGAGAAAATAAAATTCCTTCCGAAGTTGTTGTAGAATCTATCAGTCCAAAAAAAGGAACAAAAATCACCATGTTAGGTTCTGGTACTTCATTGAAATGGACCAAACTTGATAAAGGTTTTAAAGTGATAATTCCAGAACAATTAAGAAATAATTTGCCATCAAAAGAAGCTTGGACATTAAAAATTGAAGCGATAAACAGATAGAAAAATTAAAAAGGTATGTTTTTAAATAACAGGTTAATAATACTAGCAACGCTTTTTTCTTTGATGCTTTTTTTTAGCGCAGGAATTACGCATGCACAGCAACCAGCTGATTTTGTAAATCCATTTATTGGAACTTCAAATTATGGTGCTGCTTATCCTGGTCCTATTGCACCAAGGGGAATGGCTAGTATTAGTCCGTTTAACGTAGCGGGACCTCAAAATTTACCATTAGAAAAAGACAGCCGTTGGTTATCGAATCCGTATGTAAATGAAAATACTTTCCTGACTGGATTTAGCCAAGTCAATTTAAGTGGCGTGGGTTGTCCGGAATTAGGCGTTATTTTATTAATGCCTACAACAGGATCCGTTGAAACGAATCATTTAAAGTACGGTTCCACTTATTCTGATGAAGTGGCAAAAACGGCGTATTATAGCGTAAATATTGATAAGTATAATGTACAAGGAGAATTTACGACATCCAAAAGAGTAGGAGTCAGTAAATTTACTTTTCCTAAAGGGCAATCTAACATTTTATTAAACCTTGGTTTAGGCTTAACCAATGAAGAAGGCGCTATGGTAAAAGTAGTTTCCTCAACCGAAATTGAAGGAATGCGTTCCGTAGGTTCGTTTTGTTACAATAGTCCGGAAGCCGCTTATCCAGTATATTTTGTTGCCAAATTTTCAAAACCGGCAGCTAAATTTGGTGTTTGGAAAAAACCATCAAAACAGGAAGGTGTTGAAGCCCAATGGATGACGTATAATGGCAAAACCAGAATGATGGATAATACAACCAAAATGGTTGTTGGAGACAGCATTGGGACTTATTTTTCCTATGAATTTGATAAAACAGAAACGGTTGAAGTGAAAATTGGAGTTTCTTATGTAAGTATCGAAAATGCCCGTGAAAATTTAGAAAAAGAAACCGGAAACAAAACCTTTGATGCCGTTTATAAAGAGACTTATAACGAATGGAATGAAGCACTTTCTAAAATTTTGGTCGAAGGCGGTTCCAAAGAAAATAAAACAATTTTTTACACAGCGTTGTATCACACTTTAATTCATCCCAACACCTTAAATGATGTCAACGGAGAATATCCTGAAATAAAAAGAGGTAAAATTGGTACAACCAAAGGGACGCGCTATACGGTATTTTCGCTTTGGGATACGTACAGAAATTTACATCAATTAATGTCATTGGCTTATCCGCAGCAACAATCAAATATGGTTAAAAGCATGTTGGAAATGTATGATGAAAACGGCTGGTTACCCAAGTGGGAATTAAACTCCACCGAAACATTCACGATGGTGGGAGATCCCGCCAGTATTGTCATTGCTGATACATATTTAAAAGGAATTCAGGATTTTGATGTACAAAAAGCCTATAGAGCCATGTTGAAAGGCGCGGATCAAATCGAAAATAATCCGTTGCGACCGGGACTTAAGGATTATATCGAAAAAGGTTTTTTGACAACCAAAAATGGAGGGCCAGTTTCTACAACGCAAGAGTACAATGCTTCCGATTATTCTATTTCACTTTTAGCGAAGGCTTTAGGGAAAAAGGAGGATTATTTGCGTTTTAAAAACCGTTCGTTATCCTATCGAAAATTATTTGATAAAGATTTAAAATTGCTTCGTCCAAGAACAGTCAACGGAAAATGGTACGAGCCATTTGATCCTGTTTCGGGAGCGAATTTTGAAGAAAATGTTGGTTTTATTGAAGGCAATGCGTGGCAATATGCTTTTATGGTACCCCACGATATCAAAGGACTTATAAAACTTATGGGCGGTGAAAAAGCTTTTTCAAATCAATTGCAAAAAGTATTCGATATCAAGCAATTTGATATGGCAAACGAGCCTGATATTGCTTATCCTTATTTGTTCAATTACATAAAAGGAGACGAATGGAAAAGTCAGGAATTGGTTAAAAAATTAGTAAAAGAATACTTTCAAAATAAACCAAATGGATTGCCCGGAAATGATGACACAGGAACCATGTCTGCCTGGTTAGTGTATTCTATGATGGGAATATATCCTATCTCTCCCGGAGACCCAATTTATACCATCACCACGCCAATGTTTGATAAAGTTACCATTCAATTAGATCCAAAATACTATAAAAAGAAAAGTATTGTAATTGAGCGCGAAGTCAACAATGACGGTAAAATAAAACAAATTCAATTAGACGGAAAAACACTTAATAGTTATTTTATTTCTCATGATGATTTTGTGAACGGAACAACACTAAAAGTGATCCAAAATTAATTAATACACTACCAAAAATACCACCTAAAAATGAAAAAAATAATTCTTGTTTTAGTAATGTTTCTCGGTTTTTTTAACCAAGGCTTTGCGCAAAAAAAATATCCGTATCAAAATCCTAAATTACCGGTTGAAGAAAGACTTACAGACTTGCTGAGCAGAATGAGTCTTGACGAAAAAGTACGCCAAATGGATATGTACAAAGGCGAATACTTTAAAGAAAAAGAAAATTTTTCTAAAACTAAATCGGATGTTAAAATTGGAAATCTTGGAATAGGAGCTATTCATGACATTTATCCACGTTCGGCAAAAATGATTAATGACCTTCAAAGTGAAGTTATAAAAAAGAACAAATGGGGAATTCCGGCACTTATCATGTGCGAAATGCTTCATGGTTATTTAGATGACGAAAGTACGGCTTTCCCAATGAACATTGGTTTAGGTGCCACTTGGGATACAAATCTAATGGATAAAGTGGGGAAGGTAATTGGAACCGAAGCCAGAGCTCATGGTGTTCATTTTGGTTTGGGACCTAATCTTGATGTAGGTCGTGAACCACGCTGGGGAAGAGTTGCCGAAACCTTTGGTGAAGATGTTTATTTAACGGGAGAATTAGGTTTAGCGATGATTAAAGGAATGCAAGGTGATGATTTAACTTCAGACCGTTCTATTATTGCTGAACCTAAACATTTTGCTGTACATGGTATTCCGCAAGCTGGAGGAAATTCATCACCAGTATTGGTTGGCGAGCGCAGTGCTCGGGAAGATTTTTTACCTTCATTTGAAAAAGCGTTTAAAAAAGGAGGCGCTTTAGGAACAATGTGTGCGTATTCAGAATTAGATGGAATTCCTTGTGCGGCCAATCATTGGTTATTGACCGATGTACTTAGAAAAGAATGGGGATTTAAAGGAATTGTGGTTTCTGATTTAGGCGCTATTAAATACCTTCAAACCACACACTATGTTGCAGATTCCCCAAAAGAAAGTATCAGACAAGCCATTGCCGCAGGGGTTGATATGCAGTTTTATGATTTTACAAATGAGTTTTGGCAACAAACTATTATTGAATTGGTGAATGAAAAAAAATTGACGATGGAGCAAATAGATCGAGCTGCAGGCGGTGTTTTGAGACTTAAATTTTTATTGGGTTTATTTGAAAATCCATATACTGATAAGAATTTGATTAAAGAGCGTTTTCATTCAAAAGAAAATCAGGATTTAGCATTAGAAGCAGGACATAAATCTATTGTTTTATTGAAAAATGAAAACAATATTTTGCCTTTAAAGAAAGATATTCAAACCATTGCGGTTATTGGTCCAAATGCTGATGCGTCAAGATTAGGCGGATATTCGGTAAAAAATAAAGTTGGAACTACAGTTTTAGAAGGGATTCAAAAAGTTGTTGGTACAAAAACAAATGTGCTTTATGAAGAAGGCGTTTCTCTTATAGTGAAAGGACAGGTTATTCCATCAAAATTTTTGTTCACGCCAGATGAATCACAAAACGGATTAAAAGGAGAATATTTTAATAATAGAAATTTAGAAGGAAATCCAGCATTAACGCGTATTGACAATCAATTAGAATTCGATTGGCCGTGGTCACCGGGTGATGGAGTCAGTGATGATGATTTCTCTATTCGTTGGACCGGTTATATAAAATCAGAAAAGGCATTTGATGGTTGGTTAGGTCTAAGTTCTGATGATGGAATTAGAATGTGGATTGACGATCAATTGGTTATCGATAATTGGACAAAAGGAGCAACCAATATGGTCACCACTCCAAAGAATATTGAAGCTGGTAAAAAATATAAAGTTCGCATAGAAATGTGGGAAGGTGGCTGGGGAGCCAGAGCACACTTGCGTTGGAACTTAGAAAAAGTAAACTTTCAACCAGCGATTGATATTGCCAAAAAAGCTGATGTTGCTATTGTAGTTTTAGGGGAATCGAATGAATTGGTAGAGGAAAATAGAGATGTGGCTACTTTAGATTTACATGGTATGCAACAAGAACTGATTGAAGCCATTCAACAAACGGGAACTCCGGTAGTTTGTGTGTTGTTAAACGGTCGTCCGCTTTCAGTAAATTGGATAAATGAAAATATTCCTGCCGTTGTTGAAGCTTGGTTTCCAGGTGAAGCAGGAGGAAAAGCTGTTGCCGATGTTTTATTTGGAGATTATAATCCAGGAGGGAAACTTCCTATTACCTTTCCTAAATCGGTTGGGCAGTTGCCTATTTATTACAATCAGAAACCTTCTGCCATTCATAGATATGTGACTGAAAGTGAAAATCCATTGTACACTTTTGGATATGGATTGAGTTATACCACATTTGAATATTCAAATCTTTCAATAAGTGCTACAGAAATTAAGGCTGACGGGGAGTTGAAAGTTAGTGTAGATGTGAAAAATATAGGAAATTTTGACGGTGATGAAGTGGTGCAATTGTATATTAATGATGTTTACAGTAGTGTAACGACACCATTGAAAACATTAAAAGGTTTTAAAAGAGTATTCATTAAGAAAGGTGAAACTAAAAATGTAGCGTTTACATTAACACCTGATGAATTGGCTATTTGGAATCGAGAAATGAAAAGAGTGGTAGAACCGGGTGATTTTGAAGTAATGGTTGGAGGCAATTCAGTTGATTTACTTAAGACAAATTTCAAGGTTGTAAATTAATTTTAACAAATGTTGCTTAACTAATACTCTGGGTTTATTTGCACCTCTAGAACTCGGATGGTAATATTTCCGCATAAGAGAATTTGAAAAAAGATTAATTTATATACAAACCAATGAGAGTAAAGTATACACCTAATAGATTGAATTTAGTTCATCAACTAAAAACCACAGCAATAAAATGTTTTATTATCCTGTTTATTCTGCATTCTCAAATTTCAAAAGCCCAAACAGGTAGTAATAACGAACCCATACGCTATATTGGAGGTACACATATCAATCCGTTCACACATGAAGCTGGCTTACGATATGCCATTGGTGTCGAAAATATTCAGACTTTACGAGCAAATCGGACACATCCCGAGTTAAGCGACGGGTATGGTTGGACTTATAATCATGCGTCTAACTTAGCGTATTGGAATGGTCAGTTCTACCAACAATATATCAGTGGTGAAAAGGATGAACATAGAGCACCTGTACAAACGATGTTGATTACTTCTAAGAATGGGAAAGAATGGGGTTTTCCCAAAGTGGCTTTTCCACCTTACAAAGCCCCTGAAGGTGTTAAAATTCCGGAAGGATCAACTGGTTATATGATGCACCAACGTATGGGCTTTTATGTTACTCCTAATGGCCGCTTACTTACTTTAGCTTTTTATGGACATACAGAAAATCCATTCAGAGAAAACGGTATTGGTCGCGTTGTTCGGGAAATTTATAAAGATGGGAATATGGGACCTATCTATTTTATAAGGTATGATAGCCAAACCAATTGGAATGAATCTAATACAGCCTATCCTTTCTATAAAAAATCTAATGACAAGGGATTTGTTGCAGCCTGCGATTCCTTGTTAAACGATAGATTAAGAACGCTACAATGGTTTGAAGAAGACAACGGTGTTGATGGATTTTACACTTTCAATAAATCCGAACAAGCCTTTAATTGGTACAAACGAAAAGACGGAAAGATTGTGGGACTTTGGAAAAAATCCTTTACCGCACTATCCGATGATGATGGCAAAACATTTTCAGATCCCATAAAATCGAATACACTAGTAATGTCAGGAGGTAAGATGTGGGGGCAACAAACTGAAGATGGCAAATATGCCATTTCCTACAACCCAATCGATCAGACCCAATACCGATTCCCAATGGCAGTCATTACTAGTGATGATGGCATTATTTACGATAATCTTTTACTGGTACAGGCAGAGGTTCCGGTAAGGCGATTCTACGGAATATGGAAAGACTTTGGACCGTGTTATATGCGTGGTATTACTCCTGGAAATGGAAATCCTCCTGGTAAGGATATGTGGATGACTTACAGTATGAATAAAGAAGATATTTGGATTTGCCGTGTTCCTACACCAATTAAATATGCAATTAACGAGGATGTTAAGGATGATTTTGAAAACATGACCGTGAATGGGCTGCTAACGGACTGGAATACCTATTCTACGAAATGGGCAAAGACAAGTTTAACAAAAGAAAGCAATGGCAATCAATCCTTGCACATGACCGATACAGATCCTTACGATTATAGCCGTGCCATACGTGTTTTTGAAGAAGGAACAGCGGTTTCGGTAAGTTTTAAAGTGAAAGTAGAAGCCATAGATAGTTCCCAATTTGATGTAGAGATTACGGATCAGTTTGGCAATAGCCCTATACGGATATCTTTCGGTGAGGATAAACAAATCAAAATTTCGGAGGGTTTCAATATGAAACCTACATTACCGTTTGAATATGGTAAATGGTATAACTTTAAAATTAAAGTGAATACCCTTGGTTTAGGCAGTTATTCCATAGCTATTGATAATAAAATGATAGCTGAAAATATTCCTACTTTAATGGCTGTAAAGTCTGTGGAGCGAATCTCTTTTAGAACAGGGGCTTATAGAAATTTACCTGATCGAAAAACACCCAACGAAGTAAATGATCCTCCATTAAACGGAGCTGATGAAAAACAAAACCTATCGAGTTATTTTATTGATGATGTTTTTGTTATATCAGAGAAGAAATAGAAATAGTAAAAAGAAGTGCATCTCAGAAAGTTATCTATAATATGATTGCTTTTTTTCAAAACAAGAAGTTGCTCTTGCTATTTCAAGTATTAAATTCGCAACTTATACAAACCTTTTTTAAGTTTCTTTTTTACTAAACACTGCTTTTTTTGTACTAGATTTTTGTATAGTTTAATTTAGGATTTTTTTCAATCCAATTTAGATTTAGTTAGACGGAGAATTTGATGATGCCAAATAATTTATTGCATATAATTTTTATTTTAAATTAATGACTGATGTTGTTGTCTATAAAATGGTTAACTTTTTAATACTCTTTAAAAGTCATAATTGCAACGAATTATTAAAAGGATTTAATTGGGTAATTCAGTCATTTGTTAATCAGCAATGTTTTCTAGATTTACTTTTTATAGGATGAAAAGATGTTGAATATCTTATTGCGGTATGTTTGTTAAATTTTAACACTTACTATACTTTTTTTTAGCAATAGCGTCATTTTTTAGTCTTTTAATGTCTTTTTTTAGTTTAAAATGCGATTAAAAGTGTCTTTAAAAATTAACAGAGTTGGTTCAATTATAGGCTGAAAATCACAAAATTTCATAAAAAAATAGCCCAATAGCTTTAAAAAATTGTTATTGGTCGAAATAATTTTCCAGTGATGCAGCATAGTTTTAAATTTAAGAAATTATTAACGTTAGGTTAACCAATTAAAAATAAATTATTAACACAAAAACCAAATTATGATTCAAAAAGTATTTAAGTTACTGTTTGTGTTTTGCTTGTTCAGCTTTCAATTTGCTAAAGCACAAACCACAGTATCAGGAAAAATTACCGATGGAAGTACTGGTATGTCATTACCAGGGGTAAATGTTGTTGTTAAAGGGACAACAAAGGGGATTTCGAGCGATTTTGAAGGGAAGTACAGTATTAATGTTCCAAATCGGTCAGCGATTTTAGTATTTTCTTATGTAGGTTATGCTGAAAAAGAAGTTACTGTATCTGGGTCAACTACTGTAAATGTTTCTATGTCAGAAAATGCAAATCAGTTAGGAGAAGTTGTAGTAACAGCTTTGGGTATTTCTAAAGATCAAAGAAAATTAGGTTATGCCGTAACTACTGTAGGTGGGGATAACTTAGACAAAGCTAGAGAAACGAACGTAGCTAATGGTTTAGCAGGTCGTGTTTCAGGTCTTGTAGTTAGAGGAACTAGTAGTGGTGCTGGTGGAACTTCAAAAGTTCTTTTGAGAGGTATATCAGGTATTACTAGTGGAGGTTCTCCATTATTTGTTATTGATGGTATTCCAATTGATAATACACAAAGAGGTTCAGCTGGAGAATGGGGTGGAGCTGACCAAGGTGATGGTATTGGTAATATCAATCCAGATGATATTGAGAAAATGACAGTTCTTAAAGGTCAGTCAGCATCAGCTCTTTATGGTGCTAGAGCTGTAAATGGGGTTATTATTATTACTACTAAAAAAGGTAAAAAAGGGGGGGATTACTCCATTACTTTTAATTCTAATTTTATGGCTGACGCACCAGTTGATTATACTGATTTTCAAAGTCAATATGGTCAAGGTACAGGAGGTTCAAAACCTTTAACTGCAAGTGCTGCATTAGCTTCAAACAGAAATTCTTGGGGAGGAAAATTAGATGGTAGTTCAGTAATTGGTTTTGACGGTAAACAATATGTTTATGGTAAAGCTAAAGAAAGTTATATCGATTTTTATAGAACAGGAACTAACCTTACCAATACTGTTTCTGTTTCTAAAGGTGTTGGAAATGGAGCATTTCGTTTGTCATTCTCTAATTTAGATTCTAAATCTATTGTGCCAAATAGTGGTCTTAAACGTACTACGATAAATTTGAGCGCAGATCAAAACATTACAGATAAATTAAATGTGGCTGCTTCTGTAAATTACACAGATGAAAGATCAAATAATAGAGCTTTTTTAAGTGATGGTCCTAAAAATCCAAATAATTTTTTATTCTTGGCTCCAAATGTAGATCATAATATTTTTGCTCCTGGTTATGACCCTGTAACTGGTGCTGAAATTGTTTTTAGTGATGATAATTATGTAACAAACCCTTATTTTATAGTTAATCAAGGGGTTGAAGATCCTACAAGAAAAAGAATCATTTCTGTATTATCAACTAAATATAACTTTACAGATAATATCTATGCAATGGTAAGATTAGGAAATGATGTTTCTAATGATACAGAATTTAGTGTTAATCCTTGGGGATTAGATTATACTACTAATAAACGTGGAAGCTTGGATAGTAAAGGTCAATCTACTCGTTCTGAGTTAAATCTTGATGGACTTTTTGGAGCTAAATTTAAAATTGGCAGTGATTTCTCAGTAGATGCATTAGCGGGTGCTAATATTAGACAAAATAAATATGAAAGAATTAAAATAGGTGGTGGTCCATTCGTTTTACCTTATTTATATACTCCAAACAATGTAGTTAATATTAATAGAGAGTATAATTATACAGGAAGTGAAAGCCACTCTGCATTTTATTCATTTGATTTTGGATATAAAAAATATTTAACATTATCTACAACAGGTCGTTACGATGTTTATTCTTCATTGTCATCTGCAGCTTCTTCTAATAATGGAGTATTTACACCTTCAGTTTCTGGAGCGTTTGTTTTCAATGATTTATTACATATCGATGCGTTAGATTTTGGTAAAGTAAGAGTATCTTATGCGGTAACAAGTGGTGAGGCTACTCCTTATACGAATTCTTTATATTTCAATTCAGGGAATTCATTAGTAAGTAATGGTGTAAGTTATTCTACGGGTTCAATTCCTTCAACTCTTCCAACTCTTTTAAAACCATTTACGGTAGACGAGATAGAATTAGGTTTAGATCTTAGATTCTTAAAAAGCAGATTAACATTTGATTTATCTTACTATCAAAAAACTTCTCATGATGAGATTTTAAATGCGGAATACAGTAGATCTACTGGATTTGCTACAGGTGTAGTTGCAAGCGCTTCTATTCAAAATAAAGGGTTAGAAATTGCTGTAACTGGAATTCCTGTAAAAACAGATAATTTTACTTGGACAACTAGTTTGAATACTACCAATTTTAAAAACAAAGTATTGGCTACTAATGCAGATGCTACTCCAATCGTTTTAGGAAGTAACCGTGGAACTTTAGGAAATGCTGTTACTGCTTATGTTGTAGGTGCAGCTGGTCCGCAAATTAGAGCGTATGATTATGCTTATAATACAGATGGAAGTATCCAAGTTGATGCTGCGGGTTTACCAGTAAGAGGGGAGTTTAAAAACTTCGGTTCTGTTTTACCAACTTTTTATGGTGGATGGAATAATGAATTCAAATACAAAAACTTTAATCTTGCGTTCTTAGTTGATTTTAATTACGGTAATAAAGTAATTTCTGCTACTGAATACTACTCTCGTTTAAGAGGATTGAATCAAGCTACATTAGTAGGTAGAGAAACAGGTGTTACAAATAGTGGAATTACTGCTACAGCTGAAAATTATTATCAAGCAGAAGCTCGTAACATTACAAGTACAAGTGTTGTTAGCGGGGATTTTATCAAACTTAGACAATTATCATTTGGATATGCTTTCCCTAAAAGTGTAATGGGCAAAATCTCATTCTTGGAAGGAATTGATGTTTCATTTGTAGCTAGAAATCTTGCTATCCTAATGCGTAAAGCGGATAATATTGATCCAGAAAGTAGTTTTGGTTCTAATGTGAAATATTATGGAATTGAAGGGACTAGTTTACCTTCAACAAGGTCTTTTGGTCTAAATGTTAACTTTAAAATAAAATAATTATGACTAAATATATTAAAATATTGTTTGTTGTTGTTAGTGGTTTGCTAATTTCATGCGATAGTAATTTCCAAGAAATTAATACCGATCCAACTAAAGCAGGATCAGAAATATTTGATCCAAATTTACTTTTACCAAGAGCTCTTTATGATTATGGACAAAGAACTGTAGGTTACGAAGGCCCAATCTTATTTCAAAGTATGTGGGTACAACTTTTAGCATCGCCTTCAACAGGAGGAGCTAATTATTATGATGGTGGAGATAAATATGTTACTACTGGTGGTACATATGATTATGTTCAAAGAATTTGGAATGGTGTTTACACCGCTGCTTCAACAGCGAATCAAATGTCTAAATTAGCAACTCAAAAAGACATGCCAAATTTAGCTGCTATTGGAACAATTGTAAAAATCATGTCTATTTCTTATATTTCAGATGTATATGGCGATGTTCCTTATACTGAGGCTTTAATGTTAGATCAAAGTGTTTCTCAACCAAAATACGACAAACAACAAGATTTATATCCTCAAATGTTAGCTGATTTAGATGCTGCAATAACAACTTTAGATGTTTCTAAAGATAAACCAACAAGTGATATTTATTATGGTGGTAATATTGCTAAATGGCGTTCTTTTGGTTATTCATTGATGTTAAAAATGGCAATGAGATTAACAGTTGCCGATGCTGCTAATGCTAAAAAGTATGCTGAAAAAGCGGCTGCAGGTGGAGTTTTTGCTTCTGTTGCTGACGAAGCTATTTCTCCTACTGATGATGCAGATGGTTTTGATAATGGTAATGGAGCTTCTTTCACTGTATCTGCAGATGTTTATGAAGTACGTTGGTCTAAAACATTGATTGATTATTTAAAATCTAACAATGATTTACGTTTACCTGTTGTTGCTGAAGTTCCAGCTGCTGGACTTGCTGCTAATTATTTATATACAGGTGGTAATACAAGTACGTCTGCTCAAATAGGATTTCCTAACGGATATGATACTAAAGGAGGATCTAGAGATGTAAGTTTAGAGCCTAATTATCCAGGTGCTACAGGTACGGGTAGCAATATCGCTGCAATTGGTAATTATTCTAGACCTACACCTATGTATAGAAATAGAACTACTCCAGTTTTTGTTCTTACTTATGCACAAGTACAATTGTTATTAGCTGAAGCTGCAGTAAGAGGATATTCTGTATCAGGAACTGCTTCTCAATACTTTAACAATGGATTAGTAGGTGCAATGGTAACTTTGAATAAATTTGGTGGAACTCAAATTACAAATGCTGACGCTGTTTTTTATGCTGCTGCACATCCTTTGAATGTTACTTCAACTTCTGCTTCTTTGAAAATGATTAATGAGCAAATATGGGCGACTACTGGTTTAACTGGTAACTGGGTTGAAGCTTGGAATAACTGGAAAAGATCTGATTTCCCTGTTCTTACACCGGTAAATTACACTGGAAACTTTAGTTCAGGACAAATTCCTACAAGACAAGTTTATCCGTCTACTGAAGGAAGTAATAATACTGCTAGTTATAATCAAGCTGTTTCTAACATGGGTGGAGACACTTGGATTACAAAAATCTGGTGGGATAAATAATAAATTGATTTTTTGATTCATAATTCTGTTAAAAGGAGGGGGAACTCTCCTTTTAACTTTTTTTCCAATTTTTATTGTCAAAAAAATAAACAGTTACTCTCTCTTTATTTAATCTGTTGGAAATTCAATAGTACTAATTTTTGTCTATTACTATTGTTTTTTTTAAATATATATTAGGCTATAAATAGTTCATCTTCATATCAATCTGCTCTTCATTTACAAAATGCAGATGCATATTGTATCGAGTTATGTTCTGAATCAGCGATATGAAATCTTCATAATGTTTTGCTTAAAAATAAAAAAACAGTTCTTAATATAGAGTTGGGCTGTCAAGCAATAGTGACCATATTTATTATATGACGCTATTTCTTTTAGAAAATAGAAGCACTAAAGAATTGAAAAAATAAAATCTAAATAATCGAATACTTAAAAATTAAATTATAAAATAATTATTATGGCTAGCAGTAACCAATTAGTAGTACAGGAAAAAAACACCACATTAATTCCAATTATGATAATTGGTGGACTATTTTTTATTTTCGGATTTGTAACTTGGATAAACGGTGCATTAATTCCATTTATGAAAACGATAAACGAATTAACATCAGCTCAATCACTATTGGTAGCTTCAGCGTCCTATATCTCTTTTGTAGTTATGGCCTTGCCGGCATCTTACATTTTAGCAAAGATTGGCTATAAAAAAGGAATGTCTTTAGGATTGTTTATAATGGGAATAGGAGCTTTAGTGTTTATACCTGCCGCCGAGGCAAGAACCTATTGGATGTTTTTAACAGGGATTTTTATTCAAGGAACTGGGATGACCTTATTACAAACGGCATCTAATCCTTACATTACGATTTTAGGGCCTATTGACAGTGCTGCTAAACGTATCGCGATTATGGGAATTGCTAATAAGATAGCCGGAGCTTTAGGGTCTCTTATTTTTGGAGCCCTTTTATTGTCTGGAATAGATGAAATTAAAGAAAAATTAAATGTTGTTGATGCTGCCAAAAAAGTACAATTGTTAGATACTATGGCAGACAGTGTTGTGGTTCCATATGTAATAATGGCAATTGTTTTATTTGTTTTAGGTCTGTTAATACGAAAAGCGCCTTTACCAAATGTAGAAGCAGAACCTATTGAAGTTGCAAAGGAAGGCGAATCAACAAAAACGAGTATTTTTCAATTCCCGCATTTGTGGTTAGGTGTGTTAACTCTTTTTATGTATGTTGGGGTTGAGGTTATTGCAGGAGACACTATTATAGCGTATGGTATTGCTCTAAATTTTCCTGTAGCGGAAGCTAAATTTTTCACCACATTTACATTAATGGCCATGGTAGCGACTTATGGTCTTGGAGTATTTTTAATTCCAAAATACATAACCCAAGCCTTTGCATTAAAAGCAAGTGCAGTTTTAGGAATTATATTGTCATTTTGTATTGTGTTTTCTTCCGGATTTACATCTGTTTTATTTGTAGCAGCGTTGGGTATTTCAAATGCTTTGGTATGGCCGGCAATATGGCCTCTAACTTTAAAAGGGTTAGGTAAGTTTACTAAAACAGCTTCTGCATTGTTGATTATGGCTATTTCTGGAGGAGCAATAATTCCTCCTTTATATGGGAAATTGGTTGATTCAAATAAAGCTGACTTTATTGCTCAAGGAATGAGTGATGCATTGGCAACAGCAAATGCTTCCACAAAAGGATATTGGATTTTATTACCGTGTTATATCATTGTATTATATTATGCCATTGCAGGACATAAGTTAGGATTAAAGAAAAACTAATTGTCAGTAAAAACAAACTAAATAGTAATTTATAATAAACTATGAATTTAAAACTAAAGTATCTTGGAAATTATATTGGTATTAATGTTTTTTTCTTGCTCTTCGATACCTTTTTGTATATGAATTAATCTCAAAGCGTATTTGAGAATCTTTAAGACATTTAAAATAGTAACAATCAAACAAAACTTTCTTAGATTCATGGAGCAGAATGGGAAGCTTACTTGAACTTTTATGTTTAGTTTTAGTAATTTTATAATTTAAGAAGACATCGATACCTGTCATGATAATTCATTTTTAATAAACAAAAAATATGAAAAGAGTTTGGTTATTTATAGGGTTCAGTTTATTGATTTTTTTACCTGTTTTTTCGCAACAGACAAAATTATTTTCTTTGCTACCTGCTGAAAAAACAGGAATTACTTTCAATAATCGTCTTCCTGAATCTCCTCAGCTTAATATTATTACTTACGAGTATTTTTATAATGGCGGCGGAGTGGCATCCGGTGATTTTAATAATGATGGATTGATAGATTTGTATTTTACTTCAAATCTTCAACCTAATAAAATGTATCTCAATAAAGGAAATCTGAATTTTGAAGATATAACAAAGAAATCAGGTACAGAAGGGCGCAGAGGATGGAAAACAGGGGTAAGTGTTGTCGATATAAACGGTGATGGTTGGCTGGATATTTATGTTTGTTATTCTGGAGATGTTGAACCCGAGAAAAGAAGAAATCAATTGTTTATCAATAATGGACCTTCCTCATCCGGAGAAATTACATTTAAGGATAAAGCGGTGGAAATGGGAGTTGCAGATGAAGGATATTCCACGCAAACTGCTTTTTTTGATTATGATAATGATGGAGACTTGGATCTTTTTGTGTTGAATCATAATATCAAAGCGCTTCGTAATTTTGATGCTTCTTTTGTAAAAAAAATGGTAGATCCTGATGCGGGAGACCGTCTTTATCGCAATGATAACAACCATTTTACAGATGTTACCGTGCAAGCGGGTATTATTTCTAATCCTCTTGGATATGGGCTATCTGTTATTGTGAGCGATTTAAATAATGATGGTTGGGCAGATTTATATGTATCTAATGATTATGTCGAAGAAGATTATCTCTACATTAATAACAGAGACGGAACTTTTACGGATAGTTTGAAAGATCAGTTGGGACATATTTCTAATTTTTCTATGGGAGCGGATATCGCCGATATTAATAATGATGGCTGGCCTGATATTTATACACTTGACATGCTTCCTGCCGATAATAAAAGACAAAAATTATTGTATGCCCCAGATAATTATGAACTTTATAATAATACTTTAAATAACGGATTTTACCATCAGTTGATGCGTAATATGTTGCAGGTAAATAACGGTAACAATACCTTTAGCGAAACTGGGCAGTTAAGTGGAATCTCTAATACTGATTGGAGTTGGTCCGCCTTATTTGCTGATTTTAACAATGATGGTAATAAGGATTTGTTTGTTTCTAATGGGTATGCAAGAGACATGATTAATCGAGATTTTGTCAAATTTTATGCTAGTGAGCGATTGAAGCATTTGCGTGGCGAAACCGAAGACAAGATGTTTACAATGTTGCAGGGAATCCCTTCAACTCCTCTTCATAATTATATTTTTGAAAACAAAGGAAATCTTCAGTTTAAGGACTGCTCAATGGACTGGGGACTCGAAGATGAAAATTTTTCACATGGATCCGTTTATACTGATCTGGACAATGACGGAGATCTTGATTTGGTAATCAACCGGATGAATCAGGTTGCAGCTGTCTATAAGAATAATGCTATTGAGATGGGGAATGGTGGCAATTATATCAATCTGGAATTGCAAATGCCAGGACAAAATAAAAATGCTTTGGGAGCTAAAGTAAAAGTGTTTACTCCAAGTGGTACTGTTACCCAGGAAAATTATCCCGTTCATGGTTTTCAAAGCTCCATGCAACAACCCATGCATTTTGGTTTGCCTTCAGCAACTATTGATTCGATTGCAGTATATTGGCCTGATGGAAAAATGGAGACAATAAAAAAGGATATTGCGGTTGGTCAATCTATTAAAGTCCTATATGAAAAAGCCAATCTTAGTTCAATTGTTTCAGAGTCGAGTAAGAAAACCGTTTTTTCTTCGGCTACGACTGCAATTCCTTTTCGACATATAGAAGAAGAAACTAATGATTTCAAGGTGCAACCTCTAATGACTAATATGCTTTCTTACAGCGGACCACATATTGCTAAAGCGGATGTGAACAAAGATGGATTGGAGGATGTTTTTATTGGCGGTTCCAGAGGGCATGCAGGTCAACTTTTCTTGCAGCAACCAAACGGTGATTTTGTTCTTTCTGTCCAAAAAGGATTCGAGCAGGATAGTGCATCAGAAGATGTTGATGCGTTGTTTTTTGATGCGGATAATGATGGCGATATGGATTTGTATGTAGTCAGTGGAGGATATGCTTTTGACGAAAATGACGCAGCATTACAAGACAGACTTTATATCAATACTAATGGGTTTTTTGAAAAAAGTTTGGATGCATTACCAATAGAAACCAAAAGCGGCTCTTGTGTAAAGGCAGCTGATGTAAATGGGGATGGAAATCTTGATTTATTTATAGGAAGTCGTGTAATTCCTGGGAAATATCCTGAAACTCCGGAGAGTATGTTGCTCATCAATAATGGTAAAGGAATATTTACTAATCGTATCGCCTCATTAGCTCCGGCATTGCAACAAATAGGAATGGTTACTGATGCTTTGTGGATGGATATCAACAAAGATGGTCAACCGGAATTGATTGTTTGTGGCGAATGGATGAAAGTGAGTTGTTTTGAAAATAAAAAAGGAACACTTACAGATGCCACTCAAAAATATTTTCCTGATTCCTTGGAAGGTTGGTGGAACCGATTAGCTACAGCTGATTTGGATAATGATGGAGATCTTGATTTGGTTGCTGCTAATTGGGGAACTAATAGTCAAATTCAGGTCAATGAAAAAGAACCTGTAACGCTTTGTTATGGTGATTTTGACAAGAATGGTTCCATAGATCCTTTTGTTTCTTGTTATGTTCAGGGAAAATCATATCCTATGGCTAGCCGAGATGAATTAACAGACCAGATTGTTAGTTTGAGACAACGATTTCCAAATTATGAATCGTATTCAGAAGTAACTATTAATGAAATTTTATCAGCAGACCAATTGCAGTCTGCAAAGCAATTAAAGGCCAGTACGTTTGAAACGGTTTGGTTCGAAAATAAAAACGGGGTCTTTATTAAACACCTTTTACCGGTTCAGGCTAATTATGCTCCTGTATACGCCATTGGAATAGATGATTACAATAATGATGGTAAAACTGATATTTTATTGGGCGGTAATATAGAGAAAACAAGAATAAAAATAGGCAAGATAGACGCTAATTATGGCATCTTATTGACTGGAGACGGAAAAGGAAATTTTAATTATATGCCACAGTTAAGTTCTGGTTTAAATGTTAACGGATGTGTAAAGGATATTATTTCTTTACCATTTAATGGCAAAAAAAGAGTTGTTTTTTCTATAAATAATCAGCGTCCTGCTGTGTATAATTATTAATACAATCGCTATGAGAAAAATCTATATCATTCTATTTGTAATTTTTACAGGGAGCACATCATATTCCCAAAATTCAGCGCAATTCTCTTCAAAAGAGTATGTCTCCGCTTTAAAAAAAGTAACGGATGTGATGGTCAATGATATTGCCTCTCCGGTGGCAGCAGCGAGGTATTATGCTTATGTTACTCTTGCTTCAAATGAAGTGACGTCATTGTTTCAAGTGCCTGCAAATTCTTTTTCCCAATCGCTCAAACACTATCAAAAGTTGCAAGTATCAGATACACTAATTGCAAAAAGTAATGCTTCTTTTGCTACTGTATTTACTGTTTTTAAAATGGCAGAAAAACTGTTACCATCGGGTTCTAAGTTTTCGGCCAAAGCTGATTCTTTAATGCATTTGGCCATAAAAAAAGGAATTCCTGCTGCACAGGTAGAAAATACCTCTAAGTTGGTTCAAGTTGCGGTAAATCAAATGATGCAGTATGTAAAAGCAGATGGTTTTAGTAAGCTCAGTAGTTATAAGAAATACACTCCTTTAGCCGGAGAAGGTCATTGGCAACCAACGGGTCCAGGATATATGCAGGCTTTGGAGCCACAATGGTATCGAATAAGAACCTTTTTGCTTGATTCGGCACAGCAATTTAAGCCAAAAGCACCTGTCTCTTTTGATAGTAACAAAACGTCATTATTTTACCAACAAATGCTTGAGGTTTACACCATTGTAAACCACTTAACAAAAAAAGAAAAAGCCATTGCCAGTTTTTGGGATTGCAATCCTTTCACTTTACAACAGATTGGTCATGTTGAATTTGGTTTGAAAAAAATTTCTCCCGGGGGGCATTGGATAGGGATTACTGGTATCGCTTGTTTAAAAAAAGAAACCACTTTACCACAAACCGTTTTTATTCATACGGCAGTTGCCCTTACATTGTCTGATGCTTTTATTTCTTGTTGGGATGAAAAGTATAGAAGTAATAGGATAAGACCAGAAACAGCAATCAATAAATGGATTGACATTCGATGGCGATCATTGTTGCAAACGCCTCCTTTTCCCGAATATACTTCTGGACACAGCGTAATATCAACAGCCGCTGCTACGGTACTCACTCAAATTTTAGGGGATGATTTTTCTTTTACAGACAATACGGAGATAGAATTTGGTTTGCCTGAACGGAAATTCAAATCCTTTTTGCAAGCATCACAAGAAGCTGCCATTTCCAGATTATATGGTGGAATTCATTACAGAGATGCTATTGAAAACGGTGCGTTACAGGGGAAACAAATTGGAATGTTCATTGGTCAAAAAATATTAAAGTCTAATGATGGGAATTTTACCTTTAAAAATTAATCATTAAATTATTATATACTTTATCAAAATGAAGTTTAAAGTGTTTTATTAGTTTGTCGTTTTTGTTTTGCAAATTAATCTTTAACAATTTGGTTTCTAACACAATTAAAAACAAATACAGTGTTAGAGTATCTAACCAAAAAAGTAAATGGCGTTTTTGATTTAATCTAAGTAATTACAGGAGGTGATGATAGGTAGTGAAAATAAAAAAAACCATCAAAATGTTGATGAGTTTTTCTTAGTAGCGGGTAATCTTGAAAAAGCTAATGAGTTTTTTGACGATTATTATAGTATTTTAGCACGCGCATCTTAAATTTCAAAATAGAACAATAATTTACAAATTATTATTCTATTTATACTTATTCAAATCTAGATTAAGAATAGTACCTACTTTGCTAAACTCTTCATTAATCTTTGCATTCAAGATAAGTTGTTCATTTGTTATTGGATGATTAAAAATTAACTGATGTGCATGAAGCATCATTCCTTTCAGTTCAAAATTCTCCAACCATAATTTATTTTGTTTGTTACAACCATGTGGACGACTTCCTAAAATGGGATGAAAAATATGTTTGAAATGTTTTCGTAATTGATGCATACGTCCAGTTTCAGGAATCGCTTCTACCAAACAATATCGTGACGTTGGTTGGTTGTTAAATTCTAACTCAACTTCGGCATTTTGCAAACGATGAAAGTATGTTATTGCATTTTGTTTAATGTCATCATCATTAGTTAAATCATAATCAATCGTTAGTTCTTCGGGTGACCAACCACGTAAAATTGCTAAATATTTTTTTTCGACTTCGCGTGTGGCAAAACGATCATTCATAATTTTCAAAACGGCTGCATCCAACGCAAATAACAAGACACCAGATGTTTTGCGGTCTAACCGATGAATAGGATAAACGTGTCGCCCTCCTATTTGATTTCTCAATTCTTGAATAGCATAAACTTTTGCATCGCGCGCATAAAATGATTTGTGAACCAACAATCCACTTGGTTTATTAATTGCTATAATATATTCGTCTTGGTAAAGAATTTCTAACATTTGGCAAAAATAAAAGAGATTTCGATAGAAATCTCTTTTTTGACTTATTTATTTCCCCGCTCTCCGAAGAGTTCTTATTAAACGCTGTGCGAATGTCTCCTGACTTCGCACCCACAATCTTGATCAACTAAACAAAAAACAGATACATTAAAAAGTAGTTTTTGTTTTTCAAAGTAAATATAAACAAAAAAAGCTCCAGATTTCTCTGAAGCTTTGTCTTAGTAGCGGGAACAGGACTCGAACCTGTGACCTTCGGGTTATGAGCCCGACGAGCTGCCTACTGCTCTATCCCGCGATGTGCGTTTGTATTTTCAATAAAATTCTTAGTAGCGGGAACAGGACTCGAACCTGTGACCTTCGGGTTATGAGCCCGACGAGCTGCCTACTGCTCTATCCCGCGTTGTTTCGGGTGCAAATGTACGACGAATTTCCGTATTTCCAACGAAAATTTTAAAAAATGTTTTATTTCGTCTATTGACTTGATATGACTACCTTTGCGGAATAAATTATAATAGAAATGTCACATAAAGCAGGTTTTGTAAACATCATCGGGAATCCAAATGTTGGGAAATCAACACTAATGAATGCCTTTGTTGGAGAAAGATTGTCAATAATCACATCAAAAGCACAAACAACACGTCATAGAATTCTGGGAATTGTAAACGGGGAAGATTTTCAAATGATCTTATCGGATACGCCTGGAATCATCAAACCGGCATATGAAATGCAGGAATCAATGATGAATTTCGTTAAGTCCGCTTTTGAAGATGCTGATGTTCTGATTTATATGGTGGAAATTGGAGAACAAGAGTTGAAAGACGAAGCGTTTTTTAATAAAATTATCCATGCCAAAATCCCTGTTTTATTATTATTGAATAAAATTGACAATTCAAATCAGGCGCAACTGGAAGAACAAGTGGCTTTCTGGACTGCGAAAGTTCCTAATGCAGAAATTTTTCCAATTTCAGCTTTGCAGAATTTTAATGTGCCAGAAGTTTTTGGAAGAATCATTTCATTATTGCCAGAATCTCCTGCTTATTACCCGAAAGATCAATTGACGGATAAACCAGAGCGTTTCTTTGTAAATGAAACTATTCGTGAGAAAATCTTGTTGAATTACAGCAAAGAAATTCCATACGCTGTAGAAATTGTTACCGAAGAGTTTTTTGAGGATGAAAACATCATTAGAATCCGTTCTTTGATTATGGTGGAGCGTGAAACCCAAAAAGGAATCATTATAGGTCATAAAGGTGCTGCTTTGAAAAAAGTAGGAATGGAAGCGCGTGTTGATTTAGAAAAATTCTTTGGAAAACAAATTCATATTGAGTTGGTGGTGAAAGTGAATAAAAACTGGAGAAGCAACGCGAATATGTTGAAGCGTTTTGGCTATAACCAATAAGAGTTGATTTGTTCATTCGGTTGTTTGTTTAATCGTTTGAAAATAAAAGCTATTTGATCTCGAAATGCCCTAGCCCTGATAATAGCGGCATCCTTTTTCTGGCTTTTTTAGACAGAAAAAGATACAGCGGATAGCAGGAAAAAGCTCCTTAAAACTTTAAAGTTGAAAGCTTAAACAAAAAGCATACCTTTGCAAAATATTTGAAAATAGGATTATGAATAACATTGTTGCCATTGTAGGAAGGCCAAACGTAGGAAAATCGACTCTTTTTAATCGATTAATCCAAAGAAGAGAAGCTATTGTAGATTCAGTTTCGGGAGTGACCCGTGATAGAAACTATGGAAAAAGCGAATGGAACGGAAAGGAATTTTCTGTGATTGATACGGGCGGATACGTGCGTGGTTCGGATGACGTTTTTGAAGGCGAAATTCGTAAACAAGTAGAACTTGCTATAGATGAGGCTGATGTTATCATTTTTGTTGTCGATGTAGAAGAAGGGATTACTCCAATGGATGATGCTGTTGCGAGATTGTTGCGTAAAGTGACGAAACCGGTTTTACTTGCAGTAAATAAGGTGGATAATGCGATGCGTGAGAAAGATGCGATTGAGTTTTATAATCTTGGTTTAGGAGAATATTATACGTTTGCCAGTATTTCAGGAAGTGGAACAGGGGATTTATTGGACGCATTGATTGATGCTTTTCCTATAAAACCAGAGCCAACTCAAGAAGAAGTTGTATTGCCTCGTTTTGCAGTTGTAGGTCGACCTAATGCTGGAAAATCTAGTTTTATCAATGCATTGATTGGTAAAGACAGATATATAGTTACTGATATTGCGGGAACCACCCGTGATTCTATTGATACAAAATTTGACCGTTTCGGTTTCGAATTTAACTTGGTTGATACGGCAGGAATTCGTCGTAAAGCGAAAGTGAAAGAAGATTTAGAATTTTACTCTGTAATGCGTTCGGTTCGTGCCATTGAGCATGCTGATATTTGTATTTTGATTATAGATGCCACTCGTGGATTTGAAGGTCAGGATCAAAGTATTTTTTGGTTAGCTGAGAAAAACCGTAAAGGAGTTGTAATTTTAGTGAATAAATGGGATTTAGTTGAAAAAGAAACGATGTCAACTCGTGATTATGAAGCTAAAATCAGAGAAGAATTAATGCCATTTACGGATGTGCCTATTCTTTTTGTTTCGGCATTAACGAAACAACGTTTGTTGAAAGCATTAGAAGCAACCGTAAAAGTTTTCGAGAACAGACAACAACGTATTGCTACTTCAAAATTCAATGAATTTATGTTGAAAGTGATTGAAGCATACCCACCACCAGCGACAAAAGGGAAATATGTAAAAATTAAATATTGCATGCAATTGCCAACACCAACACCTCAGTTTGTGTTTTTTGCCAATATGCCACAATATGTTAAAGAACCTTACAAACGTTATCTGGAAAATAAAATTAGAGAAAACTGGGACTTTTCAGGAGTGCCAATCGATATTTATATCAGAGAGAAATAAGAAAAAATCCCGAGCAATCGGGATTTTTTTTGTTTAAAATCGATATTACTGTTCTTCTTCTTCTAAAGTTTCCATTGGATGGTCACCATACCAATCTTTAAAAGTTCTTACTGTTTTGTAATCGTCATGTAGAACTGTATATACCATAAATAAAATTAATGGTATACCAATGCAATATAGGGTCATTATTACCGGCAAAGTAACGTTAGTTTGACATAAACCGGCAAATACAAAAACATAAATGGTGGTAAACCACACGAGTTTGATTGCAAAATTTTTCATGGCTATATCTTTTATTAAAGTTACGCCAGAAAACTTAAAAATTTAGTTAATGTGTTATTAATCAATGCTTAAAATTGGAGTAATTCGTTAAGCTAATTTAGGACTGCTTTTTATGAATTATAACAGTTTAAGAAAAACTCCCAAAAGAGTTGCAATGACTATAATATGGGGTTCTTGTTTTTTTTTGACATAAACCAAAATTAAAACTGTTCCTAAAGCAATCAGTGCAGTGGGGATGTCAAAATGGGTTCGGAAGGGGTAAAGGGGCAGGGACTAAATTTGACTTTGAAAAGTGATTCCACAAAACCTTAGTTGGTCTGTTCTTTATGTCTTTCTTTTAATTTTATTTTATGTAAAAATGTAAACCGAATAATATCCCTGTCAAAATAATCAACACCACTCGCACGTTGTTGAAAACTTTTTAAATAACCCAATTCTAACGCAATGTTTTTGTTAATCCCATATTGTAAAGCGGTATAAATTCTGTTTTGGTCAAAAGTGTTTTTAACAATATTTTCACCGCCATTAATCATTAATTCATCGTAAACAATTGCTTTCAAATACTGACTTTCTTTTTTCCAACAGGAATATTCCCCTTGAAGACGGTATCTAAACCTCCAATAAAAGGTGTTTCCCGAAAGTAACCCCTCTTTATTGGCATTGTGTATATATCGCTCTTCTACTTGAAAGCGTTGATTTATGGTAATTTTATCAAATTCTTGCTTCCATGTTATGTCTTGTTGTCCTCTATATTCGGGTATTTTAAAATCAAAAGTGACTTCAGGAACTTGTGTAGCTACAGAAAAATAAGCATATCCCGCGCCAACTTCTATATTGTTGTTGATTTTATAGCGCCCCTGTAATCGTAGTGCAAATAAATTTTCCTCTATAGGATTTATAAAAATACGATTGTCAACTTCGGTATGTATAGACCATTTATTGTTTATGGTCAATTGGTTGTAATATCGTGTCCAAAGTAAACTCTGATGATCTACATTTTTTTCGGTTTGTGCTTTGGAAACAAAGCATACTAACAAAAGGCAAAAAATTCTAATGGTTTTCATGAAGTTTATTTCGATTTTTGGCAAATTTACATAAACTCTATAAAATATATAGATTTTATTTTATCGCTAAACCAAAAAACCTTTTACATAATCCTTAGTGAGTTTCTCTTTTGGGTTGAGAAGTACTTCTTCGGTAGGACCAAACTCAATAATTTCTCCCATATAGACAAAACCAATATAATCCGATACTCTTCGGGCTTGACGTAGAATGTGGGTGACTAATACAATTGTGTATTTGTCTTTTAATTGTAAAAATAATTCTTCGATATGCTGGGTTGATATTGGGTCTAATGCTGATGTTGGTTCATCTCCCAAAATGATTTCCGGTTCGATAGCAAGTCCTCTAGCCAAACACAATCGTTGTTGTTGACCAATGGATAATCGGGTAGCGGGAGATTTTAGTCTGTCCTTTACTTCATCCCAAAGGTTAACGCCACGAAGGTATTTTTCTACGATTTCATCCAACTCTTTTTTGTTATGGTTTCCGTGGATGCGTTGCCCATAAGCAATATTGTCGTAGATATTCATTGGCAACGGAAAAGGCCTTTGCGATAGCAAACCCATTTTTTTTCGAATGTGGGTTACTTCCACTTTTGGGTCGTAAATGTTTTCGCCATCTACCAAAACTTTTCCATCTACACGGACATCGTTTTGACGGTCGAGTAATCGGTTCATTGTTTTAAGAAGCGTCGTTTTTCCACAACCTGATGGACCAATTAGCGAAGTTACTTTTTTGTCTGGAATATCAAGATTGATGTTCTTTAGAATATGGTTTTCACCAATGTGAACATTTAGATTTTGGATGCTTATGTGAGGTTGAATGATCATATTTTATTTTTTGAAAGATTTTTGCTGGCTATTTTTGCTACAATGTTGATGACTAAAACAATGATGGTTAGGATAACGGCGGCGGCATAGGCTCGGTTTTGCACCTCTTTAATAGGGCTGCTCAATTGGAAAAATATTGATAGCGGTAAAGTTGCTGCTGGTTGGTCCAGGGAAGTTGGAATGCTGTCAGTAAAACCTGCTGTGAATAATACACAAGCAGCATCACCAATGGCTCTTCCAAATGACAGTAATATTGCGGTTATAATTCCAGGAATGGATTGTCTCAATATTATTTTTGCTGATTCATAACGTGTTCCTCCGAGTGCGAAAACAGCGTTACTCATATCTTCTGGCACCACCCGTACTACTTCGTCAATGGCTCGAATGAGTATGGGAATTATCATCAAAGTTACGGTAATGATTCCTGCTAATAAAGAGGTTTTTAATCCCATATAGACCATGATTGCAAATCCAAATGCTCCGTATACAATGGATGGAATACCAAACAAAATGTCAGAACTCAATCTGGTAATCGTGGCCAAAGTTGCATTTCTTTTGGCATACACATTAATGTAAATGACAATGGGAAGGCTGATTATAAGCCCTAATAAAGTTGAACCTATAGTGATGTAGACAGATCCAACGATGGCATTCAAAATACCACCACCTTTACCGATGTAAAAACCTCCTTCGGGGATTTTGGAAACCATATCCCAACTCAAAGAGGCAAGCCCTTTTGAAAACAAGGTGTATAATATCATGAACAGGGTGCTACTAATAATGATGGTGCTTAGTATCATCAAAACTTTGAATATATTTTCTTCTATTTTTCTCATGTTGATACCTGTTTAATTATTTCTTTTTTCGATTCTGTATAAAATAATTCTCGAAAGCGCATTGAATAAAAAGATAATGACAAATAGGAGCAGGGCTGCAAACATCAATGCCGAATCATACATTGGAATAGACATCATCTCGCCGTAATTATTAGCGATAAGCGCCGGCAATGGATAAGCCGAATCGAATAGGCTATGAGGGACTTGTGCCAAATTACCGCAGACCATCAATACTGCTATTGTTTCTCCAAAAGCTCTGGAAATAGCCAGAACCACTGCCGCTACAATTCCGTCAATTGATTTTCGTAGCACTACTTTCTTGGTGGTTTGCCATTGTGTTGCGCCTAATGATAAGGAAGCATTTCGTAAGTCCTGAGGAACATTGTCAAACACTTCAATTACAATACTTATGATAAGAGGGAAAATCATTATTGCTAATACAATTCCTCCCGCCAATACAGAATAACCCGTTGTAAATTCAACAAAATGTGGCGCTATTTTATCTTGTATTAAAGGGACAATTACCAAGACTCCCCAAACTCCATAAAGTACGGGAGGAATACCAGATAACAATTCAATTAAAGGCAGAACTAATTTTCGCACGCGTATGTGAGCATATTCCGAAAGATAAATAGCGGTGAGCATCGATAATGGTAAAGCAATTATAATAGCAATTGCAGTTACCCAAAGCGTACCAACAATAAAGGAATAAAACCCAAAGGCTTCTTTAAAAGGTTTCCATTCGGAAGAGAATAATAAATTATAAAGCGAAGTACTGTTTAAAATAGGCATTGATTTGTAGAACAATCCTAGAGCAATCAATACAACTGTCGAAATTGACAAGAGGGTAAGTGCCAAGAATGCTTTACCAATGAGACGATCTTTGAGTAGTCTTATATTTTTCATTTAATTGTAGTAAACCACCCTCACAAAAACTGTTTTAAAACCCCTCATGGTTTTCAGTATTTGCGTTAGGGTGGATGTTTTATTTAGAAGAATATTATTTTACCTTCTCTAATTCTTTTTTTAGTTTTTCTTTTGAAAGTTTAATGTATCCCGCTTCGGTAACAAATTTTTGACCATCGGTAAGAATGTATTTTATAAATGCTTTTACAACTGCATTGTTAGGTTTACCAGTAGTTACAAAATACAAATCTCTTGCAGGAGGAGATGGGTATTTCCCAGATACAATGGCCGCAATCAATTGATCTATGTCATTATAAAAATTTTCATCTGGATCAAGTTTACCATTATTGTTAAGGTCGATTGGTACTGCAACAATTCCATTGGTAGGTTTGTTGGTTTTTGTATCGTAGATATAAACGATATTGTTAAAACCTAAACCAGATGGATCTCTTTGAACAGCTTGAGCCAATCCAGGATCTCCAAACACGGCAACACCTTGTAAATCTTCTTGTTTTTTGCCAAAATAGCTAGCCCATGTTTCGGCAGCTCCAGCCGCATCAGATCTTGTGTACACATGTATAGGAGCAGTGCTCTTGAAGCCTAATGCATTCCATGTTTTGTATTTTCCTGTGATGAATATGTTATTGAAGGCTTCTTTTTTAACCCCTCTTTTGTATAATACGGATTTATAGGGACTCGTTGCGCTTATGGTTGGAATTACTGCATCTTTAGTTACAGCAATGGCATAAGCTCCTTTTTTGTACTCAGCAGCATTCAGTTGACGAGATACCAATCCAATATCGGTAACTTTGGATAATACATCGGTTATTCCTTTTCCAGCACCACCGGCCTGAATATCAATTTTGACATTTGGATGCGTTTTCTTGAATTCTTCGGCCCATTTTACAGTAATTGGATATAGGGCAAAAGCACCGGAAATACTTATGTTTCCTTTTAAATCTTGTGCTTCTACTTTTGTGATAGTTGCATTCGTCAATAATAAAATAATTACGGCGACTAACGATACTTTATATGTTTTCATTTTGTTTTTTTTTAAGGGTTTTAATATAATTAGATTTTAGCAAAAAGGAATAAAAAACACTGCAGTCATATAAAGGATTACGGTAATTTTTTTATTTAAAATCGAATCTAGTTTACTCTTTTTGGAATTATTATAATGAATATTTCAATGTAATTCCATAAGTTCTTTGATCGCCTATTACACCAGCATATTGTCCGGCATTTCCACCAGCAGGCAATAATTGTTCGTAATAATCCTTATTTAAAAGATTACGTCCCCAGAAGTGAATAGATAACCCTTCAGATGCACGGAATCCTAAACGAGCGTTAAAAATAGCGTAACCAGGAACGACTAAATATTTTGAAGCAGAAGGACTTGATGAGAATTCAGAACGCGCATAAGAATCAACGGCAAGGAAAATTTTACCTGAATTTCCGAAGAATTTTGCATTGTCAGAAAGCTCACCTCCTAAAGATCCAGCCCATTTTGAAGCACCAGGTAAATCAGTTCCTGAAACATCTTTAAAAGCTACAGAAGCTCCTGTTTCTTCTAGCGGAAGCGGTGCATTTGTAAATTTAATATACTTTCCGTCTGTATAAGTTGCAGCTCCGTTTAGGGTTAGGTGACTGTTAACTACAAAACTGGCATCTAGTTCCGCACCTCTTACACGTACTTTATCTGCATTGGCAAGATAGCCACGGTTTACACCTAATTCGGCAGCTTGAACATTGGTTTGAAAATCTTTAATATCTGTATTAAAGAAGGTCAAATTCAATATCGAGTTTTTAAATGGAGATGTTTTAACTCCTACTTCATAATGATTTATTTTTTCAGGTTTAACTACCGCAAGATCGGCTAGAGTCTGACCTGCTGCCGGAGTAGGAAGTCCCGCTACATTCACGCCAATTGGTTTGTAGCTTTTTGCATAAGTAGCATACGCATTGATTTTGTCTGAAGCTTTAAAAGACACAGTTAAGTTTCCAGAAAAGTCTGTATTATCTGTATTTGATGTGAAAGCTTGGTCAGAATAAACTAGTTTTTTCAAAGCAAGTAAAGCAGGATCGGTAGTTTGAAGGCCTCCGTATGTTTTACGGCTGTAATCAGCATCTTTCTTATCGAAATTGGATCTTATACCAGGTAATACATGTAAACGATCTGTTATTGCCCAGTCTAATTGCCCGAAAACTGCCGCACTGGAAGATCTGATGCTGGCATTGGTTTTTATTCCGTATCCTTCAAAAAGACCTGGAGTTTTCCATAATGTGCTGGTAGTACTTTGTGCAAATCTCCATTGCGCATTTCCAGATTCTTCTGTACCGTCTGTTTTTGATGTTTGATCAATAAAAAACACACCCACAACACCACTTACTTTAGATGTAAGTTGTCCCGCATAACGTACCTCTTGCGTTATTTGTGTCTGTCTGGTAGGGTTTTGCGATTTTGCCAGTACTTGTAACCCTGTAAAGTCTCTATCATTTGATGGATCCCAATTCCAAAAACGCCAAGCAGTAGTTGAAGTAAGTGTTCCATTTCCAATTTTTGTATCAATATTAAGGGATACACCACCTAAATCTTGTCCTGAACGCCATGGCGTATCGTGGTCAATCTTACGATCGAAGGCATTTAAACTTGGGAGTTGATAATTCAAATCTTTAATAATTGCGCCAAATTGTCGATAAGCGGCTCTTTTCGTAGGAGCAATCCCAGCAATAACTTGAGCATATCCATCCGGACGCTGTGTCGTAATGTCTGCTGCTAATATAATATTGGTGTTTTCTGTCGGTTTATAGAGTAATTGTCCTCTGATTCCTTGATTATTTAGCGTATTTGTGGCTCTTCCTGTTGCAATATTATCAATTAGTCCATCACGTTGTGTTCCAGAAAAAGAGATACGACCTGCTATTTTTTTGCTCAATGCACCTGTAACCGAAGCCTTTGCTTGCAGGTATCCGTAATTACCATAACTCACTTCAAAGTTGGCACCCGGAGTAAAACTCGGTTTGCGAGTAGTTATATTGAAGGCCCCAGAGGTTGTATTTTTACCAAATAACGATCCTTGTGGTCCGCGTAATACCTCAATTTGCTCTATATCAATAAAATCGAGAGTGGTTGCAGCTGGACGAGCGTAATACACACCGTCAACATAGAAACCAACCCCAGGATCGATACCGTCATTGGTAAGTCCAAAAGGAGAACCTAGGCTTCGAATGTTAATCCCTGTATTTCTTGGGTTTGACGAATAAAGTTGCACTGATGGTACTAGTTCTTTAATACGGTTAACATTAAAAGCTCCAGATTGTTCTGCCTGTTTACCTGTTATAACTGATATTGCGATCGGGACATCTTGTACTTTTTCTATTCGACGTCTGGAGGAAACTACAACCTCTAATAAAGTGTTTTCTTCATTAAGTGTTATTTGTAATGAAGGTATTGGTAAAGAAGTAATTTCTATTTCTGCAGTTTTATATCCTACATATTGAACTAAAAGGGTTAAAGGAAGTTTTCCTTTTGTATCTATTATAAATTTCCCGTCAGAATCTGAAGTTGTGTTAGAAGTAGTTCCTTTTATTACAACATTTACGGCTCCTAACGGAATGTTTTGGTTTGTTGTAATTAGACCTTCAACGTTTTGTGCGAATGATATTGAGAAAGTTAAAATAGATAATATTGTAAGTATATTTTTTATAGAATTTTTCATTATATGTTTATTATATGTAATTAGTAGAGTTTAAATTAATTTTTTTTTTTACTAGCACATACACATCATTTGATTATTCTTTTCTTTAGTTGCAATTACTTGTTTATTTCCTATTTGTTCATTTAAAATAACGAACGTGTTTAAATACGTTTTCATACGTTTAAAATTGGATTGTTAATTATGCGTTAAATTCTATGCAAATATATAATTAATTCTATAAAAATAGTAGAGTTTAAAAAATATTTTTTTATTTTTTTACTAATGAGGAAATTGTAATGCCTTGCATAGCCTTTAGGGTTTCGTCTCGAATAGTCATCAGCCCGTGTCGTAACAGGCATTCAGACTCACTAGTGCAATCGGAGCAAGGCTCGTAAAAATTTAATGATGCACACGGAAGTAATGCAATTGCACCATCAAATAATCGATGAATATCAGCTAAAGTAATTTCGTTTTTGGATTTTAAAAGATAATAGCCGCCAAATTTCCCTTGTTTGCTCCCTACAAAATGTCCGCGTTTTAAATCCAATAAAATCTGTTCCAAAAATTTTTTTGGAATGTTAGCTGCTTCAGCAATTTCAATAGTTCTTGAAATGTGATTATCGTCTTGTTGCGCTAAAAATAGTAATGCCTTGAGGGCGTATTTGGCTTTATGTGAAAGCATTTTTAATGTATTTTAAATTGTAACTTTTAAATTAGATGTGATTCAAATTTAAAAAAAATGAAAGTAAAACAAACATAAACTATTTTAATTTATAATTTTAAAAGTAATGCTGATTTTTGTAAGTATTGATAAAACGGAACAAAATAATTTTAAATCTACCAATTTCCACTAGAACCACCACCAGAGAAGCCTCCGCCACCAAATCCACCACCGAAACCGCCTCCGCCAAATCCACCACCAGATGAACCACCGCCAAAACCGCCACCGCCACTGTTTCTGCCAAGACTACTTAAAATAATTACATCAAGCAAACTAGGCCCACCGCCTCTGTTTCCAGAATTTCCGCCACCGCCTTTGTTTCTTGAAATTAGAATAAGAATGATTACAATAATTACGATAAAAGGTAAAATTGGAAAATTTTGATCTTTATTTTGTTTTCGTTCTCCTTTGTATTTCCCTTTAAAAACATCAATTATGGCATCAGTTCCTTTATCAAGTCCTCTGTAATAACTTCCAGCTTTGAATTCGGGTGTAATGATATTTCTGATTATTTCTCCTCCAATTCCTGCTGTTAAACGGTCTTCCACTCCATAACCAGGGTTAATGGCAATTTTTCTTTCGGCTTTAGCCACTAAAATAATTACACCATTATCGTCTTTTGCAGTTCCTCCAATTCCCCAAGTTTGGCCCCATTTAGTAGCTAGTTGGCTTACATCTTCATTTTGTAAGCTTTCAATAGTAATAACAACTATTTGAGTGGTAGTTGAGTCAGAGTAATGAATTAATTTTTCTTCTAATTGTGTTTTTTCAGATGCGCTAAGAAGGTTAGCATAGTCATAAACCGAGGTTTGTAAACCAGGAACTTCAGGTATTTTAAATTGTGCAAAACCTATTTGTGTAATAAAAAAACAAATAAGCAGTTTGAAAAAATAAGAGCTATTTAATTTATACATAATTATATTATCCTTTTGAGATTTCGTTTGATAATTCATTCGTATCATCTTCGGACCAAGGAAAATGTTTTTTTAGTTCTTCACCTGCTCTTAAAATTCCATCTACCAGACCTTGTTTGAAGTTGCCATTTTTAAAATGAGCCCCCATAATGTTCTTTGTAGTGTCCCAGAAATCATTTTGAACAATGTCATTAATTCCTTTGTCCCCACATATCACAAAATTTTTATCGGCAACAGCCAGATAAATTAAAACGCCATTTTGAAGTTGGGTTTCGTTCATTTTCAATTCATGAAAAACTTCCAAAGCCCTGTCAAAAGGAACTTCGGAAGTTGTTTTTTCTATGTGTACTCTAATCTCACCAGAAGTATTTTTTTCGGCCACGCGAATAGCTTCAACAATTGCTTGTTCTTCTTCTTGGGTTAAAAAATCTTCTACTTTTGACATTTTTGTGTTTTTTAATTCCTTCTTCTGGGGTTAGGAACAATTAGAATTTTACTTCAACTGGTTTGTCTGCACCTTCAACAGCATTAAAATATGCTTTTTCTTTGAAACCGAATATTCCTGCAAATAATGAATTTGGGAACGTTTTAATATGCGAGTTATACGGTTTAACTGCTTCGTTGAAACGGGTTCTTGCAGTAAGAATTTGGTTTTCAGTACTGGCCAATTCGTCCTGTAATTTCAAGAAATTTTGATTCGCTTTCAAATCAGGATATTGCTCTACTGTTACTAATAATCGAGATAATGAACTGCTCACACCACTTTGTGCTTTATTGAATTCTGCTAATTTTTCTGGAGTAATGTTTGTTGGGTCAATTGTAGTTGAGGTCGCTTTTGCTCTAGCTTCAATAACAGCAGTCAAAGTTGATTTTTCAAAATCAGCAGCTCCTTTTACAGTATTTACTAAATTTCCTATAAGGTCATTTCTTCTTTGGTAGGCAGTTTGCACATCTCCCCAAGATTGTTCTACTGTTTGATTCAAAGTTACGGCTGTATTGTTAATCCCTTTAACCCAGCTATAAATTCCAATAATTAATACTGCTGCAATAATCCAAGGTAAAAATTTTTTAAAATCCATTTTTTGTTTAATTTAAAGTTTAGTGTTTAATTGTTTTCTTATAAAATAGGCAACCAAAAAATTATAGTTGATTTTTAATATTCGTTAATTGTGTTCGTATGGTTTCCAGTTTTCGAATAATTTCAAATTTATCCAAGGTTTTCTTCTGACCTTCTTTCAAATGTGTTTTGGCACCTTCCAGTGTAAAACCTCTTTCTTTTACCAAATGAAAGATGAGTTGTAAATTAGTCACATCTTCAGGAGTGAACATGCGATTGCCTTTGGCATTCTTTTTTGGCTTCAGAATATCAAATTCATTATCCCAAAAACGAATCAGTGAAGCATTCACGTCAAATGCTTTGGCGACTTCGCCAATGCTGTAATACCTTTTATCTTTAGAAAGCTCAATATGCATATTTTTTTATTTGACTTTTTAATTCTGCTACGACTATCTGTAGACTTTTTTACTCTTTTTTATAAAGCATTAATCTAATGACTGATTTTCTTGGTTAGCCAATTTTGAAATGGCAACATACTCGATTGCCGAAATATTTCCATAATAAAAATTCAATGGATTCACGACTTTACCATCTTTATGCACTTCATAATGCAAGTGCGGCCCTTCGGATCTTCCCGTACTGCCTACATACCCTATAATATCGCCTCGTTTCACTCTTTGTCCGGCTCTACAGTTGTATTTACTTAAATGACCATACAGCGTTTCGTATCCATAACCATGCCTAATTACCACATGATTTCCAAAACCGGAAACCGTATTATCCGCCTTAGAAACAACTCCATCTCCTGTAGCATAAATGGGAGTCCCTATTTTTGCAGAGAAATCCATTCCTTCATGCATTTTTCTCGCCTTCGTAAAAGGATCTGTTCTGTACCCAAAACCAGATGCCAATCGTTTCAAATTCTCATTTCTTACTGGTTGAATGGCGGGAATAGCTGCCAATAATTTATTTTTTGCTTTAGCTAATTCCAAAATAACATCCAGTGATTTGGACTGAATCGCCAATTCTTTGCTAAGCACATCAACTCTTTTTGTCGTGTTGATTACCAGTTGGGAATTGTCATAGCCTTCTAATGTTTTATAGCGATTGATATTTCCAAAACCTGATTTTCGTACCGAGTCAGGAATCGCTGCCGTATTAAAATAAACCCTGTATAAATTATTATCCCTATCTTCAATGTCTTCAACAACCCCATCAACTTGATCCATTTTCTTATTTAAAATAGAAAAATTCAACTTCAAATTGTCAATTTCACGTGCTTGCAAACGATCTTTTGGCGTTTCAAAATAGGGTGTATTCAATAAAACAATAAAACATAAAAATCCGAACAAGGCCGATGCTATTAAAAATAAGGCTACAACACCAAATTTCTTTCTTTTTCTTACTTTTATTTTTCGGTATGCTAGATTTTCGGAATCGTAATAATATTTTACTTTCGCCATATTTTAAAATACCCTATTTTTGCACCTTCGTAAAAGGTTAGTCGAACAAATTTAATAAATGTTTCATTCGTTCAACCCTTTTTTTAGGAATAAATATAATAATGTGCCTATTCCAGCTATTCGTTGCAAGTTCTCGTCTTGAAATCTTTTTTTCTAATGAGCCAGCAGGAGCTTCCTCCGGTCGCTCTGCCATCTCAAGAAAAAATAAATTTCAAAGCCGCGAAGCTTTTCACTGTTATCTGGGGCAAAAGAAATTAAAAGATTTAATGATTAAAAGATTGAAAAATTCAATTCTAAATAATCTTAAATTTTTGAATCTTTAAATATTTAAATTAAAAAAATGACATCACAAGACGTACGTAAACAATTTCTGGATTTTTTCGCATTAAAAGGACACTTAATCGTTCCATCGGCACCCATAGTTCTAAAAGATGATCCAACCCTGATGTTTAACAACTCAGGAATGGCACAGTTCAAAGAATATTTCCTTGGGAACGCCACGCCAAAAAGCAATAGAATTGCCGATACGCAAAAATGTCTTCGTGTTTCAGGAAAACATAATGACTTAGAAGATGTAGGTTTTGATACCTACCACCACACCATGTTTGAAATGCTTGGGAACTGGTCTTTTGGGGATTATTTCAAAAAAGAAGCTATTAACTGGGCTTGGGAACTTTTGACGGAAGTCTATAAAATTCCAAAAGAAAATTTATACGTTTCTGTATTTGAAGGAAACCCGGAAGAAAATGTACCATTTGATCAGGAAGCTTGGGATATTTGGAAGGGATTGATTGATGAAGACCGAATCATTCTTGGAAACAAGAAAGACAATTTCTGGGAAATGGGAGACCAAGGACCTTGTGGGCCTTGTTCTGAAATTCATGTTGATTTACGCCCGGAAGCAGAAAAATCACAGGTTTCTGGAAAGAGTTTAGTAAACAATGACCATCCGCAAGTAGTGGAAATCTGGAATAACGTATTCATGGAGTTCAACCGTAAAGCCGACGGTTCTTTAGAGAAATTACCTGCGCAGCACGTTGATACCGGAATGGGATTTGAGCGTTTGTGTATGGCATTACAAGGAAAAACGTCTAATTATGATACGGATGTGTTTACGCCACTTATTGAAAAAGTAGAACAAATTACAGGATTAAAATACACAACCAATGATGTCATTCTGAACGATAGTGAAGAATCTGAAGAGCAAAACAAAACCAATATCGCTATTCGCGTAGTGGTTGATCACGTTCGTGCGGTGGCTTTTGCTATTGCTGACGGACAATTGCCATCAAACACAGGTGCTGGTTATGTAATTCGTAGAATTTTGCGTCGTGCAATTCGTTACGGATTTACTTTCTTGAATACCAAAGAACCGTTTATCAATCAATTGGTAGCCGTTTTGGCCAATCAAATGGGTGAATTTTTTCCGGAAATCAAATCGCAACAACAATTGGTTACGAATGTAATTCGGGAAGAAGAAGCTTCTTTTTTGAGAACTTTAGACCAAGGATTGCAATTGCTGGAAAATGTAGTTGCCGAAACTAAAGGGTCAACCGTTTCAGGTACTAAAGCATTTGAATTATACGATACTTTTGGATTTCCAATTGACTTAACCGCATTGATTCTTAGAGAAAAAGGATTTGAACTGGACGAAGCTGGTTTTAACGCAGCCATGCAAGCTCAAAAAGCCCGTTCGCGTGCTGCATCAGAAGTTTCTACCGAAGATTGGTCCGTGTTGATTCCTGGAAATATAGAAACATTTGTGGGTTACGATCAATCAGAAAGGGACGTAAAAATCACTCGCATCCGTAAAATTGACAGTAAAAAGGACGGGGTTTTATACCAAATCGTTTTAGATAACACGCCATTCTATCCAGAAGGTGGTGGGCAAGTGGGAGATAAAGGAACATTGGTCTCTGCAAATGAAACGATTGAAATCATCGATACCAAAAAAGAAAATAACCTGATTTTGCATTTTGCAAAAAAATTACCGGAAAATGTAAACGCTAGTTTTACAGCTAAAGTAAATCAGGATTTGAGAAGTTTGTCTTCTAGAAATCACTCGGCTACGCACTTAATGCACCAAGCGTTGAGAAGTATTCTTGGAACGCATGTAGAACAAAAAGGTTCCTTGGTAAATCCAAACTATTTGCGTTTTGACTTTTCTCATTTTGCTAAAATGACGGAAACCGAATTGCAACAAGTAGAGGATTTTGTAAATGCAAGAATCCAGGAACAATTGCCATTAATTGAAAGAAGAAATATTCCAATTCAACAAGCTTTAGAAGAAGGCGCAATGGCTTTGTTTGGTGAAAAATACGGAGATAATGTACGTGCCATAAAATTTGGCGAAAGCATGGAATTATGCGGAGGAATCCACGTGAAAAACACGGCTGAAATCTGGTATTTCAAAATCGTTTCAGAAGGAGCGGTTGCTGCAGGAATTCGTCGTATCGAAGCCATTACAAGTGATGCCGTTAAAGCACATTTTGCATCTTATGAAAACATATTGAATGATGTAAAAACAGCATTAAAAAATCCTCAGGATATTTTGAAAGCCGTTCATTCGATGCAAGAAGAAAATACCAAATTGGCCAAACAAATTGAGGCTTTGGTGAAAGACAAAGTTAAAAATTTGAAAGCGGGTTTAACAGCAGAAATACAGGAAATAAACGGCATACAATTCTTAGCAAAACAAGTGGATTTAAATCCGGAAGGAGCAAAAGATTTGGCGTATGAATTAGGGAATTTAGGTAAAAATGTATTCCTTGTCTTGGCTACAGCCGACGAAGAAAAACCAATGTTAACCTGTTATATTTCTAAAGAATTAGTTGCTGATAAAAACCTAAATGCTGGGCAAGTAGTTCGTGAATTGGGTAAATTTATCCAAGGAGGCGGTGGCGGACAACCATTTTTTGCTACAGCTGGAGGAAAGAATATAGCCGGAATTCAAAACGCCTTAGAAAAAGCGGTTGAGTTTGTAAAATAAAACAAATTTATTTTTTATAATAGAAACCCTTTTAGAGCAGAAGTTCTAAAAGGGTTTATTTTTTTGTTCAACTCACTTATATATGGTCTTCATATAGTGTTATAGCTAAGTTAAAAAAAGTAGTTTAACCGAAATATAGGGATTGTAGCGATGAATATTGTAGCTTTTGTTTTATTTTTTTAGGTTTGATTTATATAGAACGAAAGGTTTGATGAAGATCTATGCGATTTATTTAGTATTATGAAAAAAACAAAAAAAATATTTTGTGTCTTATCAATTTTTTTATTGACTCTTTGTTCGTGTTCAAATGATACTGATGACAGCATAAAATTGCTAAAAAAGATAGTTGCTACTTCAGCAGATGGAACTTCAGCAACGACTTTGTTTACTTATAATGGCAATAAAATTGTAAGTATTGATGGCGTTCAGAAACATGTTGATTTTACCTATACGGATGGTTTGATTTCGAAAACAGTAACGTTGAACAAAACAAATCAACTTCTCGAAACTGTAGAATACACTTATGTTGCCGGTGAATTGATACGCATAAAGTCCCCAAACAATTATATAATAAATTACATTCATAATTCAGATGAAACTGTTTCTTATGAAAAAAATGTCATTAATTCAGGAAATCAAGAAGTGAAAATGTATCATGGAATTTTGTATTTTCAAAATGAAAATTTCATCAAGGACGAAAGAATATTAGACAACACAACAGTAGGAGTTACTTCTAGTTACAGTATAAGTTTTGATTATGATTCTAAACACAATCCATTGTTTAATGTATTGGGATATAAAAAACTATTGGATTATAATGAAGCAATCTCATCGAATAATAGTTTGATAAGTACAGTGATTATAAGTACTACTAAAGACGAGCAAATAGCATCTTCGGCTAAATTTTATAAAAATTCCTTTGCATACGATTTAGAGAATTATCCAACTGAACAGGTTTCGGAAACATCAATTTCTACTAATGGTTATCTGAAAACACAATATTTCTATTAATAAAATCATGAGTTCATAGAAAACTGGAAAACCCTTTCATAGTTTAAAACATTGAAAGGGTTTCTTAATTTTGAATATACTTGATGAATGAAAAAAGAGTTAAATCGTATTTAATTCACTAAAATTATTCAAATTTGTAGTAAATAAAATAACAATGCAATTTAGAACTCCAATTCCCATTTCTCAAAGTAGTCATTCTATTGATTACAATTCTAAAATTGTGTCTTTGGGATCTTGTTTTGTGGAAAACATGGGTGAAAAATTCAATTATTTTAAATTCGAAAATATCATAAATCCTTTCGGAATAATTTTCAATCCGGTTTCTATTGAAAAAATTATTTATAAAACCATAAATGCAGTATTATTCACTGAAGAAGATATTTTTTTCTATAACGAACGTTGGCATTGTTTTGATGTACATTCGGATTTGAGTAATTCAAATAAGGAGGATTTATTAGCATCTTTAAGCGCGATACTCGAATCAACAAAACAGCAATTACAAGAAGCTTCTCATGTTATTATTACATACGGAACCTCGTGGGTATATCGAAATATTGAAAGTGATGCCATTGTGGCGAATTGCCATAAAGTACCGCAAAAACAGTTTAAGAAAGAATTACTTTCGGTTGACGAGAGTAAAGAAAGTATTGCGAATACTATTAAATTAATCCATTCAGTTAATCCTAGTTGCAATATCATTTTCACGATTTCACCAATACGACATATCAAAGATGGTTTTGTCGAAAACCAATGGAGTAAAGCGAACTTAATTTCGGCTGTTCACAGCGTTCTGAATAAGGAACATTATAAACTGCATACTGAATACTTTCCAAGCTACGAAATCATGATAGACGAACTTCGTGATTATCGGTTTTATGGGGAAGATATGTTGCATCCCAATCAAGTGGCAATCGATTATATCTGGAAGCGTTTTAAGGAAACTACCATTTCTGAAGCTGCTTTAGCTACGATAGATGAAGTAGAAAGTATTCAAAAAAGTCTTTCACATAAGCCTTTTAATCCTAATTCTGAAAGTCATTTGAAGTTTGAGTCCAAACTTCGAGATAAAATCACTAAATTGGAAAAACAATATTCATTCATGAAATTTTAATTATGCTTAGAAAAATAGGTATTGGAATAGGAGTTATTGCCGGAATATTTTTATTATTCAAATTTTGTGACTTTAAGAAAAACGATGATGAAGACATCAGTTATAATACTAATCTCATTCAACAACAAATTGTAAACGTAGGGAAACTTGTGGTTACCGAAGGCCATTTTTCAGAAGTGATAACCTATAAAAATCAACAGAAATATTTATTAGACATGCTTTCTTTCGAGAAAAAAGCCTTGGTTATTGTTAATGCAGATGTGACTGTTGCTTATGATTTGCATAAAATGAAATACGATATCGATGAAAAAAATAAAACGATAACGATTGTAAGCATCCCAAAAGAAGAAATAAAAATCAGCCCCGATATTCAATTTTACGATGTGGAGCAAAGCAAATTGAATCCTTTTACGGGTGATGATTACAATAAAATCAATAAGTCAGTTAAAGCGAATTTAGCCAAGAAAATAGAAAAATCGTCATTAAAAACGAATGCTCAAAATCGCTTAATTAGTGAATTATCCAAAATATTGATTCTGACCAATACCATGGGTTGGAAGTTACAGTATGAGGGAAAAGTAATTGAAAGCGAGAAAGATTTTGGACAGCAAATAAAATTGTAATTTAAAAAATGAACCGCAGTTTCACAGATTTTAGATAATTCTAATAATTTGCTAAACTGCGGTAGTTTTTTTAAGCTTTCTCCTTATCAAAAATCAAATCCAAACCGCCAGCAATCAAATGCGCTACTTCGGGTCTTTTTTCTTTTAAATTTTCAAGATAAGCGATGACTTCCTGTAACAGTTGAGGTTCGTTTCTGTCTCTCAAAAGTTCTGTGATTTCTACGGCTAACAACCAGTCATTTGGGTGATTGGTATGCAATTTATCAAAAATTGGCGCTAAAGAAGTTTGCATGTCTTTAGATTCTCTGATCATTCGAATCGTCTGGTATAAAACCTCTAAATCGTCACGTTCTGTGGTATGTTTAGCCTTGATGGTTTTGCTTGTTGGAACATGCGAAATCAAATCAAAACTATTCACATCAGCCGGACCTGAAAAGGCCGAAATCACTTTTTTTCCTATCGCCATATCGTAATTGCCCCATTCCGGTTGAAACAAAATAGTTTCTTTGTGTGTTACGGTACAGTTTTTTAAACTGATTAAAATAATCTCGCCGTGCAGGTTTCTGGAGCCTGTTATAATTTCCCCTTTTACCGTAATGTCACCTTCAAATTCTAAGGTTACACTTTTGTTTTCAGTGATAGAATAGGCACTTAAATCTCTTGGACTCATGTCTTCAATTGCAAGATTTATACCTTTTAGTTTCCCAATAGGACTTCCAAAACCTTCCAGATGTTTGATTGTTCCATGACCCACTAATTCTTTTTCTCTATACGATAAGGCAGTTTTTCCTGTAGTTTGGATATAGACGGGTTTTCCTTCTTCTTCAATAACATTGGTGAAAACTCCCGAAATCTGAATTCCGGTACTCAGTTCAATCGTTCCCAAAGCATTAGAATGAATCAATTTATTAATTCCCGATAATCCTCCGGTACGCAATGCCATTTTATTGGCAAACTCTTCCAAAACCAAGCTTAAATAAGCAAAATCTGGAGTGACGTAAAGTTGTGGTTGCAGTTTTGTAATGTCAAAACTTTGGTTGGCTGCTGATAGGTCGTAAGCGATTTTCTTCACATTATCCGTCATGCACCACGCACTTTCACCAATAGACGAAAGTAATCCGGCACCATAAATTTTCGGGTTGTCGATAGTTCCTATCAAGCCATATTCTACGGTCCACCAATGTAGGTTTCTAATTTGCGCCATTTCCGATAATTCGCCCATATTATTCTGCAAATCCTCCACCGCTTTTTCGGCAGCATCAATATCGGCTTGAGGCGTATCTTCCGCTTCTTTCAAAATAGAAAGCAGTCGGATGGCTTCGTACATTTGGTAATCTTTATTCGAAGAAATCGCTTTACAGCCTATTTCTCCAAAACGACGCAGGTATTCTGCATATTCAGGATTGGCAATAATGGGCGCATGACCGGCACCTTCGTGAATAATATCTGGTGCTGGCGTGTATTCTATATGTTCGAGTTGACGAATATCAGAAGCAATTACGAGTACATTATAGGCTTGAAATTCCATGAAAGCATTGGGTGGAATAAATCCGTCCACCGCTACAGCAGCCCAGCCTATTTCAGTCAGAATCCGATTCATACCGTACATGCTTGGAATGTGGTCAATTTCAATTCCTGTTTTTTTCAATCCTTCGAGGTATGAACTATGAGCTACTTTCGAAAGATAATTTACATTTTTACGCATTACATAACGCCAAACTGCCTGATTTATAGGTGTGTAGTCGCTATAGTCTTGAGGCTTAATAAATTGCTTTAAGTGCTTTGGCAATCGGTCTAATAATGGATTACTTTCAATAGTTGAGTTCATTTCGAAATCGTTGTAGTTATAATGCAAAAGTACAAATTTCAGGAGCTATTTCCAGCTTTTCATTACAAGTTTTTACAAATCCGTTTGTTTTTCTAAAGTTGCTGCAAGAGCTTCCTCCGGTCGCTTTGCGGCAACAAGAAAAACCAAAAACGGCTTTCGTAAAAAGCTTTTCATTACTACCAGGGCTAGGGGAGTTGGTAATTTATTGATGTTTGTTGGATTTACTATTCCATCAACTCAAACACCAACACTTGCGTTTTTTGCATCTCAGAAAAATTATTATCCGAAATGAAAATAATGGATTGGTGGCCATTTGCCAATTTTGGTCCAAAAGTGATCCCTTCGATATTATCAATAAAAATCCCTAAATCATCCATGTTCAGCATCAGTTTTTTGGGAGCCAATTCAAAATGTTGATTCTTTAACGAACCGTAGTTTTTAATATTAGCTGCCTTTTTCAAGTCACACAAAAATACTTTTATAGTGCAGGCTTGTGTACCGGTAGAATAGGAACGCTCCACTACAAGCAACTGGTTTTTTCCATAATATTGAATTGCCGAAACGCCATTCACGGCAAAAGCGCCTTTTGGATTCGGTTCCAGTGCAATAGGTTCTAATTTGTATGCGTATTGAGCAGTATTCTTTTTTGTTTTGGCATTAAATTGATACAATCGAATCAAACCTCCTTTGCTGGTATTGGCTTGGTCACCGTCTTCAAATAAAGGTTCTTCAATGTTAGTAAAGATGTTTTTGTATTTTGTGTCAAAAGTAATCCCTTCTAAAGTCCCATTATTTCTGGGGCCTTTTTCCTCTTTTTGTATTTCTAAATTCGCTGGTAATTTAGCTTTGCCAAGAAAATTGCCTTTTAAATCTATAAAATTAATAGAAGGGTTTTGTAAAACTAATTTATCTGTAGTAACTACACGAGCGCCTTCGCTACTCCAAACTAAGGAGTTGGTTTTGGGATTGAATCGAATATCTTCAGGGTCGGCTGCCGTTGTTGGGTTAGTATTCCAGTTACCAAAACTTTTTCCGGTTTCATTTTTTAAAGTAGTGACGCTTTGAAAATTAATACTTTCTAATTTATTTTCGAACAACCGAATTTTTGCAGTGTAAAATCTGGAATCGTTAAAAGCTGATCTATCATCACTTATTAGGTAGTAAAGGTCGTTTTTTGCATCATAATCAATTCCGGATAAACCACCAACTTTAGTGTCTTGAAAAGTTTGATTAAAAGGAATTTCTAACGAACTGATAAATTTTAAACTGGGAGTCGGTTTGTTTTCAGCAGTTTGTTTTAAATTGGAACAAGAAAGGAGGACAGCTTGTAAAACAACGAGAATTAGAAATTTACGCATATTTTATTTAGTATAATATTCGTGTGGCTTTTAGTTGAATTGTATTTTATTTCAAAGATACTGGTTATCGAAAAAAAGTTGATTGGTTAGTCTTTAATAATTAGTTAAGGATTTAATTTTTTTCGGCATTCCTGAAATACTCAATTTTATAATTGAACATTTCAGCCATATTTTTGGCACGTAATTTCGCTTCTTCGGCTAATGGGCCTACAAATAAACTATCGGTAGTTTCAATGAAAATTTCCATCCAGCGTTCAAAGTGTTCTTTGGCAACGGGTAATTGTTTGTGAGGAGGAAATGGACTGCCGGAATAAGAGTGAACTTCCAGTAAAATAGTTTGCCAAAAGCGATACATTTTTTCTAAATGTTCTGGCCAGCGGCTGCCTATTTTTTCGTTGAATATTGGTCCAATAAATTGGTCTTTTTGAACTTTGGAGTAAAAAGAATCAACAAGTAATTTGATGTCTTCCAAAGTTGTAATGTCGGTAAGGATTGCCATAATTTGGTATAAAAAAGCCTACGCAAAGGTAGGCTTTATGTTTAAATTTATCTTAAGCTATTTTGCTTTAGGCGGGAATTGCTCTAAAATTTTAGCCACAAATTCATTGATTTGTTTTTCTTTCTCTTTTCGGTTTTGAGTCAAATACCCTACGCCTTCACCTTCCCAAACCAACTCTTTTTTCTTGGCATCAATTAAATCAATATAAAGAGTACCTTCAGTTGAAGTCGAAACATAGGTACGACCTCCCCATAAATAAGGATTCCATCCCCATCCCCAACCATAACCCCATCCTGCGTTATATTGGTTAACATCTACTCGTTCTCTTTCTTTGGTTAAAATATTGATAAGTAAATCAGGTGTTTCACTCTTAGACATTCCTTTTTTGCTCAATTCATTGTCAATCGCATGAAGAATTCTTTTCTTGTCTAATTCTGAAACTTCGACTCTATCGATACCTCTTCTATGAAATGCATAGGTTTTGTATTCACTAAAATCTGCATTTTTATCAAAATCGGAATATACTTTTACGGAACTGCACGAGGCTACTATAAGAAGTAGTACTACTGGAAGGAGTTTAATTGCTTTCATGACTTAGTTGTTTGATTACTATTTGTGTATTAAATATGCGTTCAAATTTTTAAAAATCCAATAAATTATCTGCCACTATATTAGGGATGGTAACTTTCAACAAAGGTTGCGTCTCCATCGCTCTTTTTATTGCAAATAATGCTCCTTCGTTTCGTGCCCAGCTTCTTCGGGAAATTCCGTTATTGACATCCCAGAAAAGCATTGATTCTAAACGTCTTGAAGCTTCTTTTGAACCATCAAGAACCATACCAAAACCACCGTTAATTACCTCTCCCCAGCCAACACCACCACCATTGTGAATCGAGACCCAAGTGGCGCCACGAAAGCTGTCTCCAATGACGTTTTGTATCGCCATATCGGCAGTAAAACGGGAGCCGTCATAAATATTAGACGTTTCTCTGTAGGGTGAATCAGTACCGGAAACATCATGGTGATCTCGACCTAAAACGACAGTTCCTATTTCGCCTTTGGCAATAGCCTGATTAAAAGCTTCGGCAATTTTTACACGTCCCTCGGAATCAGCATAAAGGATTCGGGCTTGAGAACCTACAACGAGTTTATTTTCCTGAGCACCTTTTATCCAGTGAATGTTATCCTGCATTTGTTGCTGAATTTCTTCAGGAGCAGTTTTTGCCATCTCTTCCAGAACTTGGCAGGCAATTAAATCTGTTTTAGCTAAATCTTCTGGTTTTCCCGAAGCACAAACCCATCGGAATGGACCAAAACCGTAATCAAAACACATCGGTCCCATGATGTCCTGAACGTAACTCGGATATCTGAAATCGATATGATTCTCCGCCATTACATCAGCGCCAGCACGGGAAGCTTCCAGTAAAAAAGCATTTCCGTAATCAAAGAAATAGGTTCCTCTAGCAGTATGTTTATTGATAGCAGTAGTGTGTCTGCGTAATGTTTCCTGCACTTTTATTTTGAATAAATCAGGATTATTAGCCATCATTTCATTCGCTGCTTCAAAGGAAACATCGGCAGGATAATAGCCTCCCGCCCAAGGATTATGTAAAGAAGTTTGATCAGATCCTAAATCGATATGGATTTTCTCTTCATCAAATTTTTCCCAAATGTCCACGACATTTCCAAGATAGCCGATAGAAACAGTTTCTTTATTGGCTTGCGCCAAAGCGACTCTTTTTACTAATTCATCTACATTTTCAACCACTTCATTTATCCAACCCTGACTGTGGCGAATATGGGTTATTTTTGGGTTTACTTCGGCACAAACGGTAATGCAACCGGCAATATTTCCCGCTTTTGGTTGTGCGCCACTCATTCCTCCTAATCCTGAGGTAACGAATAAACCGCCTTTTGGACTGCGTTTTATTTTACGAAAACCATTCAAAACGGTGATTGTTGTTCCGTGTACAATTCCTTGCGGACCAATGTACATATAGCTTCCGGCGGTCATTTGTCCGTATTGAGAAACACCTAATGCATTCATTTTTTCCCAATCATCCGGTTTGGAATAATTTGGAATTACCATTCCATTTGTCACGACAACTCTTGGCGCTTCTTTATGTGAAGGAAACAATCCCATTGGATGACCGGAATACATCGTCAATGTTTGTTCGTCGGTCATTTCCGATAAATAGTGCATAGTCAAAAGATATTGCGCCCAGTTTTGAAAAACGGCTCCATTCCCGCCATAGGTAATCAACTCATGTGGATGTTGTGCAACGGCGTAATCCAAATTATTTTGAATCATCAACATAATCGCTTTTGCCTGTTCACATTTTCCTGGATATTCAGCAATAGGTCGCGCATACATTTTATAATCAGGACGAAAGCGATACATATAAATACGGCCATACGTTTCTAGTTCGTCTGAGAATTCTTTGATTAATTCAGCGTGATGTTGTGGTTCAAAATAACGCAAGGCATTGCGTAATGCAAGTTTTTTTTCTTCAGCAGAAAGGATTTCTTTGCGTTTTGGTGCATGATTAATCTCTGTTTCATATGATTTTATTTTTGGTAAAACCAATGGAATTCCTTGTTGTATTTGTTCTTGAAAAGTCATTTTTGATGGTATTCGTTAATTTTTTATGTATAATTTTAAAAGAAAAGTATCTCGACAGGATACCATTTTAGTTTTAAAAATACACTATGGATAACGAATATCCGACCTGTGGTAGGATTTATGAATTTTGATTCTATATTTCTGTAAACAAATATCCATTTAGTTTTTTGTTGGTGTTTTTTGAAAACTGCCGTTCTCTTGATTTCTGCTATCTGTAACTTGAAGATGGACTACTTTTTATTTGTGCCTGTTTTTTTATCATAGCCATACGGACAATGACGACAACCACTTTTACAACAATACCCGCGTTTTAAATGGTATTTTTCAGTGAAACATTTGTAACCTTCAGGAGTGTAATAGAAATCTTCCCCTTCTATTAAATTATTTTCATTACTTTGCTCAATCATACTTGGGATTATTCTATAATAAATGTCATTAGGATTGTTTTAATGAAGAATACAACTCAATCGATTGAGTTTTTCATTAAATAGAACCATTTTATCAGTACAAATTTATAAATTTTATAGCGAATGTTTCTAATTGTTGCTAAATATTTAATTCCAAAAGGATATCGTGGATTAGCGGCATTCCCCTTCATCTTTGTAAAATACCGTATTGATAAAGCAAATGCCGTTTTTGTTAATCACGAAAAAATACACCTGCGCCAACAATTAGAGCTCTTGGTGTTGCCTTTTTTTATTTGGTATTTTATAGAATATTTATTTCGTTTGATTCAATATAAAAAAGCTGATTTAGCTTATAGAAATATCAGTTTCGAAAGAGAAGCTTACGCCAATGAAAAAGATTTAGAGTATTTGAAAAACAGATCTTTATTTAAGTTTTTAGATTTTTTAGATAAAAAATAATTATTGTTTTTTTTGAGTTAAATACTAACGTAGATTTTTTTAAAATAGTTTTTGTCAATGAATGCTATTTTATTCATTAATACTTTTAAAAGTCTATTACTTCAAGAACACTAAGTTTAAAGGACACTTTTTATTGTTTAATTGCGATCAATCAAGTGTACTATTCTTGCTTCCCTTAATTTTTAAATTGCTGAAAGAAACTATTAAAAAGAAACTATTTAAAAATACATCATTGTTTATTTTTAATTTGTAAGAAAAAACATTATATTTTTATGAATAAAATGTTATTTATATTCCAATAAAATTTCACTCATAAAAGTGACTGTTTACTGAAAATTATAAGTTAAAATGAATGCTAAAAAATGGAAAAAGATATTGAATATGCGTCAATCAGACGCTTTATTTTTTTTAACAGGTGTTTACTCATTAATTAACATCACATTTGCACATCATTGGATTTTAATAAATTTTTTAGATTTAAAACGTGTTGTTTTTCAATAAATTAAGATAGATCTCAATAGGGTAATTAAAAATATATGAAAAATAGTATTTCGTTCTTATTCATTTTATTCTTACTAATTTCGGAAGCATCAAATGCACAAGTAGGAATAGGTACAACAAATCCTGAAATTTCGTCGATGCTAGATATTCAATCTACTGATAAAGGATTTCTTTTGCCTCGATTGACTACAGCAGAAAGAGATGCAATAAGTTCACCTGCAACTGGACTTCTTATTTATAACACTACAACTTCAATTTTCAATTTTTATAATTTGGGTTGGAAAGATTTTATTACAGGTTTAGTTTTGCCAATAAATGGAGGAACTGGAATAGCCAATAGTAACGAATCTACTCTTGCATTGCCGGGAGCTTTTGCAACTACAATTACAACTACAGGATTAACAGAAGTTACATTACCTAAGACTGGAACTTTGTACGGAACGGAAACTGGAAGTATAACTTCAGCGCAAATACTGAATTCATTGAGCGATAAAACAGGGACTGGAAAGTTAGTGTTTTCTGAATCGCCAACTTTTACGGGTATAACGCTAGCTCCTACCGCAGCAGTGGGAACGAATACGACACAATTAGCAACGACAGCTTTTGTATTGGCAAATACTGCAAGTAATTATAAATCGGTTAATGCCACTGGTGATATAATTACTAGTTCAACTACGGATGTTTTATTGCCAGGAATGTCGATAAGCCCTTTAGCAGGAATTTATACTGTTGCCTTTAATGGCCAATATACAATAATACCTGGTAATAAAGCGTCGCAAGGAGCGATTGCTTTACAAGCAGTTTATAATCAATTGAATCAAATCACAGTTACAAATACTGTCCATGCTGCTGCGTTTGGAGGTGAGACTCTATATCCCGGAGTATATAGTATAGCTGCGGCGGGTTCCGCAGCAGGGACCCTTACTTTAGATGCACTGGGAGATCCAAATGCTCTTTTTATTTTTAAATTTGGGGCTGCCTTTAGCACAGGTGCAAGTACTAGTGTAGTATTGCTCAATGGAGCATCTGCTGCTAATGTTTTTTGGTTGGCGCAAGGAGCGATAGGGCTAGGAGCTTCAACTATTATGAAAGGAACCCTTATTGCTAATAATGGTGCAGTTTCTTTAGGAGCATCTTGTACGCTTGAAGGAAGAATAGTTTCTACGGCTGGAGCTATAGTTATTGATACTTTAATCATGACTAAAACGGCTAATAGTTCTTATGCCGATTTGGGAGCCTTGTCTTCCTTTGCTATGTTTACTTCTTCCGGTGGTGTTGGTAATACAGGAATTTCAAATATTACAGGAGACATAGGTACTAACTCAGGTGCTATAACAGGTTTTGAAACTTCTTCTGTAAATGGTACTTTTATTACGCCTACTACTGTTAGTGCTTTGGCTACTTTTAGTATTTATAAAAATGGAGTATTAATTGCAAATTCCAGTAGAACGAGATTAAGTTCTGTAAATACTGTAGATGTGTCATTGCAAGCCATTGCAGATGTTTCGGTAGGCCAAGATGTTGATGTAAGGTGGAACATTGATGCCGGAACTTTAAAGCTAGGAAGTAGAATATTAACACTAATTAATGTCAAATAGTTTTTTGATTATTATGTGTGTTTATCTGTGTTGGCTTTAATTTTATTAATTTGTTTTTAAGGCGATTACTTTATTTATAAATATTTTCCTCAATTTTTCTAAAAAAAAATTATAGGTTAATTAAAGAATGTTTTTTACCTGTGTCAGGTTATTCAATAGCGTCATATTTGCATACTTTAAAATTTATAATGTACTTATTAAAGTACAAAAATACATTGTTTTCAGTGTATTAATGATTTAGATCAATAGAATATATAAAATAAATAAATGAAAAATAATATCCTGTTTTTATGCGTTTTATCCCTGCTAATTTCAGAAAAAGGGAATGCACAAGTAGGAATAGGTACCGTTACCCCAGAAGTTTCATCAGCATTAGATATTCATTCTACCGATAAAGGATTTCTTTTGCCTCGTTTAACTACTATAGAAAGAGATGCCATTAGCTCACCTGCAACAGGACTTCTTATTTATAACACTACTACTTCAATTTTCAATTTTTATGATTTAGGTTGGAAAGATTTTATTACAGGTTTAGTTTTACCAATTAATGGGGGGACAGGAATAGCCAATAGTAACGAATCTACTCTTGCTTTACCAGGTGAATTTGCAACTACAATTATAACAACAGGAGTAACAAATGTAACATTACCTACAGCAGGAACAGTTTACGGAACACAAACGGGAAGTATTACATCAGCACAATCACAGAATTCATTAATTGATGAAACAGGGACTAAAAGAGTAGTGTTTTCAGATTCGCCTACCTTCACAGGGATGTCATTAGCTCCTACCGCAGCAGTGGGAACGAATACGACACAATTAGCAACTACGGCTTTTGTATTAGCCAATTCAGATAATTTTAATTCGGTTACTGCAACTGAGGATATAGTAACTAATTCAAATACTGATGTTTTAATTCCAGGATTGTCATTGACTCCTGTGACTGGAACTTATCTGGTTATGTTTAATAGTCAGTATAGTATTACTTCCAGCTATTCTTCTAGATCAGTAAATACTGATCAAGGTAGATTAGATTTAAAAGCGGCATACGATCAGTTGAATGGGGTTTCTGTTACTAATGTTCATGCGCCTGCTCTTGGTAGTGGAGAGGTTCTAACAGCTGGGGTATATTCAATAGGAGCAGCTGGATCAATAGCTGGAGTTTTAACTTTGGACGCACAAGGAAATCCAAATGCAGTGTTTGTTTTTAAAATTGGGGGTGCATTTACTACAGGAGCAGGTACTGTTGTTGCATTGACTAACGGCGCATCTGCATGTAACGTATTTTGGATTGTAGAAGGTGCAGCATCTATGGCCGCTTCAACTACAATGAAAGGAACAGTTATTGCTAATAATGGGGCCGTTTTTATGGGGGCAAATGGAACGCTTGAAGGAAGATTGTTTTCAACAACTGGTGCTATTAGTTTTGGGCCTGGAACTGCATATATGCCTTTAAACTGTTCTTACCTTGACTTAGGAACATTGTCTACTTTTGTTATATTCACTAGTAATGGTGCAATTAGTAACACTGGGAATTCTTATTTCACTGGAGACATAGGTACGAATTTAGGCGATATTTCAGGTTCTGACTATTCAAGCGTGAATGGTTCTATATTTAAACCCGGTACTACTACTGTAGCAACCACTAGTAAAGCATTAGCAACGTTTAGTATTTATCAAAATGGAGTTTTAGTTCCTAACTCGAGTAGAACTTGCGCAAGTAATCTGAATACTGGATCAATTTCTTTACAAGCAATTGCTACAGTTTCTTCAGGGCAAAATATTGACATTAGATGGAAAATTGATTCCGATGCAATAATTCTAAAAAATAGAATCTTAACCATAATGAATGTTAGATAATATGGTTTCAAAAAAGAATAAAATTGATTTTAGATTTATAATGGAAATTTATAAAATCACTTATAGTTTACATTAAAAAAGTATTTGAAAAAAGTTGGCGTTTTTGACAATTTTTATTTTCAATTTTTAGAGCAAAAATACAAGCGAAATATTTACGATAGTTTTTTTAAAATAATGTAAGTAATTACATGTTTAAAATTAAAAAAAATGTATTTAAACGTTTTTTTATACTTTTTATCGGTGTTATAGTTACTTGTGAGCCTGTTTTTTTTGTAACTTTAAATAAAATATTAAATGTTGGGTTTGGTTTTCTAAAAAATGGGATTATAAACGCATCAGAAATTTTATTATTATTCCTAATAGCTTCATTTTCTATCATTAAAGATGTTATTGCATCTAATGGAATTGCTCATTAAAAAAGTACAAATTAATTTAATACAGAAGCTTATGAACTCAAAATTACTTAAAAAAACACTATTGATTATTTCCGGAGTTTTATTTCAGAGTAATATCAATGCGCAAATGTTTGTAAGTGCCAATACGAATGTATTTGTAAATAATGAAGTTGTTTATATAAAACAAGGCTTGGAATTAAATGCTGCGAGCAGTAATTTTTACTTAAGGAGAGATGCGCAGTTATTGCAAGCTTCTACCGTAGCAGGAGCTAATAAAGGAGTTGGGAACTTATCTGTTTTTCAAGAAGGGTCAACTAATAATTTTCAATTTAATTATTGGTGTTCCCCAGTGGGAGGAAATATTGCTACAGCAGGAAATTCTCCTTTTGGGATTACCCAACTTAAAGATATTGTTGATTTGACGAATAGCAATAATCCAACTATTTTAGCGATGAATAATTACAATGGTACAGCTAGCCCATTTGCAATTGCTCCATTTTGGATAAATAAATTAGTAGCTTCATCTGGATATACAAGTTGGACTCAAGTAGGATCCGCTTCTAGTATAAATGCTGGAGAAGGATTTACCATGAAAGGAACTTCAGGAACAAATTTAACTACGGTAAATGGAGTTCAAAACAATCCGACAAGTCAACAACGATATGATTTTAGAGGAAAACCTAATGATGGAACCATTTCTATTAATGTATTAGATCAAGAATTTACATTAACGGGTAATCCGTATCCATCAGCAATAGATTTGTCTGCTTTTTTAACCGATGCAACAAATTGTACAGGGATTGCTTATTTCTGGGAGCAGGACAAAACGGTAAGTTCTCATTATATAGCAGATTACAAAGGAGGATATGGAACTTTTTCTCCAGTTTCTAGATCGGGGTCTGGTATTTATGTTCCGGCAACATTCTATTCTTATGATGGTTCCGGTAATGAAGGAACGAGTACCGGAACGGGTGGGATTTATGAAAGACGTTTTAGTCCTGTAGGGCAGGGATTTATGATTGATGGAACTGCAAATGGAACAGTAGAAATGAAAAATAGTTACCGAGTATTTGTCAAAGAAGGAGCGTCAAATTATTCCCAATTTAATAAAAGTGCAAATCAAAATAAAACGAAAACCAACGGCGATTATTTGTCCAAAATTCAATCTGTTTCTGGTTTTGATTATACTAAAGTGAGTCTTTTACCAACACCACAAATTAGATTCAATACATTGATGAATAATCAAGGAGTTCGTCAACTTGCGCTGGCATTTATTCCTGAAGCAACTGATGGAGTTGATCGTGCAATGGATGCAATGTCCTCAAGTGATGATTCTCCAGCGGATGTTTACTTCGTATTAGAAGATACGGAGTATGTTATTGATGCTGTAAACTTTGATGTTGATAAGAGTATTCCAATTGGTTTTAGGAATGGAGATCAAGCCAATTATAAAATTACGGTTAAGGAAATTTTGAATTTTACTGAGGCAAACAATGTTTATTTACACGATAAGGTAGCAGATAAATATTTTGATATAAAAAATGATTTCCATGAATTGACATTGCCAGCTGGAGTCAATAATACACAATTTGAAATTACTTTTAAAAGTAATTCTACTTTAGGGGTTAAGGATTTAGCTGGTGAGAGTTTTGTGGTTTATCAAAATAATTCAACTAAAAATTTGACAATCAATAATCCATTGTTAATGGATCTTGCTACTTGTGGTTTGTATGATGTAGCAGGAAAATTAATTTTCAGTAAAAAAGATTTAGGAGTGAATTCCTCGTATAAATTTTCTACTTCGGGTCTTGGCGATGGTATTTATATTGTTAAGTTATCGACGAAAGACAATATTGAGGTGGGTAAAAAAATTATTATTAGAAATTAAATTCCAGAAATAAATAGAAAACGAAAAATGCAATCTGTGAGGATTGCATTTTTTATTATATATTAATTTTACCTTTGTAAAAAATATTTAGTTTGAATCAACAGGTAACGATATCATTTCCAAATTCAATTTCAGTGCATATCAAACGAGAAGATTTGATTCATCCATTTGTTTCGGGAAATAAGTTTAGAAAGTTGAAGTATAATTTGCTTCAAGCAAAAGAAGAAAATCAGGAAACACTATTGACTTTTGGAGGCGCTTTTTCGAATCATATTGCAGCAGTTGCTTTTGCAGGAAAAGAAAAAGGATTCAAAACCATTGGGATTATTCGTGGAGAAGAATTAGAACGTAAAATTTCAGAAAATCCAACTTTATCATTCGCTCAAAACTGCGGAATGCAATTGGAATTTGTTTCCAGAGAGGAGTATCGCTTGAAAAGTGAGATCTTATTTTTAGAAAATTTAAAAATAAAATTCGGCGATTTCTATCTTATTCCAGAAGGAGGAACCAATGAATTGGCCATCAAGGGCTGTGAGGAAATTCTAACTGAGGACGATGCTAGATTTGATTATATCTGTTGTTCAATAGGCACAGGCGGAACCATTTCAGGAATTATAAACAGTGTTTTACCACATCAAAAAGTTTTAGGATTTCCGGCTTTAAAAGGTGATTTTTTAAAAGATGAAATTCGTAATTTTGTCCAAAATGAGAATTGGGAATTAATTACGGACTATCATTTTGGAGGTTATGGAAAAGTAAATTCAGCATTAATCGATTTTATTAATCGGTTTTATGATGAAAATCAAATTCCTTTGGATCCTATTTATACAGGAAAGATGGTTTTTGGCGTTATAGATTTAATACAGAACAACTATTTTCCGGCTCAATCAAAAATTTTACTAATTCATACTGGTGGAATTCAAGGAATTCAGGGAATGAATATGAAATTAAGAAACAAACAATTACCAACAATCAATATCAATGTTTAAAAAAATTCTACTGCTTTTTATACTATTATTTTTGGTAGGTTGTAAAGCCACAAAACCGGTTATTATAACTACAAAAAAAGTTCCGGTAAAACCAAAATCACAAGTAGTTAATACTGCTAAAAAGCCTAATGTAGCGAAACCGTTATATACAAAACCTGCAAAGCAAGAACAAAATAATCAAGAGACGGAAGTAATTGTTTCCACATCAAAAACGGTGGTTACTAATGAAGTAATTAAAGCTTATGTTTCTCAATTCAAAGATATTGCGATGGGGAATATGAAAAATTATGGTATCCCTGCCAGTATTATTTTGGCCCAGGGAATTTTAGAATCGGGTGCTGGAGTAGGCGATTTGGCCATAAGTGCCAATAATCATTTTGGTATAAAATGTCATGAAGGATGGACTGGAGAAAGTGTGAGGCATGATGATGATTCTGAACAGGAATGCTTCAGAAAATACAATAATCCATCGGAATCGTTTAAAGATCATGCTATATTTCTAACCGGTAGAAGCAGGTATTCTAAATTATTTACATTACAAAAAGGAGATTATAAGGCTTGGGCCAGAGGATTAAGAACGGCAGGTTATGCAACAGATCCAAGATATCCTGATAAATTGATTTCCTATATAGAACGCTATAATTTGCATCAATATGACAATCAGGTATTAGATGTGAATTATGTGTCGAATGAAAAACAATTGGTAGAAGAATTGACATTAGAAACTAAAAAATCAAAAAGCCAAGATATAGCTTTATATGAAGTTCAAAAAGGAGATACTTTTTATTCTATTTCGAAAAAATTCAACCTAATGGTGGATGAATTGAAAAGGATCAATAATCTTTCGAATAATATACTTTCTATTGGGCAAAAACTGATAGTGAAATAATTTAAAAAATAATCATAACTCAAAATTTATAAATGTTATATACAAGAAGTAGTCAGCTTTTTGCTGAAGCAGAAAAAGTAATTCCAGGAGGAGTAAATTCACCAGTAAGAGCCTTTAAAGCGGTAGGTGGAACTCCAATTTTTGTTAAAAGTGCCAAAGGGGCTTATATGTATGATGAAGATGGAAACCGTTTGATTGATTACATTAATTCATGGGGACCGATGATTTTAGGACATGCTTTTGAACCGGTTGTACAAGCCGTGATTGAGAAAGCTAAATTGGGAACTTCTTTTGGAATGCCCACAGAATTAGAAACTCAAATTGCAGCTTTGGCTGTTTCTATGGTTCCTAATATTGATAAAATTAGATTTGTAAATTCAGGAACTGAAGCTTGTATGAGCGCGGTAAGACTCGCTCGTGGATTTACTAAAAGAGATAAAATAATCAAATTTGCAGGTTGTTATCACGGTCATTCGGATTCATTTTTGATTCAGGCTGGAAGTGGAGCGATTACTTTTGGAACACCAAATAGTCCTGGAGTAACGGAAGGAACTGCCAAAGATACTTTGCTGGCACGTTACAATGATTTAGAGAATGTAGCAGCTTTAATTAAAGCTAATAAAAATGAAATTGCAGCCATTATCGTAGAGCCTGTTGCTGGAAATATGGGTTGTATTCCGCCAAATAAAGGTTTTCTGGAAGGCTTGCGCCAATTGTGTACTGACAATGGAATTCTGCTGATTTTTGATGAGGTGATGACGGGATTCAGACTTGCCAGAGGTGGTGTTCAAGAATTATTCAATATAACTGCTGATATAGTTTGTTTCGGAAAAGTAATTGGAGGAGGTTTGCCGGTTGGTGCTTTTGCTGCTCGTGAAGAAATTATGAATTATCTGGCTCCATTAGGACCTGTTTATCAAGCAGGAACTTTATCAGGAAATCCATTAGCAATGGCAGCAGGATTAGCGATGTTACAATCGTTAGATGCAGATCGTGCTATTTTTCAAAGATTAGAAGAAAAAACAGCCTATTTAGCTGCTGGAATGGAAAAAGTTTTGAAAGCAAATAATGTTGTTTTTACCATAAACAGAATTGGTTCGATGGTTTCCGTACATTTTGATGCTGCTCCGGTAGTCGATTTTCAATCTGCTGCAAAAGGAGATAATGAAACCTTCAAAAAATTCTTTCATGGATTATTACAGGAAGGAATTTATATTGCTCCATCCGCTTACGAAACCTGGTTCATCACTGATGCATTAACGTATGATGATTTAGATTTTACAATTCAAGCTGTAGATAAAGTTTCTAAAACTTTTTAATTATAAAAAAACTTCCGGCTTAGACCGGAAGTTTTTTTATGGTGTAATTTTAACCCAATTTACTTTTGCTTTTTGATATCGGCAACATATTTAGTCAATTTTTTTCCATAAAGTGATTGTGCCACTTTTGGAGACATTGATTTTTGAATCGTATCTAAATATTTAATATTGATATCATAAATCTCTGATAAGGCGATATAAGGGGCTACATCGTAGTTTCTATTGTTTATTGCAAAGTTGGTAGCAAATAGATATTTTCTTTTTATATTAGAGTCTTGTTTTGCACTTAAGCTGTCAATTGCTTTCGTGTTATTATTTTTAATGGCATTGAATTTTTTCTCAATTAAAGTAAGATTTTCATCTGTGAAACGGGAATTTATCTTTTTATACTCTTGATATAAATCGTTATTTTTTGATCCTGTAATTTTTGCACCAGAAAGATACGAGTCTAAACTAGTTTCAATAGTTATATTTCCTGGCTCAGCAAAGAATGTGATGTTGTTATCCAGTGAATTGCTTACGCCTCTATCCAAAAATAAATAAAGCATTTCAGGAGATTTTAAATCTAAGTCACTTTCAAAAGCAGAGCTCCCATCTATGTTAATAGTATCAATAGCTACAAGGCTGGTATCAACTATTTTTTGAATGTATAAAGTTCCTTTTTTTAATCCTTTGATATTTCCGGTAATATGTAAGTTTGTTTTTGATTCCTTTTCGCTACAAGAAGATAAAAGCAAAAGGGTAGCGAATGCGATAATAGATTTTTTCATGTGAAGTTAATATTTGTTTTTTTTGAAACTGGTATCGCCATTCTTTAGTATGATTTGTCCCGAAGCTTCGGAATTGAATCATGGCGATTTCATTTGTGTTTATATTTTGACGCAAAATAAAGAAAATTGTTGGAATGATTTGGCAACGCATTCAAATTTTACAAAAAAAATCCCAATCTATTTCTAAATTGGGATTTTATGAATTGTTTTTTGGTTTATGCTTTAAACCAAGCTTCTTTTAATTTGTTTTTTGAAGAATCAGTAGCTTTCAAACCGTCTTTTTCTTCGTAAGGCAATTTTACTTTTCCGTTAATAATTTGTGTTGCGCCGTTGCGTTTTATTTTCACGGAAATCGCATCGTTTTCTTTCCATTTTTGACTTTCGGCAATCATTTCATAGATATTGTCTAAAGAATAGGGCTTATTGTTTATAGCGATTATAATATCTCCTCCTTTAAGTCCCAAACTTGTATAAAAATCAATTAACGTTATCTTTGGATCAACGATTATTTCTTTAGTTTTTTGGTCAACATTGATATATGGTGTTTTCCCTTTTAAGAAAACATTGCCGGGTACTTTTTCTATTGTATTAGTAACACCCACTTTAGCCAAGTAAGTAGCATAAGGAATTGGGGTTGTTCCAGATACATAGGTACTTAAAAAAGTTCCTACTTCTGGATAGGTCAAAGCCGTTATTTTTGCGAAAAGTTCCTCATCATTAAATGGTTTTGTAGGACCATATTCATTCGATAGCTTTTGCATCAAATCAAGAATTCCTTTTTCTCCGTTGCTTTTTTCTCGAATTATAATATCCAAACACATTCCAATAAGTGCTCCTTTTTCATATACATTCAAATATTGGTCTTTGTAAGGTTGAGTCAGTACATTTGCGCTCATAGTTGTAAATGACATGGTATCATTCATAGTGTTGGCACGAGTTATTTTTTCTGCTATACGCGTATAAAATTCATCTTCATCAATTAAGCCTTGGTTAATTTGGAAAAGATTAGCAAAATATTCTGTAACACCTTCGTACATCCACAAGTGTTGAGACATTTTTGGTGCATTGTAATCAAAATATTGAATCTCTTTAGAATGAATAGACAAAGGAGTTACAATATGGAAAAATTCATGTGAAACTACATCTTTCATCGATTTTACTAATTCATCTTTTGGCATCATTTCAGGTAAAACTACCGTTGTTGCCGTAGGGTGTTCTAAAGCACCAAATCCTTTTGCGTCATCTTCCTTCATTGTCGACAGATACAACAAAACACTGTATTTTTTAGTGGAATTTATTTTGCCTAAAAAATTCTTTTGGGCAGTCATCATCGTCTTCATCTCTGGAGTAATGCTTTCAGCCGTATATTTTCCAGTTGGAGAATAAACACCAATCAATATTTCCATTCCATCAACTGTAAAAGTGGTGTAATCTGGCTTGGCATACATGATCGGATTTTCTACCAATTCTGCATATCGAGACGTTATGAATTTATCATTTGTGGCACTTGCGTCCAAATCAGTCATAGAGGTCGCCCCCCAAAGTGTTGCTGGATGTGAAATCGTTACTTCATACGGTATTGACATGTAATTTGTAAAATAACCCACAAAACAATGGGTGTTCAGCATTATGTTTTTACCGGCATCAATATTAGAACCTGCAGGTGAAAAAATTTCATCATCACCAAATTTTTTACCAGTTTCGGTATCAAATGAATCATTTACCAAATAAGTAATCTTGTATAACGTTTTTGCATTCGCAATGGACCAAGAATTAGCATCTGTTTTCTTTACTTCCAATAGGTTTCCCTTTGCATCATACGCTTTTAAATCATCAATATATCTCCCGTAGTTGTCTTCAGAATACGTTCCTGGAACTGTTTTTGGAATATGATACGTAATTTCATCAGTAGAAATTGATGGCGCATTTACGGTTACCATCACCTTGTCATTTTTTATATCATTTAGATTGATTGCAACCTGAACTTCTTGTTTTGAAGCATTAGTTATAGAAGTACTTGCCGTTTTACAGCTCCAAAGAACAGAAGCTAAAGCAAGGGAAAAAAGTATTCGTTTCATTTTGTTCGTTTTATTTTTGTTATAAGTCATTTAAATCCTGCAATTGTTACAGTTTATAATGATTTAATGAAGACAATAATATTGTTAGTTAATTTTGTCGATACCGGTAGATCAGGATTGGTATAGGATTTCATGTTTTCGGCATCATCACCTATAATTTCTTTGAAAATATGATTCATATTGTCAATAATAACAAGTTCAGCATCAGGTTTTGCTTTTTTCAATAACTCCGCATCTGTAACATTGACTTGTAAATCTTTGGTTCCATTTATCAGTAATGTGGGGATTTTTAACTTTTTGATTTCATCTTGCGGATTGTATTTTATCCATGAAATCATATAGGGTTGAACACTTGCTCTAAATAAAGAGGCTAGCATTTGATTTTTTAGTTCAAAAGTTTTTCCGCTTTTAAGAATTTCAAGATCTTTTTGTACTTCTTCTTTTAGAAAAGGAGCTTGTTTCTCTATTTGCTCTACTAAAACAGCATCAATTGTTCTTCCGGCTCCTGCTAATGAAATGAAGGCATCCGCATTGTTGTTTGCGGCTAGCATCCCTATTAGCGAACCCTCACTGTGTCCTGCAATTATTATTTTGTTGTATTTTTTTTGATTTTTGAAATAAGTAAAAACGTCTTTTGCATCATTGACAAAATCATCAAATGAAAGTGTCGCTTCGTTTACAGTTCCTGTCATCATTTGAGCGATAATTCTTTTGTCATAACTGAAAACAGCAATATCATTTTTTACTAATTCTTCTGATACGTATTTTGAAGAGTTGTTGATTAAGTTTTTCTGATTGCCATCTCTATCCGTAGGTCCGGAACCTGCAATTAGAATAACAAGATTTGTTTTTTTGTTTTGTTTTAAAGGAGAATACAACGAACCTTTTATCAATGGATTGATGGAGATTTCTTCTTTGTTAAAAGATTTAAGTACCGTTTTCGTTTGAGAATGACATAGTATTGAAAATAATGTCAGCAATAAGAATAGTGATTTTTTCATTTTATTTAGTGTTTAATACCCGCATTGTTTCTTCTGGATTCTCAACTTCGATAATCAGTTTTTTGTAGTAATTGTCTTTTAGTTCCACAATCAGGGCATTTTTTTTATTCATAACGTCCCAAAAATTCCTACCTTTTTTATAAAATGTTCCTGCGGTAATTATACCGGGAATTTCTGTACCGGGAATTCTGAAACCTCTCCAAAACGTAAATTCGTTTTTGTTTTGATATGCTCTTATAATGTTCTCTTTTGAAATGGTAATTTTACTTTCCATCGCCCAAATTTTATGGAAACCTTTTATTTCAAAAATAAATGTATCGCCACTTACTGTTACTGAAACCATAATTTTAGATTTATAAAAAATTAATAATTGCTATTTTAGAAATAATTTCGGCAACAACTATCGCTGCTGTAAATAATAAGATATGCTTGGTTTCTTTTGCGTTTACGGCTGTTTTAAATCCGTTAAAAAGTAATGTGATGAACCAAATTAACGAAGCAATAATTGCAAATGACATCAGTAATAGATGCAAAATATCGGTACTTGAAAGTGTGTTTGTTTTAGTTGATTTCACCAAGTTTAAAATTCCTTGTGAAATAGTATATGCCTTATTATTTGCATTGAAGAAAGTAACAATGTAGTATGGAATTCGAGCAATCATACTTGTCAAAAAAACATCAATAATTCTCGTTTTTGGATTAATGATTTTGCCAACAATAAATAGTAAAATAGTTGTACATAGAATATTAATCCCAATTTCTAAAATAGGTTGATAAAGGGGCACTTTTTCTACAAAGTGTAAATCAATAACTCCGTCAAAGCGTGCATTAAAAACAAAACCTAAATAACCACCAATTACGGTAAATGCTAATCCCACAATAATTAAAATCCTTTCCGAATATTTTTCGAAAGGATTGAATAGCAATGTTTTCATATTTTTTGTTTTAGAAGGCTTATTTTCTGAATGATATCGTCTAATTTATTTCTTACGGTAGGATAGCTATTTCCCATTTGAGAAGCCATTTCTTTCAAACTTCCGCTTGTCATAAAAAATTGAAGAATAAAGTTTTGTTCTTCTTCTGATATTTGAAGGAGTAGCGGTAAGGAATAATTGCCTGAAACTATTGTTGAGCAATTCCCACAGCTAAGCTGCGTAACCGAAAGTGCGTTTTCGCAACTCGGACATTGTATAGGAAGTTTTGGTTGCATACAGTTATATTAGTATACAAATGTAAATAATATTTATATATTAATTAATATTATTTATTTGTTTATTAATATTATTAATAAAAAGGCGCTTGGAAATAAAATTTAAATCTGTCTAAAAACAAAAAAACTCCTGAATGATACAGGAGTTTTATTTTTAATCAAGTTTATTTTTTATGTAATATTTACCATCCAAATCTTCATCAAAATCATCTATTTTAACAGGTTTTGGTTTTGGTTTATTTGCAGTAGCTTTCTTTTTCCACATTTCAAATTTTTCTGCTGGCATCTTCTTTTTCATGATCTCAAGAACCTCTTTTTCAGCCAAACCAAATTCTTTTTTGATAATTTCAAAAGGATTTTTTTCCTCTAAGGCCAATGTAACAAGTTTTTCTGTTTGTTCCCAGTTCAATTCTTTGCGGTTACTCTTTTTCATCACGTGAAAATTAATTCAAATAAGTTGTTAATGATTAATAAATGTCATTTCTAATTATATTCCAATATTAAGAAAAAAAATAATTACTTCATATCAAAACAAGATTTTTTTTATTGTTTTTTAATTGTTTTCTGTTGAACGTGGTTTTTGAAACGGTATTTTGAGCAAATTTTTCAATTGATTGTGTTCTTCGGGATTGGGATGTGTATCGATACCATAGATAATTTCTTCTTTCGGGAGTGCCATAAAAGTCCCAAAAAGGCGATCCCAAATCGAAAATATATTTCCGTAATTACTATCAGTATAGGGCAACATATGATGATGGTGTACTTTATGCATATCGGGAGAGACGATAAAATAGCTCAAAATCGTATCTAATTTTTTAGGAAGCGAGATATTGGCGTGATTAAATTGTGTGGCAATAACGGATAAAGTTTGATAAAGAAAAACCATCCACATGGGACTTCCTACGATTAATACACCCAGAGTGGTAAAGACAAATCGGATAACACTTTCTCCGGGATGATGTCTGTTCGCAGAGGTGGTGTCTATCCAAGTATCGGTATGATGAATTAAGTGAAAACGCCATAGTAATTTAGTTTTATGTTCTACTAAATGCACCAAATAAGCGCCTATTAAATCCAATAAAAGTAATCCAACAAGAGCGTAAATTCCCAAAGGCATTTGTGGAAGCCATTGTAGAATTCCAAAATGGTTTGCAACAGTCCAATCAGCAGATTTTAATAAAATAAAAGCCAGAAAGAAATTGACAACGATAGTCGTAAACGTCAAAAAAACATTGATACTTGCATGATGCCATTTTTTATAGGTAAAGTTAAAAAGCGGAAAAGCATTTTCTATCAACCAAAAAATAGTGATTCCACTCACCAGAATTAAACTTCTATGCGAAGAAGGAATAGTAGAGAAATAGGCAATAATAGTATTCATAATTTGGGTATTTATTTCAAATCTAATGATTTTTAGCAGAAATTATCTATTTGATTACCCGAAAAGTACCATTTATTCTGGGACCTATGGGTTTAGCGGTTTTTGGAATCTGGTGTTTCCAGAAATGCTGCGTGGTTCCTTTCATTAGTAATAAACTACCGTGTTCCAGAATGATACTTTTTTTCTGGTCCTTATCAGAATTGTGTTTTAATTGAAAGATGCGTTCAGCACCAAAACTGACTGAAGCAATTACAGGATTTGTCCCTAATTCTTTTTCGTTATCGGCGTGCCAGCCGTTACTGTCTTTTCCGTCACGATACTGATTGAGTAAAACGGTCGTGAAATTAGTATCAGAAACACTTTCAATTCGTGATTTTATCTTTTGCAAAAGCAAATTCCAAGGATGCGGTTGCATTTTTATATTCGAATATGAATATGGTTTGCCTTCGTTTCCATACAAAGCTGTCAATCGAGGTTGCGGATGAATTTTGCCAAAAACTCGAATTTCATCCTGTTGCCAAGGAATTTCATGTATCAGCTCCGCATAAATGCTATCGGCTTCTTCTTTGTCAAAAAAAGCTGGATAATACATAATTTCTGCATCCGGCAAATGGAGATGTATCGGTTCTGATTGAAATAGTGAATTCATTGTACAAAAATAAAGAGAAAAACGTAACGTTGCGGTTTCATTTTTCTCTCTGTAATAAATATAATTTTTAAAAAGCTATACTTCTGAATTATCCTGCAATAGATTTTTATAAATAAAACCAGCCACAATAGCGCCTAATATTGGTGCAACCCAAAACAACCACACTTGTGATAATGGTTCGCCTCCTACAAATAAAGCCTGCGATAATGATCTTGCCGGATTTACAGAAGTATTGGTGATAGGAATACTGATTAAGTGGATTAAGGTTAATGCTAAACCAATGGCAATTCCTGCGAATTTTCCGTTTGCAAATTTATCGGTTGCACCAAGAATAATCAATAAGAAAAATAATGTCAATACAAATTCGGCAATAAAAGCAGCTTGCATGGAATATCCATCGGGTGAAAAAGTACCAAATCCATTCGAAGCAAAAGCTCCTGCCTTAGTATTGTCTATCATAAAACCAGCTTTTCCGGATGCAATTGTGAACAAAGTTCCTGCAGCGGCAATAGCACCAACACATTGGGCAATGATATAAGGCAGTAATTCTTTGGCCGAAAATCTACCTCCTGCCCATAATCCAAAAGAAACAGCCGGATTAAAATGACCACCGGAAATGTGACCTACAGCATATGCCATAGTCAAAACCGTTAAGCCAAAAGCTAGAGAAACGCCCACAAATCCAATTCCTAAATCAGGAATTCCAGCAGCAAAAAGTGCACTGCCACAACCTCCAAATACCAACCAATAGGTTCCGAAAAATTCTGCAAAAAGTTTTTTCATAATAGATTTATTTAAATTAAGGGTAAAGTTAATTATTGAAAAATGTATATTGAAAGGCCCAATACATCAAGCCAAACTGCAAGGGAATTCGCAGAAGTAAAATCCATTTGGGTAAACCCATTCTCGCTTTTTCATTTGCATACATATAAATATGCGTTGGAAAAATTGCAAGTAATAAGGCTATAATTCCCCAAGCGGCAAGTTTTGAAGTGACAGGAATGCAGAGTATTATTCCTAAAAGTATTTCGGCAAAGCCGCTTATGGAATTTAATAATTTTGGATTTGGAAAATAAGGAGGAATGATTTTTAGGTAAAGTCGAGGGTTTCTGAAATGATTTAATCCTGCTAAAATATAAACAAAAGCCATTGCGTATAAATGCCAAGGTAAAGTCATAACAAGTTGTTTGTTACGAATTTAGTAAAATTATTAATACAAATAATACAATTAAATTAATAATTTTAGCTTTAAATGAAAATTAGGTTGTTTTCTTAAAATTTACATTCATGATGATAATAGCCAGAATAATTAAAAGAATTCCAAACCATTGAATCGTATTAACTTTTTCGCTTAAAAGAAAATAAGCCATTAGTACCGAAACCGGAAGTTCCAATGCAGACACAATGCTTCCTAATCCAATTCCAGTAAGAGGGAAACCTGCATTGAATAATAATGGCGGAATCACTGTTCCAAAAAGGGCCAGTACAATTCCCCATTTCATGAAAATATCAAAATTGAAGGGAGCGTTTTGTGTTGCAAGAGCAAACCCAAAAACAATTATCGCTCCACCCAACAACATAAAAAGACTGCGTTGCGCTGACGAAACATGGGTTGCCACACGATTAGCGGTAAACATTGTTGTGGTAAAGGAAACCGCTGATAAAAGCCCCAATACGATTCCACGCCAGTCAAAATCGACTTTACTCTGAATTAGATTCGTAGCAAGAGCAGTTCCTATCAATACGATGATTACGGATATGATTTTTTGTGTGGAAGGTGTTTTCTTTTCTAAAATCATTTCGAATAAAACGCCCATCCAAACGGTTTGCATCAACAATATAATAGCAATTGAAACTGGAATGTATTTGATGGCTAAATAATAAAAAACACTGGTCATTCCCAGAGAAGTTCCGGCAAGCATCAATTGAAAAATGTTTTTCTTGGAGGCTTTTACAACATCATTCCCTTTTTTAGCTTTTTGAAAGCTATTGATAATTAACATTCCTAAAATCCCATATATAAATTGGGCTATTGTTACTTCGGGAGTTGTAAAACCTTCGCCATAAGCTATTTTTACAAACGTAGCCAGCATTCCGTAGCTCGTTGCTCCAAGACCTACTAAGAAAACTCCTTTTAATACACTGTTCTTTATCATTTATTCTATTTTAAAAAGCGGGCAAAGATAGGTTTTTGTTGTTCGTATGCGTGTCAATTATGAATTAAGATTCGAGTTTTAGTATTTCCTTAAAATAACAATTTAAAAATTCCTTCTAAATGCGAGAATTATTTTGTTTCTTTTTCTATCAAATCGCTTAAGTGCAAACGCAATGCATCTACCGAAATGTTTATTTCCCAAAATGATAATCCCAATGAAATAAGTAAACCAAGTAAACTCATTCCAAAAAGATAAATTCCAAATAATTGCTGATCTAAAAACAACAATAACATTGTGAAAACGGATAAAAAGAGACTTGATACTCCAGCCATTTGCATGTAACGAATGAGTGTTAAGCGTAAGTTCAGGTTTTTGATTTCCAATAAAATCATTTTATTTTCTTTCTCTTTATATGTCTTTTTTAGTCCTCTAACAATTGTTGCAACGGTCAAAAATCGGTTTGTATATGCCAATAAAATCAACGAGGTTGCGGAGAAAAGTAAAGCAGGAGTTTCTATGTGTAAAGTCATAATTGTGGTTGTTTTTTTTTATAATGAAAAATCTAAAGTACGCAATTCGATTCTTTTTTTTAATAAAAAAAGAGCAAGAGGGATGTGGAGTTGGATGAATATCCAATTTGCAGTTTCTCGTACATTTTTAAAATAATAAAACTTTTAGGTAGGGTAAAGTGCTTTATAGTTGTCTTACTATTGAAGTTAGAAATACAAATAATAGTAACTATAACTAAAATAGAAATTATGAAAACAATTAAAGCCTTATTCGCTGTACTTTTTTTAGGAACAATAGCAACAGTGCAGGCACAAGATGCCCGTGTAGAAAGTGAAACAAGAATAAATACCAACTCAGATAAAATAGCGTACTACCAACAAAGAGGTGCAGCTGATGCAAAATTTGAGATAGCGTTTGAAGCGAAAAGTAAAGCCGAAGAAAAAGCCTTTTGGAAAGAACAAAAAGCGTACGAAAAAGCGTTAAAGAAAAAGAATAGAACAGCGTATCATGCTTATTTTGCGGGCAAGCGAGATGCTTATAAAACGCATCATTCTCATTGTGATGCCCATTGCCACCACAGTGATTCCTTTTATGGATACGCGGGATTTTATTATTATGAATATGATCAAAGAAATTATCAAAGAGCACCAAGCAATACTTCGGTAAATACACAAATAGGCGTGCGTGCCCCCAGCGTGCGATTAGGCCTTTTTTAATATATTGAAGTTTGCATAAAGCCGTTTTTTCTTGTTTAGAAAGAACGGCTTTACTTATTTTAGAGCAGGTATTTTGCATTATTTTCTGTTACAAAGAGCAAACACATTCCAATTAATACGAGCATTATTTTATTTGCATTTTTTTTATAATTTTGTTTATGGGCACGAGTGAGATGCTCGCGCTAGCTGGGGGGTGCGGAGAAAGGAGCAGAGTACTTTCTGCTACCATAAAACAAACTTAGTAAATTAAGTGTTTATTTTACCTAAAAACCGCACTGGCGATTAGCGGCGGTTAGCAGCCGGTTTTGTCACTTTTTTGGAAATTGGTTTTGTTGCTATTTTGGAAATGGAATCTTTTTCATGCTCAATTTTTGTCTGTATTAATTCTAGTTCTTTTATTCTTGTCTCAAGTGATTGTTTTTCCTGATCTGAATGAATTGTAAAAAAACCAATACCAATAGAAACTACAATAGAAACAAAAGACAATACATGTGGAAGGTATTTTGTTCTCAATAGCCATTGATTAACCTTTGTCGTTGACGTCAAATTTTCTAGTTCTGCTTTTTCTTTTGCTTTCCTATTCTCTTCAGCTTCTTTTTTAGCACTTTTTTTTGACTGAGTGTATTTAAGCCAACCACCTTTTCCAATAACTTCTAATCCAAAAGGTGTCAGTTGCAATACAGGGCTGTTTTTAAAGGGCTGTTTAATTAATCCTAAATCATCTATTAAATATGAAATGCTTTGACGATAAAATCTTTCTTCGTCATCTCTTCTAAAATTACGTTTCAATTCATAAGGATTACCCGTTGCAATTTCCCAAAGTGAATTATCTACTAATTGATCGTTCATACGTGGTTTTTTTAAACTGGTTGCTAACTAGTTTATATTATGACAAAATCATACAAACCCAACCATTTATGGGTAGATATATATGACTATGTCATACTTTGTTATAATTCAAATATATAAATAATTCTTTACAAATAGTTACAACAGATTATTTAATAAGTGAACTGGTTTGAGCGGTTTTGATGACATTATTTTGAAAATAAAAACACTCTAAATAGCCCCGATGGAAATGTAAATCCCATGCTATTACAAGGAACGAAGTAATCAGCGTGGATTGCAATGGACAGCAGGAGGAGTCGTTTTTGTGGAAAATGGGTGTGCTGCTCCTAAACAAAAAAGACCCGCAAGTTTTCACTTGCAGGTCTTGATACTTAATTCTTTTTTTCTTAATACTTATTTTATCATGTCAAAACTTCTTTTTACGAAAGCTGTTAATGCTTCTCCTTTTAATAAGTTTTGTGACAATTTAGCTAAGTCTAAGGCTTGTTTTACCAAACTTTCCTGAGCTGTTTTGTCTTTGTTGTTTAGGATGCTTGTTGCTAATTCAGAATTAGTATTCACCACTAAATTATACATTTCCGGCATATTGCCCATTCCGAACATTCCGCCACCACCTGATTGACTCATCTCTTTCATTCTACGCATGAATTCTGGTTGCGTGATGATAAATGGTGAAGCATTGCTGTCTAAAGCTTCCAGTTGAACCGAATAGGTTTGTTTAGGAACAATTGCCTCTAAAACAGTTTTTAAATTCGTTTGTTCTTCTTCGGATAATTTAGAAATAGTAGTTTCCTCTTTCTTGATTAAATTATCAATATGATCTGAATCAACTCGCACGAAAGTCATTCCGCTGTTATCGCCTTCAATTTTTTGAATTAAATGAGAGATAATTGGGGAATCAAGCAATAAAACTTCATATCCTTTTTCTTTTGCAATTTCGATATAAGAGTGTTGTGCTTCTTTATTTCCAGCATATAAAACAACCAGTTTTCCGTCTTTGTCAGTTTGATTTGCAGCCAGTTTTTCTTTTAATTCTTCCAGCGTGTAAAATTTATCATCTACAGTTGGATACAAAACAAAAGCGCCTGATTTTTCGTAGAATTTATCTTCGGAAAGCATTCCGTATTCTAAAACGATTTTGATATCGTTCCATTTTTTCTCAAAATCTTCACGGTTTTCGTTGAATAACGATTTTAGTTTATCAGCCACTTTACGGGTGATGTAATTCGAGATTTTCTTAACGGCCGCATCCGCTTGCAATCCAGAACGGGATACATTCAATGGAATATCCGGTGAGTCTATAACCCCTTTAAGCATGGTTAAAAATTCAGGAACAATTCCCTCTACATTATCTGTTACGTAAACTTGATTTTGGTATAATTGAATTTTATCTTTCTGAATTTGTAAATCAGAACCCAATTTTGGGAAATATAAAATACCAGTCAAATTAAATGGATAATCTACATTTAAATGAATGTGGAATAACGGTTCCTCAAATTGCATTGGATACAATTCGTGGTAGAAATTTTTATAATCCTCATCCGATAATTCCGTTGGTAGTTTTGTCCAAGCTGGATTTGGGTTGTTGATGATGTTATCTATTTCAACTGTTTTGAAGGTTTCCTCTTTGTCTTCTGGAGCAACTTCTTCGCCCTTTTTTTGTTCAATTTTCTCCGTTTTAGTTCCAAATTTAATTGGAATAGGCATGAACTTATTGTATTTATTCAATAACTGGTTGATTTTTGCGTCTTCCAAAAATTCTAAAGAATCTTCAGCAATATGCAAAATAATCTCTGTTCCACGAGTGGTTTTATCAGCAGGCTCTAAGGTGAACTCAGGACTTCCGTCACAGGTCCAGTGCGCTGCTGGTTCATCTTTGAAAGATTTAGTGATAATTTCCACTTTTTCGGCAACCATAAATGCAGAATAGAAACCAAGACCAAAATGACCAATAATTCCTGAATCTTTAGCTGAATCTTTGTATTTGTCCAAGAATTCTTCAGCACCAGAAAAGGCTACTTGGTTGATGTATTTTTCTACTTCATCCGCAGTCATTCCTAAACCTTGATCGATAATGTGTAGTTTTTTACCTTCTTTGTCGATTTTTACTTCGATAATTGGGTTGCCATATTCTACTTTGGCTTCTCCAATGCTTGTTAAATGTTTTAATTTTAGCGTGGCATCAGTCCCATTTGAAATCAATTCACGCAAGAAAATTTCGTGATCACTGTACAAGAATTTCTTGATTAGGGGGAAGATGTTTTCTACCGAAACATTAATTTTTCCAGTTGTCATATTTTGAATTTTTAAGTTTGAATTTGGAACTATTCAGTCAAATAAGATACCAATCTAGATTAAAGTGACAAATTGTCGTAAGCGTTAATTATGATATAAAATAATTTAATTGTGAAACATTTTTGTTTTTATGCTTTGTATCTTTGTACTAATATTAATCACAAAATTTTTTGAAACGATGAGAAAAGTCATTTTATTATGCACATTAGCAGTTTTGATGTTTGCATGTAAGTCAACATCAGTAACAAGTACAAATACCGATAGAAAAGCGCAGGTTGCTATGAAAGGAAACTGGGTAATCAGTTCCGTAACCTATCCAGGTTCACAATACATTAAAGTGAATTCATTTCAAATTGCCGATTCAGAGTGTTTTGTAGGCAGTACTTGGAAATTTATTTCTAATAATAATAAAGGAAATATGGCTTTGACAAAAGCTGGATGTTCCTCATTTAGTTCTCCAATTACTTGGTTTGTAAATAAAGATGGTCAATTTATTCTGAAAGTTTTGGATGCAGGCATAAAAGCAAAAAAAGTTAGAGAAGGGTATATATTATATGTAGCAAACCAAACAGAAACTTCTTTTCAGTTGATTGATAAAATTGATGTAGGAGGAAAAATGACTGATGTGGTTTACCAATTTCAAAAAAACTAATTAATTAAAAATACAAATATGAAAAAGATTTCAATAGTTGCAATGGCAACAATAATGTTGATGGGTTCAATGTTTACTAGCTGTGAGGCAGTTAAAAATACGAATAAAACACAAAGAGGAGCTGGAATAGGAGCTGTTGCCGGAGCTGTTTTAGGAGGAGTTCTAGGAAATAATTTAGGTAAAGGTGGTAACGGAGCATTAGGAGCGGTATTAGGTGGAGTTGTTGGTGGAGTTGCCGGTGGAGTTATTGGTAACAAAATGGATAAACAAGCAAGAGAAATCGATGCTGCACTTCCAGGAGCTGAAGTGGTTCGTGTAGGAGAAGGAATTAAATTAGTTTTGAATGAAAATGCAGTGCGTTTTAATACTAATAAATCTTCTTTGACAGCTTCTGCAAAAGCTAATTTAGATAAATTGGTTCCTGTTTTTGGAGAATATCCAGATACTAATATTACTATTTACGGATATACTGACAGTACTGGTCCAGCAGATTATAATTTAAAACTTTCTGGAGAAAGAGCTGCATCAGTTAAAAGTTATTTAGCAAGCAAAGGGGTTTCTTCTAGTAGATTTCAAGTAACTGGTTTGGGAATTGCTGATCCAATTGCTTCAAATGAAACAGCAGATGGAAGAAGTCAAAACCGTCGTGTTGAATTTGCTATTACCGCAAATGAGAAAATGATTCAAGATGCAAAAACGGAAGTGAAGCAATAAACTAATTTTCTATAAAAATGAAAGCTGTTTCGTAATGAAACAGCTTTTTTTTTGACTACATTTTTAAATTAAACATTGTAAATTTGCGCTCTTAAATATTAAACATGCTTGAAATAAAAAATATATTTTTTACTTACATTGAAAATCCCGTTATCAAGAATGTTAGTTTTGAAATTACTCAAGGACAAAATGTAGCTGTAATTGGTGAAAGTGGCTGTGGGAAAAGTACTTTGTTGAAATTGATATATGGATTATATGATTTAGATGAAGGGGAAATAACCTATAATAATAAACCCATTTTTGGACCCAAACGCAATCTTGTTCCTGGGGAAGATTATATTAAATACTTAGCTCAGGATTTCGACTTGATGCCTTACATATCTGTTGAAGAAAACGTAGGGAAGTTTTTGTCTAATATTTATAAAGACAAAAAGAAAGCCAGAGTTCAGGAGCTTTTGGAAATGGTAGAAATGACTGAATTTGCAAAAGTGAAAGCCAAATATCTTAGTGGGGGACAACAGCAACGAGTAGCATTGGCAAGAGTTTTGGCGTTGGAGCCGGAAATAATTTTGTTGGATGAACCTTTTAGTCAGATTGATTCCTTCAGAAAAAATGCCTTGCGTAGAAATTTATTCAGTTATTTAAAACAAAAGGGAATTACCTGTATCATTGCCACGCATGATAGTACAGATGCTTTGTCTTTTTCGGATGAAACGATAGTGGTTCAAAACGGAAGTGTAGTTGCTAAAGGAAACTCAAAATTCCTATATGAAAATCCCACAAATAAATATGTTGCGTCTCTTTTTGGAGAAGTAAATGAATTGAAATTATCACAATTAATTGATCTGGATGGAGATGATGAAACACTTTTATTGTATCCACACCAATTAAAAGTAGTCGATAACGCAATGATGCACGTAGTTGTAAAACAATGTTATTTTAAAGGAAGCCATTATTTGATAAAAGCAGCTTTTGAAAGAAGAGCCATTTTCTTTGAACATGATTCGGAATTAGAATTGAATCAGGAAGTGACATTGATGTTAGGGTAAGAAGCGGATTGTAGATTAAGAAAGCAATGGACAACTAGAAATGGCTATTGCAAGATGCATTACGGCAAAATATAAAACCCCAAAATCTTAAATTTTGGGGTTTTTATTTATGTTATTTTTTTAACTCTGCTTTTCTTTCTCCTCCATGATGTCCACGATGTCCATTTCTTTGGTGCTGTTTTTCTTTCATTGCATCCCATTTTTCAAATTGTTCCGGAGACAATATACTTTTCATTTTATTCTTCATGACAATTTGCTCATCTAGCATCTTGTTTTTCATAGCAAAAAGTTCATCACTAGTCGGTTTTTCCTGATTTGCTTTACGCGCCGTTCTCATAGCTTCTCTTTTGGTACTTTGTTCAGCAATGATTTGTTTCATTTGTTCTTGCTGTTTGGTATTCAAGTCTAGGTCTAATGTCATTTTTTTTAACATTAATTGATTTCGTTGTTCTGGAGTAAATTTTTCCATCTCATCTCTATGAGGTCTTTTTTCCATTTCTTTTTTGTCCTGAGCAAAAGATGACATACCAACAACTAATAATGCGGCGATAATTAATTTTTTCATTTCTATTGTTTTAAGTTATGGTTATAAGACAACAGAAGAAATGAAAAGTTTAATCGTTAACAAAAGTTTACCGTTTGGATAATGGGAGAAAAATTATTGTTCAGCTACCTAAAAAGTATTATTGTTTTCAGCGTAGTAATTTATAGCGCATGATATTTATCAGCTTTTATGCCGTTTTGTTTCTCGACTTTTGTGGTTTATTTATTAAATCATTTTGGCATGACAACAATTAAACCACTTCATACATTTCATATTCCGGTAATGGGACTTGCATATACGATTGATAGCCCGATAAGAGTGGCGAAGTATGGAATATCTTCTGTGATTTCAATTATGGATGATGAACTTATCGAAAAAATGAATGCATTTTACAGTAAGAAATTTGATCTTCCTTACCAAGAAATCACTCAAAAAATTCATGATTATCGGGCAGAACGCATTACTTCTTATTTGAATTTGGTGGACAAAATCGTAAAAGAAAAATTTGAAAATTTTAAAACCGAATTGTCCGAGAGCAAATTGGCATTGGAAAATTATATGGCAATGTTGCCCAATAAATCGGAAATTAAATTAGGCTTGCAAAATTTGTTGGAAGAAGGTTTTACTTTCAAAGAAAATATCAAAAATTATCTGGAGAATAATCTTTATCCGGGTGCCATTGATGTAAATATAATGACCAAACTCGATAAGGACAATTTCATTAAAGACGAACAATTACCAATTGCTTTCAATGATGCACATGCTGCTCTTCGCGGTTTTGCGAATAGTACATTAGAATCTTCAGTTGTTTTATCTGCGGGAATGAATCCAAGATTGTACAGTTATTTTGAAAATTTTACGGCTTTCTTTCCAGATTTGAATAATACGCTGAAAAAGAAAATCACGCTGAAAGTAAGCGATTTTCGTTCGGCGATGATTCAAGGAAATTTTTTAGCTAAAAAAGGACTTTGGGTTTCTGAATACCGAATCGAATCCGGTTTAAATTGTGGAGGACATGCTTTTGCAACCGAAGGGTATTTGTTGGGACCCATTTTAGAAGAATTCAAACAGAAAAAGGATCAATTGATTCAATCTGCCCATGATTTGATGGTAAAGGCTTTGGGACAAAAAGAAATGCATGTTCCGGAACAACCATTGGATTTAAAAATCACCGTTCAAGGTGGCGTAGGAACTGCTGAAGAACATGATTTTCTATTGGACCATTATGATGTAGATTCTGTGGGTTGGGGTTCGCCGTTTTTATTGGTTCCCGAAGCGACTTCGGTAGATAAACACACCAGAGGATTATTGGCTGGAGCCAAAGAAAAGGATTTGTATTTAAGTCATATTTCGCCTTTGGGAATTCCTTTTAATACGTTGCGCGGAACGACTAATGAAAAATTAAAACTGAAACGTATTGAGGAAAGTAAAGCGGGAAGTTCGTGTCCAAAACGATTTTTGGCGTTAAGCAAAGAATACGATGTAAAAGGAATTTGCACTTCTTCCAAAAAATACCAAGATTTAAAACTGGAGGAATTACTCCAACAAAAAGATGTTTTATCTGCGGAAATTTTCGAAAAAAAGAAAAACAGTATCACTGAAAAAGCTTGTCTTTGCGTAGGTTTGGCCAATGCTTCGTATCTTGAAAATGATATTAAAATAAAAGGGCAGGCACAAGGTGTGATTATTTGTCCCGGACCAAACATGGCTTATTTTGACCAGGAAGTTTCACTTTCTAAAATGGTGCAACATATTTATGGGAACGCTTCCGTATTAAGGGTCACGGATCGCCCGAATTTATTTGTCAAAGAATTAAAAATGTATTTGGATTATTTGAAAAATGAAATCACAGCAGTTTCTGATGAAATTACTGCGGCACAAATAAAAAAATGGCATTCATTCAAAAAGAATTTGATGGAAGGAATTGCATATTATGAAGATTTATTTTCAGCAACACCTTTTTTCGAAAGCACTAAAAAAGAGATTCTAAATCAATTTAATTCCTATAAAACGGAATTGATAGAAATTGAAATTCCTGAATTAATTCTGGTTTAATACTAAATAGGCTTGAAGTTTTTTCAGGCCTATTTTATTGTTTTCTGAAATTTGAAGAAATGTTGAAATGAAATAAAAAAAGGGCTTTTAATTTTTTAAATTATATTTACTTTAAAGAATTATAATCTACCTTTGCCCCGTGAAAAAAATAGCATTCATATTAATCGTATTTATTTTCCTAAAGCCATTATTCCCGGTTTTAGAATATGCCGTTAATTATGAATATATTTCAAAAGTACTGTGTGTTAATAAGGCAAAACCGATGATGCATTGTAATGGAAAGTGCCATTTGATGAAAGAATTAGCCAAAGCACAAGAAGAAGAAAAACAATCATCTTCTAATAAAAAGAATACAACATTTGATACCGTTGATTTAATCTTGGACATCAAAAACGATTTTTCCTTATTAGTTTATAACGGAAATACCAAAACAACAATACATTCAAAATATAGTAATTTATATTCCCACCTGAATTTATATTCCATTTTTCATCCGCCCATTTTTATTTCCTAAATTTTAGCTGAAACACTTTTGCGTGTATTTTTTCATTTGACAAATGTCATTTGAAAATATCTTGCGCGCGCAATTATTTCAAAACAAAAAACAAGAAATATACAATCATATAAATGAAAAATTTACGGAATAAGGCAATAGCAATTATTGCATTAAGCGCTGTATTTGCAGGCTGTACTAATAATGATGAGGTAATCTCAGGAACAGGAAACTTAGGGGTTGAATTCGATAATTCTTTTGGGGCAAATGACCTGATATTAAGTACGCAAGCTAATACAACTTCAAACAATGAAGTATTAAAAATCAATACAGTTAAATACATTATCTGCAACATCGTCTTGACCAAAGAGGATGGAACTACTTTTACCTATCCAAAAAGCGAAAGCTATTTTATCGTTGATGAAGCTACTGAAGCCAGTCATTTATTGGAATTAAAGAATGTTCCTGCGGCAAATTATACCAAAGTAAAATTTGGAATAGGAGTTGACAAAGCGCAATGGGAATTAGGCGCGGCGGGTCAGGGAAATTTTCTGGCTACAGCTCAAGCTACTGATATGTTGTGGAGTTGGTCTGCGGGGTATAAATTCCTTGCTTTCGAAGGTACATTTACGTCCCCAACAGTGGCTAACAGCACATCGTTTATGGTTCATACGGGACAAACGGGAACAAATTACAACTATACCGAAGTAACACTTGATTTGCCTACAAAAGCGATGGTACGAACTACTATTGCTCCAGAAATTCACGTTGTAGCTGATGTGTCTAAAATTATTGACGGAACAAACAAAATCAAACTTTCGGATAATAACATGGGCGGAATGGGAGCCATGATTATGGGCGGAACAAATTTACCTTTAATCACAGCAAACCTTAACGGAATGTTTACGGTAGCACACGTTCATAACGATTAATTCGTGTTGAATTAGAAGCTATTTCCTGCTATACATTGCAAGTCCTCGCTAAAAAATGTGGTTTTCTAAGCTGGAAAAAGAGCTTCCTTTGGTCGCTTTTTCCAGCAAGAAAAACTACATTTTTCTGCTGCGGGCTTTCCATTACTATCAGGGCTAAAAAACGTGAAAATGTACAAATTAATAGTGTTATTTCTCTTTTTGACTTTGCTTTCCAGTTGTTCGGATCAAGATGATGTTTATGTCAATAAACCTTTAGATTTCGAAGTGCCGTCTAATTTTCCGGATTTGGCTTATAATATCGCATTGAATCCGCCAACAGAGAAAGGATTTGAACTGGGTAAGAAGTTGTTTTACGATGGAAGATTATCTTCGGATGGACTTATTTCTTGCGGGTTTTGTCACATTCAGGAAAATGCATTTACACATCACGGACATACTTTCAGTCATGGCGTGGGTGATAATATAGGAACCAGAAATACGCCTCCAATTCAGAATCTAGGCTATCAAACGGCATTTATGTATGATGGAGCAACAACGCATTTGGATTTGCAACCCATTATTCCATTGACAAGTGCTATTGAAATGAATGGAAATCTGACGACAATTGTTGCCATGATGAAAGCAGATAAAACCTATCAAAAGCTTTTTCAGCAAGCATTTACAGATGGAGCCATAAATACCGAAAATATGCTGAAAGCACTGTCTCAATTTATGTTGATGGTGACTTCATCTAATTCTAAATTTGATAAATACCGTCGTAATGAAATGGGCGGTACTTTAACTTCAGAGGAATTAGCTGGGTATGCGCTTTTCAATGCAAAATGTGCTTCGTGTCACGCCACAGATTTGATGACTGATAATTCCTATCGAAATAATGGCTTGGCGGTCAATCCGCAAATAAATGATGTTGGAAGATTTCGAGTGACGCAATTGGCAACGGATTATTATAAATTCAAAGTGCCCAGTTTGCGAAATGTTGAAAAAACCGCGCCTTATATGCACGATGGAAGATTCGGGACATTAGAATCCGTTTTGAATCATTATGCTTCTGGAGTTGTAAACGGAACCACTTTAGACCCAATTCTAAATCAAAACGGAAGTTTAGGAATTCCGCTTTCTGATATTGAAAAAACACAATTAATTGCCTTCCTAAAAACACTAACCGATAATCAATATCTCACTGATAAACGATTCTCAGAATATTAAAATCATGAAAAATAAAATTTTAATTATTGTTTTAGTTCTTTTTGTAAACCAGTTTGTTTTTGCCAAAATAGAAAAAGACAGCATTTCGAGATTTACCTTCCAGAAAATGCAATTACTCGAAGATTTCGAAGATGATTGTGATGCTTGTGGCTGTTCGGCCAGTGGAGGTAGTATGGGATTTAGTTCCATGCTGAATAATAATTTTGTAGGCTTGCGCTATTTCAATCAAAGTTATACCAGCAGAGACGGGATTTTCGCCAACTCGCCGTGGGTAGATGAAAATTTCAATACGGTCCAAATTTGGGCTAAAATACCAATTACAGAAAAAATTCAGATTTCGGCATTGGTTCCTTATCATTTTCACAATCGCGAGCGTTCCACCGGAACAGAAAATATTCAAGGATTGGGTGATATTTCCGTTATGGCGATGTACTCCATATATCAAACGCAAAAAGACAGCACGGTTTTTACCCATAAACTGCAATTGGGCGGAGGAGTAAAAATCCCAACAGGAAAATTTGATGAAGCTAACAATAGCGGAAGTGTAAACCAGAGTTTCCAAGTTGGAACAGGAAGTTGGGATTATCTTTTGGTATCTGAATATGTTATAAAAAAGAAAAATTTGGGATTAAGCACCATGCTGAATTATACTTTCAAAACCGAAAACCAAAAGCAGTACCAATTTGGAAATCAATTTAATTATGGTAGTACACTGTTTTATCTTTTTGATTTACCGGCTGTAAAACTGGTTCCGCAAGTGGGCTTGGCGGGCGAAATCTATGAAACCAATAAGCAATATGGAGAAAAATTACCGGATACATCAGGAGATATTCTTTTTAGTAAATTTGGAATTGAAGCTGGAAAAGGGGACTTTTCCATTGGTGTAAACGCAATGCTTCCCATCAATCAACATTTGTCCAATTCAAAAATCGAAGCCAATTACCGTTGGAGTGTCAATTTGAATTATACTTTGTAAAACAAAAAAGGAGCTTCGAATTGAAGCTCCTTTTTTATATAATCAAACGGAATAAACTATTCAGCTAATTCCACCACTTTACTATCACCTACTAAAGCTACTTTCACTAAACCATGTTTAGCCAAGCCTTTCATGGCAGCATCCCATTTCTTTCCACTCAAATCTGATTTTACTTTCAATAATCCCAAATCCATTTTGCTTTCATTGGTTTTCAAAAGAGCAATGATTAATTTCTCTTCGTCTAACAATTCAATTTGAACTTGTTTTTTCTCTGGTCGCATTTGTGGAAACAACAATACTTCTTGAATAGAAGCATTATTAGTCAAATACATAATCAATCGGTCCATCCCAATTCCCATTCCAGATGTTGGTGGCATTCCATATTCTAAAGCTCTTAAGAAATCTTCATCGATAATTCCTGTGGCTTCATCATCTCCTTTTTCAGCCAATCTCATTTGGTCTTCAAAACGTTCTCTTTGGTCAATTGGGTCATTCAATTCAGAATAAGCGTTCGCTACTTCTTTACCACAAACCATTAATTCAAAACGTTCTGTCAATTCAGGATTGTCACGATGTTGCTTACACAATGGTGACATTTCCTTTGGATAATCCGTGATAAATGTTGGCTGAATATAATTTCCTTCGCATTTAGCGCCAAAAATCTCATCAATCAATTTTCCTTTACCCATCGTGGCATCCACATCAATTCCCATACCTCTGGCAGCGTCAAATAACTCTGTTTCACTCTTTCCAGAAATATCAAATCCAGTAAAATGTTTGATAGAATCGGTCATTGTAACTCGAGCATAAGGCGCTTTGAAATTGATGGTATGTTCTCCAAAAGTCACTTCTGATTTCCCATTTACGGCAATCGCGCAATGCTCCAAAAGATCTTCAGCAAATTTCATCATCCAATTGTAGTCTTTGTAGGCTACATATATTTCCATGGCAGTAAATTCCGGGTTGTGGGTACGGTCCATTCCTTCGTTACGGAAGTTTTTCGAAAACTCATACACCCCATCAAAACCACCAACAATCAATCTTTTTAAGTACAATTCATTCGCAATACGCATGTATAAAGGCATATCAAGCGAGTTGTGGTGCGTGATAAAAGGACGCGCAGCAGCTCCACCAGGAATTGGTTGTAAAACAGGAGTTTCTACCTCTAAATATCCTTTATCATTAAAGAAAGAACGCATCGCATTGAACAATTTAGTTCTCTTGATAAACGTTTCTTTAACATGATCGTTCACCGTTAAATCCACATAACGACGACGGTATCTTTGTTCCGGATCAGCAAAAGCATCGTGTGTTTTTCCATCAGCATCCGTTTTTACCACAGGAAGGGGTTTCAAAGCTTTTGCCAAAACCGTCAATCCATAAACATGAACGGATATTTCACCCACTTGCGTTTTGAAAACCGTTCCGCGAACCCCAATAAAATCGCCAATATCCAATAGTTTTTTGAAAACTACATTGTACATTGTTTTCTCCTCATCAGTCGAAATATCATCTCTCGAAACATAGATTTGAATACGCCCTTCAGCATCTTTCAATTCTGCAAATGAAGCTTTTCCCATGATACGCTTACCCATCAAACGTCCTGCTAAAACAACTTCTTTTCCTTCGTACTTCTCGAAATCGGCTAGGATTTCGCTGGAATAAGCGGTTGTCATAAATTCGGCTGCTGGATAAGGCTCAATGCCTAAATTGCGTAATTCGGTAAGTGCTTCTCTACGTAATATTTCTTGTTCGGATAATGCCATTTTATGCTGTTTTTAAGAGCGCAAAGATACTGTATAAGTAGCAAAGTAGCAAAGTGCTAACCGTTTTTTGGAGCTATTTCCAGCTTTCCGTTATAATCTTTTTATTTTTAAAGAAAAAATAAAAAGGATTTCCACTGTAATCTGGGCTAGGGATTGTAGTTATTATTTTACATTTGGTAAAAATTACGATTCAAAATCATAAAAATTGAAAAATAAAATTTACGCTTTTTTGCTTTTAGGGCTACTCGCTGCAAGCTGCCAAATCACCGAAACCATCTATTTAAACCAGGACGGAACGGGGAAAATAGAAACCGAATCACTTCGCGACGAACACAGTTACATGCAATTAGCGGGTGAAAATTATTCCAAAGAAGAAAAATTTGAGGATACAACTTACGTTTTTAAGGATTTTATAACGAAATATTCGGAAACATTTTCAAAACTTCCACCATCCGAAAAAGCTATTTTTCAAAAATATGCAACGGTAAACGTTCACATCAAGAAAAGTTCCTACGAGAAAGAATTTCGAACAAAAATCAATCAAAACTTCGATAAAATAGAAGCAGTACCAGATTTATACAAAACCCAGGAATATGCAGATGATTTAGAACACAATTATGCCTTGACTGCCGAAGAACATTATTATAAAGTCAGCTACACTTTTGACGGAAGTCTTTTTAAAAGGACAGTGAAAATTACTAATGAAGTCGAATTAAAAAAACAGCAAGATAAAATTGCTGACTTGAAAACCCGAGTGGCTAATTTTAAAATCAATCAGCCTTATATTTTAAAATATCATTTTCCTCGAAAAATAAAATCAGTTTCGAATGCAAATGCAAAAATAAGCGAAGATAAAAAAGCATTAGAATTGCAATTTCTAATAACAGATTGTTTACAAAATCCAGAAAGCACAAATTTAGAGGTGATTTTGGAATAAGAATTTTAAACTAAAGATCTAACGGAACACTGCATTATTCATTCTTGAAAACTTTGTACCTTTGCCAATCAAAAATTAGTGAACGAAATAGGATTCCTTCGTTCCACGCAATGACAAATGAACAAAACCATCCAACTTCAAGATTTAGAGAACAAAGATTACAAGGAAACTTGGGAATACCAAGAAGAATTGTTCAAAGGAATAGTTGACTTAAAAATTAAAAATAGGAGAGAGGAAACGAGTTTACAAACGCCTAATTATTTCCTTTTTGTGGAACATCCTCATGTGTATACTTTGGGTAAAAGTGGCGATTTAAGTAATTTACTTTTATCCGAAAAACAACTCGAAGCCAAAGGAGCGACGTTCTATAAAATCAATCGTGGCGGCGATATTACGTATCACGGCCCCGGACAAATTGTAGGTTATCCAATTATTGACTTAGAAAATTTCTTTACTGATATTCATAAATACTTGCGTTTTCTGGAAGAAGCCATTATTCTTACCCTTCAAGAATATGGAATTTCTTGTGGCAGAAGTGAAGGCGAAACAGGTGTTTGGTTGGACGCAGGAACTCCATTTGCTCGAAAAATTTGTGCTATGGGTGTTCGCGCTTCCCGTTGGGTAACCATGCATGGATTTGCTTTAAACGTAAATGCTGATTTGGGTTATTTTGATAACATCATTCCGTGTGGAATTCGCGGTAAAGCAGTAACTTCATTAAACATAGAACTCGGAGTTGAAAGAGTAAATGAAGAAGAAGTCAAAGAAAAAATCCTGAAGCATTTCTCCATTCTTTTTGATGCGACTTTTGAGAAATCTGAAATCTAAATTTCTAATTTTAACTGTTCCGGCAATAGTCGAAATGTCATTCGGTGATATTTCGTTATCCCGTATTTTCGTATTGCTTCACGATGTTCTTTGGTAGGATAGCCTTTATTTTGTTTCCAGTTGTACATGGGGAACTCCTCATGAATGCGATTCATATAATCATCCCGATAAGTTTTTGCCAATACTGAGGCAGCAGCAATACTCATAAATTTAGAATCCCCTTTTACGATACTGGTATTTGGAATCGAATTTAAAATTTCGAGTTCAGCTACAGTAAAAATTTTTCCTCCACGGTTTTTTATTCCTTTTTTATGGATTAATGGCGCATTTCCATCAACAATAATATATTCGGGTTTGGGATGGAGTTTTAGAATACTTTCCTGCATCGCTTTTATAGATGCATTCAGAATATTGATTTCGTCAATTATCAGGGGCTCAAGATGCGTTACTGCAAAGGAAATGGCTTGTTGTTCAATGATAGGGCGTAATTTTTCTCTGGCTTTTTCGGATAATTGTTTACTGTCGTTCAGGATTGCGTTTTCAAAATCAAAAGGTAATATAACGGCTGCTGCAGTAACTGGACCGGCAAGACAGCCACGACCCGCTTCATCAGTTCCGCTTTCGAGGATAATTTTCGAAAAATTGTTTTCGAGCATGTTGTATTTTTTTAAAGAAACAAATATTATAAAATTTTCGCTGTAAAAACCCGTTAGTTATCTATTTGTTATAACAATCCTATAAAATGCTGTGTTTTTTTATTTATATGTTTTTATAAATTACCTTTGCTTGATTAAAAGTGTAAAAATAATTGCCTAATTATACCCCATTCAAATGAGAATTTTCTTTTTTTTTATTTTTATATCATTCTCCACTTTGCTGTTTTCTCAAGAAAGGAATAGTAAAGAATTAGATTACAATAGCAAATACAACGGTTCCGATTCTATCAAAAAGGTAAAACAACCGGTTGCTACCATAGATATGTATCGCGTGATTACTTTGGATCGAGACACAACTTACATAGATACTTCACTTACTATCCAAAAAGAATACAGCCATAATTATTTGCGAAAAGATATTTTTGGACTTTTGCCTTTTGCAAATGAAGGTCAAACGTATAATACATTGCAATATAGTTTAACTGATTTTTCACCTTTACCAGAATTTGGTTTCAAAGCGAAACATTTTAATTTTCTGGAGGCAAACCAAATACGATATAGTTCAGTTGCCACTCCAGTTACCGAATTATATTTTAAAAGTGTCATGCAAAAAGGGCAATCGACAGATGCATTCATTACTTTAAACACGTCTGAAAACCTTAATTTTTCTATAGCTTACAGAGGATTGCGCTCTCAGGGAGAATATTTAAATCAATTGGCAAGTACTGGAAATTTTAGATTTACCGTAAGTTATAATACTAAAAATAAGCGCTATTATTCTAATGCGCATTTTACATCACAAGATATTTTAAATGAAGAAAACGGTGGAATTACAACCATTAGTGATTTCGAAAGTGAAGATCCAAAATACAATAACAGACAACGATTTGAAGTCTTTTTTTTAGATGCTAAATCATTTCTGAAAGGGAAAAGAATATTCTTAGATCACAATTTTAGAATAAATGCAAACAAAGGAGCAAATAATTTATATGTAACGCACCAATTTAATTATGAAAATAAGTTTTTCGAATACAATCAGGTAACCGTTCCTTCTACCGTGGGTTCGGAAATTGTATATCGATTTGGAGCTTCTTTCAAAGATAGTGGAATCAATGATCAAACCCGTTACAATAAAATGTATAATAGAGCCGGGTTGATTTATGAGAACACAACTTTAGGAAAATTTCAGTTTTTTGTAGATGATTTTAGGTCTAATTATTACTACAACCAGATATTAATTTTTGATAATAAAACGGTTCCGGGTTCTTTGGCTCAAAAAATAAATAATGCAGGAGGGCAATATGAGTATCAAAAAAATAAATGGAATGGGAAATTTTTGTATTCAAGATCGATTACGAATCAATCTTTATCAAATTTGGATGCTAAAGTTAAATATGATTTCAATGATGAAACGCAGTTGTCATTTCAATATCAAAACATAAATAAGTTGCCAAATAATAATTACAACCTGTATCAGAGTAGTTATGTTCAATACAACTGGTCAAATGATTTCAAGAATGAAAAAATAAACTCAATTAGCGCTAATGCAATTACACCGTGGTTTAATGCCTCGTTACAGTATTCTGTGCTTAACGATCATTTGTATTTTAATGATGTTTCAACCGATGCGCAAATATTGGCACGTACTCAAATCGTTACTCCGGTACAATACGCTAATACCATAAATTATTTGTCCGTGAAAGTGAACAAAGAATTGAAATTTGGTAGTTTTGCATTAGATAATACTGTTTTGTATCAAAAAGTAGATCAGCAAGATAATATTTTAAACGTTCCTGAAATTGTGACGAGAAATACATTCTATTACTCGGGTTCTTTTTTCAAAAAGAAAGCTTTGTTTTTGCAAACAGGTATTTCTTTGAATTATTTTACGAAATATTTTGCCAATGATTATAATCCGGTAATCGGAGAATTTTTTGTCCAGAATAAAAAGGAAATTGGCAATTCTCCAAACCTTGATTTCTTTATTAATGCTAAGATTCAAAGAACCAGAATTTACTTTAAAGCTGAGCATTTTAATTCTTCTTTATCGGGTAACAATTTTTACGCGTCACCTAATAATCCTTCTCGTGATTTTACAATCCGTTTTGGACTGGTTTGGAATTTCTTCAATTAATAAATAGTAGCACACTATTTAGCAAAAAGTCCTTTTTCAATGCTAACCGATATACTTTTACTCGCTAGAGAATAAGCGAGTGAAGGGTATTACTTTAAATAAAATTCAAGGAACTCCCAATAAAATAAAGTATAGCGAATTAATAAGGAGTGTAAAATTCTTTATGCAGGATTTTTTTGTAACAATATGCTATCTTTGTGTTGTGATTTATAACAACGAACACTCTTAAATGAATAATAAAATGCAGTACGCAGAAAACATATTAGGCACAATAGGCAACACACCATTAGTTAAACTTAATAAAGTTGTTGCTGGTATAGATGCTTTGGTACTTGCTAAAGTAGAAACCTTCAATCCTGGAAATTCCGTAAAAGACAGAATGGCCGTTAAAATGATTGAAGATGCCGAAGCGGATGGAAGACTAAAACCAGGAGGAACAATTATTGAAGGGACTTCAGGAAATACAGGAATGGGATTGGCATTAGTGGCTATCATAAAAGGGTACAAACTTATTTGTGTGATTTCGGATAAACAGTCCAAAGAAAAAATGGATATTCTTCGTGCCGTAGGTGCAAAAGTGGTAGTTTGCCCTACCGATGTTGAACCTACCGATCCACGGTCGTATTATTCTGTTTCTAAAAGATTAGCGGAAGAGACACCTAATTCCTGGTATGTAAACCAATACGATAATCCATCCAATTCTTTAGCACATTATGAGCAAACCGGACCTGAAATTTGGGAACAAACTGGCGGTAAAATCACTCATTTTGTATCGGGTGTAGGAACTGGAGGAACAATTTCCGGAGTTGGAAAATATTTGAAAGAAAAAAATCCAAATATTAAAATTTGGGGAATTGATACGTATGGTTCTGTGTTTAAAAAGTACCATGAAACAGGAATTTTCGACGAAAATGAAATCTATTCTTACATTACCGAAGGAATTGGCGAAGACATATTACCAAAAAATGTTGATTTCTCTTTGATTGATGGTTTTACAAAAGTAACCGACAAAGATGCGGCGGTTTATACCCGAAAAATTGCACTTGAAGAAGGGATTTTTGTAGGCAATTCTGCTGGTGCAGCCGTAAAAGGATTATTACAGCTTAAAGAACATTTCAAACCCGAAGATGTGGTGGTTGTCTTGTTTCATGATTCAGGAAGTCGCTATGTAGGTAAAATGTTCAATGACGATTGGATGCGTGAAAGAGGGTTTTTGGATGAAGAAATCAAAAAAGCGGAAGATGTTATCAAAGATCATATCGACAAACCATTGATTGTAGTTCGTACAGAAGAATTAGTTTCACACGCTATTGAAAGAATGCGTAAATACAAGATTTCTCAAATTCCGGTGATTGATGTCACAGGTTTTGTAGGTTCAGTTGATGAAAGTGATTTGTTCCAAAGTTATGTTGCAGATAAAAATGTAGCGGATAGACCTATTAAAGAAATTATGGGAAAACCATTTCCAATCGTAAAATTAGGAACCTCAATAGAAGAAGTTTCGAAATTATTTACCAAAGAAAACGATGCGGTTTTGGTTGAATTAGAGAATGGAAATCACCATATTATTACTAAATATGATATTATTGGATCGATAAAATAAGAATATATTTTTCAAGTATTAAAATTTTCATAACCACAAATTTGACGAATTAAATTCGTTAAATTTGTGGTTTTTTAGTTTTATAAAAATGCAAATTTAATGACCTTCACTGCTATAGATTTTGAAACCGCAACAGCATTCCATCCTTGCTCCGTAGGTATTGTTACCGTAGAAAACGGAATAATTGTAGATGAGTTTGTCAGTTTAATCAAGCCGCCAAATAATTTATATTCTCCTTTTACGATTCAAGTGCATGGAATTTATCCACGGGATACGGTGAATGCAAAATCATTCGCGCAAGTATATCCAGAAATTCAAAAACGGCTACAAAATAGGGTTATTGTAGCTCATAATGAGAGTTTCGACAGAAATGTTCTTGCCAAATCAATGGCGCTTTATGGTTTAGATTATGCTGATTTGAATATCGCTTCTCGTTGGGAATGCACGGTAAAAATTTACAAATCCAAAGGATTAAAACCAACTAAACTAAGTGATTGTTGCCGGGAAATGAATATTTCATTAAATCATCACGAAGCATTATCCGATGCTCGTGCTTGCGCTAAATTGTATTTATTGAAATAAATTTCTCTCATTTCTGTTTTTTTCTTACTTTAGTCTTTCATCTAAAATATTAAAATGAAAGAAGATTTCCTCCATTACCTCTGGAAATTCAAGAAGTTCGATACCTTGAATTTAAAAACGTTCAACAATGAGGGAGTCACAATTATCAATGTAGGTCAATTTCTTGAATTGGCGGGTCCTGATTTCTTTAATGCTCAAATTACTATTGGTGAGCAGAAATGGGCCGGAAACGTTGAAATTCATCTTAAATCTTCAGATTGGTATGTGCATCATCACGAAAAAGATGCGAGTTATGAAAATGTAATTTTACATGTAGTTTGGGAACATGACACAGAGATTTTTAGAAGCAACAATACTGAAATTCCGGTTTTGGAACTCAAAAAATATGTTGAAAAAGAAACAGTTGAGAATTACCAATCTTTAATGGCTCCTAAGTCTTGGATTTTTTGCGAAAAGCAACTAAAAGAGATTGACGAATTTGCTTTTAAAAACTGGCAAGAACGGTTATTTTTTGAACGTTTAGAAAGGAAATCCCAACCTATATTTGATTTATTGGAACAAACTAACCAAGATTGGGAAGCGGTTTTATTTTGTCTTTTAGCGAAGAGTTTTGGTCTAAATATGAATGGAGAAATCTTTTTAAAAATAGCACAATCTATTCCCTTTTCAATAATTAGAAAAGAAAGTTTTGAAGTGGAGAATCTTGAAGCTTTGATTTTTGGAGCCTCTGGATTATTGGATTCAGAAAAAGAAGATAATTATTTCAAAGATTTAAAATTCAGGTATTTCTATTTGTTGCATAAATATCAAATAGAGAAAGTGTGTATAGAACCCGTTCAGTTTTTTAAGCACCGTCCTGATAATTTTCCTACGATACGACTTTCTCAATTGGCCAATTTATACCACAGTCAGCAAAATTTATTTTCTAAAATAAGCACTCTAAATTCATTAAAAGATATTTACGGAGTGTTTCAAGTATCCGCTTCAGAATATTGGTTGAATCATTATCAATTTGACAAAGAAAGTCCGAAGAAAAAGAAATCGCTTTCTAAATCTTTCATAGATTTGATTGTTATAAATACTATCATTCCGCTTCAGTTTGCTTTTGCAAAAAGTCAAGGAAAGGAAATTTCGGAGGATTTGATAGGTCTTTTAAATGAAGTCGCTCCAGAGAAAAATGCGGTTATGGATAAATTTAGTTCTTTTGGAATACAATCAAAAAGTGCTTTTGAAACGCAATCTTTGTTGCAACTCAAAAATGAATATTGTAATAAAAGTAAATGTTTAGAATGTTCCGTAGGGATGGAATTGTTGAAAAAAAGTTGATTCAGTTATTTTTGTATTTGTTTACTGGAGATTGCTGTAATGTTGTAAATTTGTTTTTCGAATAAACGAATAAGCATTCAACTAATAAACTAAAAAAATGTCAGTAGTAATCAAGCTCAAATTTTTTTTTGAGAAACACGGCTTTCATGTTTCTTCCCGTATGGCTGATACATTAGGAATGCGGGCTAGTAGTGTGCGATTGTTTTTTATTTATTTGTCGTTTGTTACTGTTGGATTATGGTTTGCCGTTTATTTGACATTGGCTTTTTGGATTCGTTTGAAGGATTTAATTCGGGCTAAACGCACTTCTGTTTTTGATTTGTAAAGTAATATAAATAAGAAAAAGGGATTATAAAGTATTTAAGTACTTCATAACCCCTTTTTTATTTTGTGAAAATAAATTTATTCTTTAGTATTGTTTAATACGCTATTTTTCTTTCCATAAGCAAAATAGAAAATAACACCTATTACCATCCATGCAAAAAGTCTAAGCCAGTTTGTCCAACCTAAGCCTGCCATCATCAAAACGCAAGTGATAACTCCTAAAATTGGAACTAAAGGTACGAATGGTGTTTTGAATTCGCGAACCATGTTTGGTTCTTTTTTTCTTAGAATTATTACTGATACACATACTAATGAAAAAGCAAACAATGTTCCAATACTAGTCATGTCACCTACAATATCTCCAGGAATAAAAGCGGCAAATGCACCAACAATTATTAAAATAGCGATATTAGCTTTGTATGGTGTTTTGTATTTTGGATGTAAGTCGCTAAACATTTTAGGCAATAAGCCATCTTTACCCATTGCATAAAATACTCTGGATTGTCCTAATAGCATCACTAAAATTACAGAAGAAAATCCTGCCAAAATAGCTACAGTTACTAATTGACCTAACCAAGCGTATCCAATCATGTATTTGTTAATTGCAAATGCCACAGAAGCTTCTTTACCACCTGTTCTAAAATCTTCTATAGTTGCTACTCCAGTAAGAACATGAGCAAATAAAATATATAATACGGTGCAAATAGCTAATGAACCCAAGATACCTATAGGCATATTTCTTTTTGGGTTTATCGTTTCCTGTGCAGCTGTACTTACTGCATCGAATCCTATAAAAGCAAAGAAAACGGTTCCGGCTGCTCCAATTATTCCCCAAAAGCCTCCAAATTTATGATCGATACCATGTTCATCTGTGAAAATTGAACTTGCTGGAATATAAGGAGTGTGATTTGCTGGATTTACAAAATGCCATCCTATAATAATAATTAATATTACGATAGCAACTTTTACAATTACAATGATTCCATTAACAAAAGCTGATTCTTGAATTCCTTTTATTAATAATAAACTAATAATTCCAACTATAAATAATGCAGGTAAGTTAATCATTCCATGTTCACCAGTTATTGGATCAGTTTGAAATGGAGAATGTGACAACGAAAAGGGTATTGGACTCATGTGTAGCACATTGACCAGTAAATTGTTGAGGTATTCACTCCAAGCGATTCCTACAGTGGCAGCTCCTACGGCATATTCAAGAATTAAATCCCAACCAATAATCCAGGCTAAAAATTCACCCATTGTTGCATAAGTATAGGTGTAAGCACTACCAGAAATAGGAATTGAAGAAGAAAGCTCTGCATAACACAATCCGGCTAATGCGCATCCAATTGCAGCAACAATAAACGCTATTGTTACAGATGGTCCTGCATTTTGTGAAGCAGCCATTGCCGTTCTTACAAACAATCCTGCGCCAATTATGGCACCAATGCCTAATGCAATTAGAGTCCAAGCGGTTAATGTTCTTTTTAATCCCTTTTCAGAATCAGCGGCCTCTGCTAAAAGCTGAGCTAATGGTTTTCTTTTCCAAATAGACATGTTTTGTGTGTTTTTTTGTTATTAAGCTCCAAATGTATTCTTTTTTATAAAAAATAAAAACAATAATTTAAATAAATTTTATAAAATAAAAAAAACCTAACAATATTTTAATAAATGAATAATAATTATTTTAATGGCTTAATTTTATTAATTACATAAAAAATATAATGTTATTTTTTTAAATTCTTATTTTAAAGTTGTAAAATTTTCGATAAGAAAATATAAGTTGAATTGATTTTTATTCTATTTTTAAATTTAAATAGTTTTCTTATTTTTAGCTATTAAAATAAGTTTTTTAATCAAATTAAAATAATGAATTTCAGAACGATGGTTGCCTATTTTAAATTTTCTCGTGAACAACGTACAGGTGTGTTTTTATTATTTGCGATTATCATTGTTTTGCAATCGGTTTATTTTTTTGTTGATTTTAGTGCTGTCGTGAAAAATTATCCGGAGAAACAGAAATGGCTTTCACTACAATCTCAAATTGATTCCATGAAAACTGATAATTCTAAGGATTTTCCTAAAATATATCCTTTCAATCCTAATTTTATAACAGACTATAAAGGATATAAACTAGGAATGTCAGTTCAGGAAATTGACCGCTTGTTGGCTTTTAGAAAAGAAAACAAATATGTTAATTCTGCAGAGGAATTTCAAAACGTGACTAAAGTTTCGGATTCGTTATTAAATGTAATTGCTCCCTTTTTTAAATTTCCAGATTGGGTAAATAATAAAAAAGAATATAAAGCATATAAAAATTATCAAGATCAGGCTTTCGCCAAAAAGGAAAAAATTGTTTTAATCGATATCAATTTGGCCACCAAAGAAGATTTGATAAAAATTTATGGAATAGGCGAGGCCATATCTCTTCGGATTTTAAAGCAAAAAGAAAGCTTAGGCGGGTTTGTTTCAATGGAACAAATGAAAGATGTTTGGGGATTATCACCTGAAGTTATTGAAAATTTGAATACCCATTTTAAAATTTCAGCTCTACCAAATTTTAAAAAGATAGACATTAATAATGCTTCTTTAAAAGAGCTTTCCCAGTTTTATTATTTTAGATATGCTTTAGCCAAAGAAATTGTGACTTATAGAAGTATGACAGGAAATATTAAGAATATTGAGGATTTAACAAAAATTAAGGGATTTCCTGTTGATAAAGCAAATTTAATTGGCTTATATTTGGACTTTTAAAATAAAACACTGTCACAATGAACTTTGATTACAACGAAACGCAATCTATGATTGCACAATCTATAAGAGATTTTGCTGAAAAAGAAATTCGTCCAAATATAATGGAGTGGGATGAAGCACAAACATTTCCTGTGCCTTTGTTTAAAAAATTAGGTGAAATGGGGTTTATGGGTGTTTTAGTACCAGAAGAACTTGGAGGTTCTGGATTAGGATACCATGAGTACATTACTATTGTAGAAGAAATATCAAAAGTAGATCCATCTATTGGACTATCAGTAGCAGCTCACAATTCTTTATGTACGAATCATATTTTGACTTTTGGAAACGAAGAACAAAAGAAAAGATGGATTCCGAAACTAGCCACTGCTGAGCATATAGGTGCTTGGGGATTGACAGAACATGATACAGGATCAGATGCGGGTGGAATGAATACTACTGCAAAAAAAGATGGAGATTTCTGGATTGTCAATGGAGCTAAGAATTTCATTACGCACGCCATTTCGGGAGATATCGCTGTGGTTATTGTTCGTACCGGTGAAAAAGGAGATTCGAAAGGAATGACTGCTTTTGTATTCGAAAAAGGAATGCCAGGTTTTGCCTCAGGAAAAAAAGAAAATAAATTAGGGATGCGTGCCAGCGAAACTGCTGAATTGATATTTGATAATTGTCGTATTCCTGATGCTAACAGATTAGGGGAAGTAGGACAAGGTTTTATTCAAGCGATGAAAGTTTTAGATGGAGGAAGAATATCGATAGGAGCATTGTCATTAGGGATCGCAAAAGGTGCTTATGAAGCTGCATTAAAATATTCGAAAGAAAGGCATCAATTTGGACAACCAATTTGTGAATTTCAAGGAATTTCATTCAAGTTAGCTGATATGGCAACTGAAATTGAAGCTTCGGAATTGTTGTTGCATAAAGCGGCTTTCTTGAAACAACAACACAAACCGGTTACCACGATGGGAGCTATGGCTAAAATGTATGCTTCAGAAGTTTGTGTAAAAGTTGCGAATGAAGCGGTGCAAATTCATGGTGGATATGGTTATATTAAAGATTATCCAGTGGAGAAATTCTATAGAGATTCTAAATTGTGTACCATTGGGGAAGGTACAACTGAAATTCAAAAAATAGTAATTTCCAGAAATTTGTTGAAAGAATAGTTTTTGAAAATTTGAATATAGTATAAAGAGTCAAGATGCATTAAATTGTAGATTGGCTCTTTTTTTTTGCGTGAAGGATGGAAGAGGAAAGCCCGGAATGCAATGAGGACTTGCAACGGACAGCCTGACGGCGGGATAGAGACGTTTTGTGAATGATGAAAGTGGTGTTCGCCGGCACGCCCAAAAATAATCTATAATTCATGACTCGTAATTCAAAATAATGTTTACTTTTGCACACTTAAAGAAAGGGGGTGTCTATATTATGTTAATTATACCAATTAAAGACGGAGAAAATATCGATAGAGCGTTAAAACGTTACAAAAGAAAATTTGATAAAACAGGAACTGTTCGTCAATTAAGAGCACGTACTGCTTTTATTAAGCCTTCAGTTACAAATAGAATCAAAATTCAAAAAGCGGCTTATATCCAAAATATGAGAGATAACTTAGAGAGTTAGTCAATATCTATTAGAATAAAGTACCGTTAGTCATTAAAGTTTTATAACTTTGATGCTAACGGTTTTTTTATGGCTACTAATAAAGATGCATTTCGGGATTATCTACAGTTGGAGAAAAAATACTCTTCGCATACTGTAACTGCGTATTGCAATGATATTGCTTCTTTTGAGTCGTTCAATACGATTCATTTTGATCAAGAGAATATTGAGCAAGTTAATTATAGTCAAATTAGAACTTGGATTGTTTCTCTTGTTGATAATGATATATCAAATACCTCGGTTAATAGAAAAATTGCATCCTTAAAAGCATTTTATAAATTTCTATTAAAAACAAAACAAATAAAGTTGAGTCCGCTATTGAAACACAAAGCGCTAAAGACTCCTAAAATAGTACAAATTCCGTTTTCTGAAAAAGAAGTTGAAGATGCATTAGGTCATTTGCAAAATCCTGTAGGCTTTGAGGAAATAAGAAATAAGCTTATAGTTGATTTATTTTATACTACCGGCATGCGAAGAACGGAGTTGATTCATTTAAAAGTAGTTAATGTCAATTTGCCTAGTGCCACAATCAAAGTGCTGGGAAAAAGGAATAAGGAGCGGATATTGCCAGTTTTGCCGATAATTATAAATCAGTTTTCTTTATATTTAAAGGAGCGCTCTTTCATGCTGTCAATAGTGGATGACGATTATTTTTTTCTCACAAAAAAAGGGTTAAAATTAAATGATTCTTTTGTGTATCGATTAATAAATTCTTACTTTAGTGCTGTCTCCGAGAAAGTAAAAAAGAGTCCGCATATATTGAGACATACGTTTGCAACTCATTTATTAAATAACGGAGCCGATTTGAACTCAGTAAAAGAATTATTAGGACATTCCAGTTTGGCGTCAACGCAAATATATACGCACAATAGTTTGGCGGAACTAAAAAAAGTATATGGAGATGCACATCCAAGGAATCAGAAGTAATTCGGAAATGTTTAACTATTAAAAAATAATGATTATGAAGGTAAATGTTCATGCAGTTAACTTTACTGTTGACAAAAAGCTAGTTGATTTTGTTCAAGAAAGAATGGACAAGTTAGAAAAATATTACGATAAGGTGGTATCCGTGGATGTTTTTTTAAAAGTTGAAAAGACAAGTGATAAAGAGAACAAAATTGCTGAGATAAAAATTAATGTTCCGGGTGATGATTTTGTGGTTAAAAAGCAGTGTAAAATTTTTGAAGAAGCAGTGGAGCTTTGTGCTGAATCTTTAGAACGATTGTTGGTAAAAAGGAAAGAAAAAATAAGTTCGCACATTTAATATAAATTTTTTTGAAAAAATGTTTTGATTGAGAGATAAAATCTCTACATTTGCAGTCCGTTAGAAATAGCGGACTTTTTTATTGATATTGCCAGCGTAGCTCAGTTGGCTAGAGCAGCTGATTTGTAATCAGCAGGTCGTGGGTTCGAGTCCCTCCGCCGGCTCTAAAAATTTATTTCCAAAGCGTTTGGAAATAGTTCTTTTAAAGTACTGGAAATCAATAAAAGGGGAGATACTCAAGCGGCCAACGAGGGCAGACTGTAAATCTGCTGTGTAAACTTCGCAGGTTCGAATCCTGCTCTCCCCACAAAAGAAAGTTTGAAAAATCGAATTTTTAAATTTGAATGTTGAACTTTTAATGAAGATTTCTCTGCCGGTGTAGCTCAGGGGTAGAGTGCTTCCTTGGTAAGGAAGAGGTCTCGGGTTCAATTCCCGACATTGGCTCAAAATGAAATATTTGAACACTAATAAATTATAATAACTAAGATTAAAAATTAAGTAAAATGGCAAAAGAAAATTTTAATCGTTCCAAACCGCACTTAAATATAGGTACAATTGGACACGTAGATCACGGAAAAACTACTTTAACTGCAGCAATAACGAAAGTATTATCTGATGCTGGTTACTGTCAAGCAAAATCATTTGATCAAATTGATAATGCTCCTGAAGAAAAAGAAAGAGGTATTACAATTAATACATCTCACGTTGAGTATGAAACTGCTAATCGTCATTACGCTCACGTTGACTGTCCAGGTCACGCGGATTACGTAAAAAACATGGTTACAGGTGCTGCTCAAATGGATGGTGCTATTCTTGTTGTAGCTGCTACTGATGGACCAATGCCACAAACACGTGAGCATATCCTTTTAGGACGTCAGGTAGGTATTCCTAGAATGGTTGTATTCATGAATAAAGTGGATATGGTTGATGATGAGGAATTACTTGAATTAGTTGAGATGGAAATCAGAGACTTGTTATCTTTCTACGAATATGATGGAGATAATGGTCCTGTTGTTCAAGGTTCAGCTTTAGGTGGATTGAATAATGATCCAGTTTGGGTACCAAAAATTCTTGAATTGATGGAAGCTGTTGATGCTTGGATCGAAGAGCCGGTAAGAGACGTTGCAAAACCTTTCTTGATGCCTGTTGAAGATGTGTTTTCAATCACTGGTCGTGGAACTGTTGCTACAGGTCGTATCGAAACAGGTGTTGCTAATACTGGGGATCCGGTTGAGATCATTGGTATGGGAGCTGAAAAATTAACTTCTACTATTACAGGAGTTGAGATGTTCCGTAAAATCCTTGATAGAGGAGAAGCTGGAGATAACGTGGGTATTCTTTTAAGAGGTATTCAAAAAGAAGACATCAAAAGAGGAATGGTTATTTGTAAGCCAGGTTCAGTTAAACCACATGCTACTTTCAAAGCTGAGGTTTATATCTTGAAAAAAGAAGAAGGTGGTCGTCACACACCATTCCATAATAACTACCGTCCACAGTTTTACGTACGTACAACTGACGTAACAGGTATCATTACTTTGCCAGCAGGTGTAGAGATGGTTATGCCTGGGGATAACTTAACTATTGATGTTGTATTGCTTAGTGCAATTGCATTAAATGTTGGTTTACGTTTTGCTATCCGTGAAGGTGGTAGAACAGTAGGTGCAGGTCAGGTAACTGAGATTGTAGCATAATCCTATAAATAAAATTATGAAGCCAGTAACTTCTTAGGTTGTTACTGGCTTTTATTAACAGACGGGCGTAGTTCAAGGGTAGAATAGCGGTCTCCAAAACCGTTGATGGGGGTTCGAATCCCTCCGCCCGTGCAAATAAACTAAATCATAATGACAAAAGTTGTTAATTACATATCAGAAGCATTTGAAGAATTAAAGTCAAATGTAACTTGGCCGGCTTGGGCTGAGGTGCAACGTCTAACGATTGTTGTTGCTGTTTTTTCAGTATTATTCGCTTTGGCAACTTGGGGAGTAGATGAAATTTTCGCAAAAGCTTTGGCTGGATTTTTTAACTGGATAAAAGCATAATTTTTTTGTTATGGCAGATAATAATATTAAAAAGTGGTATGTAGTTAGAGCAGTAAGCGGACAAGAAAATAAAGTGAAAGCGTATATCGAAACCGAAATCGCAAGATTAGGGATGGGTGACTATGTTTCGCAAGTTCTAGTTCCTACTGAAAAAGTAGTTACTGTAAAAGAAGGAAAGAAGATAATCAAAGATAAAGTTTATTTTCCTGGTTATGTTATGATTGAGGCGAATCTAATAGGTGAAATACCTCATATTATCAAGTCTATAACAAGTGTTATTGGTTTTTTAGGTGAAATTAAAGGTGGTGAGCCTGTGCCGTTAAGACTATCTGAAGTTAACAGAATGTTAGGTAAGGTAGATGAGTTGGCTGTGAATACAGATACTCGTGCTATTCCTTTTAATATTGGAGAAACTATTAAGGTTGTTGATGGTCCTTTCAATGGTTTCAACGGAACGGTTGAGAAAATCAATGAAGAAAAGCGTAAGCTAGAAGTGATGGTTAAGATTTTCGGAAGAAAAACACCATTGGAATTGAGTTTTATGCAAGTTGAAAAAGTATAATTTTTTGTTACATCTATAATATCCATTACAATCGCTTCCAATGATTGTAGTGTTAAATTTTTTAAAAAATGGCTAAAGAAATTAGTAAGGTAGTTAAACTACAAGTTAAGGGAGGTGCTGCGAACCCGTCGCCACCGGTTGGACCTGCTTTAGGAGCTGCTGGGGTAAACATCATGGAATTCTGTAAGCAATTTAATGCTAGAACTCAAGATAAACCCGGCAAAATATGCCCAGTACAAATTACTGTGTATAAAGACAAATCATTTGATTTTGTTGTAAAAACTCCTCCTGCTGCTGTCCAGTTATTGGAAGCTGCAAAGCTAAAGTCCGGATCAGGTGAACCAAATCGTAAAAAAGTAGCTAGCGTTACTTGGGATGTTATCAAAGCAATTGCTGAAGATAAAATGGTAGATTTAAATGCATTCACAATCGAATCTGCTATGAGCATGATCGCTGGAACAGCTAGATCTATGGGTATAACTGTATCAGGAGATTCTCCTTTTTAATTAAGAGAAAGACATGGCAAAATTGACAAAAAAGCAAAAAGAGGCTGCTTCAAAAATTGAAAAGAACAAACTATATTCTCTTAAAGATGCTGCGGCATTAATAAAAGTAGTTGCTTCTGCAAAATTTGATGAGTCTGTTGATATCGCAGTTCGTTTGGGCGTAGATCCAAGAAAAGCGAATCAAATGGTTAGAGGTGTGGTAACATTACCTCATGGAACTGGTAAAGATGTTAAAGTATTAGCATTAGTTACTCCAGATAAAGAAGCGGAAGCTTTAGCAGCTGGTGCGGACTATGTAGGTCTTGACGATTATTTACAAAAAATTAAGGACGGTTGGACAGATGTTGATGTAATCATCACTATGCCTTCTGTTATGGGTAAATTAGGTCCATTAGGTCGTATTTTAGGACCTAGAGGTTTAATGCCAAACCCTAAAACAGGTACGGTAACTATGGATGTTGCTAAAGCTGTTCAAGAGGTTAAAGCTGGTAAAATTGACTTTAAAGTTGATAAAACTGGTATTGTGCATGCAGGAATTGGTAAAATTTCTTTTGGTAGCGAACAAATCGTTGACAATGCACACGAAATTATTCAAACATTAATCAAACTTAAGCCAACTGCTGCTAAAGGAACTTACATCAAAAGTATTTACCTAACTAGCACTATGAGTCCTGCAATTGCTTTGGACCCTAAAGCAGTATAATTGGTAGTTAAAAATTTTTAGTATGACTAGAGAAGAAAAATCAATCGCGATTGAAGTTTTAACTGCACAGTTAGCTGGTACAAACATTGTTTATGTATCTGATATTTCTGGAATGAATGCAGAAACAACTTCAAACTTGAGAAGAGCTTGCTTTAAAGCAGGTATAAAATTAGAAGTGGTTAAAAATACTTTGCTTGCAAAAGCAATGGAAGCTTCAGCTAATGATTATGGAGATTTACCTTCAGTTTTGACTGGTAATAGTGCTATATTCATTTCTGAGATAGCAAACGCTCCTGGTAAAATTATCAAAGATTTCAGAAAAAAATCAGCTAAACCTGTATTAAAAGGAGCTTTTATTAACTCTGAAATTTATATTGGAGATGATCAATTAGATGCATTAGCAACTATTAAATCTAAAGAAGAGCTTATCGGCGAACTTATTGGATTATTGCAATCACCAGCACAAAGAGTTATTTCTGCTCTTCAAAACCAATTCGCAAAAAGCGAAGAGGCTACAGAAGAAGTGGAAGCATAATAAAAATAGAGTCTTACTCTAATTTTATTTAAAAAACGCGCACAATAAATAAATTATATTTTTACAAATCATTTTAAAACGATAGAAAAAATGGCAGATTTGAAACAATTCGCAGAACAATTAGTTAACCTAACAGTAAAAGAAGTTAACGAATTAGCAACAATATTAAAAGATGAGTACGGAATCGAACCAGCTGCTGCAGCTGTAGTAGTTTCAGGTGGTGGTGAAGCTGCTGCTGAAGATGTTCAAACAGAATTTACAGTTGTATTAAAAGCAGCAGGTGCTTCTAAATTAGCAGTTGTAAAATTAGTTAAAGAACTTACAGGTTTAGGTTTGAAAGAAGCTAAAGATGTAGTTGATAGCGCACCAAGTAATGTAAAAGAAGGTGTTTCTAAAGAAGAAGCTGAAGGGCTTAAAAAATCTTTAGAAGAAGCTGGAGCTGAGGTTGAACTTAAATAGTTAAACTCGGTTTAAAGAATTAGGTTTAGGTCTTGGGTTTAGTCGCCCAATGACCTAAACCATTTTTTCGTATAACAAAAGTCTAGTTGTATAATTACATAATAGCCTTTTTGAACAAATTCATTTTACCCATTACGAGGAAAAAAAATTAACAGATAATAAGAAAGTAGTTATCTTAAATTGGTTTTTAAAGATGTAATGGTTGTAAAAGGAAAGTATAAATAAATCAATATTTGTACAAAAAAAATTACTTTTTTAATCAAAATTTTGTCCATTGATGATAACAAATCAGACTGAAAGATTGAATTTTGCCTCAACAAAAAATATTCCTGATTATCCAGATTTTCTAGATGTTCAGGTTAAATCGTTTAAAGATTTTTTTCAATTAGAAACTAAATCTGACGAAAGAGGCGACGAAGGGCTTTACAATACCTTCATGGAAAATTTCCCAATTACTGATACAAGAAATAACTTTGTATTGGAATTCCTTGATTATTTTGTAGATCCACCACGTTACACAATTCAAGAATGTATAGAAAGAGGTCTTACTTATAGTGTGCCCTTAAAAGCAAGGTTAAAACTATATTGTACTGATCCAGAACATGAAGATTTTGAAACAATTGTTCAGGATGTATATCTTGGTACAATTCCTTATATGACACCAAGTGGTACCTTTGTTATTAATGGTGCTGAGCGTGTAGTTGTATCTCAATTACACAGATCGCCGGGTGTTTTCTTTGGTCAATCATTCCATGCAAATGGTACAAAATTGTATTCTGCCAGAGTAATTCCTTTTAAAGGTTCTTGGATAGAATTTTCTACAGATATTAATAGCGTAATGTATGCTTATATCGATAGAAAGAAAAAATTACCAGTTACCACTCTTTTTAGAGCAATTGGTTTTGAAAGAGATAAAGATATTCTAGAAATTTTTGACCTTGCTGAAGAAATTAAGGTTTCTAAAACTGGTCTTAAAAAATATGTTGGTAGAAAATTAGCTGCCCGTGTATTGAATACATGGCATGAGGATTTCGTAGATGAAGATACTGGTGAAGTAGTTTCTATCGAACGTAACGAAATAATCCTTGATAGAGATACAATTATCGACAAAGATAATGTGGAAGAAATCATTGATTCTAACGTTAAATCTATTTTGTTGCATAAAGAAGATGCTAATCAAGGTGATTATGCCATCATTCACAATACGCTTCAAAAAGATCCAACAAATTCTGAAAAAGAAGCTGTTGAACATATCTACAGACAATTGCGTAACGCAGAACCGCCTGATGAAGAAACTGCTCGTGGTATTATAGATAAATTATTCTTCTCTGATCAACGTTACAACTTAGGTGAGGTAGGTCGTTATAGAATGAATAAAAAACTTGGTTTAGATATCCCAATGGAAAAGCAAGTGCTTACCAAAGAAGATATCATTACCATTGTAAAATATTTGATCGAATTGATCAACTCTAAAGCAGAGATTGATGATATTGATCACTTATCAAACCGTCGTGTTAGAACAGTTGGTGAACAATTGTCTCAACAATTCGGTGTTGGTTTAGCTCGTATGGCTAGAACTATTAGAGAGCGTATGAACGTTAGAGATAACGAGGTGTTTACACCAATAGATTTGATTAATGCTAAAACATTATCATCTGTTATCAACTCTTTCTTTGGAACAAACCAGTTGTCTCAGTTTATGGATCAAACGAATCCACTTGCCGAGATTACACACAAAAGAAGATTATCTGCACTAGGACCAGGTGGACTTTCGAGAGAAAGAGCAGGTTTTGAGGTACGTGACGTTCACTATACGCATTACGGACGTTTATGTCCTATTGAAACTCCTGAGGGACCAAACATTGGTTTGATATCTTCTCTTGGTGTTTATGCTAAAGTAAACGGAATGGGTTTCATCGAAACACCGTACCGTAAAGTAACTAACGGAACTGTAGATTTAGAGTCTACTCCAGTTTACTTAAGCGCAGAAGAAGAAGAAGGAATGATGATTGCTCAGGCAAATATTCAAATGGATGCTACTGGAAAAATTACTGCCGAAGACGTAATTGCACGTCAAGAAGGTGATTTCCCGGTAATTGAACCAACAAGAGTAGATTATACCGATGTTGCGCCAAACCAAATTGCTTCTATTTCAGCTTCTTTGATTCCTTTCTTAGAACATGATGATGCGAATAGAGCCTTGATGGGATCTAACATGATGCGTCAGGCCGTACCATTAATTCGTCCTGAAGCCCCAATTGTTGGAACTGGTTTAGAGCGTCAAGTAGCTTCTGATTCTAGAGTTTTAATTAACGCTGAAGGAGATGGAGTTATTGAATATGTAGATGCTAATATTATCACTATCAAATACGATCGTTCTGAGGAAGAAAGAATGGTAAGTTTTGAGCCTGATGAAAAAACATACAATCTAATTAAATTTAGAAAAACCAATCAAGGAACAAGTATCAACTTGAAACCTATCGTAAGAAAAGGGGACAGAGTGATTCTTGGTCAAGTATTATCGGAAGGATATGCAACTCAAAATGGCGAATTAGCTTTAGGTCGTAACCTAAAAGTTGCATTTATGCCATGGAAAGGATATAACTTCGAGGATGCGATTGTAATTTCTGAAAAAGTAGTTCGTGACGATATTTTTACCTCTATTCATGTAGATGATTATTCATTAGAAGTTAGAGATACTAAATTAGGTAACGAAGAATTAACGAACGATATTCCAAATGTTTCTGAAGAAGCTACTAAAGATTTAGATGAAAATGGAATGATCAGAATTGGAGCCGAGGTTAAACCTGGCGACATTCTTATCGGAAAAATTACTCCAAAAGGAGAATCAGATCCTACTCCGGAAGAGAAATTGCTTCGTGCAATCTTTGGGGATAAAGCAGGTGATGTAAAAGATGCTTCATTAAAAGCGTCTCCTTCTTTACATGGTGTTGTTTTAGACAAAAAATTGTTTGCAAGAGCAGTAAAAGATAAACGTAAACGTACTCAGGATAAAGATGCTTTGGGCGCTTTAGAAATGGAATTCGAAACTAAATTTGTTGAATTAAAAGACAAATTAGTAGAGAAACTTTTCTTAATCGTTAACGGAAAAACATCTCAAGGTGTAATGAATGATTTGGGTGAAGAAGTTTTACCAAAAGGTAAAAAATATACTCAAAAAATGCTTTATGCTGTTGAAGATTTTGCTCACTTAAGTAAAGGTCAATGGGTTGCTGATGATGCAACTAATAAAATGGTTAATGATTTAATTCATAACTATAAAATTAAATTGAACGATTTACAAGGTGCATTACGTAGAGAGAAATTCACTATTACTGTTGGAGATGAATTGCCAGCAGGAATCTTGAAATTAGCGAAAGTATATATTGCCAAAAAACGTAAACTTAAAGTTGGGGATAAAATGGCTGGACGTCACGGTAACAAAGGTATTGTTGCTCGTATCGTTCGTCACGAAGACATGCCTTTCCTTGAAGACGGAACGCCAGTTGATATCGTGTTGAACCCACTTGGTGTACCTTCACGTATGAACATTGGTCAAATTTATGAAACTGTTCTTGGTTGGGCTGGTATGAACTTGGGTAGAAAATTTGCTACACCAATTTTTGACGGAGCAACTCTTGATCAAATCAATGAATTGACTGATGAAGCTGGAATACCACGTTTTGGACATACACATTTATATGATGGTGGTACAGGAGAACGTTTCCATCAAGCGGCAACAGTAGGAGTTATCTACATGTTGAAACTTGGACACATGGTTGACGATAAAATGCACGCACGTTCTATAGGTCCATACTCGTTGATTACACAACAACCACTTGGAGGTAAAGCTCAATTTGGAGGTCAACGTTTTGGAGAGATGGAGGTTTGGGCACTTGAAGCTTATGGAGCATCAAGTACACTTAGAGAAATCTTGACTGTGAAGTCTGATGATGTTATCGGTAGAGCAAAAACTTACGAAGCAATCGTAAAAGGTGAATCTATGCCAGAACCAGGATTACCGGAATCATTCAATGTATTAATGCATGAATTGAAAGGTCTTGGACTAGACATTCGTTTAGAAGAATAATATAATATTTGTCTCAGGTAGAGGCGTTGCATTGCAGCGTCTCTACTTTGGCATTTATAAAAGTTTTTAGGATTTAGACCCGTAACCCGTTCCGATTTTTTATAAAATTTCAAAAAATTTTATAACTAGCACTTCAAAAATTGTTTGAAGTTTAGAGAAGTAATCCGAGGTAATATGTAGAGAAGTAGTACCGCTACGTCTCCATAAAATCAATTTTTTAATTGCAAATAAATCAATAGTAAAAACTATGATGAATAATAGAAATAATAACAATAAAGATAAAAACCCTGTAAAAAGGTTTAATAAAATCTCAATAGGACTTGCTTCTCCTGAATCTATCTTGAAAGAATCAAGAGGTGAAGTATTGAAGCCGGAAACTATTAACTACAGAACGCACAAACCTGAACGTGATGGTCTTTTCTGTGAACGTATTTTCGGACCAGTTAAAGATTTTGAATGTGCTTGTGGTAAGTATAAAAGAATACGTTACAAAGGAATCATCTGTGATCGTTGTGGGGTAGAAGTTACGGAGAAAAAAGTACGTAGAGACAGAGTAGGTCACATCAATCTTGTTGTGCCAATTGCTCATATCTGGTATTTCCGTTCTCTTCCAAACAAAATTGGTTATATACTTGGTCTTCCGTCTAAGAAATTAGATATGATTATCTACTACGAAAGATACGTAGTTATCCAAGCAGGTATTGCTAAAAATGCAGATGGTGAATCTTTACAAAGATTAGACTTTTTGACAGAAGAGGAATATTTAAATATTTTAGATACACTTCCTGCTGACAATCAGTATCTTGATGATTTTGATCCTAATAAATTTGTTGCCAAAATGGGAGCAGAGTGTATTATGGATTTATTAGCAAGAATTGATCTTGATGCATTGTCTTATCAATTAAGACACAATGCTAACAATGAAACGTCTAAACAACGTAAAACGGAAGCGTTAAAAAGATTACAAGTAGTTGAATCTTTCCGTGAGTCTAACTTGAACCGTGAGAATCGTCCGGAATGGATGATTATGAAAGTGGTACCAGTTATACCACCAGAATTACGTCCACTTGTGCCACTTGATGGAGGTCGTTTTGCAACTTCAGATTTAAATGACTTATACCGTCGTGTAATCATCCGTAATAACCGTTTGAAAAGATTAATGGAGATTAAAGCTCCAGAAGTTATCTTAAGAAACGAAAAACGTATGTTGCAGGAATCTGTAGATTCACTTTTCGATAATACTCGTAAAGCTTCTGCAGTAAAAACGGAATCAAACAGACCATTAAAATCATTATCTGATTCCCTTAAAGGTAAACAAGGACGTTTCCGTCAAAATTTACTTGGAAAACGTGTGGATTATTCTGCTCGTTCGGTAATTGTTGTTGGACCAGAATTGAAATTATCTGAATGCGGTATCCCAAAAGATATGGCAGCAGAATTATACAAACCTTTCGTTATCCGTAAATTGATAGAAAGAGGAATTGTTAAAACGGTTAAATCAGCTAAAAAAATAATAGATAAGAAAGAGCCTGTAGTTTGGGATATCCTTGAAAATGTAATCAAAGGTCACCCAATATTACTGAATCGTGCTCCTACTTTGCACAGATTAGGTATTCAAGCATTCCAACCAAAATTAATTGAAGGAAAAGCAATCCAATTGCACCCTTTAGTTTGTACTGCATTTAATGCGGATTTTGATGGGGATCAAATGGCAGTTCACTTGCCTTTAGGACCAGAAGCTATTTTGGAAGCTCAATTATTAATGTTGGGTTCTCACAATATTCTGAATCCTGCAAATGGAGCGCCAATTACGGTACCTTCTCAGGATATGGTTTTGGGTCTATACTATATGACCAAAGAACGTTTATCTACTCCTGAGCTTAAAATTTTAGGAGAAGGAATCACTTTTTATTCTGCGGAAGAAGTAAATATTGCTTTGAATGAAGGAAGATTAGAATTGAATGCTCGTGTGAAAATTAGAGCTAAAGATTTTAATGATGCTGGAGAATTAGTGTATCAAATTATCCAAACAACTGCGGGTCGTGTATTATTTAATGAAGTAGTACCGGAAGCAGCTGGATATATCAATGATGTATTGACTAAGAAAAACCTTAGAGACATTATTGGGCACGTTTTAAGTTCTACTGATGTACCTACAACTGCGGCTTTCTTGGATAACATGAAAGACATGGGTTACAAATTTGCCTTCAAAGGTGGATTGTCATTCTCTCTTGGGGATATTAGAATTCCAGATCAAAAACCTAAATTAATTGCAGATGCCAGAGAACAAGTTCAAGGTATTTCTGCTAATTATAACATGGGTCTTATCACTAATAACGAACGTTACAACCAAGTTATTGATGTATGGACTTCAGCGAATGCTCAACTTACAGAGTTAGCAATGAAAAACATTAGAGAAGACCAACAAGGTTTCAACTCTGTGTATATGATGCTTGATTCTGGAGCGAGGGGTTCCAAAGAACAAATTCGTCAGTTAACCGGTATGCGTGGTTTGATGGCTAAGCCTAAAAAATCTACTGCTGGTGGTGGTGAAATTATTGAAAACCCGATTCTTTCTAACTTTAAAGAAGGTCTTTCTATCCTTGAGTACTTTATCTCTACCCACGGTGCGCGTAAAGGTCTTGCGGATACGGCTTTGAAAACGGCCGATGCAGGATATTTAACAAGAAGATTGCACGATGTATCTCAAGATGTTATTGTTAATATCGAAGATTGTGGTACATTAAGAGGTGTTGAAGTATCTGCATTGAAAAAGAATGAGGAAATAGTTGAATCCCTAGGAGAAAGAATTTTAGGACGTGTTGCATTGCAAGATTTGATCAATCCTTTAACTAGTGAGATTTTAGTTAAATCCGGTGAGCAAATTACAGAAGTTATAATGAAAGCAATTGACGCTTCTCCTATCGAGAAAGTGGAAGTTCGTTCACCATTAACTTGTGAAGCGTTGAAAGGTATTTGTGCAAAATGTTACGGTAGAAATTTAGCTACAGGTAAAATGACACAAAGAGGTGAAGCGGTTGGTGTGATTGCAGCACAATCTATTGGAGAACCTGGTACGCAGTTGACATTACGTACATTCCACGTTGGTGGGGTTGCGGGTGGTATATCTGAAGAGTCTAGTATTGTTACCAAATTTAATGGTAAACTGGAAATCGAAGATTTAAAAACGGTTAAAGGAGAAGATAGTGAAGGTAATGCAGTTGATATTGTAGTTTCTCGTTCAACTGAATTAAAATTAATCGATGAGAGAACAGGTATTTTATTAAGTACTAATAACATTCCTTACGGTTCTAGTATCTTCGTTAAAGACGGTCAATCTGTTGTTAAAGGAGATGTGATTTGTAAATGGGATCCATATAATGGAGTTATCGTTTCTGAGTTTACCGGTAAAATTGCTTACGAAGATTTAGAGCAAGGTCAATCATTCATGGTTGAAATTGATGAGCAAACTGGTTTCCAAGAAAAAGTAATTTCTGAATCTAGAGCTAAAAAATTAATTCCAACTTTATTGGTTTACGGTAAAGACAATGAATTAATTCGTTCTTATAACTTACCAGTTGGAGCCCACTTGATGGTTGAAAACGGAGAGAAAATTAAAGCAGGTAAAGTATTGGTGAAAATTCCACGTCGTTCTTCTAAATCAGGAGATATTACAGGAGGTTTACCAAGAATTACAGAGTTGTTAGAGGCTCGTAATCCTTCAAACCCAGCTGTTGTTTCTGAAATCGATGGTGTTGTTTCTTTTGGAAAAATCAAAAGAGGTAATCGTGAGATTGTTATCGAATCTAAATTTGGTGACGTTAGAAAATACTTGGTTAAATTATCAAGCCAAATTCTAGTTCAAGAAAATGACTTCGTAAGAGCAGGGGTGCCTTTATCAGATGGTGCAATCACTCCAGACGATATTTTAAGAATCCAAGGGCCAGCAGCTGTTCAACAGTATTTGGTAAATGAAATTCAAGAAGTATACCGTTTACAAGGGGTAAAAATCAACGATAAACACTTTGAAGTAGTAATACGTCAAATGATGCGTAAAGTAAGAGTACAAGATCCAGGAGATACTTTATTCTTAGAAGATCAATTGATTCATACTAAAGATTTTATCGTTCAAAATGATAAATTATATGGTATGAAAGTAGTTGAAGATGCTGGAGATTCCAGTGCTTTAAAAGAAGGACAAATTATTACGCCTCGTGAGTTGCGTGATGAAAACTCTCTTTTGAAACGTACAGATAAAAATCTTGTTGTAGCTCGTGATGTTGTTACTGCAACAGCAACACCAGTTTTACAAGGTATTACTAGAGCATCACTTCAAACGAAATCATTTATTTCTGCGGCATCTTTCCAAGAAACTACTAAAGTATTGAATGAAGCTGCCGTTGCAGGTAAAATCGATTACTTAGAAGGATTGAAAGAAAATGTAATTGTAGGACATAGAATCCCTGCCGGAACTGGTATGAGAGAATATGACAATACGATTGTAGGTTCAAAAGAAGATTACAATGATATGATGGCTAATAAAGAGGAGTACATTTACTAATAAAAAGGATATGAGCAATTCAAATCAACAACAAGAACAAATCAACATAGAGTTGGATGAAAAAACTGCCGAAGGAATTTATTCCAATTTGGCAATAATCAATCATTCTTCATCTGAGTTTGTTTTAGATTTTGTAAGTATCATGCCTGGTATTCCTAAAGCTAAGGTAAAATCAAGAATTGTCTTGACACCGCAACATGCCAAAAGATTGTTGAAAGCGATTGGAGAAAATATTCACCGATTTGAAGTCGCTCACGGCGAAATAAAAGATAGTGAACAACCTTCAATACCACTTAATTTTGGTCCTGCAGGACAAGCATAATTCTAAGTTATAGGTAAAAGGCTCCAGAAATGGAGCCTTTTTTTTTCATTTTTTTTTATTGTAATTCAATCTTTTTCTTTGTTTTTATTTAAAAAGTTAAAAATAAAAATGGTTGATTACCTCATGTTAATACAGTAAAATAAACAGAGTTTTTATTGGAATTTTGTCGCTTTGACGAGTATTAAGGCGATTCATCGAAAATATTTTTTATTAGAAATTTAATGGTATAGTTTCGTATCAGAATAAGAGAAACATCTTATTAATTTAAAAAAAAATATACAAATGAATCATTTTTCAAAACATATTAATAATAAAATAAACAACAAATTTTTTATGTTGCTAGTAATTATTTTATTGTCTAATGTTTCTGTTTTTGGTCAATCTACTGAAAATACTGTAGCCACTAATAATGCTACTGAAGTTTTGAATGCAGTAAAACAAGTGAATGTTTCAACAAATACTTCTTCTAATACTATGAATTTTGTACTTTGGTTTATGGGTTCAAAACAAGATCCTAATAGCTCTATTTCAAAAGAAGGAATAAATACAAAAAAACAAATTATGACTTCTGGATTGGCTCCGAATAGATTGTTAATCAAAGCCTTTTTAAAGAAAGCAGTAAGTTTAGAAAGTACAATTGCCTAAATTTAAATTGATTTTATAAAATATAAAAAAAACGCTAATTTTTAATTAGCGTTTTTTTTTATGTGATCCATCCAGAAATAACGACACACAATTTAATTTGTCTAGCCTGAATTATTGTTACAGTTAATAGGTAAATTATCATTAAATGTGATAATTTTAATTTGTCAGTATAATTTAAATGATTTATAAAATTTAAGTGTTAATTTTATCCATATCTAGTTTAAAAAGGGGGTGTTGTAATATGAAAAATTTTATTTTGTTTTGTTATTTAGTGTTGTTATCCATAGCTAGTTGGTCCCAAAAACCAATTGAAAAATATAGATTTGTTAATATAAAAGAAAACATTTCCCAACTTGGCGTACATACAATAATTCAAGACCACTACGGTTTTATTTGGCTAGGTACCAGTGGAGCTGGATTAAATAAATTTGACGGAAGTGATTACAAAACATATAAATTCAAACCAAACGATCCTACCTCATTAAGTAATAATATTATCAATTGTTCTTATCTTGACAATATGAACAGATTATGGTTTGGTACAGACGAAGGACTCAACTTATACGATTACAAGAATGATTGTTTTAAAAGAATTCTTTTATCTGAATTCAAAAAAAATAAAAGAAACATTTTGGTTAAAAGTTTGATAGGAGATAAGAAGGGGAACTTATTTATTGGTACTGTAGAACTAGGATTATTCAAGATGGATTTAAATAATTTTAAGGTTGAAAAAATATTATGTCAAGAATCTAACTTAACTTCAACTATTACGATAAATGCGCTTCAGGTAGATGTTAAGGGAAAGGTATATGCTGGAACTGATAGAGGTCTTAAAGAGTTTGACGCTAAAACAAATACACTTAAACGTTCTGTTTTTAAAAATAAAGAAGGGCTTAAGTCCATTAATGACCCTATTCAATGTTTATTAATAGAAAAAAATAATATATGGATTGGAACTGTGTCTACAGGCTTATTTAAAATTAAGAGCAATGATAATAGTAAAGATCATCTATTAGAGATAAATCATTTTCAAATTTCACAAAATCGTCTTTTATCAATTATTACTTTACCGGACAAAACCTTAATGTGTGGTACGGAGAATGAAGGGTTATTTCATATTGATTCCAATGGTGAAATTTTAAATCATTATTTATCAAGTAAATACGAAAGAAAAAATATTCTATCTAATTCTATTTGGTCTTTATTTTTGGATCGTAATGAACGTATATGGATGGGATATTACAATGCAGGAATTGGTGTTTACGACAAGTTATATGATAAGTTTGAAAATCTAGAAAGTATACCTGGCATTCCTAATTCATTACAAATAAATTCTGTTACTGCTATTGTAAAAGATCATTTTAATAAATTTTGGTTAGCTATGGATGGAGGAGGCATTGATGTTTTTGATCCTAAATCGAGTCAGTATACTCATATTGGCCCTACAGAAAACAAGGTGTTTTCGGGGCTGACCAATAATTACGTAGAAGCATTATTTATTGACAGTAAACAAAATATATGGGCTGGTACTTGGAATGGAGGGGTATATTTTTTAAAGAATGGCGATAAAAAATTCATTAATTTCACAGTAAATAATTCAGGTGGAGGTTTAACCTCCAATAATATCATCAGTATTACGGAAGATTTAGAAGGAACTATTTGGTTTGCTAGTTGGGACAAAGGTCTGCATTCGTTCAATCCGGAAACAGGAAAATTTACAAATTACAGGTCAGGGTTATTTTTAAAACACGGTATTTCAGATAGTTACGTGTCTAAAATATTAGTTGACAAAAAAGGTAATCTTTGGGTAGCGACAACAAGTTTAGGTTTGTTTATGATTAAAAAGTTAGCAGGGAATACGTTTTCTATTGTATCAATGGCTAATAGGATGTCTAAAGAACTTAAAAATTACGCAAAAACTGACGCCGTTTGGTCACTATATGAAGGAGAAGACGGTTCAATATGGATTGGAACAAGAGGTGGTGGTTTGTGTAAATACAACGGTAAAACTGATAGTTTTAAATGGTATAACAGACTAAATGGTTTAGAAGCCGATAATATAGTGGGTATTATTGGAGATTTAAAAGGAAATATTTGGCTTAGCTCAAATTCAGGAATTATAAGATTAGACGTTAAAACCAATAGGTTTACTAGTTATACAAAAAATGATGGACTTCTTTCTAATGATTTTAACCGAAATGCTACTTTTAGAGATGAACAAGGAATCATTTATTTTGGTAATTATTTTGGATTAGATTATTTCAACCCTTCAAATATTTTAGTTAATAATGTTTTACCATCGTTATATTTAACAGACTTTAAGTTATTTAATAAAACGGTTACGGCTAATCAGAAAGGGTCGCCTCTTCAAAGTGCTATTGGTGAAACGAAGAGTATTACTTTAAATAATACCCAATCTGTATTTACTATTGAATATACAGGCATTAACTATACAAGACCCGAAAAAAATCAATATGCTTATTATCTTGAAGGTTTAGAAAAATCATGGAATTATGTTGGTAGATTAAGAAGTGCCACTTATACAAATTTGGAACAGGGTAATTATATATTCAAATTAAAATCTGCCAATAGTGATGGTAAATGGAATAAAGAAATATTAGAACTAAAAATAACTGTTTTACCACCTTGGTGGAAGTCAAATATAGCTTTGTTCTCTTATGTTGTTTTCTTGCTTTTGGGGGGCTATTATTTTAATAAGATGATGGTTAGTAGGTTGAATAAAAATAAAGGAATCATTCTAGAACAAAATAAAAGAGTGCAAGAAAAGGCTTTAAATGAAAAAAAGTTTCAGTTTTTCACTAATATATCCCATGAATTAAGAACACCTCTTACGTTAATTATGAACTCTATTGACGATATTATTAGAGATGATACTTTAAATCTTGCAACACGAACAAAAGAAAAGCTTAATATTATTCATAAAAACACCAATAGACTTTATAGATTGATTAACGAGCTATTAGATTTTAAGAAACTTGAATCAAATAAATTAAAGGTTAAAGCTGTGAAATTAAATTTAGTGGATTTTATTAAAGAAGTTGTGATCCATTTTAGAGAAGAATTATCTATCAAAGGAATAGAATTTGATCTAGATTCAGATGTAGCAGATCTAACAATTTGGAGTGATGCAGATATGTTGGAAAAGATTATTTTCAATATTCTATCAAATGCTATTAAGGTTACACCAAATGGTGGGACGATCAATATCAATCTTCAATCAACGGATAAGTTATTCCATTTACCTTTAGTAAATAAAACTGAGGGGGTAAAAGCGGTAGAGATTATTATTTCTGATACGGGTCCGGGTATTGAAAAAGGAGAATTGGAAAAAATATTTGAGCGTTTTTATCAAGTTGAAAATTTAAATAAAAGTTATTACGGAGGTACAGGAATTGGTTTAGAATTGGTTCGAGATTTTGTTAGGTTACATAAAGGCGAAATTGAAGTTGACAGTAAAGTAGGAGAAGGAACAACTTTTACAATCATATTGCCAATAGGCAAGTCTCATTTTGATGATAATGAAATACTTTTAAATAGTATAGCGGTTCAAGTTAAAAAGGAACAGGCACTTACAAGTTTTGAAATAGAAAAGGAAAAGGGAATTGATATAGATGAAAATCTACATAAATATACATTGTTAATAGTAGAAGATAATTACGAACTTAGAGATTATTTAAAAAAAGAACTTGAAAATGAGTACAAGGTTTTAGTTGCTAATAATGGAAAAAATGGAATTGATTTAGCTAATGAGTTCCTTCCGGATATTATATTAACAGATGTCATGATGCCAGAAATGGATGGGTTCGATTTTTGTAAAAATATAAAGAGAGATTTAAGAACAAGTCATATTCCTGTATTAATGCTTACTGCCAAAACTGAAATCGAAGATAGAATAGAAGGTATTGAAGTGGGTGCAGATGCTTATATGGTTAAACCTTTTGATATGAGGCTATTAAGGTTGCGCTTGTCCCAGTTAATAACCAGCAGGCAGTTAATTTTTAATAAATATTTTAGTTTAATTAGTGAAGTGCCCGAGGGAATTAAAACATTATCCTTAGATAAAGAATTTATTGAGAAAGTGTTAAACTATATTAAAGAGAATATAAGTAATCCGGATCTAAATGTAGAATCACTTGCAACTCAATTAAAATTGAGTAGAAGCCAGTTTTATAGAAAAATTAAAGTGCTCACCAACCAGACCGCTAATGAGTTTTTAAGAAATGTTCGACTTCAAAAAGCAAAACAAATTTTGGAAATGGACAATGTAAGTATAAGCGAAGTATGTTATAAAACTGGATTTTCTTCCCCTTCTTATTTTACAAAATGCTTTAAGAGTTATTTTGGAATATTACCTACAGATGTTAAAATCAAAAAAAATGAGCTTTGATGATTGGTTCTGTCGATTAGAAAATCAGTGTAGAATCCTCATTTTTAAACCCACTAAGTGCAATATTCCAAAAAGGGTGTAAGTTGAAATGAATAGGTAATAAAAACGACACGCTCCCCAAAAGTTTGTAAGTTAAAAAGTTAGGCTTCGATTTTATAATCGGAGCCTTTTTTAATATGGGGATAAATTGGTTTAAAACAATTCTCCAATTTTGAATCAGCATGGATTATTTTTTGGTTACTTCTCTTAAAGCAAAAAAATACTGATTTTAGAATTGCCTCGTCTGTGGGTAATGACAATTTGTTTTTGGTGTATTTTCGGATTTTACCAGTAAGATTTTCAATTAAATTGTAGCATAAATGTTTTTTTGGATTACAATAGGAAAGTCAAAAAACACCGTGAGCTTCTCCCTGATATCGTGCCAGAATTTGAGAACATAAAAATATTTATTTTGCCATTTGTCGGTAAAATCTTTTAAAGCCTGCTCTGTAGCTTGTTTAGTTGTAGCATTGTGGTAGTTTCATATCGGCAGTAAATTGCTTACGGTTCTTCCAAGCATTTCTAATTTGATGAACCATGCAGATTTGTGTTTTGGATTTCGGAAAAATAATTCTGTCTTGAACAACACAAGTTTGTAAATCGGTTAAGACATTCATCCAAAAATTGCTGCTTTCGTATTTGCCTAGCCGCATCCCCAAATCTTCTTTTTATCCTTTTCTGTTGTGGCCTAAGGCTAAAAAGATGGTTTTGTTGATGACTTTTGAGCCATCTCTAACTTTAATAACAATGCTATTCATACAAACAATTAAATAAAGGCCTTCTGAGGGTCACTGGATATGTAAATAAATCAATTTTAGGATCGAAATTTCATTGTAGGTCATTTACAAAGAGATATTTCATAGTCAAATGGAATTTAAGACTATAAAAATTGTTGCATCTACTATAAAAATATCGCTTAAAGGCTTGTTAAATAGGTAATAGCTTTAAAAATTATAGTCATTGCTTTAAAATTGATATTTAAATTTTTGGATTTTCTTAACATTTGTCAAACTATGGAATTTAAATTTTCTTAATGGAATTAATTTGTTGAAATACTACTATTTAGATGCTCTTATTGCAATTTTATTATTCACATTGATCCTTTTTTAAATTAAATCTCATAGTACTAAAACTAACCAAAAAAAATTTTTTATGAAAAACAAACTGCTAAAAAAACTAATACTTCCAGTATTCTTATTATTTGGAAGTATTATTTATGCTCAATCAGTATCGGGTACTGTATCCGATAAAACAGGTCCAATTCCAGGTGTTAATGTATCGGTTAAAGGTACTGCTGCAGGAACACAAACAGATTTTAATGGGGCTTTTAAAATCAATGCTAAGAATGGAGATGTTTTAGTCTTCACTTTTGTAGGTTATAAATCCCAAGAGATTAATTACAAAGGGAATTCTCCAATTAATGTATTGTTGGAAGAGAATTCAAATGCTTTAGACGAAGTTGTGGTTGTAGGTTATGGGGCTAAGAAGAAAAGTTTAGTAACAGGGGCAATTTCTAGTATTAGTTCTGCTGATATTCAAAATTCTTCATCAGCACGTGTTGAGTCCGTGTTACAGGGTAAAACATCAGGTGTTACCGTTGTATCTTCTTCTGGGGCTCCAGGTTCTGGTTCTAAAGTTAGAATTAGAGGTGCTGGTTCTAATGGAAATTCAGATCCATTATATATTGTTGATGGAATGAAAGTAAGTTCTATAGATAATATTTCTCCAAATGACATTGCTAGCATGGAAGTTTTAAAAGATGCAGCATCTTCTGCAATTTATGGTACACAAGGAGCAAATGGAGTTATCATTATTACAACTAAACAAGGTAAGCCTGGAGAAACAATAGTTAGCTACAGTACGCAAATAGGTACTCAATCCGTTAGGTCTAATATGAAGTTGATGAATGCGTCTCAATTTGTAACCTATTTCCAAGAGGCAGGAAGAACTAATGTAGTTGATAACGGTATTAATACAAATTGGATCGATGAAACTTTTCGAAATGCCGCTACACAAAGACATGATTTAAGTATCTCTGGAGCGAACGAGAAAACGTCTTTCTATTTTTCAAGCTCCTATATGGATCAAGATGGAGTTGTTGGTAAAGATTCAAATTATAAAAGATTTACAGGAAGACTTAATCTTAAATCTCAAGTCAATGATTGGCTAGAAATAGGTACTAATATGACCTATTCAAATATAGGGTCTTCGCCTATTACTGAAGATAATTCAACAGCTGGAGTTGTAACTCAAGCTTTAGTTATGGATCCATTAACGCCCGTAATTTATACAGGAACTTTACCTGCAAGAGCTTTAGCTGGAGTAGCTGCAGGAACAGCTATGACAGATGGTAATGGGAATGTTTACGGATACCCAACTTATGCAACGGGTGAGGCTGTCAACCCTGTGGGATTAGCAAATTACACATTTAGAGGAGGTATTGATACGGATAAAATTTTAACATCGGTGTTTGCTAAATTGAATTTAGCGGAAGGTTTATCATTTACCTCTAGATTCGGATATGAAAGAACAAATACGTTTGATAATAGATGGAGTCCTATTTGGGTTGTATCGTCAGAAGCTCAAAATTCTACTGTAACATTAAACAATCAGATTTCAAGAAGTTCAAAATGGTTATGGGAAAATTTTGCGAGCTACACTAAAGAATTTGGTAATCATAATATAACAGGATTATTGGGGTATTCATCTGAGAAAACTAAGAGTCCATTTTATTCTTTACGCGGGGCGCAAATTCATGATCAAACGGACCAATTTGCATACTTTGACTTTGCAAACCGTAACAATGATGTAATTGGTGGTAGTATTGTTGAAAAAAGGGGAAGCTCAGTTTTTGGAAGAATTTCTTATGATTATATGGGTAAATATTTATTAGAAGGCTCGTTGCGTAACGATACTTCTAGTTATTTTCCGACTTCAAAAAAATCGGGGTATTTCCCTGCAGCTTCTGCTGGTTGGTTAGTATCTAAAGAAAATTTTTGGAAAGAAGGCTCGAAAATTGATTATCTAAAACTACGAGCTAGTTGGGGACAAAATGGTAGTGATAACAATTTAAGCACTTACATAAACAGCTTAATATTCCAAACTGTAGCAACAGAAACCGCTTTAACAGTTCCAGTTGTTTACGAAGGTCAAACTGGTATTACTCCAGGGAATTTACCAAATACCAATTTAGAATGGGAACGTTCTGAACAATTAGATTTAGGTTTTGATTTACGAGCATTAAATAATAGACTAAATTTTTCAGTTGACTATTATGTTAAAACAACTAGAAATTTACTTCTTGTAAATGGAAATATCATTGCACCTCCATCTTTAGGTGTAGGAGTTCCTTCTATTAATGCTGGAACAGTAGAAAATAAAGGGTTTGAATTTGAAACAGGTTACAGTGATAAAACAGCGGGTGGCTTTAGTTATGGTATAGACCTTAATTTGTCAACCTTGCATAATGAAGTTACCGATATTAATTATGTAGGTGACAATGGTTTTATAATAGGTGCACTGGCACCGCAAAACAATGATGGTGTAACTCGTTTCCAAAAAGGATTACCATTATGGTATTTCTATGGATATAAAACTGACGGTATAGATCCTGCAACAGGAAAAATAAAAATTGTAGATACCGATGGTGTTCCTGGAATTACATCAAACGATAAAACAAAAATCGGTTCTCCTCACCCTGATATTCTTTTTGGAGGAAATATTCAATTTGGATATAAAGGCATTGATTTAAACATTAGATTTCAAGGTACGCAAGGGAATGATATTTTTGAAGCTTTCCACCAGACTTCAAGACCGCTTACCAATCACCCAATTGAATTTTTTACGGGTAGATGGCAACAAGCAGGAGATATTGCATCTTATCCAGCTGCGCAATATGCAACATCTGCATACGATACTGATTTAGTTGTAAAAGATGGTTCTTATGTGAGAATTAAGCAAATTCAATTAGGTTATAATTTCTCTAAGGATGTTTCTAATAAAATGAAATTGAAAAAACTAAGAACTTATATTTCTTTAGATGACTATTTCACCTTTACTAAATATAATGGTTTGGATCCTGAAGCAGGAAGTTTTTCTGATAATAGTATAGGAGTAGATAGAGGATATTATCCAGTAGCTGCTAAAATATTACTTGGTTTGTCACTTGAATTTTAATAAAATAAAACATTAAATATGAAAAAAATAATATATAGTGTTGCGGTTATATTTTTAATAACTGTATCATGTAGTTCAGATTTTAACGAGGTAAAACCTGTTGGTGTACTGGAGAGCACAACTTTCTTTAATAGTGAAAGTAATACGGAAGAAGCTTTAATTGGATTGTATGACCTTGTACAATTTAATAATGATCAGGCCTGGAATTCAGCTTTTTTTATTAAAGTACTGCCGGGTGATGAGGCTAATGCCGGTGGTGGTACTGCAACAGATCAAAAACAATTACAAGAAATTGATGATTATTCAAATATATCTATTTCTAATCCCTCTTTGGAAGGTGTTTGGAATAAGGAATATAAAACAATTGCACTTGCAAACACTATTATAGAGAAGGTTGAAGCAGGAAGTTTAAGCACTAAGACTTTTGCAATTGCAGAAGCAAAGTTTATGAGAGCTTGGTGTTATTTTGAGCTAACAACTATGTGGGGAGATGTGCCTTTGCGTTTAGAAAATCCCACAACAATTAGCGCTGAAGCTTTTGCTAAACCAAAAAGTTCAAGAGCAGAAATTTATGCTCAAATAGAAGCTGATTTAGCTGTTGCTATTGCTGGTTTGCCGGATAAAAGCGTGGTTAAAAATAATTTTAGAGTTTCAAAAGGGGCTGCTCAAGCATTATTAGGGAAAGTTTTGGTTTTTCAAGGAAAAACTCTTGCTGCAATTCCTTATTTAAAAGCTGTAATAGATAATCCCGCTCATGGTTTAGAGTCAGACGTTAAAAAAGTTTGGTTAAAAGATTCAGAATTTGGAAAAGAGTCTTTATTCGAAGTAGGCTTTATTACTACAAAAGGTTACACTTTTACTACTGCAAATCTTGCTGGTCGTGAAGAAAGTAACATATTTATACAATTAATGGGTCCTCGTGGTGATGGTTACTTTAATTTGACGGGTACTGGATTGAGAAATGGATGGGGCTTTAACTTGCCAACAGCAAAAATATTAAGTGCGTTTGATGCTGCAGGAGATGTAAATCGTAAAGCAGCTACAGTAATGAGTGAAGCAGAACTTGTTTCATTTGGTGGAAGTAAAGCAGGAACCCCTTGGGACTATGAAGGAGGTATTAGAACAAAATATGCTCCACGTGCTTCAGAAACAAGCGCTGGAGGTGTTGTAGAAGCAAATTATGGTACAAACTTGAGATTATTTAGATTTGCTGAAGTATTGTTGCTTGCAGCCGAAGCTTATAATAAGGAAGGACAAGATGCCAATGCAAGAATAGAATTAAACAAAATTAGAAACAGAGCTGGATTAGCTGATGTGTCTTCGACCTTAACAGGTGCAAATTTGTTTAACGCTATTGTAAATGAAAAATTCTTGGAGTTAGCTTTTGAAGGACAGCGTTTTTGGGATTTAGTTAGATGGGGAAGAGCTAATACAGAGTTATCAAGTAAAGGATACACTGCTAAAAATGATTTATATCCAATTCCTGCATCAGAAATTGCTAAAAATAAAGCTCTGACGATTGCAGATCAAAATCCAGGTTATTAATATAATTTGTTAAGTTTGTTTGTTAATGGTGGCTGCCCGAAAAGTGATTTTCGGGCAGTTTTTTTATAAAATGGTTGGATTTTGTATTTTTTGGCATTATAAAAACGGAGAATGCAAGCTGTATTTAAATCCCATTCTATTCATCAATAAATATTTTTTTATTTAGATTTAAATGTTTCAATTCCAGAAAATCATTCGGCAAGACTAATAAACTCTGTAGTTGAAAAAATAGAGATTCCTGATGTTATTTCACAATACAAAGGCGGATACATATCGAGTTGTTTCCTAAAATGAAGATAAAAATACAATTTTAGAGTATCTGAATAGCACCTGTTTTTGTAGAAAAAAGTACACACATAAAAAAACGCTAACTTATTAAAGTTAGCGTTTTTTGTTTTTATACACAGAAATAAATTATTCAAATTCTGAAGTGAAAAATAATTTGACATTCGGATATTTATTTTGTGTCATCTGAATAGTAAAATCAGAATCAGCTAAAAAGACCAGTTGCCCGTATTTATCGTGTGCCAAGAATTTTTGTTTAATTCTTCTAAATTCTTTAAACTCATCGCTTTTTATATCATTTGGCTTCACCCAACATGCTTTATGAACTGGGAAATTTTCATAGGTACATTTGGCACCATATTCATGTTCTAAACGATATTGGATTACTTCATATTGAAGTGCACCTACAGTTCCAATGATTTTTCGGTTATTCATTTCCAAAGTAAATAACTGTGCAACCCCTTCGTCCATTAATTGATCGATTCCTTTGTCCAATTGTTTCGCTTTCATTGGATCGGCATTATTGATATATCTGAAATGCTCTGGTGAGAAACTTGGAATTCCCTTGAAACTCATGATTTCACCTTCGGTCAAAGTATCTCCAATTTTAAAATTTCCGGTATCATGCAATCCTACAATGTCGCCAGGATAGGAGATATCCACAATTTCTTTCTTCTCGGCAAAGAAAGCATTTGGACTGGAGAATTTTAAATTCTTTTTTTGACGAACGTGATAATACGGTTTGTTTCTTTCGAAGGTTCCGGAAACAATTTTTATAAAGGCTAAACGGTCTCTGTGTTTTGGATCCATATTGGCATGGATTTTAAAAACGAAACCAGTCATTTTTTCTTCTTTAGGATCAACTAGTCGAGTTTCTGAATCTTTTGGTCTTGGTGACGGAGCAATTTGAACAAAACAATCCAATAACTCTCTAACTCCGAAATTATTTAAAGCAGAACCGAAAAATACAGGTTGTAATTTTCCGTCTAAATAATCCTGACGATCAAATTTTGGATATACTTCGTCTATTAATTCTAATTCTTCACGTAATCTGTCAGCAGGTTTCTGTCCAATAATTTTTTCTAATTCTGGATTTTGAACATCTGAAAAAGCGATAGTTTCTTCGATGTTTTTACGGCTGTCACCACTAAATAAGTTGATGTTTTGTTCCCATAGATTATAAATCCCTTGAAAATCATATCCCATTCCTATTGGAAAACTTAATGGTGTAACGGTTAAACCCAATTTTTGCTCCACTTCATCCATTAAATCAAAAGCGTCTTTTCCTTCTCGGTCTAATTTGTTTATAAAAACAATGATGGGGATTTTTCGCATTCTACAAACAGCGACTAATTTCTCTGTTTGTTCCTCAACACCTTTGGCCACATCAATTACAACAATAACACTGTCAACTGCAGTTAATGTTCTAAAGGTATCTTCTGCAAAATCCTTGTGTCCCGGAGTATCGAGAATGTTTATTTTTTTGTCTTTATAATTAAATGCCAAAACTGAAGTAGAAACCGAAATTCCTCTTTGACGTTCAATTTCCATAAAGTCACTGGTAGCACCTTTCTTGATTTTGTTGTTTTTCACGGCACCTGCTTCTTGAATAGCACCACCAAAAAGGAGGAGTTTCTCAGTAAGTGTTGTTTTTCCGGCATCAGGATGTGAAATAATCCCGAAAGTTCTTCTGCGTTGTATTTCTTTTAAAAAGCTCATGTTTAATATAAATAGTTTGCAAAAGTACTATTTATAAATGCCAATTAAAAAAATAGTATAACCTAAATAGAGTATGTAAATTTTGAATATGTATTCTGGTAACTTTTGAATCAATTTTACTATTATTTACTATTTAATAATTAGTAAAAAAAAGAGGATGTCTTTTTGGACATCCTCTAAAATATAATATTTTACATATTAATGGACCAAACGGAATAACCATTTGGTGGACATTGAATTTTCACCCATTTATCCGCTTGGGTTGTAGGAAACCAAGTTGAATTACCTGTGAAATCTTTAATTTGTGCATTGACCCAATTAGTCTGAATCCATCTTTCTTGCCAAGTTGATGAGTTATTGATGTAAACCACTAATCCCGGATTTCCATTATATCCGTTTCTTCGAGCAATGTATTCATCATTATCTGCATATAAAATGGAAGTAGTACCGGTTGCTTTATTGTTATGAATCCAAATTAAATTATTCAATTTGGATTTGTCTAGCCATTCTTCATAATCTCTGTAGAAAATAGTTGGATATCCTTCATGAGTTAAAATATAAGCATATGCCAATTGTTTATTCCAAATTTCATCTGTATCATGATTAATAACGAAAGTAACCGCTTTGTAAGGGTTTCTTTTCCACATCATATCATCATTCAATAAAGCAAGGTTGTTGCCATCAAAAGCATCATTCATTTTGTAATAACAAGCAAAATCAAATACAGAACTATTGGCGTTGTTCGCCCAATCATTCAATGTGTTTACATTGGAATCCCATAATTCTCCAACAGAAAATCCGCCGACATTTGCATTCCAACTGTTAATAACCCATGAACCAAAACCTTTTACATAATCAAATCTCCATCCATCGAAATGCATGGTGTTTTTGTAATATTTACCTACACCATCCGTTCTCAACCACAACCAATTTTGAACATTTGGGGCGGCATGGCATAAATCAGGAAACCCTCCGAACGCACCCTCGTCGTTATTTCCGAATGAATTTTTATAAAAATCAGCACTGGTTCTAGGAAATTTTCCTGAGGCTACGCCGGTAAAATTGGTATAAGTTTGGGTTCCAGTGAAAGGATTGTTTTCTAATTGTCCACCGCTATTGTGATTAATTACGATATCAGCATATACTTGCATGTTTTCAGTATGTGCTTTTGTTATTAAACTTTCCAATTCAGTACGAGAACCAAATCTGGTTTCTATAGAACCATTTTGATTGTAATCTCCAAAATCAAAATAATCAGTAGGGTCATACCCCATAGAAAAAGCACCATTTTGAGCTTTTGATGCTGGCGGTAGCCATATAGAACTGATACCGGCATTAGACCACTCCGTCACTTTGGTATTAATCGTATTCCACCAGTTTCCACCTGAAGGCACATCCCAATAAAAAGCTTGCATCATAACACCACCTCCAGGATTAGCTACATATTTTCCTGTTAGTGAAGTAGTTGTTTTTCCGGTGCTAAATGGATGTCCATCATGATGCGTTACGTCAATTACTTTGAATTGTGAAGCAGCCGTAACGGAAACAGTAGCTGCATCTTCATTTGAACTACACGAGTAGAAACCAATTAATAATGCTGATAGTAGATAAATTTTAAAATTTGATTTTTTCATAAAAATGAATGGTTTAGGTTAGGTAATAGATTTGAGGTTGATTGAAATTTAAAATTTTATTTTATGAATTTTAATATTAATCACTGAAATAAATAGTATAAGTTTATTTTTTCATATTAATTATTGAATAAAATTTATATTTAAGGCTAATTTATATAAATTCTGATAGTTCCTGTGTAGGTGAAATTTTATTTAATCACGAAAACGTTGTAGTGTTAAGAACTTTCCATTATACTCTTGAAAATGATGATTTTAATTACTTTTTGAGTTGTTGTCTAGGTGCTTTTTATGGGTGTTTTTTTGAAACCTAAAACCAAGATGAAAATAAATACTGTAAAGGGATAGTAAACGAAAAATTTAAAATAATAATAAGTTTGAGTGATAGTTGTTTTATATAGATTAGCAAAGGTTATTTTTCATGTCGATTAATTAATCTAAAAAGTAAGTTTCTAAAAGAATTAAGAAGTTAATAAGTCAATAAAGAAATGCGTTAATAAATTTTTGTTAATACTAGTACGTAAACTTGTATTATGTAATTGAATTGTTATTTTTGTTGGTTATAAGTTAAAAGAATAGTAAGTAATTGTATTATAAAATCAATTCGTTTCTTGATTCTTAAAGTGTATATTTGGCCAAAATTAATGAGGCTTTTATAAAGAAGATTTAAAGACAAGAAAACAACGATACGTTACGATAAATAAATTTAAAAAATGCCATTAAAAAAAATACAAATGAAGTCTATAAATAATAAAATTGCGCTTGCCTTTTTTCTTTTACTTTTTTCATGTTCAATAGTAAGAGCGCAAGAGATTATAAAAGATAGTGCAGTTGTTTCCACAAAAAAAGTCCAATCCAATCAAAAACAAAAAATTGACGGTGTCATTGCTACAGTTGGAGATTATATTATATTAGATTCAGATATTGATAAAGGTTATTTAGAAATCTCAAGTCAAGGAGGTTCTATAAAAGATGTTACAAGATGTCAGATGCTAGGAAAATTGCTGGAAGACAAATTGTATGCGCACCAGGCAATTCAAGATAGTATTAAGGTTACGGATACGGAAGTAAAAGGAATGATGGATGATCGATTGAACTATATGGTAGAGCAATTGGGATCTTTGGAAAAGGTGGTGAAGTATTACAAGAAAAATAATGAAGAAGAGTTTAAAACCTATTTCTTTGATGTTTTGAAAGAACAGAAGTTAACTTCAGAAATGCAAAAAAAGATTGTCGATGCTGTAGAAATTACACCAGAGGAAGTTCGTAATTTTTTCAAAACAATACCTGCTGCAGATCTTCCTGTTTTTGGAGCCGAAATGGAAGTAGCGCAAATTGTAATTACTCCCAAGGTTACTGATGCAGAAAAGCAAAAAGTGATTGATAAATTAAATGCTTTCAAAAAAGAATGCATGGAAGGAGCTAGTTTTGCCACAAAAGCAGTTTTATATTCTCAAGATCCAGGTTCAAGCTCTAATGGAGGTTTTTATAAAATGAATCGTAAAACCCCATTTGTAAAAGAGTTTAAAGATGTTGCCTTTAGTCTTGCTGAGGGAGAGATATCAGCTCCATTTGAAACAGATTTTGGATTTCATATTATTTATGTAGAAAAAATAAAAGGACAAGAGGTTGAATTGCGTCACATATTATTGACGCCAAGTGTTTCTGAGGAGTCATTGAAAGATGCTAAAGAAAAAATCACTTTGATTAGAAAAAAAATAATGGATAAGGAAATTACTTTTGCAGAAGCGGCAAGAACTCAATCTGATGAGAAGGAAACCAGAGTAAATGGTGGAGCTTTAATCAATCCAAAAACACAAGACACTCGTTTTGAATTAACAAAGATGGATCCTAGCTTATATGGTCAAGTTTCAAATTTGAAAGAAGGAGAAATTACAGCGCCATTCATGGAAGATGTACAAGGAAAGAAAAAATACAAATTAATTACTGTAACCAATAGAATAAATGAGCATACGGCTGATTATGCTAAGGATTATGTTAAGATAAAAGATTTAGCATTAAAAGAAAAACAAATCAAAGCTATCGGGAAATGGTTTGATGACAAAATCAAAGAAACGTATATTAAAATCATTGGAGAGTACAGAGATTGTACCTTTACAAACAACTGGTTGAAAAAATAATTTTTATAAAATAAATAAAAAGAGTTAGCTTTATGAATTCATATCGCTAACTCTTTTTAATTTAAAATACATTCTAAAATGTCTGACGTAGCAGCAATACATAACTTAGTTCAAAAACGAAATGAGCTAAAAAACGAAATAGCTAAAATCATTGTAGGTCAGGATGCGGTGGTAGATCAAATTTTACTTTGTATTTTTTCTGGCGGGCATGCACTTTTAGTGGGAGTTCCCGGATTAGCAAAAACTTTGATGGTAAATACTTTGGCGCAAGCCTTAGGTCTTGATTTTAAAAGAATCCAGTTTACTCCTGATTTGATGCCATCAGATATTTTAGGAAGCGAAATATTAGATGAAAACAGAAAATTTAAATTTATAAAAGGGCCAATTTTTTCGAATATTATTCTGGCAGACGAAATCAATAGAACACCGCCAAAAACACAAGCTGCTTTATTGGAAGCAATGCAGGAGCGTTCTGTTACTATTGCAGGTGAGAATTATAAATTAGATTTGCCGTATTTTGTTTTGGCAACTCAAAATCCTATTGAGCAGGAGGGAACCTATCCTTTGCCTGAAGCACAATTAGACCGATTCATGTTTGCCATAAAACTGGAATATCCTTCTTTTGCGGAAGAAGTGCAAGTGGTAAAACGCACGACTTCCGATTTGAATAATACTATAAATCCATTGTTTACGGCACAAGAAATTATTGATTTTCAACAATTAATTCGTAGAATTCCTGTCGCTGATAATGTGATTGAATATGCAGTAACACTGGTCAGTAAAACACGTCCGGACAATCCGTTGTCGAATGAATTTGTGAAAAATTATTTGGATTGGGGAGCAGGACCTAGAGCTTCGCAAAATTTAATTTTGGCTGCCAAAGCTAATGCTGCTTTTAATGGGAAATTTTCACCGGATATTGAAGATGTAAAAGCGGTGGCTACAGGAATTTTGCGTCACAGAATAATCAAAAATTACAAAGCTGATGCCGAAGGGATTACTGAAGAAATGATTATTGATAAATTGATATAATCAGTATTTCGTTAATTTAGAAAGATAATGTGTTTAAAATAGTCATTTAGCATCGCATTGTTGTAACATTCAATTTCGACTTTGTTAGAAAAAAGAAGCTATATTATTGATTTTTTATTATTTTATATAAAAAACTATTGTTTTCTCAATTTAATGCAGTGTAATCTCTTTTTTTTGCAATAATAATTTTTCAAAAGGCTGTGTCTATTAAATTTTTTTTAATTCTCATCTTTAATTCTTAAATTTGCGCTACAAATAAAAAAAAACTAATATTATGGCTTTTTTATTTTGAAATAATCAAGGAAATCTGCCATATAACATTGAAAATACATCATTATGAACACTTATAACGATTACATCAAGGAGATCGAAGAACGAAAAATTCAGGGACTTCATCCCAAGCCAATTGATGGTGCCGAATTGTTAAGCGAAATCATTACGCAAATTAAAGATTTAGCTAACGCAAATAGAGTTGATTCTCTTAAATTCTTTATTTACAATGTTGTTCCAGGAACTACTCCTGCTGCTAATGTGAAAGCTAAGTTTTTAAAGGAAATCGTTTTAGGTCAATCAGTAGTTGCTGAAATCACGTCTGCTTTTGCTTTAGAGTTATTGTCGCATATGAAAGGTGGAACTTCTATAGAGGTATTACTTGATTTAGCTTTAGGTAATGATGTTGCTATTGCAAAAGATGCTGCGGAAGTTTTAAAGACACAAGTTTTTCTTTATGAAGCAGACACAGATCGTTTAGAAGCAGCTTTCAAAAGTGGTAACGGAATAGCAAAAGAAATTCTAGAGAGCTATGCTAAGGCTGAGTTCTTTACTAAATTACCAGAAATAGCAGAAGAAATTAAGGTAGTTACTTTTATTGCTGGTGAAGGAGATATTTCAACTGATTTACTTTCTCCGGGTAACCAAGCGCATTCAAGATCAGATCGTGAACTTCATGGTAAATGTTTGATTTCTCCTGAAGCACAAGATGAAATCAAAGCACTACAAGCACAGCATCTTGACAAAAGCGTGATGTTGATTGCTGAAAAAGGTACTATGGGTGTTGGTTCATCAAGAATGTCAGGTGTAAACAACGTGGCACTTTGGAGTGGAAAACAAGCAAGTCCATATGTTCCATTTATTAATATCGCTCCAATCGTGGCGGGAACAAACGGTATTTCTCCAATTTTCCTAACGACTGTTGATGTTACGGGTGGTATTGGACTTGACCTTAAAAACTGGGTAAAAAAATTAGATGAAAATGGTAACGTTCTTCGTAATGAAAGCGGTGACCCTATTCTTGAAGAGGTTTATTCTGTTGCTACTGGGACTGTTCTTACAATCAACACAAAAACAAAAAAACTTTATAACGGCGATAAAGAATTGATTGATATTTCTAAGGCATTCACGCCTCAGAAAATTGAATTTATAAAAGCTGGTGGATCTTACGCTATTGTGTTTGGAAAAAAACTTCAAACATTTGCATCAAAGACTCTTGGTATTGATATTGTGCCTGTATATGCTCCGTCAAAAGAGGTTTCTGTTGAAGGGCAAGGTCTTACAGCTGTAGAAAAAATATTTAATAAAAACGCGGTTGGTACAACTCCAGGTAAAGTTTTACACGCTGGTTCAGATGTTCGTGTAGAAGTGAATATTGTTGGTTCACAAGATACAACTGGTTTGATGACTTCTCAAGAATTGGAGTCTATGGCTGCTACTGTGATTTCGCCAATCGTTGATGGTGCATACCAATCAGGTTGTCACACTGCTTCGGTATGGGATAATAAATCTAAAGCAAATATTCCTAGATTGATGAAATTCATGAACGACTTCGGTTTGATCACGGCTCGTGACCCGAAAGGCGTTTATCACTCCATGACTGATGTGATTCATAAAGTGCTTAATGATATTACTGTAAACGAGTGGGCTATCATCATTGGTGGTGACTCTCATACAAGAATGTCTAAAGGTGTTGCTTTTGGTGCTGACTCAGGAACAGTTGCTCTTGCACTTGCTACTGGTGAAGCTTCAATGCCAATTCCTGAATCTGTGAAGGTAACATTCAAAGGAGATATGAAAGGTTACATGGATTTCCGAGATGTAGTTCATGCGACACAATCTCAGATGCTTAAGACGTTTGGTGGCGAGAATGTATTTCAAGGAAGAATCATTGAGGTTCACCTTGGAACTCTTAATGCGGATCAAGCATTTACGTTTACGGATTGGACTGCAGAAATGAAGGCAAAAGCTTCGATCTGTATTTCTGAGGATTATACCCTGATTGAATCTTTAGAGATTGCAAAAGGTAGAATTCAGATTATGATCGACAAAGGCATGGATAACAAAAATCAAGTTCTTAAAGGATTGATTGCTATAGCTGATAAGAGAATTGCCGAGATTATTTCAGGTGAGAAACCAGCGTTAAGACCGGATGCAAATGCGAAGTATTACGCTGAAGTTGTTGTTGATCTTGATCAGATTGCTGAGCCAATGATTGCAGATCCAGATGTTAATAATGCTGATGTTTCTAAAAGATATACTCACGACACGATTCGACCTCTATCTTTCTATGGAGGAGTTAAAAAAGTAGATCTTGGATTTATCGGTTCTTGTATGGTTCACAAGGGAGATATGAAAATTCTAGCGCATATGCTTAAGAATATTGATGAGCAAGAAGGTAAAGTAGAGTTCAAAGCGCCACTAGTTGTAGCTCCTCCTACTTATAATATTGTTGATGAATTAAAAGCAGAAGGGGATTGGGAAATTTTACAAAAATACTCTGGCTTCGAATTCGACGATAATGTTCCTAAAGCGGCAGCACGTACATCATACGAAAACATGCTATATCTAGAACGTCCGGGTTGTAACCTTTGTATGGGTAACCAGGAAAAAGCGGCAAAAGGAGATACTGTGATGGCAACATCTACTCGTCTTTTCCAAGGAAGAGTCGTAGAAGATACTGAAGGTAAAAAGGGAGAGTCATTACTTTCCTCCACACCGGTTGTGGTTTTGTCTACAATCCTTGGTAGAACTCCAACAATAGAAGAATATAAAACTGCTGTGGAAGGTATCAATCTAACTAAGTTTGCGCCTTCTCATAAGTTATTAGTTAAATAATTCACATAATTAGTTAATTATAATTTAAAAGCCTGAGTCTAATGATTCAGGCTTTTTTTATACTCTATTTTTTTGTATCTTGTATGTTTAAAATAGAATAGTAACAATTATATATAAATCTTATGGCTTTTGATATTGAAATGATTAAAAAAGTGTATGCGAACATGACTAGTCGTGTTGATGCAGCACGTGAGATAGTTGGTCGTCCACTTACTTTAACCGAGAAAATTTTATATAGTCACCTTTGGGATGGCGTTGCTAATCAAGCATACGGAAGAGGAGTTGATTATGTTGATTTTGCTCCGGATAGAGTAGCCTGTCAAGATGCAACAGCTCAAATGGCATTATTGCAATTTATGCATGCAGGAAAGAAAACGGTTGCAGTTCCTACAACGGTTCACTGTGATCATTTGATTTTGGCTAAAAATGGAGCTGAATTTGATTTAGCTGCAGCTAATAAACAATCAAAAGAAGTTTTTGATTTTCTTTCTTCAGTATCTGATAAATACGGAATTGGTTTTTGGAAACCAGGTTCAGGAATTATTCACCAAATCGTTTTGGAGAATTATGCATTCCCTGGAGGTTTGATGATTGGAACAGATTCACATACTGTAAATGCAGGTGGATTAGGGATGCTGGCAATTGGTGTTGGTGGAGCCGATGCAGTAGATGTAATGTCAGGAATGTCATGGGAATTAAAATTTCCAAAATTAATAGGTGTAAAATTAACTGGAAAACTTTCTGGTTGGACAGCACCAAAAGACGTTATCCTTAAAGTAGCTGATATTCTTACTGTAAAAGGTGGAACGGGAGCTATTGTTGAATATTTTGGAGAAGGAGCTACTTCAATGTCTTGTACTGGAAAAGGAACTATTTGTAATATGGGAGCCGAAATTGGGGCTACCACATCTACATTTGGCTATGATGAGTCAATGAGAAGATACCTTTCTGCAACAGGTCGTCAAGATGTAGTAGATGCTGCTGATAAAGTAGCTTCTTACTTAACTGCCGACCCAGAAGTATATGCTGATCCAGCAACTTATTTTGATCAAGTAATCGAAATTAACCTTTCTGAATTAGAGCCACACATTAATGGTCCTTTTACTCCGGACAGAGGTACGCCAGTTTCTAAAATGAAAGAAGAAGCTGCTGCTAATGGATGGCCAATTAAAGTAGAATGGGGATTAATCGGTTCTTGTACCAACTCTTCTTACGAAGATATGGCTCGTGCTGCGTCTATCGTAAATCAAGCAGTTGAATTAGGTATTAGCCCAAAAGCAGAATTTGGTATCAACCCAGGTTCGGAACAAATTAGATATACAATTGAAAGAGATGGAATCATCGCTACTTTCGAAAAAATGGGAACCAAAGTATTTACAAATGCTTGTGGACCATGTATCGGACAATGGGATAGAGCAGGAGCTGATAAAGGAGAGAAAAACACAATCGTTCACTCTTTCAACCGTAACTTCTCTAAACGTGCCGATGGTAACCCAAATACACACGCTTTCGTAACGTCTCCAGAAATGGTTGCTGCTTTAGCAATTTCAGGTCGTTTGGATTTCAATCCTATTACTGATACTTTAATCAATGATAACGGAGAAGAAGTAAAATTGAGCGCTCCTTATGGTGATGAATTGCCTAAAAAAGGATTTGCTGTTGAAGATGCAGGATTTCAAGCACCAGCTGCTGATGGATCAGGAGTTCAAATCGTAGTTAGTGAAACTTCAGATCGTTTGCAATTATTGGCGCCATTCCAACCTTGGGATGGTAAAAATATTTCAGGAGCTAAATTATTGATCAAAGCTTTTGGAAAATGTACTACTGACCACATCTCTATGGCTGGTCCATGGTTGCGTTTTCGTGGTCACTTAGATAACATTTCTAACAATATGTTGATTGGAGCAGTTAATGCTTTCAATGATAAAACCAATTCGGTTAAAAATCAATTGACAGGTGCATATGATGCCGTTCCAGCTGTAGCACGAGCTTACAAAGCAGCTGGAGTTCCTTCTATTGTTGTGGGAGATCACAATTATGGAGAAGGATCTTCTCGTGAGCATGCAGCTATGGAGCCTCGTTTCTTAGGTGTTCAAGCAGTATTGGTGAAATCATTTGCCCGTATCCACGAAACAAATCTTAAAAAACAAGGACTTTTAGGATTAACATTTGCTAATGAAGCAGATTACGATAAAATCCAAGAAGACGATACTATCAACTTCACAGATTTAGTAGATTTTGCTCCAGGAAAGCCATTAACATTAGAGTTCGTTCACGCGGATGGAACCAAAGATATTATCTTGGCAAACCATACCTACAACGAAGGGCAAATTGGTTGGTTCGTTGCAGGTTCAGCATTAAACTTAATTGCTGCAGCTAGTAATGCATAAGTAAATTAAAATATTTTATATTCAAAACTCTCAAGGCAACTTGGGAGTTTTTTTGTTTCATGGGTTTTCTTCGAAGAGCGGTATTTCTCATTTTAAAACATATTAATTGTAAGTTAAAATATTGATAATAAGTGTGTTGTAACTTAAAGTGATTGTGCTATTTTGTATCTTTAGTCACTATTAATTTTAAATCTAATTGCGATGAGAATGTTAGTTAATGTTATCTTCCCTATTGAGCCTTTCAACTCAATGGCTAGAAATGGTACAGCAGGTGAGATCATCAGTCGAGTGATTGAAGATATTAAACCAGAGAGTATTTATTTTTCTGAACAAGACGGTAATCGAGGTGCAGTTATGGTAGTTGAAGTTCCTGATGCTTCCGCTATTCCATCTATTGCTGAACCTTGGTTTTTAAATTTTGAAGCTAATTGCGAGTTTAGGATTGCAATGACTCCTGATGATTTAATGCGGGCTAACCTCAGTAAACTTGCAGAAAAATGGCATGATGTTCATGTAATGTAAAGAAAACGAAAGAACTAAAAGCACCACTTCATATAAAATGGGGTGGTTTTTTTTTTTGAGCTATTTCCTGCTGACCGCTTCAAGATTTTTCATAAAATTGCTTTTTTCCAAGATAAAAAAGGAGCTTCCGCCGGTCGCTCTTTTTTCTCAGGAAAAAAATGCAATTCCATTTCAAAAGGCTTTCCGCTTTCATCAGGGCTAGAAATCGAGGAAACGATTTCTTTTGGATTTTTACGATTTAAAAAAAGAAGTGAATAGTGTCATTTTAAATAAAATGGAATTTTTTGTTCTAAAAAGACCTAAAAAATGCTGAAAAATAGGCGTTTTCTTTTTTTTTACACGTTAAAATCAAAAAAAAATATTGTTTTTTAAACTTTATAACTTAAATTAGCTTTTTTGTAGATAAATTTTTCAGCGAAGCCTTTTTTGATTGTAAATACAAATCATCACTTCATTAGAATATTTATTTTTAGCGCAACAATACATTAGGATTGTACCGCGTTACTGTTTAAGTTGCTTTCGCAATTCGAACAAAAATTCAATTAGATTTTAAAATGAACTTATTCTTGCCCTCTTTTTTGAAAAGAGCTAAGAATTTTTACACATTTTTAAAAATTAAAAATAGTTGAAAACAGACCTAGCGAGATTTAATAATTATATCCCGAAATTGCTAAGGAGAATAAAATGGGGTAAGTAATTTGAAATAAATGAATATGAGTTTAAGATTAGTTGTAACATTGTTTTTATTGAATAGTATGGTGATTTTTTCTCAGGAAAGTACTAAGAAACATACCATCGTAAAAGGGGAAACCATTTCGAGCATTGCGGAGAAATATGATGTAAAACAAAGTGAAATCTATAAACTAAATCCAAAAGCCAAGAATCTATTAAAACTCAATTCAGTATTATTAATCCCTGTTACTGCTCCAAAAAATACCAATACCAAATCTAAGGTTGTAACAAATTATCAAGAGAAAGAACACGAAGTACTTGCCAAAGAAACACTTTACGGAATAGCAAAACAATACGGAGTTACAGTAAAAGAATTAAACGAAGTCAATCCTACATTAGAAACTTCAGGATTAAAAATAGGTCAAAAAATTGCAATTCCCGGCAATGCAACTTCAACTGAAATCGCAGTTGTTCCCCAAATAAAAAAATCTTCACAAAAAGCATCAATAACAGTAGAACCTCAGATTACTGAAACTGAAAATCCCATTACAGAAGTTACATCAATTGAAGTACTACCTAAAGAATCTAAATATTCTATTGCAAGAAAATACGGAATCACAATCAAGGAATTAGATAAAGCCAATCCAACAATAGGAGTTAAATCACTAAGAGTGGGGCAAAAAATAAATATTCCTGCAAACGCAATTTTAAAAACAGAAATAGCAGTTGTACCTCAAGAAGAGAAAGTATTGGCTCAAGAAGAGCCAAAAGTTATTCCACAACCGATAATTTTGCCAAAATCAGAATTAGTCGTTGCACCACAACAAATCGAAATTTCTAGTGCTACATCTGAAAATATTGAACGAGAAGTCATGCCTAAAGAAACTAAATACGGGATTGCTAAACAATATGGGATTACGGTTAAAGAACTAGAAAGACAAAATCCAGAAATTAAAAATAATTTCCCAGTTGGTTATAAATTAAGCATTCATCCAGCTAATTCTTCGGGTGAAAAGGCAGTAGTTTTTAACACGGAAAAAAAGAAAATAGAATTCAAAAATCCGGAGATTACTAATGAGGAAAATCAAACTGCGGATAACAATAATAGTGAATTTAAAAGTTTTATAAAACCAGCTTCTAATCCAGATTTTTTAGATCAATTGATAGAAACTGCTTCGGCTAATATTGGAACGCGATACCAATCAGGTGGAACTTCAAAATCGGGTTTTGACTGTTCCGGTTTGATGTGTACTACCTTTGGCGCTTTCGATATTAAATTACCTAGAACTTCCTTAGAGCAATCTCGTTTAGGAGTTGTAGTCAATACTGAAGATGCTCAAAAAGGCGATTTAATTTTCTTTAAAACTAATGGCAGAAGCCGTATCAATCATGTTGGGATGGTAGTTGAAGTTTGCGATGGGGAAATAAAATTCATTCACGCCTCAGTAGGTGGAGGAGTGGTAATTTCATCTGTTAAAGAGAAATATTATGAAAAAAAATTAACTCAAATCAATCGCGTTCTACAATAATCAAACTTTAGAAAAGATAATTACTTCTCATATAATGGAAACTCTTCAGGTAACTGAGGAGTTTTTTGTTTCTTATTATTCCTATGTTTATTCCCTTTATTATTACTTTATTTAGTTCAAAAGAAACTGAAATCTATGATACAAAGTTGCATAAGATACACGAAGAAAACATTATATAATTTAAATGAAAAGTATCATCTTTCACACATCTGATTAAAAGAGGTGTGTAGTTTTTGTGATTATCGTAGTGAAGTAACGATTTTTATAGCCTCTCTTGGTTATATTTACAACTAAGGAGAAAAGGTATAGAATTTACTGTTTACTCTTGTTTTACACTATTTACTTCAATCCAATAGCCATCAGGATCCTGGAAATAAACTTGTTTGATGCCATCAGCGCGAACCATGATTTTATGAAGCTCTCCGGGCCAGTCAGAATAAGTGATGTTTCTATTTTCCAACACCTTTACCAATGCGTCAAAGTTGACGGTTTTAAAAGCAAGATGCACTGCTTTATTTATAGTAACGGGTTCTTTAATAGTAGAGACTAAGTGTAGCTCTTTTCCATCTCCTAAAGAAATCCAACGAATGCCTTCTTTTCGGGTAAGATTAGTAATTTCTTGAAGCTTCAAAACGTTAGTGTAAAAATCTACAGAGCGATCCAAGTCTTTTACTGAAAGTGCCACGTGATCCATTTTCAAAGTAAAAGAATCCTGCGCCCAAATCGATCCGGTAAATATAAAGGCAAGTACTAATAATGTTAGTTTTTTCATTGGTTATTTAATTTTGGTTTTTCGTTAGATAAGTTTTTGACTTTGTGCCAGCAGCTAAAAGTACGTAATAAATTATTCCTGCTAAAATTTTAAAAAAATAAACCTGGCATTGAGTTTAGTCATTTGCTAGGTTTTAATAAAATAAATTAATCTTTTTAGTTTACGGTTTTTTGTACGTCGGAATAATATATCCGAACAATCCATGTTCTTCCTGCAGTGAAATATATTCAGTTGTGTGCTGTCATGTCTGTGCGATCTGAGTGTAATCGATTTGCTGTCAGATTTAATTTGTTTCAGTTGACGACTATTGTGTCCTAATTTACATTTTATATAATATAGAATTAATGTAAATTAGCATTTTGCAACATAAAAAAATCGCTATTTATAAACCGTCAGGATATATTTTACAATCTTTGAACTCAAAAAAATTAAAAAACTTTATGAGTAAGACTAAATTAATAATTAATCGCAATGGATCTATAAAAATAGAAGGTGATTTCGAAATAATGGACAGTGAAGGAAATGTTTATGGACTGGAAGGAAGAACCGCGTTAGGTCTTTGTCGTTGTGGATTGTCATCCAACAAGCCTTTTTGTGATGGTTCACACCGTAACAATTTTGAACATGAAGCAGAAGCATTTGACTTACCACCGATGAAAACTAAGTAGAGAATGTCGTTTTTTACCTTCAATCAATAAAAAAAGCTACTTCATTGTAGCTTTTTTTTATGTTTTTGTGATGTATCTTCATTGTGGGTACGGAAAATATTTTCGTGCTAACGGGGTTGCTTGATGATTTTTGGCAAAATATCTATTTCTAATATCTCAATTAATTTTAGAACATCTATATCCTCTTTTTTATATCCACCAGTGTTTTTTGATTTATCAAATGCTCCAACTAAATTTAGCTTTAATGTATTTGAATTTTTCCATAAAACTGTTTGTTGTTCGTAATTTAAATTATATTCATAATTTTGAATACTAGATTTTTTAAATAGAAGTGTAATATAGTATTTGTATCCATCCTCCTTGGAGCCTGTTGTGTCAGTTATTTGATATGTAATTCGTGAATCCGATAATCTTAAATTAAGCAATGATTTTTCTAAATTTAATTTTGAAATAGGATAATTATATTCTTGAAGTGGTTCAAATGTTGAGCTAATTTGAAGAATGGGATACCCCAAATAAAAGATTATCATTGAAAATAATATTCCTATTAAAATTAAAAATATTTTTAAATACTTCATGTTTTTGTTTTTCCTGTCTGTTTTGGTTTGCTACCAATGAATACTTAGTAAGAAATACCGTTTTCTGATTCAATCAATAAAAAGAGCTACTTCATTGTAGCTTTTTTATGTTTTTTGTGATGTCCCTCATTGTAGACACGGAAAAGATTTCCGCGCTATCGGGGTTTCCACCTAGTATTAAATTCTTTAGTTTCTTGTCCTATATTTCCAATATTAAGTGTGAAAATACTTCCGTTTGTTTTTGAACTAGCATTATCTAAAATTAGGCAGAAAGCTATAATCAATTCGTGTTCAGTATCATTATTAGCAAAGATTTTATAATTGTCACCTGCCAAAAAAGTAACTGCTTCTTCTAACCAATAAGCTATTTGTTTTTCGTTTTTGTATATTGAATATTTTCTACCGCTATGACCATAAATATCGTAAATATCATTTTTAGTTGTACATTGATAATGCAAATTCCATGTTGATTTTGTTCTAAATTCTAATCTTTGTCCATCTATCATTTCAATATCATATTTTGGTGAAATCCATGACCAACGTTTAATTATTTCTAGACGATCAATATAATTTTCTTTTAAACACAAGTTGATAATTGGAAATATCGTAAACAATTCCCTTTCTGCATAATAAGTTTCTTTACTATTTAGATAAATTATGTATTGACTTCCAATTGAAATTTTCTTCTGATTAATGTCTATTCGCATTACTTGATTTTTATAAATGGCTTATAATGTTCCTTTGCTACAATTGGTTTGAGATTAAATTAAGTCCTATTTTTGGATTTGCCTAAACATCCCAAATACAAACTATTTCCCCCATCAATCAAATTGGCTACATCACTTGTAGCAGCTGTTAGCATTAGCTTTTTTATTTTTTTCGTTTATAATAATCTTTTTCATTACAATTTTTTTCTGCCTGTTCTATAATGTCTTTAAAGATGTCTCCTTTTGCGTAAATTGTCATCCATTCTAGTCCATTTGATGCAGGTAAACAAATTGCAATATTTCCCTTTTCCGCCTCTTCTCTGCATTTTTTTGTCGCTGATGCGTTGTTCCCTGAATTTGGTGTTGCTGATTTACCAGGTCTGTATGTGTTTTTAAACAATTCTGAAAAATTTATTTGTCCATCTTTAAGTATGAATATTATTGAGCCACGTTTCCAAGTTGTCGCATTCCATAAATACTCATTTCCTAAAATGCACTCTTTTTTCTTATCAAATTTAAACTTCCCTCTATCTTTAATTAAAATGTCAATTTCTTCGAGCTTTATAGGAACTTGCATTTTGCCATAAAGAAAATATTCATCCTTTGTCCCACGATAAACGAAAGCATCTGTTGATTTTTCCAAAAGTGGTCTAATTACTAATTCGTGAGCTGGCAAAACATTTTTTTCGTCGTAATGGTGTCTAATGTCTCCAGTTAGGTTAACGTCTAAAGGTTGAAAATAATCATCTTTCATAGTTTCGTGTCTTATTGAGTAGTGGTCTCCTAAAGTTACTGCTAACTCGTATATACCCGAAACAAACTTTCGAAAAGCATACCCTATTTGGGGGGATTGGCGAAAGTTTCTTTTCGTTTTATATTGTCTCAAATATATTAAAATTTTATTACAAATTTTTAATGAAATAAATGATATCATTGTTGTTTGCAGTCTGCGTGAGTGATGGAAGCGGCATCCTTTATTTTCTTTCTTTAAGAAAATAAAGATATAGCATACAGCACGACCCGGAGTTTTTCTCGGAGTGTCACGCCCAAATAAATAGTTTTTTGTTCTCAATCATCTATTTATCATCTCTTCGGCTATTTTTTTAAATTTCCAAAAAAAGTATATCTTTAGCAAACTAAAACCAAAACCCCAAAACCAAAAAATATGGAAGACGAAAAACCAGAAGATTTTAAAAGAGAATTAGGATTGCTTGATGGAACCATGCTTGTGGTGGGTTCTATGATAGGTTCGGGGATATTTATTGTAAGCTCGGATATGGTGCGCCAAGTTGGTTCTGCCGGTTGGCTCATTGCCATTTGGGTGCTTACCGCTTTGCTTACCATTGTTGCTGCAGTTAGTTATGGCGAGTTGAGTGCGATGTTTCCCAAAGCGGGTGGACAATATGTTTATATCAAAGAAGCCTACGGAAAATTGATAGGATTTTTATATGGTTGGAGTTTCTTTGCCGTGATACAAACGGGTACAATTGCAGCTGTGGGTGTGGCTTTTTCAAAATTTGCCGCCTATATTTATGCACCTTTGAGCGATGAAAATATTCTTTTTGAAATGGGTTATTTCAAGCTCAATGCGGCGCAAATTGTTTCCATCATTACTATTATTTTGCTTACTTATATCAATAGTCGAGGGGTGAAAAACAGTAAAATTTTGCAAACTGTTTTGACGGTTATCAAAATTTCATCACTATTGGGATTAATTATTTTTGGCTTTATTCTAGGTGCCAAAGCTGAGATTTGGAATGCCAATTGGACTCATGCTTGGGAATCAAAAGCGCTTGATGTATCCAATGGTTCTTGGCTTCCAATTAGTGGTACGGCATTATTATCTGGATTTGTGGCTGCTTTTGTGGGCTCCCAATTTTCAAGTGTGGCTTGGGAAGGTGTTACTTTTATCGCTGAAGAAATTAAAAATCCCAAACGAAATGTAGGTTTAAGTCTTTTTCTGGGAACGTTAATCGTTGGGTTTATTTATACCATGGCTAACGTGATGTATATTGCTGTTCTTCCTTTGCAAGATATTGCAACGGCAAAATCTGATAGGGTTGCCGTTGTGGCATCACAGGTAATTTTTGGAGGTATGGGTACTTTAATCATTGCTGTGATGATTATGATTTCGACTTTTGCCTGCAACAATGGATTGATTATGGCTGGAGCAAGAGTTTATTATACGATGGCAAAAGACGGCGTTTTTTTTAAAAAAGCAGCAAATCTTAATAGTGCAAGTGTTCCGGAATGGGCATTATGGGCTCAGTGTATTTGGGCTTCGACTTTGTGTTTAACCGGAAAATATGGAGCGTTATTAGACTTTGTAGTTATTATTGTTTTGATATTTTACATACTTACTATCTACGGAATTTTTATCCTGCGCAAAAAAATGCCTAATGCAGAGAGACCTTACAAAGCTTTTGGTTATCCATTTCTGCCAATGTTTTTTATTGTAATTTCTAGTATAATCTCGATTACATTATTGATTACAAAAACAAGTACTTGTGGTTGGGGCGTTTTTATAATGTTAATTGGAATTCCAGTGTATTATTTGACTAAACCGAAGGAGTAGTGTTGAGTGAACAGTATTGAGTATTCAGTTTGCAGGTTTCATTTTAAGCTGAGTTCAGTGAACTTGTTTGCAGCGAATAGCCCGACCCGAAGTTTTTACGGAGGGTCACGCCCAAAATACTTTAATTTATACTATAAAAACAGAAAACCCGCCTTGAGACCAAGACGGGTTTTTCTAGTGTAGTAAGCACTTGTTTAATGTTAGTTAACTGCGTTCTCTAACACTAACTCTTCATGAAAAGGGATATTCCAAGCTTCGGCAACTCCTTTGTAAAGGATTTTTCCGTTAGCAATGTTCAATCCTTTTTTCAATTCTTCATTTTCGGCACAAGCTTTTTGCCATCCTTTGTTTGCTAATTGCAACGCGTAAGGTAAAGTAGCATTTGTAAGCGCCAATGTTGAAGTATAAGGTACTGCGCCTGGCATATTAGCCACACAGTAATGTACGATATCGTCTATGATAAAAGTTGGGTTTTCGTGTGTTGTAGGTGTACATGTTTCGATGCAACCTCCTTGATCAACAGCTACGTCAACTACTACCGTTCCCGGGCTCATTAATTTCAACATGTCACGAGTGATTAAGTGCGGTGCTTTGGCTCCTGGAATTAAAACAGCTCCAATAACTAAATCAGCAGTTGCAATTGCTTCACGAATATTGTAATGATTGGAGATAATTGTGGTAACATTAGCTGGCATCACATCTGATAAATAACGTAAACGCGCTAAGCTTACATCCATAATGGTTACTTGCGCACCAAAACCTGCCGCCATTTTTGCTGCTTGTGTTCCTACGATTCCACCGCCTAAAACTAATACTTTAGCAGGAGGAACTCCCGGAACGCCACCTAAAAGGATTCCTTTTCCTTTCAATGGTTTCTCTAAATATTTTGCACCTTCCTGAATTGACATACGTCCTGCCACTTCTGACATTGGTACCAATAAAGGCAAACTGCGGTCTGCTTTTTCAACAGTTTCATACGCTAAACATACTGCGCCACGTTCAATCATAGCATGCGTCAATGGCTCAGATGAAGCGAAGTGGAAATAGGTAAATAATAATTGGTCTTTTTTGATCAAAGGATATTCAGAAGCGATAGGCTCTTTTACTTTGATTATCATTTCAGCAATGCTGTAAACGTCTTCAATTGTTGGCAATAATTCTGCTCCAGCCTCAGCATATGCTTTGTCGCTAAAACCACTATTTTCACCAGCACTTGCTTGTACATAAACGATATGACCTTGTTTTTTGAATTCGGCAACACCTGCAGGAGTAAGTGCTACACGGTTTTCGTTATTTTTGATTTCTTTAGGAATTCCGATTATCATAGTGTTGTGTTTAAATGTTTGAATTTAATTGCATTACAAATTTAGATATAAAGAAAATATTATTGCTATATGGTGTTTAATTAAGAAAATATTAATTTTATTTAGTAATTTAGCATGAAATATTTCTGAATATGAGTTTTTTTATATTTCTAAAAAGAAAAAAAAACTGCTTTTATACCTAAAAAAAGAATCAATAAATTATGATACTGGACGAAACTGACAAAAAAATCTTACGCCTTCTTCAGGAAGATGCGCATTTGACCTTGAAAGATATTGCCAATCAAATCAACCTTTCGCTGACACCGGTTCATGACAGGGTAAAACGTTTGGAAAAAGAAGGTATTATTGAAAAGTATGTTTCGATTTTGAATAAAAAGAAACTAGGTAAAAACCTGACGGTATATTGCCAGGTGACACTTGTAAAACAGACCTATGATATCTCAGAAGGATTCAATCAAGCGATACTGAATTTACCCGAAGTGGTGGAATGTAATTTTGTTTCGGGAAGTTTTGATTATATGTTGAAAATTGTATTGCCGGATATGGAAAGTTACCATCATTTTCATCAGAAAAAATTGTCGATTTTGCCGGAGGTTTCTTTGATTAACAGTTTTTTTATTATTTCGGAAGTAAAGAGTACCACTGTTTTGCCGATTTAAATTATAGGTTTGTTCTGAGTGTGTTCCAAAAAGCTAAAAAAGATGTAAGACGGTTGATTTAGTTTAATACAAAAAAATCCGTCCCGATTTATTGGGACGGATTTTCTATTTAATTCAGGTTGGGTTGCTATTATCTAAAACTAAAAAAAAAACAAAAAACTAAAAAAGGCAACGCACAACCTGTAATCTAAATGCTAGTAATACGTAAAACGTCTTACTTTAGCAATGTATTTTGCTAATCGGATTACTTGGTGGCTGTAACCGTATTCGTTGTCATACCAAATGTATAAGACGATATTTTTTCCATCATTAGAAACAATCGTTGCGTTACTGTCATAAATCGAAGGAGCCGAAGTACCTACAATATCCGATGAAACCAATTCGTTATTCAAGGAGTATTTGATTTGTTCTACCAATTCACCTTCTAAAGCATATTTTTTCATGATGGCATTAATTTCCTGAATTGAAGTTGTTCTTGAAACTTCAAGATTTAGAACTACTAATGAACCATTAGGAACCGGCACTCTGATGGCATTAGAAGTCAGTTTTCCTTCAAGTGATGGTAATGCTTTTGCAACAGCACTGCCTGCGCCAGTTTCGGTGATTACCATGTTTAGAGCAGCTGCTCTTCCGCGACGGTATTTTTTATGCATATTATCAACCAAATTTTGGTCGTTTGTATACGCATGAATAGTTTCTAAATGTCCTTTTACAACACCTAAAGTGTCTTCAACGGCTTTCAAGATTGGAGTTATCGCATTCGTTGTACAGGATGCGGCCGAAAAAATGTTTATTTCATCTGGATTGTATTCGTTTTGGTTTACGCCATGAACGATATTTGGAACTCCTTTTCCAGGAGCGGTAAGCAAAACTTTATCTACACCTTTTGAAACTAAATGTCTGCTTAAAGCCTCGTGATTTGTAAAAGCACCTGTATTATCAATTACCAAAGCATTGTTGATTCCGTAAAGTGTATAATCAATTTCTTCGGGCGCATTTGCAGTGATAATATGAACGGTTGTACCATTAATTATCAAAGCATTATTTTTTGTATCAGCAACAACCGATCCTTGAAAATCGCCATGAATAGAATCATAACGCAATAGTGAAGCTCTTTTTTCTAGAGAAGTCGCATCGTTTTTATCACGGGTTACAATGGCTCTCAATCGCAATTGATTTCCTTTTCCTGTTTTCGAAAGTAACTCACGGGCCAGTAATCGTCCAATTCTGCCAAAACCATATAACACTACATCTTTAGGTTGAATTTCCTCAGAGTTTTTAGCGTCTTTTAATTTGTCAATTACAAAATGCCTAGTGTCAGGATATTTTTCATCTTCCAAACGATATTCATAAGTAAGTTTACCAATATCCAGTTTTGAAGGCGGTAAATCCAATTCTAAAACAGCTCTGGCTATTTCTACTGAATCAAATACAGAAATTGGTTTTCCCACAAATTCACCCGCATAGTCATGCAAGTTGATGATTTCGCTTACGTTTCTGTCAATTAATTGATTTCTAAATAAAACCATTTCAATTGATTTGTCATACCATAAATCACTGATGATTTTGATCAATTCTACTCCTGCACGTCGTCTGTCTGCTTGAAAAGAAACTTCTTTTTCGTATGTAATGCTCATGTGAAAATTTGTAAAATAAATTAATGATTTTTTTAAATTTTGCGCAAAATTACCTATTTCAATCGATTTCGTAACCTATTTTATGATTTATTTTTAAAATAAAAAAGCCATCTTGGTTTCTCAAGATGGCTTTTGGTTTTAAGATTAGAAGTGCTAGATGATAATTCGGATAGTTTCTCCGTTTTTATTTATCATTTCAATTCGGATGCTTTGACTTTCTTCTTTTTTGTCCAAAAGTTTAGAAACTGTTTCTATATCTGTTGCTTTTATGTTATCAATGCTCAAAATAATATTTCCTTTGAGTTCTTCTTCATATTGTTTCAGATTATCATTGGTAATGGATCTTATTCTTACCCCATAGTCCAGATGGAATTTCTTTTTGTCAGCTGCATCTATGTTTTCCAATTCCAATCCTTTGAATTCAGTACTGAAAAATTCATTTTTGCTCAAAATCACGGGTATCATTCTATTTTTTCCATCTCTGATAATAGTTACCTGAACTTTATCATTAGGTCTTTTGGTATTTATATAGCCAGAAAGATCGGCATAAGTAGCTACATTTTGGTCGTCTAATTTTACGATAATATCTCCTTTTTCAAGCCCAGATTTTTCGGCACCGGAATTTTTAGTTACCTTACTGATATAAAAACCTTGTGTTTGGGAAATTTTCAATTCTTTGGAAGCGATATCGTTTAATTCTCCCCCTTCAACTCCAAGAATTCCTCGTTGAACATTACCAAACTCCATAAGGTCTTCGATTATTTTTCGGGCAATATTTGATGGAACCGCAAAAGAATAACCAACATAAGAACCAGTCATAGAGGAAATCATCGTGTTGATTCCAATTAATTCCCCGCGAGTGTTTACTAATGCGCCACCACTATTTCCAGGGTTCACCGCAGCATCTGTTTGTATGAAAGATTGAATACCGCTAGTGCCCAAATCTCTTGCTTTTGCAGAAACAATTCCTGCAGTTACCGTAGAGGTTAAGTTATACGGATTTCCTACTGCCAAAACCCATTCGCCAATTTTCACCGAATCAGAATTGGCAAAAACAGTATACGGTAACTTTTCGTCAGCATCGATTTTTAATAAAGCAATGTCCATTTTAGAATCGGTTCCAATGAGTTTTGCTTTATAGGATTTTTTATTGTTCAAAGTGATTTCAATTTCAGAAGCATCTTTTATCACATGATTGTTAGTCACGATATAGCCATCTTCAGAAATAATTACACCAGAACCCGTTCCCACTTGTTCTTGTTGCTGTTGTCCACCGTAGCCATAAAAGTATTCAAGCATTGGATTAATAACAGTTTTGCGAGAAACATTTTTTACGTGAACCACGGTATGAATGGTCTTTTCGGCAGCTTCGGTAAAATCAACATTCTCAGCTGATAATCCAACGCGTTTTCCATACGAATCAGAGGCGACGGTTGTGATTGAGTTTTTGTTATTCGAAAAATAGCCATCATTGTCAAATAATAATTTGTAAGCCCCTAATGTTACGGCTCCACTCAGCAATGATATTAAAAACAGTGTTGAAAATCGTTTCATATTAGAATTCATTTTTAAATTATTTTAAAGTAAAAATAGCGTTAATTTATTTTTTTGAAAAACAGTTTAACGCTCTTTAACAATGATTAACATTTCATTAATAGTTCGTACTTTTGTATCTCTCAATTCAAAGAAAATGCAAATAGAATTTTATAAATACCAAGGAACAGGAAATGATTTCGTGATGGTTGATAACCGTCAGGGGATTTTTCCAAAAGACAATATTGAACTCATTGCCCACTTATGCGACAGACGTTTTGGGATAGGTGGAGATGGACTTATTTTATTAGAAAATGACCCTGAGACCGATTTCAAAATGGTCTATTACAACTCAGATGGGAATCAAAGTTCCATGTGTGGAAACGGTGGAAGATGTTTAGTGGCTTTCGCCAAAAAGCTAAACGTTATTGACGATAATACTACTTTTATAGCGACAGATGGTTTGCATCATGCCTCAGTTGCTGACAATGGAATAGTTTCATTACAAATGATAGATGTCGAAGACGTGAAAATCACACCGGAATATGTGTTTATGAATACGGGTTCTCCACATCACATACAATTAGTGGAAGATTTAGAACATTATAATGTCAAAGAAAACGGAGCGAGCATTCGATACGGTGAATTGTATGGAAAACAAGGAAGTAACATCAATTTTGTAAAAAAAATAGATGAGACTACCTTTTCATTAAGAACATACGAAAGAGGGGTTGAAGATGAAACATTAGCTTGCGGAACAGGAGCAACTGCAGTAGCAATCGCGATGAATGCATTGGGCGAAACAAAAGCGAACTCAATAGATTTGAATGTCGAAGGAGGAAAATTAGTTGTTTCTTTTGATAAAAAGGATGGGCAGTTTACCAATGTTTTCTTGAAAGGACCGGCTGAATTTGTGTTTAAGGGGACTATTGAGATATAATTAAAACCCAAAATCAAGAACCTGATATCTAAATGATAACATTAAAAGGAGATAACATATACATCCGCGCACTTGAACCCAATGATTTGGAGTTTGTTTACGCTATTGAAAATGACCAAAGTATTTGGGAAGTGAGCAATACACATACGCCTTACAGTCGGTTTTTGGTAAAGCAATATTTGGAGAATGCGCATCAGGATATTTATGAAGCTAAGCAATTGCGATTAGCTATTTGTCAGGATCAGGATTTTCCGGCTTTAGGATTAATCGATTTATTTGATTTTGATCCAAAGAATAATAGGGCAGGAGTTGGGATTGTAATTCAAGGCAGTGAAAACCGCAAACAGAATATTGGTTCAGAAGCATTAGGACTATTGATTCGGTATGCTTTTCATCATCTTAATCTGCATCAATTATATGCAAATATTGGCACAGAAAATGTAGCAAGTACAGCTCTTTTTACTAAATTTGGTTTCCAAAATATAGGAGTAAAAAAGGATTGGAATTTAGTTAACGGCGTTTATAAAGACGAAGCTATTTTTCAATTAATTAATCACACGAGCGTCAGCGAACTGGCGTAGCAATTTTAAAAAATAATTATTTTGAACTTAAAGAAAATCATAACAATCATATCAGTTGCATTAATATCAGTATTAATGGTTTACGGATTTATTTTGTTGCGCCAAATTTTTTCAGCAAATACAAAGTTTGCCGAAAAAGAACTCTATGTGTACATTCCAACAGATTCTAAATACGAAGATGTCAAAAAAATAATTGCTCCTTATATCGAAAATATGGATCGTTTTGAAACGGTTGCCAGCAAAAGAGATTATCCTGAAAATGTAAAACCAGGTCGCTTTTTATTCACCAAAGGAATGAATAGCTATGAATTGGTAAAAACGTTGCGATTGAATGTACCCGTAAATTTAGCTTTTAATAATCAGGAACGATTAGAAAATTTAGCAGGACGCGTAGGTTCTCAAATTGAAGCGGACAGTTTATCATTGCTGACTACATTTAGAGATTCTGTTTTTTTGAAAGAAAATGGATTTACCGAAGAAAATGTCTTGGCGATGTTTATTCCTAATACCTATGAAACGTATTGGAATACTTCGGCTGAAAAGTTCCGAGATAAAATGATTAAAGAATATAAAAATTTTTGGAATAAGGAACGTGTTGCCAAAGCCGCTAAACAAGGATTAACTCCAATTGAAGCAACTATTCTAGCTTCGATAGTGCACAAAGAATCTGTAAAAAAAGACGAAAGACCCAGAATTGCAGGAGTTTATTTGAATCGTTTAAGAGCTCAAATGCCACTTCAGGCCGATCCAACGGTTATTTACGCGATAAAAAAGAAGTCAAATGATTTTAATCAGGTTATTAAAAGAGTTTTTTATAATGACCTAACAATGAGTTCTCCTTATAATACGTATGTAAATATTGGACTTCCTCCAGGACCTATCGCGATGCCTGATATTACCGCGTTGGAAGCCGTTTTAAATCCGGAAAAAAATAACTTTATCTATTTCTGTGCCAGTGTGGAACGTTTTGGATACCATGAATTTGCCGCAACTTTAGAAGAACACAATAAAAACGCCAAAAAATATTCAGATTGGATAAACAGTCAAGGTGTAAAAAGATAGTTTTGAGATTTAAAAAACTACTTTTTTTATTTTTTATTTTGAATGGACATCAAACCTGTTTTTCGCAAAATACAATTGATACTTTCCTTACACCATCGGACTCTTTAAATAAAAAAAGACAAAATACCGTTGTGATTTCTGAAGCGGCATTGGCTTCAGGAATTTTGGTAGGCTTAAACCAACTTTGGTATGCCGATTACCCTAAGTCTGATTTTCATTTTATAAATGATAATTCCGAATGGCTTCAAATGGATAAATTGGGACATTCTTTTTCTTCGTATCATTTAGGCAGGCTTAGTGCCGAAATGTTACAATGGAGCGGAGCCAGTAAAAAGAACCAACTTATTTACGGAGCAGGTTTAGGATTTGCTTTTTTGACGGCTGTTGAGGTTATGGATGGATATTCTTCTGAATGGGGTGCTTCATCAGGGGACATAATTGCAAATGCTTCTGGAACGGCTTTATATGTTTCACAAGAATTAATTTGGAAAGAACAACGTATAACTCCCAAATTTTCTTTTCATACCACACAATATGCAAATCAAAGACCAGAAGTTTTAGGGAGTTCATTTACGGAACAAATTCTAAAAGATTATAACGGACAAACCTATTGGCTTTCGGTCAATTTGTATTCCTTTGCTAAAGACTCTAAAATGCCAAAATGGTTGAATCTGGCATTAGGTTATGGAGCCGAAGGAATGATTACCGGAAATAGGGAAAATAACATGTCTTTTTTAAGTCAAAATCCGCAAAGATTCAGACAATTTTACCTCAGTTTTGACGTCGATTTGACTAAAATTAATACCAAATCACACTTTTTAAAGACTCTTTTTTCAGTTTTAAATACAGTAAAAATACCCGCTCCAACGATTGAAATGGCGCACTTCAACGATGTTAAATTACACTTAATCTATTTTTAGTAAACTTTAACTTGTTGATTATCAGTATAATTATTTTTTACGTATATTTGCACGTAGAAATTTCTTAACGGGACAGCGTTTTGAAGAAAAACAATTTATGATAAAGAAATGGTATTTTTATACAGGTTTGACGATTATTATTGCCTTTTTAAGCTCGGGTTTTAAACCCTTTAATTTAGACACCAACTCTTGGTTTCTAATTCATGAAGAAGATGGATCACACTACTTATTCCCATCTGAAAAACAAGAAGATTACACCAATTTGAATATCCCTTTTACTGGAAATTTCTTTATTGGATTCAAAGAAGCGATTGGATACAGAGAATCTGAAAGTAAATACAAAAAAATTAATTCACTCGGATATTTAGGTAAATACCAATTTGGTATTGAAACACTAAAAACAATAGGTATCCATGATCGTTCCGCTTTTTTGAATAGCCCTGAAATGCAAGAAAAAGCTTTTATAGCTCTTTTGGCAAAAAACAAATGGGAATTAAAAAGAGAAATCGAAAAATATGAAGGGACCGTAATGAACGGAATTCATATAACGGAATCTGGAATATTGGCAGCAGCACATCTAGGTGGTGCAGGTTCAGTAAGAAAATATTTAAAAAATAAAGGTAAAAGATATTTCCGGGATGCCTATGGAACTTCAATACGAAGCTACATGAAAGCCTTTGGAGGGTATGATACTTCGTTTATTGTTGCGGATAGTAATGCAAACATAAAAAACATATAAGAGCAGTTATTGCAAAAAAAAATAGAGGTTTTCTAAATTATTTTTAGATGGCCTCTTTTTTTGTGTTTTAAAATTGATTTATTTCATTTTTATAATTTCACCATCGGGACGAACTACTAATTTAACAGTTTCGTTGTCTTTTTTAATCTTAACGTTATACTGTTTTTTAGTCACATCACCTTCCCTTTGTGTATAGAGAAATTGATCATTTACAATTGCCCATCCGGGATAAGTTCTGTAAATAGAATAAATGACTTCACTAGGTAGTTTTACATTTTTATACTCTTCAACTACACGTATTAATTTACCTTTGTCATTATAGGTTGCTGACAAGGTTCCTTTTTTTGTACTCATAACCAAAAGATACTCTTCAGATCCTTCATAGTCTTTCCCGAGGTCATAGGCAATGAATTTTTCTTCAATTGTTCTAACAGTTTGATCAGGATTGTTGTCAGGAAGATATACTGAGAAATCTTTTCCTACTCTTTTAATTACAACTGGTGGTAATTCTATAACTTTTATCTTTCCTTGTTCAGCATCTTTTTTCTGGTCTTGAGAATAAGAGGGTGCACATAAACCTAAAAATAACAAAATAATAATTAATGATTTCATGATATTTGGTTTTAAATTAATATTAAATAAGTTAAATTTTAATGAACAAATAAATGCTAAGCTTTACTATTTTATTTCTTTTTTAATTATCATAATTAATTATATATCAATATTTTAAATAAAAAAATATTTATTTTTCTATCTGTTAAAATAAGTTGTATAATGTAAAATTAGTTCATTTATTTAGCTCTTTAGGTTAATTTTTTCCATATGTTATGTTAAAATAAAGTCTGGTACAAAGCTTTTTTTTAGTAGGAATCTTTATTACTAATTTGAATTAATAAATTGCACAAAAAAAACCTAACATATTGATGTTAGGGTTTTTACTTTGGTAGCGAGACCGAGATTTGAACTCGGGACCTCAGGGTTATGAATATTGCTTTATTTTTTTATAATCACCCTTATTTGTCGTTTTATGGAACTTTATCGAATCTTGAATGCTTCGATATTTGTCTTTTTTTTGAGTTTTCCTCACTCTTTTTCCTCACTCTTTTTTGTATCAAAATTTAGAGAATATTATTCGTAGTAGTTTTAATAAGTAGCGGTTAATCTTTGAAAAATATAATAAATTTCTGGATGATAATTATAAAATTACTGGTGGTAATCATGATTTTTAAAATAAGTTAATTTTTAAATGTAAATTCCTCGATTTGAGATTGTGATTTGAATATCTTATTTTCACATTTTACTAATGAAATGATGACTTCGTCGAAAATTCATTTACAGAAATTCATTTAAATATAAAATTATTGATTTTAAATTAACATTGGTTCGAATCCCATTATGGTCTCAATTTAGTCAAACCTTATTTAGACCCTGTCGGGACAATTTTCGAACCTTTTTTTAAAAGATCTGAAGCTTTTGACTGGACTATCATATATTTAATAAAATCAATGAAAACATTAAGTTTATTCTTAACTACATATCCACTTTAACTCAGTATATCCAATACTTAAAATTTCACGAAGTAGTTGACTTAAAAGACAAAGATGTTTTAGTGGCGAAAGCAAAGAAATATATTAGCTACCTAAATTTGATTTTTAAATTGAAATGATAGAATTATTTTAGCAGTAATTTTCTGTAATAATTCGTGTAAATTGATTAATATTGTGTTTAGTTATATAATTAAACAACCGCAAAATTTAAAGGATAAAGTTAAGTAGATTTAAAGAGTTTGTGTAAAATAAAAACCCTATATTTCTTTATACGGCATTTGTTAGATTTTAATTAAATAAAAAAAATGTCTAGGAATCAGCTACATATAAAAAGGAAATATTACACTCCTATGCTTAGCCCAAGAGCTGTAAAAGGAGAATATTTTACCACTAAAATGAACTTGAATGTTTCAAAAAAAGAAAGTATTTACAACTTAAAAAATAATTGTTCTTTTAATGAAATATGTGAAATTACTGATGAGGTCAATCCAAAATCAAATATTATAAATTATATTTTCGGAAACCCACTACCCAAATCATACGAAGATTTAGGGTTTCTTAAGAAAAATAGTTATATCGGAAGTTCCGAAAATATTTTAATAGAAATTAATTGGACATTAAATTCAATTCGTAAATTCAAAAACGAAATATTGCTATTTTTAGAGTATAGAAAAATTTATGAAAAAGCTTTCCTTTTAGGGCATTATGGAATAGCCGATGAATATTTAACAAAAATAGAAACCGAAATTTGTAATTCGTTATGGAGTTTAGAAAATAGATTTATGCTTTTGGAAGTATCACAATCTCCAGAAGCACATAAAACATTTTTAAGTACATTCAATTTGATAAATAAAGGTTTTTTTACACCAAGTTTTGCTTACTTTTTAAGTATTAGAAGTGAAAAAAATTTCTCAGTATTAAAATTTAATAATGATATACAAATCCAATTTTCTAGATTTAGAGGATATTATGCCGAGGCAAATAGGCAATTTTATTATTTAAAGTTAAACTGTTTTGAAAACTTTAATTATTCTGAGTATTCTGAAATTCTGGCTTTTGATTCGTATCATTCAATAATTGATAGATATTTAACTTTAAATAAGGTATTAAAACTAATTTCAACAGACGTTAATAAAAAGGAATATTTTCCTTTTATCATTTCTAGAATTAATTACCTAATTGGCAAATTTGATGATGATTATCTTAAATCAATATTTATAGTTTCATTTCCAGACAAATTAAAAGATTTTAATGATGAATCATTTGATTTAAAAACAATTGACTATTATTCATCTGGACTTTACAGTGAAGCAATAGATGAATTGAAATTAAAATTGCAATTGTATCCAAGCAGATTTGAATATTATCTGCTTTATGCAAAATCTTTTGTGTATCTAAAAAAAGAGCTTGTTTTACCGACACAAAAGGAATGCTTTCAAAATTTAATTATAACTGAAGTATATAAACAAATAGGTAAAAATACTAATCCTCAAAATTCAGCTACGAATATTTCACGAATATCAAAAAATTTAGAATCTTTGAATATTTCAGATGGATTACATTCTTTTTATGATACGGAGTTTAGAAAAAATAATTTTTGGACAAATTATAATTTATTATCGCTTTCCTTTGAAAATCCTCTTTTATCAACAATATATGATGATGTCGAACAAAGCAAACAATTAATAGATGTATTGGCGTTAAAATCGCAAAATTCGATTACAATTGAATACTTTATTAAAAAAAATAATGATGATATAAACAAAACGTTCGATGATTTAAACATCCCTGAGCATGCTAAAAAAGTAGAATTGGCAAAGTTTTATCAATCAAAAGAATTATTTGAAAAAGCTTGTGTTATTTGGGAAGAACTTATTAAGGAAAGCAATGAAATTATGCCAGTTTTAGAAACTGCTATAAGAAACCTTTTTGATTGTTATCTTAAATTAAATGAAATTGACAAAGCAATCTCATTATTTGTAAACAACTACTTAATAAATCAGTTTATTATTCAAAAAATAGATTGTGCCGAAATTCAAAATGTAATAAGAAAAAATAAATTCAGAAATGTTAGCCCCTCAATAGATTTGCCTATTTTTTATTCTATAAGTAATGCAGATGAAAATGAAATTCATAGAACTTATGAATTATTTAATGATTATCTCGGATTAGAAAAATCTTCAGAAATAGATATTATTAATTCACAAATTGATAAAAATAAATTCATAATCTTTTTTTATCACACTTGTAATCCTGAAGTTTTCAAACATTCCGATTATATTAATGGTACAAAAGAAGGCTTAATGGAAAGAATTTCAATTTGCAGAATATTACAATCTATAGATTGGAAAAACCGGTCAAATTGACCACCACTTTCCAGTGTAAATTGACCACCAGTTCCGGAGCAAATTGACCACCACTTTCCAATCCAAATTGACCACCTAATTTCGGGGTAAATTGAT
>NZ_JBLNKW010000004.1:0-314957 GCF_048158645.1 Flavobacterium cryoconiti | reverse complement strand
ATTATCTCAGGTAATAACAACTTGAGGATGTCGATAAAAGAATCTTGCATTCAGGTATAATTTAGAAATACAAATATCTAGATTTTAATATTTCCCCACAACAATATGTCTTGATCCGTTAATAACACGGCTCTCTTTTTTACCAATATTCACAATAAGCCCTCAATCACTAAAAATGAGATGATCTGCTGAAAAATCTAATATTTCTGCCTTTGAAGCATATAAAACAATTTCTTTTATTCCCTTCTCCAACATTAATGAAGTAGTATACTTTCTGCTTGTCGCAAAATGATTCCCTCGAAACATTAGTTTAAAAAAATACTTTCCACCAGACGATTTAAACTTTAAAAAGTCAGCCGAGACAATATCTTCCTTTAACTTTTCAATATCTTCCTGACACTCAAAATTGAGTTCATAACTTAAGCTTGTAAAAATAATTTTCCCTTTCCTAGAAGTGAAAACAAATTTATACTCATCATTAAATCTTTTACTAATAACAAAAGCTCCCATGAAATTTTAGATTTTAAATTGTAGATTTCAGATTCTAAACGTGGAGCTTAGAATTCACTTTTATAAAAATTATTTTCTTCGCATTTACAAATTTCTATAAAATAAAAAAAGCTCCAAACATAGTTTGAAGCTTTTTAGTACTCAGAGCGGGACTTGAACCCGCACGAACATTGCTGTTCACTGGATTTTAAGTCCAGCGTGTCTACCAATTTCACCATCCGAGCATTATGTGGTGTTGGAGCGAAAAACGGGGCTCGAACCCGCGACCTCGACCTTGGCAAGGTCGCGCTCTACCAACTGAGCTATTTTCGCATTTTCAATTCTTAGAAAGAACCGCGATACTTGTTCTGTATTGCGGATGCAAATTTAGGACATTTATTGAATTAAACAAGCCTTTTTTATAAAAAAATCACAGATAAAAGTTAACTTTCTGATAACGTAAACTTTAAAACAAAATAAATTATTTTCTAGTCAACATTCTTTTAATTTCATTAAGTTTCATCAACGCTTCCATAGGCGTAATGGTATTTATATCTAAGTTTATGATCTCTTCTTTGATTTCCTCCAATAAAGGATCGTCCAGATTAAAGAAGCTCATTTGCATTTCGTCTTTTGCGGCTTTAATTCCGTTCAGCGCATCGCTCGAATGATTCTTTTCTAATTTTTTCAAAAGCTTCTGTGCTTTCAAAATTACGATTTGAGGCATTCCGGCCATTTTAGCCACATGTATTCCAAAACTATGCGCACTACCTCCTTTTACTAATTTTCGAATAAAAAGCACGGTATCTTTCAATTCTTTGACAGCAACATTATAATTCTGAATTCTAGGCAATGATTCACTCATTTCATTCAACTCATGGTAATGTGTTGCAAATAATGTTTTGGGCTTTGAAGGATGCTCGTGTAAAAACTCTGCAATTGCCCATGCAATGGAAATCCCATCATACGTGCTCGTTCCTCTTCCAATTTCATCCAACAGCACTAAACTCCTATCAGAAATATTGTTCAAGATGGAAGCCGTTTCATTCATTTCGACCATGAAAGTAGATTCTCCCATCGAAATATTATCGCTCGCTCCTACTCTGGTAAATATTTTATCTACAATTCCCATTCTCACGCTGTCTGCAGGAACAAAACTCCCCATTTGAGACAAGAGTACAATTAAAGCCGTTTGGCGCAAAATAGCCGACTTTCCAGACATATTCGGCCCTGTAATCATAATCAATTGCTGCGTTTCTCTATCCAAGAAAACATCATTGGCAATATAAGGCATCCCTACCGGCAATTGTTTTTCGATAACAGGATGTCTTCCATTTTTGATTTCCAGTTCGAAAGTTTCGTCTAGTTCTGGACAAACATATTTATTTTCGATAGCCAATTGCGTGAAAGAACATAAACAATCCAGTTGCGCTACTAAATTAGCATTCATTTGAACCGGTTTGATATAAGTAGCAATCCAACTCACTAATTGTTCGAATAACTCTACTTCTATCTTATGAATTTTTTCTTCGGCACCAAGGATTTTAGTTTCATATTCTTTTAATTCCTCCGTAATATATCGCTCTGCATTGACCAAAGTTTGTTTTCGAATCCATTCAGCAGGAACCTTATCTTTATGTAAGTTTCTAACTTCGATATAATACCCAAAAACATTATTAAAGGAAATTTTCAACGAGGAGATTCCCGTCAATTGCGACTCTCGTTTTTCAATTCCTTCCAAGAATTCTTTTCCTGAAGTCGATATGGCACGCAAATCATCTAATTCTGCATTGATTCCTTTGGCAATAGCATTTCCCTTAGCAATCGCCACTGGGGCATCTTGATTTAAAACGGTTTTGATTTTTTCACGCAATAATTCACAACTGTGCAAACTGTCGCCAATTACTTTTACTGCCTCTTGCGGACTTTCTAACGCCAAGGTTTTTATTGGAATTATCGCGTCCAATGATTCTTTTAAATAAACTACTTCGCGAGGAGAAACTTTTCCAGCTGCAATTTTTGAAATCAAACGTTCCAAATCAGAAATTTGCTTGATTTGATTCTGAATGTTTTTTAAAACATCTTGATTTTCTTTTAAATACGAAACAACCTGATGACGGCTTTGAATCTTAGTACTATCTTTCAAAGGAAGTGCTAACCATCTCTTTAATAGTCGCCCACCCATTGGCGAAAGCGTTTTATCAATAACATCGAGAAGCGTCACCGCATTAGGATTGTAGCTGTGATACAATTCCAGATTTCGAATTGTAAATCGGTCCATCCAAACATAAGCATCTTCGGCGATACGCTGAATGGCAGTTATATGTTGTACTCTATTATGCTGTGTTTCGGATAAATAATATAAAATTGCTCCCGAAGCAATAGTTCCTTCTTTCAATTCTTCGATTCCAAATCCTTTCAAAGAAACAGTTTGAAAATGTTTCGTTAAGGTTTCGAATGCATAATCTTCTTTATAAATCCAGTCTTCCAAGTAAAAACTATGGTAATCATCTCCGAAAATTTCTCGGAAATCATTTTTATTGTTTTTTGGAATTAAAACTTCGCTTGGATTGAAATTCTGTAATAACTTATCAATATATTCTGCGTTACCTTGCGCTGTAAGGAACTCCCCTGTAGAAACATCTAAAAAAGAAATCCCTATTGATTTATTGGCAAAGAAAACAGAGGCTAAAAAGTTATTGGTTTTAGATTGTAAAACCTCATCATTCATAGAAACCCCAGGAGTCACAAGCTCAGTAACGCCCCGTTTCACAATGGTTTTGGTCATTTTTGGATCTTCGAGCTGATCGCAAATAGCGACACGAAGTCCCGCTTTGACTAGTTTTGGTAAATAGGTATTTATAGAATGATGCGGAAAACCTGCCAGTGCAGTCTCTGTTTCTGAACCTGCCCCTCTTTTGGTCAACGTTATTCCGAGAATTTTTGAAGCACGAACGGCATCCTCTCCAAAAGTTTCATAAAAATCCCCTACTCTAAACAATAAACACGCATCCGGATATTTCCTTTTGATGTCATTATATTGCTTCATTAAAGGCGTTTCTTTAACCGTTTTCTCTTTAGATGCCAAGTTATTTTATATTTAAAAAATGAAAAAAAAATGTGTCAGCGAATTTAAATATTTTAATGCGAATAAGTAACACTTCAAAAAATTAATTTTTTTAAGGAAAAATTAAGCTATTGGCATGATTTTTTCTTTAAATTTGTTTTACTAATTAAAAAAAAACAAGAAAATGAAAAAAATAGTTACACTAGCGTTATTATTAGTCTTAGGAGTTACAGCTTCTAATGCACAAGAAACATCAAAAGTTACAAAAAAGACAAAAGCTATAGCTGCTAAAGTTTCTACTCCAAAAGTAGATGGCGCAGGAATGGTATTTGTAACTGAAGTTATTGATTATGGAACAATTGCACACAATGCAGATGGTAAACGTGAGTTTGTTTTTACTAATAACGGTAATAAACCATTAATTATCACAAATACTCAAGGTTCATGCGGATGTACAGTTCCTACTACTCCAAAAGAGCCAATTGCTCCAGGAGCAAAAGGTATTATTGGTGTTAAATATGCTACTGACAGAGTTGGTGCATTTACAAAAACTGTAACTGTAACTTCAAATGCTGCTGGTCAACCAACTAAAGTACTTACAATAAAAGGAACTGTTTTAGCAGATGATGCACCAAAAAGCTAAATTCTAAATTAATTATAATAAAAAAAAGCTTCCTAAATTAGGGAAGCTTTTTTTATTGAAATAAACCCAAAAAAATATGAGAAAACTGGAAAACAGCGAACTCGAAAGAAAATCTATTGAAGCATTTAAGCAATCTGAAAAAACACCGCTTATTTTAGTGTTAGATGACATCAGAAGTTTACACAATATAGGTTCCGTATTTAGAACTGCCGATGCATTTTTAATAGAAAAAATATATTTATGCGGCATTACTGCAACACCTCCAAACAAAGAAATTCATAAAACTGCACTTGGTGCTACTGAAACCGTGACTTGGGAACATAATGATAATGTACTTGAAGTTATTAACAAATTAAAAGAAGAAAATATTACCACGCTTGCTATTGAACAAGTTGAAAGCGCTGTTTTTCTTCAAGATTTTAAAGTTGGAAAAAATAAAAAATACGCTTTAGTTTTTGGAAATGAGGTTTACGGCGTTTCACAAGAGGCAGTTGCATTATGTGATGGTTGTATTGAAATTCCACAATTAGGAACCAAACATTCTTTAAATATTTCGGTAAGTGCAGGGATTGTAGTTTGGGAACTTTTCAAACAATTTAACAATTAGCATGCATTTTGTTTTATTACCTTTTTAACCTGTCTCTTTTTTGTTAAAACTTATAGCCAAACACCGATATATTGATAAAATTTATATTTTTATAAAATGAAAAATAATTTTTTTTTTAAAGTCGTTTTGGCAATATTTTTTTTAATCAATAATGTAACCTACGCTACTAAAGTTGTTTATCCTTTAAAAAAAAGAAACGTCACCACAATAAGACAAAACATCAACCCTGCTGTTAATAATTCTAAAATAAATTTAGCAGCAAATATTGCTCCTATAATCACTGCAACCGGCAATCAAATATATTGCCCTCAAACCAATATAAAAATTGTAACTAATGTTACAATAACTGATCCTGATGACACAAGTACTGATGCCATTTACATTCAAATCTCATCAGGTTATATAAACGGGCAAGACCAATTAACACTTATTGGTTCACATCCTACAATCATTACAAGTTGGGATATTACTGCAGGAAAATTAAAATTATATAGTCCTACTGGAATACCAATATCTTATACAGACTTTGTATCTGCGATTAAAGATGTAGAATTTTACAATTCATCGTCTTCACCTTCAGGAATTCGAAATTTTTCCATTACCATAGGTCAAGCCAATTATTTGCCTAGAAATAAACATTTTTATCGATACATCTCCAGTCCGGGAATCTATTGGACAGATGCAAAAATAGCAGCCGAATCCCCAGCAAATTATTATTACGGATTACAGGGTTATTTAGCAACCTTAACCGCTGCTGATGAAGCCCAATTGGCAGGAGCACAGGCCCCAGGAAATGGTTGGATTGGCGGAAGTGATTCTGAAACAGAAGGAGTTTGGAAATGGGTTACTGGTCCAGAAGCAGGAACTATTTTTTGGAACGGAGCTGCAAATGGCTCAACACCAAATTTTGCTTTTTGGAATACAAATGAACCAAACAACTCCAACAACAATGAAGATTACGCCCATATTACCGCTCCTGGAATTGGAATTCCAGGAGCTTGGAACGATCTACAATTAGCGGGTGATTCATCCGGAAATTATCAATCAAAAGGTTATATTGTTGAATATGGCGGAATGATACCAGGAGATGTTGATAATATTCATATCTCAGCGAGTACTACAATGACAATCGCAAAAATTACAACGACAACACCAAGCCCTATTTGTGCTTCAGCGACATGTACACTTCAAGCAAGTTCTACAACTGGAACAATAAACTGGTATGATACTGCAATTGGCGGTATTTTGTTAGGAACAGGAAATACATTTATAACTCCAATAATAAATACAACAACAACCTATTATATTGATAACGGATGTACTCCGAGAAATCCAATTATAGTAACTGTAAATCCATTGCCTATTGCAAATCCGGTAATAATTCCTAGACAATGTGATGACAATCAAGATGGAATAGTCACTTTTAATACTGCTGCTCTTGAGACAAGTTTATTAGGAAATCAAACAAACATAACCGTTACTTATTTTGACCAAAACAATAATCCGCTAAAAGATTCAAACGGAAATCTGATAACTAGCCCGTTTCCTGCTAGTTTCACAACAACATCACAAACGATAAAAGCTGTTTTGACAAACAACTCTCCTTTACACTGTTCTAACGAAACAAATATTCCATTTATAGTTGATGATTTACCCGAAGCTTTTGCCGTTCCAGCATCCTTAACCACAACTTGTGATGATGAACCAAACCCATTAAATCAAGATGGTAAATTTGCTTTTGACACAGCTACATTCGAAGCTTTCATTCTAAAAGGACAAACCGGAATGATGGTTAAATATTTTGATAAAAATGGAAATTCATTATCAAGTCCGCTGCCAAATCCATTTGTAAGTGCAACTCAAAACGTTTTAGTAACAGTAACAAATACAGCAAACACAAGCTGCACCGCAACTACAACTTTGAATTTTGTTGTCAATCCTTTGCCAATTGTCAACGATGTAACAATTATTCAATGCGATACTGACTTGATTCCAGACGGGAAAACTCTTTTTAATTTGACAGTAAATAACAACCTAATTTCTGCAAATTATACCAATGAACTTTTTACTTATTATACTTCACAATCAGGAGCTAATAATGGTCTTGCAACCGATTTAATTTCAAATGATTTGGCTTTCGAAAACACAACAGCATCGACAATGAATGTTTGGGCGAGAGTTGCCAATAAAATTAGCGGTTGTTATAGCGTTGCCAAATTAACATTAAAAGTCCCAGCTACCAATCTTCTTTCTTCCTATAAAATCACAGTTCCTCCTGTTTGTGATGATTTTTTAGACGCTATTAACAATAATAGAGACGGAATTGCAACTTTTGATTTCTCTTGGACGAAAGCCACAATACAAACTCAACTCCCCATAAATCAAGTTTACACTATAAACTATTACAGAAACCAAGCTGATGCCTTAGCCGAACTCAATGTAATTGCGGATATTTCAAATTACAGGAATATTGGTTATCGCGATTCTCAAGATATTTGGGTACGGGTTGAAAGTAGTCTAGATAACGCTTGCGTTGGTTTAGGACCTTACATTACTTTAAAAGTCGAAGCTTTACCTATTGCTAATTCAGTTATAATTCCAAGACAATGTGATGACAATCAAGATGGAATATTCACTTTTGACACCACTACCCTTGAATCGAGATTATTAAAAGGGCAAATGCTTACTGATGTTACTGTTACTTATTTTGACCAAAACAATAATCTATTACCAAGCCCGTTTCCGAATACTTTCACAACCGCTTCTCAAACCATAAGAGCCGTTGTAACTAATAAAACAACTTTAAAATGTTATGATGAAACAAGTATTCCGTTTATTGTAGACATTTCACCTAAATCATCTACAGTCTCTTCTGTCTTAACTACAGCTTGCGATGACGAAGCAGATCCTTTGAATCAAGACGGAAAATTTGCATTCGACACTTCAACATTCGAAGCCACTATTCTAGGAGGACAAACCGGAATGACCGTGACTTATTCTTTACAAAACGGAACTGTACTTTCAAATTTTTCACCCACTTTTATAACAGGAACTCAAAATATTACAGCAACAGTAATAAATCCACTAAATACTTCTTGTACTGCCACCACGACTTTAAATTTTGTTGTTAATCCAACTCCAAAAATTAACTTGAATACCAATGGTAGTGAAAATGAATTGGTTTGTTCTAATCTTCCAAGCTTTTTTGTAACACTTGATGCTGGAATTCAAGACGGATCTCCAACAAGCAATTACACCTACATTTGGTCAAAAGATGAAACTATTTTGATTGGCAAAATAGCCCCAACGCTATCAGTAAACGCCGAAGGAAATTATGCTGTCGAAGTAACTAATAGTTCAGGTTGCAGTAAAATTCGAACCATAAAAGTTACCGCTTCTGATTTGGCACATATCGAAAGTATTGATATTATAGATTTGACTGATATAAATACAGTTACCGTAAACGTAACAGGAAAAGGAAAATATGAATATAGTTTAGACGAACCTAGTGGATTTTGGCAAGACTCCAATTTCTTTGATAAAGTACCCGCAGGAATTCACGAAGTTTTTATCAATGACAAAAATGGTTGCGGCGTAGTTAGCAAAACTATTGCCGTTATAGGTGCCCCAAAATTCTTTACACCAAACAATGACGGTTATAATGATTATTGGAGTGTAAAAGGAGTGAATGAAACTTTCAATTCAAAATCAATAATCTACATTTTTGACCGTTACGGAAAACTCATCAAACAATGGGTTCCCAATTTAAACCAAGGTTGGGATGGTACTTTCAATGGCAATCCTTTACCCGCAGATGATTATTGGTTTACTTTAAAATTAGAAGATGGCAGAGAAGCAAAAGGTCATTTTTCGCTAAAAAGGTAAGTTACTCACTAATCTTCTTTTGAATTTGGTCTAGAATATAAAGATAATCGGCTTGATTTTTCACAAAATCGCGATTAGAAACATCAATAATCAGAACATTCAGTTCCGTTTGTGATTTAATATAGTCAAGGTATCCGTTATTAATTTTATCCAAATATTCTGCCGGGATCTTTTGTTCGTAGCTTCTGCCTCTCTTTTTAATATTTTGTAAAAGACGCTCTGAATTTTGGTACAAATAAATATATAAATCTGGTTTTGGCATTTCTCTGTAAATGATATCAAACAGGTTTCGATACAAACGATATTCATCTTCAGCCAGTGTTATTTTGGCAAAAATCAAAGACTTAAAAATATGATAATCGGCAACTAAAAAGTCTTTAAACAAATCAAATTGGGCTAAATCATCTGATAATTGCTGGTACCTGTCTGCAAGGAATGACATTTCAAGCGGAAAAGCGTATCGGTTTTGATCTTTATAAAATTTAGGCAAAAATGGATTGTCAGCAAAACGTTCTAAAACTGTTTTCGCATTAAAATCCTCCGCAATTTTCATAGCCAAAGTTGTCTTTCCCGCTCCAATATTCCCTTCAAAAGCAACATAATTAAATTGTTCCAAAACAATACTTTGCAAAGGATTTTCTAAATCTTGTACCACTTTACAAACACTTTGATCCGGAGAAACTTCAAGCAATTCCGATATTGTTTTTTTAAGAACAGGATGTTTCCAATCTAAATTCAAATCCTGAATGGGTAACAAAACAAATTTCCTGTTTTGCATTAATGGATGTGGAATTTGAAGTTTTTCGGTTTCAATAATTGCTGAATCGAAAGTAATCAAGTCAATATCTATAATTCTAGATTGGTATCCTAATTCTTCACTGCGAATACGTCCCAATCGTTTTTCAATTTTCAAAACCTTAGCTAAAATTTTATTAGCAGCGCAAAAGGTGTGAATCACTAATGCACAATTATAAAATGCATCACTGTCAAAACCCCAAGACGGCGTTTCATATAGCCTTGAAACTTTGATTACCGTTCCCACTTCCTGGTGTATCAATTGCAAGCAATGCTCGATGTTTTCTAATCGGTTTCCTTGATTGCTTCCTATCGATAAAATAACTTGATGCTGTGATTTCATATTAAGCACAAATTAACTAAAAGAATTTTAGAATAGAAGTATCTTTGCAAAGAGTGTTGATAACTAATTCTAGAATTAAAAAACTTAAAGTTTGTAACAATTCGACCTCATTTTAGACTTATTAAAAAAATATAAATATGAAGTTTTTAGGAAATGTGTTGGCGACCATCATAGGTATTTTCATCTTTTTTATGCTGTTCTTTTTTGGAATACTAATTATAGGAGCCATTTTTGGAGGTGAATCAGAAGGAGTTAGCGTAAAAAGTAATTCAGTTATCGAATTAAATTTAGAAGATATAAAAAATGATTATGCCGGTAAATTCAAAGATCCTTGGGTAACCATTTTTTCTGATGGAAAAAACATAGGTCTTACTGATATTATCAATGCAATAGAAGATGCCAAAACTGACGATGATATAAAAGGAATTTCTATTTTGAATGATGATTCCCAATTAGGAATGGCTCAAAGTAAAGCTTTAAGAGATGCATTAGAAGATTTTAAAAAATCAGGCAAATTTGTATTGGCTTACGCTAATTCCTATTCTCAAAAGGAATATTATTTAAATTCGGTTGCCAAACCTATTTACCTAAACCCAGTAGGAGATATGGATTTTAAAGGATTGTCTTCGGAAATTATGTTTTTCAAAGATTTTCAGGAAAAATCAGGCATAAAAATGGAAGTAATTCGTCATGGAAAATACAAAAGTGCTGTTGAACCTTTTCTGGAAAACAAAATGAGTGATGCTAACAGAGAACAAACTTCCGCTTTATTGAATTCTATTTGGAATTCTGTTGCATCAGAAATTTCAAAAAGTAGAAGTATATCAGTACCAAAACTGAATGAAATTGCAAACGGACTTCTGGCACGAACTCCTGAGATGGCAAAAACACAAGGATTGGTTGATATTGTAGCCTACGAAGATGTGTATCATAATGCTATTAAAAACTTATTAAAAGTTGCCAAAGACGAAGATTACAATAAAGTAACGATTTTGGATTATGCAAAAAAAGTAGCTACAACTTCAAAAAACACCGATGCCAATGATAAAATTGCCATTATTTATGCTCAAGGCGAAATTCGTAGCGGGGAAGGTGACGTAGATGTTATAGGCGAAGGTTCCATGCGTCGTTCATTACAAGATGCCAGAAAAGACAAAAATATAAAAGCCATCGTACTTAGAATTGATAGTCCTGGCGGAAGCGCTTTGACTTCTGATTTGATTTGGAGAGAAGTTGAATTAACTAAAAAAGTAAAACCTGTGGTGGTTTCGATGGGAAATTACGCAGCTTCAGGAGGGTATTATATTGCTTGTAACGCGAATAAAATTTTCGCAGAGAACAACACCATTACCGGTTCAATAGGCGTTTTTGGCATATTGCCTAATTTCAGTCAATTGACAAAGAAAATCGGGATAAATGTAGAACAGGTAAAAACACATGAAAACGCTGCGAGATACAGTCCTTTTGTCCCATTAGATGAAAAACTAAAAGCAGTTACACTTGAAGAGATTGAACATATCTATAAAACTTTTGTTACGCATGTGGCACAAGGAAGAAAAATGACTTTTGCTCAAGTTGACGCTATCGCACAAGGAAGAGTTTGGGCTGGTTCCGAAGCAGTTAAAATTGGATTGGTAGATAAAATTGGAGGTTTGAATGATGCTATACACGAAGCTGCTGCTTTGGCAAAAACAAACACTTACTCCACACAAAACTATCCTGAATACGAAAAAGACTTTAATGATCTTTTAGCTAATTTGCCATTTTCCAAGTCTAAAGAATCTTTTATTAAGGAAGAAATTGGGGAAGAAAATTATAAAATCATGCAAGAAGTAAAAAGATTACAAGCTCAAAAAGGTGTTCAAGCCATGATGCCTTTTGAAATTAATATCAAATAAATTATTACAACATCTGATTAAAAATCCGTTTAAGCGCACTTAAACGGATTTTTTTTACAAAGAAAAAAAGAGAGTATTTCGTTATTTATGAAAACATTACAAATGTCCTAAATTATAATCCGTTATTTTTGTAAGAAGTCAGGCATTATTTTTGCTAAACTTATAAAATCTTAAGAAATCAAATTATGCTAAAGAAAATTTTAAAAATCATTGGAATTCTAATTGTCCTACTCGCAGCAGCTTTATTTGCTATTCCCTATTTTTTTAAAGATCAAATAAAAGCCAAAATTGCCGAAGCTATCAATGAAAAAGTAGATGCCAAAGTCACTTTTGCAGATGCCGATTTGAGTTTATTCAAAAATTTTCCAAACACGAATGTGACGTTGGATAAGCTAGTCATTATCAACAAAGCTCCTTTTGAAGGAGACACATTAGTTTCATTAGGTGAATTGAATTTAAAAATGTCCATCAAAGAACTTTTTAAAGGTAAAAACGAAGCAATGAATATTGACGGAATAACTTCAAAAAACGGGTTAATTAATATCATATTCAATAAAGACGGAATCGGGAATTATGACATCGCTTTGAAAGATAACAAAACCAAGAATGATGGTAAAAGCAGTCCTTTATCATTAAAAATTCAGAATTATAAAATAGAAAATTTCAAGTTCAGGTATTTTGACGAAAGTTCAAAAATAAAGATGGTTATCGACAGTTTAAACCATGAAGGAACTGGAGATTTTGCCGCACAGAAATTAGATTTGGTTACTAAATCTACTGCGAAAATATCTTTAGACATGGATAAAGTCAATTATATGAAAGATGTCGCTTTGACTTTAGATGCTGTTTTGGGTATTGATTTAGAAAAAAGCAAATACACCTTCAAAGAAAACAAAGCGCTAATCAACCAATTACCGTTAGAATTTGATGGTTTTATTCAAATGGTGGAAGCTGGTCAGCAATATGATTTGAAATTCAAAACGCCAACTTCATCATTCAAAAATTTCTTGGGAGTTATTCCGGCGGCTTATGCCGCAAGCTTGGGTAATGTAAAAACAACTGGCGATTTTAGTGTTATGGGTTTTGCAAAAGGATTGTATTCTGATACCACCGTTCCAAAATTCAAAATTGAAATTGCCTCCAATAATGCTTCATTTCAATACCCTAATTTACCAAAATCGGTTCAAAATATAGTTATTGACACTAAAATCATTAATGAAACGGGAATTTTGAACGATACTTATGTAAACCTGGACAAGCTTTCTTTCAAAATAGATCAGGATGTTTTCAATGCTAAAGCGAATATCAAAAATATAACCCAAAATGCAATTGTCGATGCGGCTTTAAAAGGAACCATAAACTTGGCCAATCTTTCCAAAGCGTATCCTATAAAGTTAGACAAACCTTTATCCGGTATTTTAAACGCAGATGTAACGACAAAATTTGATATGCAATCCGTAGAGAAAAGCCAATATCAAAATATTAATAATGCAGGAACGATGAGTTTGTCTGGTTTCAACTATGTGGATGAAAACGGCAAAACGATGAACATTAGCAATGCCTTAGTTCAGTTTAATCCAAGTCAGGTCAATTTGAAACAATTGAATGCAACAACTGGAAAAAGCGACATTAGCGTAACGGGAGTTTTAGATAATTTTTACGGATTTATTTTTAAAAACCAAGAATTAAAAGGAAACTTCAACATGAATTCCAAACAATTAGCCGTAGATGATTTCATGACAACCGGCGAAAAAACTAAAACTGCAACTAAAAAAGCAGAAGCGATGAAGATTCCAGCTTTCTTAAATTGTACGCTTACCGCAAAAGCGAATACCGTTTTATATAACAATTTGACCTTGAAAGATGTTTCAGGGAAATTGATTGTAAAGGATGAAAAAGTAACATTAGAAAACGTAAAAACATCAATTTTTGGTGGAACAATTGGTGTAAATGGTGCCGTTTCCACAAAAGGAAAAACGCCAGTTTTCAATATGGATTTAAATTTGAACCAAGTGGATATTGCGCAATCCTTTACGCAACTTGATATGTTGAAAAAAATTGCACCCATTGCCGGAATCATCAACGGAAAATTGAATTCAAACATCAAATTGAACGGAAATCTTGATGCAACAGAACTAACGCCTGATTTGAAAACACTGACCGGAGATTTATTGGGTCAGTTACTTTCAACCACTATAAATTCGAGTAATTCAACTTTGCTAACTGCATTAGGGTCTAATCTGAAGTTCATTGATGTAAGTAAGATCAATTTGAATGATTTGAAAGCGGCTATTACTTTCAAGGACGGAAAAGTGAATGTAAAACCATTTAACATCAAATATCAAGACATTAAAGCAACAATTGGCGGTTCTCATGGTTTTGACCAAAGTATGAATTACAATATCAAATTTGATGTTCCGGCAAAATATCTGGGTTCAGAAGCCAATGCATTAATTGCAAAATTGTCTCCTGCTGATGCTGCTAAATTGGAAAATCTCCCTATAAATGCCATTTTAACCGGAAACTTCACTAATCCAAAAATTTCAACTGATATAAAAAGTGCTGTTAACAATCTGACTTCTCAATTAGTGAAACAACAAAAAGAACGATTGGTAAAACAAGGAACTTCGGCTTTAACTGATTTTATCAATAAAAATAAGAAACCAAACGATACTACAAAAACGGCAACTCCTACAACGAAGGAAGAAACTACGAATGCTGTAAAAACAAAAGCAACCGATTTATTAAATGGATTGTTTAATAAAAAGAAAAAAGCAGAAGAACCTAAGACAACACCTTAAACTTTCTTCTAAACTAAAAAAGCCTAAAAGTTTCAAATACTTTTAGGCTTTCTTTTTATACATTAATCGTAACCACATATCCTTCGGAACCACGGATATTGAAAACTGTTCCATCGTCAAAAAGAAGGTATTGCCCTTTAATCCCGGATAGTTTTCCTTGAAACTGAGGTGTTTTATCTAAACTTAAACTATTTACTTTATTTGGATAGTGTAAAACAGGATAATGCATTTCGTACAAATCATTTTTTTGAGAATAGAAATACTCCTGAACTTCTGTTGGAATTAGATTCTCCACTTTCAATCTTTCAGCAATTAAATCGATTGGTTCGACATTATTGGTCAACATTTTGCGCCAATTGGTTTTATCGGCATAATGGTTTTTCAAAGCTACCTCAGTAATCCCCGCTAAATACCGATTGGGAACTTCAACAATAGAAATCGCTTGGGTAGCACCTTGATCAATCCATCGGGTTGGCACTTGTGTTTTTCTGGTCACTCCTACTTTTACTTCGCTGGACAACGCCAAATACACAATATGTGGTTGCAATTGTACTTTTTCTTCATACGCTAAATCTCTATCCTGAATTCCAAGATGAGCTGTACTTAACTCCGGTTTCATTATCCAATCTCCAACAGCAGCACTAGAATAGAAGCAATCGTAACAAAATCCTTGACGGAATATCTTTTTCTTCTTTCCACAATTCAAACATTGGTATCCCACAAAATTAATTTCAATATTTTTATTCAGCAACTGATTCACATTCAAAAAACTATTTTCAAAAACCAAATAATATTGAATTGGATTTCCAAATTCAGTCTGCATTTTTGTAAGTACACCTTCGTAAGTCATTGCGATTTTAGATTGTTGATTAACGATTTCTGATTTTAGATTAACTCTGTCCATTTTAGAATTCCGATTATTAGAATCCCATTTCTGAGTAGAAATCTTTACTATAATATAGAATTGTTTTTTATAAAAAAACACTATTTTTGATACTTTGACAAAGTTAGTATTTGTCAATCGATATTCAAATCTTAAATTTCAACCTTTTTCCAATAGAAAAAAATCTGAAATTTAAAATCGTTAATCAACAATCTGAAATCTATATGCCACTAACCATAATCAATTCGTTTGCCTCTTGGGTTCTGAAACAACGCATCCATCAGATTGAACTTTTCTTGAAATACCCGAACGAGGTTCAGGAAGAATTGCTTATGAATTTAATTCAGTCCTCAAAAAACACTGTTTTAGGCAAAGAATATGATTATGCTTCGATAAATTCCTATGCCACTTTTGCTGATCGAATTCCTATTTCTACTTATGAAGAATTACAGCCGCTGATTGAGAGAACTCGTAAAGGCGAACAAAATGTTTTTTGGGAAACCCCTATAAAATGGTTCGCAAAATCTAGCGGAACAACGAATGCCAAGAGTAAATTCATTCCGGTAAGCAACGAAGCGCTGGAAGATTGCCATTATAAAGGAAGTAAGGATTTGCTGTGTTTGTATTTAAACAACAACGAAGAATCTGAACTCTTTCTTGGAAAAAGTCTGCGTCTTGGCGGAAGCTCACAAATCTATGAAGACAACAATACGTTTTTTGGAGACTTGTCTGCGATATTAATCGAAAATATGCCTATTTGGGCGGAGTTTAGCAGCACGCCAAGCAGTAAGATTTCATTAATGAGTGAATGGGAAAGCAAAATCGCAGCCATTATAAACGAAACGAAAAACGAAAATGTAACCAGTTTTGCAGGAGTGCCTTCGTGGATGTTGGTTTTAATGAATAAAATGCTGGAGGAAACCGGAAAAGGAAATTTATTCGAAATTTGGCCCAATCTCGAAGTGTACTTTCATGGCGGGGTAAATTTTGAGCCTTATCGAGAACAGTATAAAAAAATACTACCTAAAAAAGATTTTAAATATTACGAAATATACAATGCATCTGAGGGATTTTTTGCCATTCAGGATTTAAATTATTCCAGTGATTTATTATTAATGTTGGATTACGGAATTTTCTATGAATTTATTCCAATGGATACTTTTGGAACACCAAATCAAAAAGTAATTCGTTTGGCTGATGTGGAACTTTTTAAAAACTATGCATTAGTAATTACTACCAATTCTGGTTTATGGCGCTATTTGATAGGCGACACCGTACGTTTCACCTCATTGAATCCATACCGAATTCGGGTTACGGGTAGAACCAAACACCATATTAATGTTTTTGGCGAAGAATTGATGGTCGAAAATACAGATCAAGCTATTGCCAACGCCTGTAAAATAACTCAAATGGAAGTCGTTGAGTATACCGTTGCGCCTGTATTTATGAATGGAAAAGAAAAAGGTGCCCATGAATGGATGATTGAATTTAAAGATAATCCTACTGATGTGTCCCAATTTCAGAAAGCGCTGGATGAATCCATACAATCCTTAAATTCTGATTACGAAGCGAAACGCTACAATAATATGACCTTGAATCCGTTAGTAATTAATGTAGCCCGAAAAAATTTGTTTTATGACTGGCTAAAAGGAAAAAATAAACTGGGCGGTCAACATAAAATTCCAAGATTATCAAACCAAAGAGATTATCTGGAACAATTGAAAAGTATGCAGTTTCAACCGGCATAAAAAAACGAGAAGATGAAAAATACCTTCTACATCTTGATAACGCTACTTTTTCTGAGTTCCTGCGGACCACACAGAATGCGTTGTGGAGCCAGAGGAATTTGTAAATCTCCCGAAAAACAAACATTGGAAAAACCTGAAAAAATAGCTACTATTAAAGCATAAAAAAGGCTGTCTAAAATTATTTAGACAGCCTTTTTTATGTATTACCATTTGCACTATTTATTCCTCATCCATCATATCAATATGCCTGTCGTGGTAGCCTAACAGGTATAAAACACCGTCGAGACCCAAGCTAGAGATTGAAGTAGCTGCATTTTCTTTGACCGTAGGTTTGGCATGAAAAGCAATTCCTAAACCGGCCAGGTTCAACATAGGCAAATCATTTGCACCATCACCCACAGCAATGGTTTGATTGATATTTATGCCTTCTTTTTCCGCAATAGCTTTTAGATATTCGGCTTTCTTTTGTCCATCAACAATTTCACCCAAATAGTTACCGGTCAATTTACCGTCTATAATCTCCAATTCATTGGCGTGAACGTAATCAATCCCTAATTCCTTTTGTAAATAATTACCAAAATAGGTGAATCCTCCTGATAAAATAGCAGTTTTATAGCCATAATATTTCAAGGCTTTCATCAAGCGATGTGCTCCTTGTGTTATGGGTAGGTTTTCAGCAACCGTTTGTAGCACATCTTCACTTAAACCTTCTAACAAAGCCATTCGTTTTTTGAAGCTTTCACTGAAATCAATTTCGCCATTCATAGCCGATTCAGTAATGGCTCTTACTTGCTCACCTACACCCGCTAATTCAGCTAATTCATCAATTACTTCCGTTTGAATTAAGGTAGAATCCATATCAAAACACACCAAACGTCTGTTTCTTCTATACATATTGTCTTCCTGAAAAGAGATATCCACATCTAAAGTTCTGGAAATTTCCATAAAACTGGCAGTCATCGATGCTTTATCCACAATATCACCCGTTACGGATAATTGCACACAAGAACGAGGAAATTCTTCTTTTTCAATAATAGAAACTCTACCAGTTAATCTTTTGATAGAATCAATATTTAAATTTTGGTCCGACATTATTCTGGTCACAGCCGCCAATTGTACAGCCGTTAATGTTTCTCCCAAAATATTTATGATGTAACGCTGTTTGCGTTGTGCTTTTACCCAAATTTCGTAATCAGCAATAGAAATTGGAATGAACTTAACTTTAATGCCCAATTCATAGGCTTTAAACAATAAATCTTTTAAAACAGGTCCAGAAGAAGAACCCGCTTTTATTTCAAATAAAATACCTAAAGATAGCGTATCATGAATATCTGCTTGTCCAATATCTAAAATAGTTGCATCATAAGTCGCTAATATCGATGTTAAACCAGCAGTAACTCCAGGTTTGTCTTGTCCAGAAACTTTTAATAAAATAACCTCTTTATCTTCTACTTCCATTTTTATTACTATTGATTTACAAGGGACAAAAATCGGCATTCTAATGGTGATAAAAAAGAATAATGTTTGTTTTTTTAAACAATAACAAATAGTTTAAATTACCCATAAAAAAACCTGCCCAAATGAATGAACAAGTTTATATTTATGAGAAAAATGCAATCTTTACTAAGCAATCTTCAAGCTTTTCAATGCTAATTATTTTTCATTTTCATCAAAATTCACCATCCAATTGATTCCAAATTTATCTACAAACATTCCAAAATAAGCGCCCCAAAAGGTTTGATTCATTGGCATGGTTACCGTTCCTCCTGCCGAAAGTCCGTTAAACAATTTATCCGCTTCTTCTTTACTCTTAGCATTGATTGAAAGTGAAACGTTTTGCCCAAAAGCAACTTCCCCACTTGCTGAATTGCTGTCGCTTCCCATTAATACGAATCCATCACCGATTGGCAAAGTGACATGCATTATTTTATTTCCATCTGCTTCAGAAAGCACGGGATTACCTTCTGCCGGTGGCATATCTTTAAACTTACCAATATAAGGAAACGCTCCACCAAATACAGATTGATAGAATAGGAATGCTTCTTCGCAATTTCCATTAAAAATTAAATACGGATTAATTGATGCCATAATGCTATTTTAAGATGAATATTTATTTTCCCTCCGAAAGTTTCTTAACCAAATCTAATGCTTTTGGCCATGTCGTTTTGAAATAATCGATGTATTTTTCGACTGAATCCATTTTAGCTTCTAAAACAGTAATTCCCTTGTCTTCGGTCAAACGGTACATTTCCATAGCGCCAGCCCATTCTTGAGTTGCATCATCAACAGGCATTTCCTGGAATTTTTTGATTTCACTCAAATGTTTAAAAGCCATGTATTCATTATCAATTTTCTTGTAAATAATGCTGTTCATCCCGTCCCCGTTTGGAGATAAAAAATGAATTTTACTGCCTTCTTTCCAATCGCTTACTGCATAAGACCCTTCACAAAAAACGGAGGTCCATTGTTTGTATGTTTCTTCATTCCATAAAACGTCCCAAACTTTTTCTTTGGGAGCATTGATCTCGATTTTAAATTCCAGTGTTGTCATTTCGTGTTTTTTTAGATTAACTTGCAACCTACTGTTTTGGTACTTTACTAAAATCCATATATAGCATATTCCAGCGATGTCCGTCTAGATCCGCAAAAGCACAACCATACATCCAACCTTGAATTTCGGCTGGTTTGGAGAAAACTATCCCTCCGGCTGCTTCTACTTTCTTTGCAAATTCATCCACTTCTTCCCTGCTTTCTGCATCAATTGAAATTAACACTTCAGAACTTGATTGTGTATCCGTAATTTTATTTTGCACAAAACCTTCAAACATAGATTCCTCAAAAAGCATGACTGCAAAATTAGTAGCTCCTACTGACAGGCATGTTGAATGCGGAGTCGCATATTGTTCATTAAAAGAAAACCCTATTTTAGCGAAAAATTCTTTTGATTTCGCCACCTCTTTTACTGGCAAATTAAGCCATATTTGCTTTGTCATACTATTGTTTTTAGAGTCAAATTTTCAATTATAAATTTACAAAAATATTTAAACTTCTTTTTGATATTATAATCGAAAATAGGACTTAGAAGAATTAGCAGAAAATAATCCATAAAAAAAACCTGCTCAAATAAATGAACAGGTTTAGTATAACCTTTTGAAAAAGGTATTTATCTTAAAAATTTAAGAAGCAATCTCCAATCGTTTCAATAAATTTTTATTCAACGTTTCTTTTGCATAATCCACGTCAATTTCTAATATTTTATCATCAGAACTTGGCAATTCATACATCGCATCGGTTAAGATGGCTTCGCATAAAGAACGCAATCCACGAGCACCTAATTTGTATTCTAACGCTTTATCAACAATAAAATCCAACGCTTCATTTGTAATGGTAAATTCAACATCATCCATTAAAAACAATTTCTCGTATTGTTTGATTAACGCATTTTTAGGTTGTGTCAAAATCGCACGCAAGGTTTCTCTATCTAAAGGATCCATGTGTGTCAAAACTGGCAAACGACCAATAATCTCCGGAATCAATCCAAAATCTTTGATATCCTTTGGAATAATATATTGCAACAAATTGTCTTTGTCAATATTATCCACATTTTTTGAAGTAGAATACCCAACGGCTTGACGGTTCAATCGTTTCGAAATAATTCTTTCGATTCCATCAAAAGCACCACCGGCAATAAACAAAATGTTTTGTGTATTTACCTCAACAAATTTTTGGTCTGGGTGCTTACGTCCTCCTTTTGGTGGCACATTCACAACGGTTCCTTCTAATAATTTCAACAATGCTTGTTGCACACCTTCCCCAGAAACGTCACGAGTAATAGACGGATTGTCACTTTTACGTGCAATTTTATCTATTTCGTCAATGAATACAATTCCACGTTCAGCTTTCGCAACATCATAATCAGCAGCTTGCAAAAGACGCGTCAAAATACTTTCAACATCTTCCCCCACATAACCTGCTTCTGTTAAAACTGTTGCATCAACAATAGCTAAAGGCACATCCAACATTTTTGCAATGGTTTTTGCCACCAATGTTTTTCCTGTTCCCGTTTGTCCCACCATGATGATGTTACTTTTTTCAATCTCAACCTCATCGTCTAATTGCTGCTGCATCAAACGTTTGTAGTGATTGTAAACCGCAACCGACATTACTTTTTTAGTTTGGTCCTGTCCAATTACATATTGATCCAAGAACGCCCTGATTTCTTTTGGTTTCTTCAAAATCAAATCCCCAACCAGTTTTGAACTTCCGCTGGATTTTAATTCTTCTAAAACAATTCCGTGTGCTTGTTCGATACATTTATCACAAATATGTGCATTGATACCAGCAATCAATAAATTGGTTTCTGGCTTCTTTCTTCCACAAAACGAACACTCTAATACTACTTTTGCCATTCTTTTAGTCTAATGTCATAAAGTCAAAAGTCGTAAAGTCTGAGCATTGCTTTTGACTTTTTGACTTTTGACTTTCGACTAATAATTTATCCTCTTATTAAAACTTCATCAATCATTCCGTATACTTTTGCTTCTTCGGCAATCATCCAATAATCACGCTCACTGTCACCATGCACTTTTTCGAAAGTTTGTCCAGAATGGTGAGAGATAATTTTGTACAACTCATCTTTCAGTTTCAACATTTCACGTAAGTTGATTTCCATATCAGTGGCAACTCCTTGAGCTCCGCCTGATGGTTGGTGAATCATTACTCTTGAATGTGGTAATGCCGAACGTTTTCCTGCAGCACCTGCACATAACAGCACCGCTCCCATAGAAGCTGCCATTCCTGTACAAATAGTTGCAACATCTGGTTTGATGTATTGCATCGTGTCATAAATTCCCAATCCTGCGTAAACGCTTCCTCCTGGAGAATTCAAATAAATCTGAATGTCTTTTGAAGCATCAGCGCTTTCAAGGAACAACAACTGTGCTTGAACGATGTTTGCGATTTGATCATCAATTCCTGTCCCCAAGAATATAATTCTGTCCATCATCAGCCTTGAGAAAACGTCTAATTGTGAAATATTCAACTGACGCTCCTCGATGATATATGGAGTCATGTTTTTAGGAGTCATTGCGCCTACGATTTTATCGTAGTACATCGAGTTTACGCCGTGGTCCTTTGTAGCAAATTTTTTAAATTCTTTACCGTAGTTCATATTTTTTTGTTCTAAGTTTTACGTAATATCTTGTGATTCGATTTAATGCAAAGGTCATACCTATTTCTAAATGATGTCAATATGTCTTATTTTTAGCCCAGATAAAAGTGAAAAGCTTTTTGAATTCCGTTTTTTAGTTTTTTTATTTTTACAAAGCGACTGGAAGAAGCTCTTGTAAGAATTTAAAAAACTTAAACGGAAGAAAAAACTTGCAACGGATAGCTGGATTGGCTCCTTGAAATTAATTCAAATAAAAGAGCGCCAAAAAAATTATTCTTTTGACGCTCAAATATACTTATTTTTTTAGAAATTATTCTCCGTATGAAGCGGCAATAAATTCTTCGTAAGTTACTTCTTTAGTAGTAGGATTTGCTTTCTCTTTGAACAATTCCAATAATTTCTCAGCAACAACTTGGTCAGAAAGTCTTTTTACTTCGTCTTGGTTTGACAAAACTCTTGCAACAATTCCTTGAACTTCTTCGTCAGTAGGATTTGTTTGCCCGAATTGAGCCATTTGTTGTTTGATTGATCTTGTAGTAAATGATTTCAAGTCTTCAAAAGTAATTTTGATGTCGCTTGAAGCCATTGCTCTACCTTCGATTAACTGAAAACGCAATCCTCTTTCAGAACGTGCATATTCTACTTCAGCTTCTTCAGGAGACAATTTTTTCTCACCTACAGTTTGCAACCATTTTTTCAAGAATTCAGATGGCAAGTCGAATTTTGTGTTTTCGATCAAGAAATCCTGAACATCAGCCAATAATTTTTGGTCTGCTTGTTGTGCAAATTGGTTTTCAGCATCTTCCTTGATTTTTGCTTTCAATTCTTCAAGTGAAGCAACAGTTCCTGCTCCAAAAAGTTTGTCAAACAAATCTTGGTTCAATTCAGCCAATTCAGCAGTATTGATCGCTTCGATTGTGAAGTTCACATCAACATCTAATCCGTGAACATCATCATGACTTACTTTCATCACGTCCATCAATTGATGATCATCTTCAAATAAACCTTTAGTGTTTACAGTCACTACATCACCTACTTTTTTACCGATGAATTTATCCCAAGTCGCTTTGTCTTTGAAAAGATCAGCAGCAATAGTGGTAGCGTTATTAATTCCTTTTTCTTCGTTAGTGAAAGTTCCTGTTACATCTGAATCTGCAGCAACAACTTCTTGAGGAATTGCAGTTCCAAATTGTTTTTGGATACGTTCTACTTGACCTTCGATTAATTTATCATCAGCAGAAACTACATATTTAACGATGTCGTTTTTAGCTTCTAAATCCAATTCGAAGTTTGGCACTAAACCAATTTCATATTCAAAAACCAATTCTTCAGTATCCCAAGAAAAATCTTCGTTTACTTTAACAAGTGGCGTTCCAAGAAGGTTTAATCTTTCTGATTGTACGAAACGCTCTAAAGCTAAATCCACAACTTTCTGAACTTCTTCTTGTTTAATCCCTTTACCGTATTGTTTTTCAACAAGATCTTTAGGCACAGCCCCTTTTCTAAATCCTTTAACAGTTGCCAAAGGCATTTTTTCGTTTATTCTTTTTGCTACTTGGCCTTTGTAATCCATGTGAACAACTGTCATTACAATTGTCTCAGTTACAGCGTCTATTGCTACTCTTTTAATATCCATCTTCTTCTTTAATTTACATAATAAAATTGGCTTGCAAAATTATAAAATTTTTCCAACCCAAACAAGCTTTTTAGTGCCGAACCTTCGGGATTGAATTTTAGGCGGTTATTTAATAAAATCAGAGGCTTGAAAAGGAAAATAATTTGGGCGTGTCCCTCCGTAAAAACTGCGGGTCAGGCTGTACGTTCCCGCTTTTTATCGCCTGCCAAAAAAAGGCAGCCCATAAAAGAGCTCCACTACCATCCTTAACGCGGCTCGAAGTATTCAACAATATGAAGTCATTTTGATGGTTTGTAAGAAATTTTTTTAATATATTTGAAAACAGATAAAACGAAACAAAGTAGCGCAAAGCCAACCAAAATTGGGTGTATAAGCGCTACTTTGTAGCGGGTATATGCAAGTTAGTAGCTATTTTACGGAAAAATCAGAAAAATCAAGAACATTTATATTACAAACATATTGAGTCTACCTAAAGAGCACACAGCAGAAACAAAAAGACTTCTTAAAAAAGTTTCCAAAGAAAAAATTGCGAAATGGCTTTTAGAAGAAGGTTATTATCCAGAGCAATATGTTGTTCCTCCGAGTTTTAAAGTTAAAAAATTTGACTTAAAACCAAGACCTTACTTTGAAATTGATAATAGCGTCGCAGGACAGATTAAATTTGAACCTGAAAAAAGCGAATTATTAAATATATCATTTCCAAAAACAGAACTAACCGAAAGAACTTTTGGTATTATTGCACCGAAAATCTATCACGATATCGTTTGGTATTTAAACGATAATTGGGAAACGATTTTAAAATCTTTGTTTAGAGCGAGTAACAAAATTCATTCATACAGTTTTCCCATACCAATTACTTCAAAAAGTGAAGGCGAATTAGGTCATTTAAGAGCGGGGCGAATGATTTATGAATATTTGGAAATGGCTGAAAATGATTTAGTTGCTGAAGCTTATAATTACAAATATATCTTGAAATCAGATATAAAAAATTTTTATCCCTCAATTTACACTCATAGTATCGCTTGGGCAATACACACAAAAGAACTTATCCGAAAAAAAGGCAATAGAAGTAAATACGATGACTATGTTGGATTAGTTTTGGACAGACTCTTCCAAAATTCAAATGACGGTTGCACAAATGGAATTGCAATTGGACCAGCAATTTCAGACCTAATCGCAGAAATTATATTAAGTGCAGTCGATACTGAATGTTCAAAAGTTATAACAGCTAAAGGAATTGATTTTATAGGTGTTCGCTTTAAAGATGATTATCGTTTTTTATGCCACTCAAAACAAGATGCAAACTTTATAATAAAGACATTGCAAAAACAAATGGCTTTATTCAATCTTAATCTCAATGATAGTAAATCACAAGTTACAGAACTTCCCGAAGGTTTATTTAGAGAATGGACTGCTGAATATCAACAGTATTCATTAAGATATAGAAAAAAAATCAGTTATAAACGTTTTGAAAGTTCGTTTAGAGGTACTCTAAAAGTCGATAAAAAATTTGAAGGGACAGGTGTTGTTGACCGTTTCCTATCAGAACTTTATACAAAAGAGCACGAGCTTAAATTTAACTTTAATGAAAAGGATTTATTAAAAGCAATTAGTCTTTTACTGATGTTGAAAGAACGTAGAAATAAATCGTTTCCTCAAATACTTGCAATAATTGAAAAAATAATAGAACAAAATGCGACGAAAGTAAAAACTATTTCTAAAATTAGTTCAGCTATTGAAAAATTATTAAACGAAAAATTATCAAATATTGACGATTGCCAATACGATTTATTATGGTTAATTTACTTTGTAAAATCACTAAATTTAGCAACAATATCGTTACCTAAAAAGATAAATTCAGAATTAATAAAAAGTCTAAAAAGTAATAGAGCCGAATTTTTTAAACCAATTCCAGCTGACATAAAAATATTTGACACGATAAAGAAACCAGGCAATAATATTTTGCTTTTGGAGCATTTAGCATTATTTAAAAATGAAATCGTAGAATAAAAACAGCTACTAACACACGCTACAAGCAATTTGGGTATTTGGCTTAATGGAAAAATTGGTTTGTATTTGGAAGATTTGGCAAATCCGAAGATAAGGCTTAATTTAATCCCAAACTGCTTGTAGCGCGAGAACGTTGTGCAACATGCAAAGCAACTCTCTAGTAAAAATTAACAATGGAAGATAAAAGAACATGCGGTTGTGAATCATGTGAAAACAAACTACCTTTTGATTTACCCACTGAAATAATAGACGCAACGATTGAAGGGAATCTAGTAATCTTTGCTGGAGCAGGCATTAGCACTGAAACAAAAAAGATATTCAAGGAAACACTTTATGAAGACATATTAGATGAAATAATCAAAAAACCAGAAGATGAATTAGATTTCCCATCGTTAATGTCGTTATTCTGTAAAACAACTAAAAATGGGAGGCAAAAATTACTTCAGACGATAAAGTATCGATTCGATTATTGTCATCAGTTCCAAGAACTATATAATCAAGCTAGTGAATTTCATAAAGAGCTTTCTTCAATTTACCATATCAAATCAATAGTCACAACCAATTGGGATGATTTTTTTGAAAGAGAGGCTGGTGCAATTCCGATAGTTATTCCAGAAGATTTTGCATTTCATAACCTTCCAGGTAGAAAAATTTACAAAATCCATGGTTCTATTAGTAATTATGGCTCAATCATAGCAACCAAAGAAGATTATGATAAATGTTATAAACAACTTAATCGTGGTATAATTGGTAGCTACTTAAAAACAATTTTAGCTACAAAAACTGTCGTATTTATCGGTTACTCTTTTAGAGATTACGACTTTATCAGAATTTATAATTACTTAAAAAAAGAGCTTAAAGAAATTCTTCCACACTGCTATATTGTCACAGTCAATCCTGAAATAGATAAAAATTTCAAGGCTCCAAATATGACAATTATTAATACCGATGGAGCTTATTTCATATCAGCAATTAGAAAACACTTGGAAGGTTTAAAACTCTTATTTCCAAAAGAGAACATTGATAATATATATTACTTAAAACAAAAACACTATAAAATTCACGAGGAAACTTCTGCTTTAATTCCAGAAAAAAGAACTGCAAATTCAATTTATTGCGCACTTTATCAAGATGGAATATCTCACGCATTAAGCTATTTAATGTATCATGCAGATAGTGGCTTGTCTTTCTATCCGCACAAAATTTTCAATTCTATTGATTCTTATAATGAAATACGAAAGCTGAAAATCAAAGCAAAAAATTATCCCGATGTAGCCTATATTGACGGTTACATTGAAGGTTTACATTCAATATTATTTAAAGAAGAAGACTTGGAAGATTTTCCATTTTGGTATTTATATGGACATGGTCCAGTAGAAGATAAAACTATTTTTGAAGATAGTGTGAACAAAAATGAAATTTTCCATAAGTCAGCAGAAAATTTTGCTCAAAAAACATTTAAAGACATCTTGCAAGGAAAAAGTGACTTGGTTATTCATCATCGTCCATTTATATAATGCACGATCGCACAACAGCGGTTTCATGAAATTAGGGTTTTAAGGCCAAATTTAAAGGTAATTATATATATTTGACTTCAGTCCTAATGGAAAGGTTAGAGAACAAATTTCCCCCAGTTCCGCAAAGTGTTCTTTCAAAAAATAAATTTGTTCTGTAAGCTGCGCAAACGTCTGTGACTTTGCGCCCACAATAATGAGCAAATAATAAAGTGAGTGTAAAGTGGTAACGGCATATAGAATTTGGCACAAAGTCGGGAGACTTTGCACAGCGGAGCTTAATTTAGTCCCAAACCCGCTGTAGTAATGGGACTTAACCGAACACCCTACACAGACAAACTACTTGACTTTGACAACAACTTTTCCTCTTGATCGACCTGTTTCAACGTAAGCCAGTGCTTCATTTGTTTGTTCAAATGGAAATATTTTATCAATGATTGGCTTTATAACACCAGCCTCAATAAGTTCTGTTATTTGACCTAATTGTTTGCCTTCTGCTCTCATAAACAAGAATTTAAAAGATACATTCATTTTTTTTGCTTTATTTCTTGCACCGAAACTTAAAAGTTTAATTATCAATTTTAAATACCACGGCAAACCAATTGCAGCTGCAAATTCAGGCGTTGGTGGACCGACTAACGAAATAAGTTGTCCACCAGACTTTAAAATACGTAGTGATTTTTCAAGTATTTTTGTATCTCTATTACTGTGTAACACCAAATCATAATCTTTTAATTTGGTTTCAAAATCTTCTGTTTTATAATCAATAATAAGATCAGCACCAAGACCTTTTACTAATTCAATATTTTTTGTACTTGTAGTTGTAGCAACAAAAGCCCCTAAATGTTTTGCTAACTGAATGGCGAATGTACCGACACCACCTGAACCAGCTTGAATGAAAACTTTTTGCCCTTTTTTAATTTTTCCTATTTCAACAAGAGCTTGCCAGGCAGTTAAACCAGCCAAAGGAATTGAGCCTGCTTCTTCCATTGAAATATTTTTTGGTTTTAAAGCCACGTCATTTTCATCAATAGAAATGAATTCGGCAAAGGTACCAACTCTATAATCTGATGGTCGAGAATATACTTCATCGCCAATTTTGAACCTGCTAACTTTTGAACCTACTTTGGTAACAACACCAGCCACATCGTGTCCATTAATAAATGGTGGCTTGTAAGGAAGAAACAATTTGAAATCGCCATTTCTAATGAGTGAATCCAACAAATTGACACCTGCAGAATTGACTTGTACCAATACATCATTTTCTTTTAAAGTGGGTTCAGCCCAATCAGTTAAATGCAATTTTTCTTTTTTGCCGTAGCTTTTTACTATGAATGCTTTCATCTTAATTTTAAAATTTGTTTAATTGTTTAAGAACATTTTTTTCTAAAACCCCATAAGCAAAATGCTGCAAGTTTATCAAGACAGAAGTACCTTTACCCACAATATTTCTAAATTTTGGTTTATCTGTTTGAACTACTTTTAGTACTTTTTCTGCAACCATGGCAGGGTCTTCGGCTTGTTCTACCAAATTATTTGTAAATTTTTCAATCTTACCTCTTAACGAATTGTAATCTTCAATTTTATTTAAGGTCGTTGATGAATTATCTAAAATACTTGTTTTAAAAGCAGCGGGTTCAATCATAGAAACACTGATGTTAAACTCATTTAATTCATAACGTAATGCTTTAAAATAACCTTCCAATGCGTGTTTGGAAGCGGCATAATAAGCGGCATTGGGAAATGACACAAGCCCAACAATTGAACCCACAGTTATTATTTTTCCGAATTTTTGTTTTCTAAAATAGGGCAATACTGCATTAGTTACCTTGATGGTTCCCCAAAAGTTAGTTTCCAATTGTTGCCTACCTAACTCAATTGGCGTTTCTTCTGCAATACCTGACACTAAAAAGCCAGCATTATTGATAAGAATATCCAACTGACCTATTTCCTTGAAAATTCTTTCTGAAAAAGTGTTTATCGATTGTTCTGAATCAAGATCTAAAGCTATCATTTTGAAGGGTAATTTTGACGCATACTTTTCGGGGTTGCGACTTGTACCGATTACATTATATCCACTTTTGTGAAGCTTGTTCGCAATTAGAAGCCCAAACCCTGATGAAGCCCCTGTTACTAAAATTGTTTTACTCATGATTACTTGATTTAAAATTTAATTTGTAAATTTGCTTTCAAATTGCAAGTGCAAATATATAAACAACTTTCAAAATACAAGTTGTTTTTAAAAATATTTTATGAAAACAAATAAAAAAAGATCAGATTGCCCATTGAGTTGTTCGCTAGACGTATTTGGCGACAAGTGGTCATTACTCATTATCCGAGACTTGATGTTCGGAAATAAATGTACTTATAATGACTTTTTAAAATCGGAAGAAGGTATTGCCACCAATATTTTAGCATCAAGACTGAAAGGACTTGAAGAAAATGGCATAATTGAAAAATCAGCACACCCCGACAGCAAAGCAAAAATTTTATACAGACTGACACCAAAAGGGATTGACTTATTGCCTATAATTATGGAAGTTTATATTTGGTCGGACAAATATTATGAAATGCCAACCGACCTAAAAGCGACAATCAGGGAAGCCAAGAAAGACAAGGACAAATTTGTAAAACGGGTTACGAAAGAATTAAAAATCAAAATAACCGAGAAAAAAAGCGGCAGCTAATCGAGTAGATGGCTCCGCCAAAAACTGACGGAGTGCGCCTCTCACACCACCGTACGACTTTTCTCTCCATAAAAATGCCTCCAAATAGCGTTTGACTTTTTTGGAGGCAGTTTATTTTAACCAATAAAAAACAGCTTTTTTTCAAAGCGGTTAGTTGAATTGTGCAGCCACATATTCAATTAAACTTTCATCATCCATTTTATTAGAAGTACTTTCTTTAGTCTCAACATTTTTATACTGTGGAGTCTCACTCAAATATTTAATAAATTGTTCTTGTGCAGTACCAGTTCCTGTCACATGCAATTCATCAACATTTTGCATATGAGCAGTAATATTTTTGAATAGTTTATGAAGTAAATCTCTTTCAGCATTGTTTGCTGCGTTTTCGCTTGAATTACGACCTTGTCCGTCAACTTTTTCGTGACCTAATATTACGAACTCACCTGAATCTACATTTTCTCTTCCTACAATAGTTGCATGATGTGAATCCATCCAAACACCAAATTGTTTTTTGTTTTTTTCTGACATTATTATATATTTATTATATTAATACTTGTATTTAATTCTAAAAAGCCTGCCCTGAGAAGACAGATTAATTTCCACTTTAAGCAATGCTCTATAAACCATTTAATTGTTGGTTTCTCATCCTAGCATAATTTCTAATTATTTAAACTCCTTTTACAGTTGTTCCTACTGCCAAAACAACAAAACCAATAAGCAGTAGTGTATAATTATGTTCTGTTAAAATTTGAACATGCATGAAATGTCCAATGATTCCAAGTATACCGCAAATCAATCCTATAATCCAGGTAATTTTCTTTGGTGCTGAGGGGTTATTCATGTAAATAATTTTAAATGATGGTTTAAATAATTTGTTCCTAAGAAGCAAAAATAACCCTATACATTTGCAAAAATGTAATACAATTTTTGGCAATAATTGTATAATTCACACATTTTCAATAAACAAGCTGCGCAATCGTCTCTTTGCGACCACAATAACGAGCAAATAATAACGTGAATATAAAGTGCTAACGACAGATAGTATTTGACACAAAGTCGGGAGACTTTGCACAGCATAAAAACCATGAATTCGGATTTACAACTCGATAGCACAAATTTATATAATAGTCCTAATCCGAAAAATAAATGGTATTTTAGCCATAAAATCCTAACAAAAATCAGGTACACATTGCAACACACTAATAATTAAAATTAAATAGATTGACAAAGTATTTAAAATATCTCCTTTCCCTCTTTCTGGCTTTTGGCTTGATGGTTAATGATGGTGCTTTAAATTCTCAGTCAAATTCAGTAGATTATTATCAATTCTCGAACGTAATTCTCAGAAGAGAATTAAACTATAAGGGTTCGAAATTATATGTGTTCCATCAGGCAAATCCGTCTGAGAAAACCTCATTCCTATTTCACTTAATTTATCTCCAATTTCAAGATAGTTATACTCTTCAAATTCCGGTTTTTCTAAAATTACAAACGCTGCTTTATCACAAAGTAAGTTCATTTGCATCTCAATACATTTTTATAAATGAGATGATTACTTCCAGAAACTCCTATAAAAGTTTATACACAGCCTAGAAAATTTCTTTTCTAAGCATTTATGCAATTCCATGCATAAAGATGATACCAAATGTCTAATCATTTATCATTTACAAAATGTATAAACACAACAATAAAACACGTTTAGAGCAATCTAAACACCCTATTCTTTGGGCAAAAAGGAAAATTATGCTAATTATTACCGCCTTTATGATCGGAATGTCAAACGGAATGAACGTGGGAGATCATACGCTTAACGGAAATCAAAACCACACGGAACAACATAAAAAAGATTGATTTGATTGCTCATAAATATGTTGCACAACAGTAAAACATTCGTTGAGCAATTATTAATCTGTTTGAAGTTTACCTAAAAAAAATACCATTCAGACGAAGGAGTCACAAGTAATCAATGGTTATTAAGTTAAATCGGACCGTCACTTCGAGTAATTTTGAACAGTAATGCGTCGGATTTACTGTTCAAAATTGTATCAAGAAGCCTTTATAATAAAAGAGTTCTCGATACTTCGTAGCAATTTTCGATTGCAAATTGCTACTCAACTCGAACTGACGAATCCTTAATGTAATAACATTGCCCTCGAACTGAAGGACTACATTTTCAATTCTCTAATAATTCAAATTTAATCCAAAACCAAATCCCATATCGCTGTCGTAATGCGTGGTAATTCCAAAATTTCTCTTAACGATATAGCGCAATCCTGCCATGTATTCTCTATCGGTATTCCACATTAAATTCATGCGCAATCTTTTGGAAACAGGAATATCCATTCGTTCAAATTGCAACCTGAAATTTCCATCGGTAAATACTTCTACTTGAGCTTTGATGAGCATGGGCAAGGTATATTCGACTCCGGCACTGAAAACGGCGCGATTATCTTTGGTATTCGTTTGACCAAAAAGATTCTCTTCCATTGCTCCCATTTCCATTTTTCGATACCTCCAATCAAAACCGATGAACGGCATCAGCCATTGCATTTTTCCAATGTATCTTCCAATATGTGTTTCGGTTTCGTAACCGTGCATATCGCTGTAACCCAAACGCCATTCTGTACCAATACTCCAACGCGTATTTCCTAACATTGCCATTCCATCATTTCCATTGGTGGCAAAATCATTTTCGGCCATCAAATGAAAAGCCCGATCATCACCAAATAATTTACGTTGCGCTAATTTCGGATTTGGTATTTCGGGATTAACAGGAGAATTTTCATAAGAGAAAATTCTGCCCATTCCGCTCATCATGTGATACAAAATATGACAATGAAAAAACCAATCACCACTTTCAGTAGCGGAAAATTCCAATGTGTCTATTTCCATTGGCATAATATCAATCGTATTTTTCAATGGTGAATATTCTCCTTGCCCGTTAATTACCCTAAAATCATGTCCGTGCAAATGCATCGGGTGTCGCATCATCGAATTATTGTGAATTACCATGCGGATGATTTCTCCTTTTTTAATCAAGATTTTATCGGTTTCCGAAACTACTTTATTATCTAAACTCCAAACATAACGGTTCATATTTCCCGTCAGTTCAAACTTTAATTCTTTTATTCCCCCAGTCCCCGAAGGGGGAGTTGGAAGCGTTGTTTTAGTGGGTGATTTCAGCATCGCATAATTCAAGGTCGTGATGTCAGAAAGTGCGTTGGAGTCATACTGATTGTGATTGGCATGTTCATCATTCTTCTGACTTTCGACTTTCGACTTTTGACTGTTCCCGGTAATTTCAGGATACATCACCACATTCATGTCCATTTTATTGAGTGACATTTGCATTCCCATATCATCTAAATCGCCATTCATTTTCATCATGCCGTTCATCATCTTCATCCCTTCAAAATATTTTAATTTGGGCAAAGGAGAAGTTAATTGCTTGATTCCATTACCTAAATACAACGAAGCTGATTTGGTTCTATCTTCAGAGGTTACTAAAAATTCATACGCCGTTTTATCGGCAGGAATGGTTACAATTACGTCATACGTTTCAGCAACTGGTACAATTAGTCTGTCGACTTCTACAGGCTCCACATCATTTCCATCATTTGCCACAACAGTTATTTTACCACCGGCATAAGTCAACCAAAAATACGTTGATGCACCACCATTCGCAATTCGCAATCGAACTCTATCACCCCCTTTTAACTGTGAAAGTTGGCTTTCATTTTTCCCGTTAATTAGAAATTTATTGTAATAGACATCACTAACATCCATGGCATTCATTCGTTTCCATTCGTTAGTGACTTTTGTTTTGAAATGTCCCGTTTTTACGGCTTCCGAATAACTTTGCGTTGTTCCTTTTTGAATCGCAAACCAATCAGAAGCATTGTGTAGCATTCGATGCACATTTTCAGGCTTCATATCCGTCCATTCACTCAAAATAATTGGAACCGTTGGCAAATCATCTATTCCTTTTCTAAAAGTCGAATCATCTGCTTTTTTATTCATAATAAACAAACCGTACATCCCGATCTGTTCCTGCAAATCCGTATGACTGTGATACCAATGCGTTCCATTTTGGATAATTGGAAACGTATATTTATGGGTCGTATGCGGTTTGATTGGCATTTGCGTCAAATTAGGAACACCATCATATTGATTCGGTAAAAACAAACCATGCCAATGCAACGAAGTATCTTCATCCAATTCATTATGCACATAAATTTCGGCAATATCTCCTTCGGTAAAAGTGAGTGTCGGCATCGGAATTTGTCCGTTTACAGCAATCGCTCTTTTGGGTTTTCCTGTAAAATTTACGATGGTATCTTTTACATACAAATCATAACGAACTACTTTTTGAGCGGTTGCGATCATTGCAAAAAGTAATAGTATAATTATTGAATAAATTTTCATCTTTATTTTTTTTCAATTTTTAACAGCATTTGTCTCCTGCCTGAATTGGCGGACATTTTACAGTTCCGTAACTACAATAAACACAGCAATCGCCCTGTTTTGGTTTTAATATAGTTTTACAATTCTCGCATTCATAAAAGAATTGACAAGCATCGGTAGGCATTATTTCGTCTTTTTCATATCTGCAATTTGGGCAAGTCAAGGTTGATTTTAATTCCACTGACTTACCGTTGTATATAGTACAAGTATTGCATTCGCCGTGAAGTTTGTTTCGATAATAATTTACAGCCGTTGCAACAAGAAGTCCAAACATACCTGCATAAAGAAAATAGGTCCAGTTATTACTTTGGTTGAAATGATAACCGTAAAAGATTAGAAAACCGCTTGGAATTGCTATCAATAAAGGATACAAACACTTATGTTTTCGATAGGAAACAAAAAGTCCAATGATAGAAATGGCAACCATTCCTTGAAAAACCCACATTGTAGAATTACCAAAAAGCTCAAAACTCCCCAAGCCAAAAGCAGAAGCAGTGAATGCAAAAAGCGGAAAACAACAAGGTGAAAATAGTGCTGTAGTAAAGAGACCGATTGTTCCTAATTTGTCTATGTTATTTGATAATTTCATTTTTGATATTCTGTTATTTAATTTTTAATTTAAAGCTTTAAACTCCTTAATCGCAACGCATTTACAATTACTGAAACCGAACTGAAGCTCATTGCCAAAGCGGCTATCATTGGTGAAAGCAAAACTCCAAAAAACGGATATAAAACGCCCGCTGCAATTGGGATTCCCAGTACATTATAGAAAAAAGCGAAAAATAAGTTTTGCTTAATATTTCGCATCACGGCATGACTTAAGTTTTTGGCTTTTACGATTCCTTGTAAATCTCCTTTTACCAAAGTTATTTTGGCACTTTCTATCGCCACGTCCGTTCCGGTTCCCATCGCAATCCCGATGTCGGCTTGCGCCAAAGCCGGTGCATCGTTGATTCCGTCACCTGCCATCGCTACAATTTTTCCTTCGGCTTGCAGTCGTTTAATTTCCTTAAGCTTGTCTTCGGGCAAACAACCCGCTTTATAAGAACTTAAACCCAATTCTGTTGCCACTGCTTTTGCCGTATTTTCATTATCGCCAGTTAGCATAATAACCTCAACCCCTTGGCGAATTAATTCTTTTATGGCCTCGACGCTTGTTGCTTTTATGGCATCAGTGATAGACACAAATCCCACAGCTATTCCGTCAACTGAAATATAAGAAACCGTTTTCCCCAGTTTTTGTTCGGCAGTGATTTTATTTTCTAATTCATCCGAAACCGTGGCTTTCACTTGCTCCATTAATTTTTTATTTCCGAGCGCCACTTTTTTATTGGTTACCGTCCCAATGACTCCTTTTCCAGAAATAGCTTCAAAATCCTTTACTTCAATTAATGAAACTCCTTTCGTTTTCGCAAAATTGACTACGGCTTGCGCCAAAGGATGTTCGCTGTATTGATTTAAGGAAGCAATACTTTGCAATAAAGAATCTTCATCATTATTTATAGCGAATACTTTTTCAACAGAAGGTTTCCCCTCCGTAATTGTTCCCGTTTTATCAGTAATCAGAACATTTACTTTGTTCATATTTTCTAACGCTTCGGCATTTTTTATCAAAACTCCCGATTGTGCTCCTTTCCCAACACCAACCATCACCGACATAGGCGTGGCTAATCCCAAAGCACATGGACACGCAATTATCAATACGGCAATAGCATTAATAAATCCATAAACCAGTGCAGGTTCCGGTCCGAATTTTGCCCAAACAAAAAAGGTAATTACCGAAACAAAGACCACAATTGGTACAAAATATTTAGCGATTTTATCCGCTAGTTTCTGAATTGGTGCTTTCGAACGACTGGCACTATTAACCATTTGTACAATTTGCGAAAGCAAGGTTTCCGAACCAACTTTTTCAGCAATCATCACAAAGGATTTATTTCCGTTTATTGTTCCTGAACTAATGCTATCTCCTATTTTTTTATCAACGGGAATAGGCTCTCCTGTAATCATCGATTCGTCAATTGTACTTTCGCCATCGGTGATTTTTCCATCGACCGGAATTTTATCTCCGGGTTTCACACGCAATAAATCTCCTTTTTTGATGTCATGAATTGAGATTACTTTATCCGCTCCATCGCTAACCAAAGTGGCTTCGGTTGGTGCCAATTTCAACAATTCTTTTATCGCACCACTGGTTCGACTGTGTGCTCTGGCTTCTAACAATTGACCTAATAAAACCAAAGTCAATATAACTGTTGTCGCTTCAAAGTAGAGCGAAACCGTTCCGTTATGGGTTTTAAATTCATTTGGAAAAATATCCGGAAAAAACATTCCGACTAAACTAAATAAAAACGCCACTCCCGTACCAATTCCGATTAGCGTGAACATATTGAGATTCCAAGTAATAATGGATTTCCAAGCGCGCTCAAAAAACATCCAACATGCATAAAAAACTACTGGCAGCGATAAAATTAGTTGTACCCAATTCCATTTTGAAACATCCATAATTTTCATTAATGGATTATTCGGAATCATTTCTGACATGGCAATTAAGAACACTGGAACCGTAAAAACCACTGCGATTTTCATTTTACGCACCAAGTCATTATACACCTTATTTTCTTCAGAATCGGTGGGTTCCATTTGCACTAAATCCATTCCGCAAATGGGACAAGAACCGGGAGCGTCTTTGATTACTTCGGGATGCATAGGACAAGTGTACAACGTTTTGGTTGTCAACGCTGCTTCTTTGACCAAATCCATTCCGCACACTGGGCAACTTCCTGGCTTATCATAGACTTTTTCGCCTTCACAATGCATCGGACAATAATATTTTCCTTGCGCATTTGTGGGCAAAATTACTATTGATTTCTCTTGTGGTTTATTCGAACTGCAACATGATTTCTCAGTTATTTCATGAGAATCAACTCCGTTATTCATTGCTATTGTATAGTTTCCGGCGGCTGTTAACGCTTCTTGCAATTGAGCAGTGGGAATGTGTTTATCCATTGTTATTGTAGCCATTGGCGGATGCAAAGTAACTGTTGCTTGAATTCCATCGATAGCATTCAATGTTTTTTCGACTTTGGAGCGACAACCGTCGCAAGACATTCCAGTGACTGTATACGTATGTTTCATAATGTTGAATTAAAAAAAAAAATCGGTTCTATAAAAATTTATAGAACCGATTTGAAAAAAACTTTAATGTTGATGATTCTCTTCTATTTTATCACTTTCTTTTGGAGTCATTTGCATTCCACATTTAGGACATTTTCCAGATTTATCACTCATTTCTTTCGGATGCATTGGACAGGAATATCCCGATTTTTGAACTTTTTCAGGAGTCATTTTCATTCCACATTTAGAACATTTCCCAGGTTTATCAGAAGTAGTTCCATCCATTTTGCAAACGTATGTTGAAACTACTGCTGTTTTTTTTCCTTTCCCCGAGGTATCGTGTTTTAATGTTTTCACCAATTTCATTCCACACTTACTGCACTCTCCTTCTTTACTACTCATTTCGTCGGGATGCATTGGACACGCATACATTTCTTTATGCATTTCCTTTTTGGAAGATTTTACAGCTTCTTGAGCTGACGCCATTGAATTCACTGCTAAGAATACGCTTAGTACGATAATTAATTTTTTCATTTTTTCTATTATTAAAATATTAAACTAAAGATTCATTTCTACTACTCAAAGGTACAAGACCTATTATTTTGACTCGTTGTAGAATTTTGGAAATGATTTGTAAATTTTACAATCCATCAATTTGTAATCTGTTATTTTCTTTTAATTGTTTAAAATGAGTTGGCGTAACGCCCGTAATTTTTTTAAACTGATTACTCAAATGCGCTACATCACTGTAATTCAATTTAATTGCAATTTCACTTAGTGTTAATTCTTTATACATTAATAATTCCTTCACTTTTTCAATCTTTTGAGCAATAAAATAATGCTCAATAGTCGTGCCTTGAACTTCAGAAAACAAATTACTCAATGTGTTATAATCTTGCCCTAATTGCTCTGACAAATAGTTTGACAAATTAGTTTTTAATTCATTATTTTGATGATGAACCAAATTAACAATCAGGCATTTAATTTTCTCAATAAGTATCGTCGTTTTATCCTCTAACAATTCAAATCCAAGTGATTGCAATTTTATTTCTAAATCTTGCTTCTGATTGTCTTTGAAATCGCCTAAAAATTCAACTTCTCCCAATTCAACTGAAATAGGGAAAATTTCAATTTTTTCGAGTTCTGATTTCACTACCATTTTACAGCGATCACATACCATATTTTTGATATAGATCTTCATAATTATTGAATCGTTTTTTCTATTCTGCCACAGCTTAACATTTCGGAACCATAATACGGATTTCTAATTTCTTTGGTTTCACTTATCCAATAGCCGCTTTTCCCTTCATCATACATTGGACAATAATCCTGATACAATTTTTGTTTTGTTCCAAAGGTTTTTATCAAATCATTTACATCTTTACTCAGTATTGCAAAATGCTCCCTTTGATGATCAATTTTCCCAGCGCTATTCCCAATATGTTCTGCATGTTCTTTTGCGTCAGCCGCAATATCATTGTATTTCTTCTTTAGGTTTGCATCCAATGGATTTGTGCTAGCCTCATTTAAAGTTACGACTATTGATTTACTTGCATTGGCCGCAGTTTTAGAATCGTCTTTTATTAATGCATTTTTAAGCTTCAAATAGCTACTCACAATTCCATCAATAGCAAACGAAGAGGAAACAACTGGTTTCACTTCAGATTCAGATGTAACGATAGTGGTCGTTTTTATTTCAGTTTTCGGAATTTTAGCAACAGGTAGTGTCAATTCCATTCCGCACTTAGAACATGCTTCTCCTTTTTTTCCTGTAATTTCAGGATGCATGGAACAGGCATATAATTCTGAAGAGCTCTTAGCTGTTTCAGTATTTGTTGCTTCGGCTTGCTTATTTTTTTGGTTACAAGCTGTAAATAGGAATGCGCATGCAATAGAAGAAAGGATTATATTTTTCATAATTTATGTTTACTGATTTTTAGTTTTATTTTAAAGTTACCGTTATAATTGAATCCTGCAAATTACTTAATTGTTTCAACTGTTTTACCACAACTCAACATTTGAGAACCATAATAAGGGTTTTTAATGGTGTCCTCTTTGCTCAACCAATTAGCGCCTTTTCCATCATTTGCCATTGGGCAAAACTGGTAAAAAACAGGAGTTTCATACTTAGCGACTTTTATCAAATCGTGCATGTTTTTGGACAAAGACATAAACAGCGCTCTTTGTTTTTTAATGTCTTGTGTTTCAGAAATGTTTTTGGCTCCAGCTATCAAATCCTTCATAACTTTCATCCAAACCATGTGAACATCCATCGCCAGTTCATCCATTTTTACGCCATTTAAGGACGCTAATAAATCTTTCGCTGTTGAAGAAACCACTTTACCGTCCGTTTTTACCAAGGCATCTTTCAACAAAAAGTAAGCGTCAAAAACTGGTTTCAATTGATTATTCGTTGTTTGCCCTTGATTTAGAGTAGCTGAATTTTCATTGTGATCTTCATGATTTTCCATAGCTCCTATTTGCTTTACCTGTTCGCTATTACTTGGGTCAATTTTAGTTTCAGAAACAGCTACTTTGGCTTCTCTGTCGTATTGACAACATCCGGGAAGATTATTATAAGCGGCTTCTGGAGCCAGAAAACTGTTGCTGTCATAACCCGCCAAAGCAATGCGTTTTAAGATTTCTTCTTGATTTGTTTTTTGTGAATCATAAGTCAGGATAGCCATTTTGGTATCTTTATTCCAATCTACCTGAGCTACTTTTTTCAAGTTTCCGGCTTTCTCTATCGTTGTTTTACACATTCCGCAATTACCATAAATTTTTACCGTTTCGGTTTTGGCATTTTTAATTTGTGCATTTACGATTGTTACTGAAAGCAATACTATAATTGCCATCACTATTTTTTTTATTGAGTTCATTGTTTTAAATAATTTGATGTGAGTTTGCCACAAACAATATTGAAGCAATAGTTTATATTGCTGAAAATTGAATTTGACTATAAATTTAATGATTTTAAAGCATAAATGCTTTGAATTAAACAGACTTATGGCTGTCTAAAAAGGAATTTAGCTTATTTTGGGTGGAAGCCAAACGGATCGGAAATCAGAAGAAATGAAGATTTCTGAATAATAGTAATTTTGTTTTTCTGAAGAAAAACTAACGTTTTTATTGTTTAAATCGGTGTAAAATAATGAACTTAAACCCAAATAAACTGTCGAACTACTGCAAGAAATATTCTTGCAAGCTCCATTACAACCTTCATGTGATTTATTTTTAGAAGAATGTTTTTTGCTACAACAGTCGGCCTTTTCCGTTTTTGAAGAAACCTCTTTTTTGCAACACGCTTTCTCAGATTTAGTTCCACATGCAAAAGCTATGCTTGGCATCATAAAGAAACCAAACATAACAAGAAGCATTATATAAAACTTTTTTGACATTGATCAAGCGATTTATAAAACAAAGGTATCAAATCAACAATAATTGTGAATTTATTCACTCACAAATAGCTGTTAAATAATTGATTATTTTCCTTCTCCCAATATCCCGTTCATGATAGATTGTGAAAGAGACAATATGATACTAAAAATAAAGGCGGTCCAAAACGAATCAACGCTAAATCCACCTACAATATTGGTACACAATAAAATAATCAAGGCATTGATAACTAATAAAAACAACCCCAATGTAAGAATGGTAACTGGTAATGTTAATATCACCAATATTGGTTTGATAAATATATTAAGTAAACCCAAAACAACTGCTACAATTAATGCTGTAGTAAATCCGGCTACATGAACACCCGGCATAAAATGGGAAATAAGCAACACTAATCCTGAAGTAACAAGAATTCTGATCAATAAATTCATGGTTTTTGTTTTAAAATTTCAATAAATGTAAGAAAAATTTAAATTCGATTATTTTATTTTAGAAATGAGATAACCGTTTCATAAAAAACAACAGGATTTTCAGCATGGAGCCAATGTCCTGCATTAGGAATTGTTTCAACTGTTGCCGTTGGAAAATGGTGTTTTATATTTTCGAAATCGCTGTCCAAAATATAATTAGAATTCCCACCACGAATGAACAATGTTGGTTTCTCAAAAATTAAATTTTCCGGCAAAGGAACTCCTATTTCGTCCATTTTAGTATTAAAAACGCCCAAATTAAATCGGAAAGCGAGTTGTCCTGGCTCTTGCCAATACAAATTTTTCATCAGGAATTGTCGTGTTCCAAAATCAGGAATGTAGTTTGTCATGATTTCCTCGACTTCGTTTCGGCTTGGTTTTATTGAAAAATCAACGGCATTTAATCCTGCCAAAATATCCTGATGGTGTTGTGGATAAAATTTTGGTCCAATATCAGCGATAATCAATTTATCCACTAATTCGGGATGTGTTGTTGCCAAAAGCATAGCTACTTTCCCGCCCATTGAATGTCCTATGATATTGATGTTTTCCAAATTATGTGCTTGACAATATTCAAAAACATCCCGAACCATTATTTCATAACTGAATTCTTCGGAATGCAAGCTTCGACCATGGTTGCGTAAATCGAGGATGTGAACTTGAAAATCAGCTGCAAATTGTATTCCAAGCGTTTTCCAATTGTCAGACATTCCTAGAAATCCGTGGAGAATTAAAAGTGGTTGGCCAGCGCCTTCTATTTTTGAGTAAAGCATATTGATTTAAGATTTATTTTTTACAACCGAAACATCTTACAAAGATAAAAATCTAATTTCATCTGATGGGTATATTATAATTAGGTTTTTTAGTGAATATCACTAAAAGTGGGTATTGTAAGAATATTCTAATTATTTTAATTTTGCCGTAGATTAAAATTGTAGGTTATTTTTTAATAAATTCTTTAATTTACAATCTATCATAAAATCAAACTATAACGGTTTGATTCCATTTATTTCTAACTTCAAATTTACCCCATGATTAAAAAAATCATTTTCTTTTCAGTGATTATTTCACAACTTACAATCTCTTGTAGTAATAATGACGAACCTGCCAATCTTCCTGAAGAAAGCCTAAGCGAGCAAATTGCAAACATTACTACACAACCATATTCCAAATTAACTCCATCTCAACAAAAAGTAAAATTAGAAGCAGAAGCCAATGATATGTTAGTTCAAATGGACAAATCAAAAACATCCGGAGCGATTGAGGCTATACAAAATTTAGGTGATTTAATAAGTATCAGTTCTGTTGATATTTTTGATGGTAAAAACGATAACGAAATAGCAGACATTCTAAATGTTTCTGGTGTATATGGGATTTACACATGGAATAATTCGAAACAAATTTGGATTAAAACCACATCAACTACTGAATTAAAATTTGTTTTCCCTGCAAAGAAAATTCAAACTGTTAACAACGCATCATTATCCTCTAAAAGTAATTCTTCAAACATAAAAGTAAAGCTTGAAGACACTTACGGAAACTGGGTATATGATCCAAAAACTGATGATTACATTCAAACTCCATCTATAAATGACGAGTTTTATTTACCTACTTCAGTTGATGCAACTTTAACTATTGATAATGTACAAGCCGCTACTTTTGCAACGAACGCAAAATATAATGGTACAGTAGAAACGCCAGACGAATCTAGTTTTAAAATGGTTTTGAACGATGGATATACATATGAAATCAGTGGGAGTAAGAAAGCAACTCAAAACACTGCAAAATCTTCTTTTACCTATAACGGGAAAAATTTAGTTTCGTTTACCTCTGGAAGCACTGCTGATATTGATGCTTTAATAAAAGATGATAATCTTATTCAATACCAAGGTAAAGCAAATGGTTTAATTCAAATCATGGATAACTTTATCATCGTAGCCGATATGGATATCACTACACAAACTAAAGATGAGGAAGCTTTAGACAAAAGCTTAGTTTATCCTGATTATCCTGATTATCAAAGTCCTAAAACAGACTACAAAGCCTACTACACAGCTGAAAACACATACAATAAAAAGTATTCTGAAGGCAATGTGATTAATTCCAATAAAAACGCGAAACTAATTTTAGTATCTAAAAAAGAAGGAACTGAGATCGCTGACGTCGTTTACCGTTCAGAAAAAGGATATAGCTATGATACTGAATTACCAGTATGGGTTAAAGATAATTCTACCGCTGGAGGATATTGGTCATATAATGGTAATGGTGAGATAATTACTATGCAATATTATGATGAAGTTCTTTACTTGAAGTTTGGCGATGGGACTGAAGTTGCTATGAGCTCATACTTTTCCACAGGATTTGATGATCTTGAAACTAAATTTGAGGATTTCTTGAAATCTTTTGAAAGATAAATAATTTAAACTTTTGACTTAAGGCCGAACTGAAAATTACTTAGTTCGGCCTTATTTTTTTAGCGGTGTTTTAATCAATATAGTGCTTTGTCCGTAACCTGCCCAAATACCAACAGCTCCTTTAATATTTGATTTTAAACTAGTATTAGAAGGATAAATAGGATTCTTGCTGTTGACAATTTCGTTTTGCCAGCTATTCCAAAAATCAAATGCATTCTTATTCATAGTTCTTAATTTCACAAAAATCAAATCACCGTCGGTAAAATAAGGCTTGAATTTAGTTTTAGGAAAAAGCAACACACCTCTATTTACTTGCAGAGAAATTTTTGACGAATCAAAATTTTTATCATCTAGATTACCATAAAAAGCGGGAACAAAAATAGGCTCTTGTCTATCTAATCTTGTTGCAACTTGATAGTAATTTTTTTCATTTAAAGGATCGTCAAATTTTACAAAAACATATCCAGTTGAATCCGTGGTATTCTTTTTTACATATTCTGCACTGGTAAGAGCTACAGTTTTAGGTATAATTGTACTTGCTGTTATTATTTGGTTCAAATATTCTATTTTTAATGTATATGTCTTGCCCGCTATTCCTTTTATTTCTGTTCCAAAATAGACAAACGGAGGAACTCTTTCTTTATCATTTTTAACTCGTAAAACCTCTATTGTTTGACCATCAGAAACAGTCACCTTTGCAGAACGTATAACATGATCTAAAACATTAGTTGAATCAATAACATCACTTATAGGAATACTACTAGACAATATAACTTGAGGAACATCTCCTTCTTCTATCCAACCTTCAACAACTATCTTTGACTCAAGATCAATTTCATTACCAATAGTATCGTTATTACAACTGAATACTATTGTTAAAAAGAATAAATAATATTTTTTCATTATTTAAAATTTAAATCTCCAACTTATTGAAGGAAGTATCCTATACAAGACCTTATTTTCAGGCTTTACAATGACACTGTCTTTATTTTCATTAACCGTAACATTCAAAACGACATAAATAGGATTTTCTATATTGAAAGTATTATAAACCGAAAAATTTAACGCACTTTCCTTTTTTGCCGTTTTAATAAAAAAATAATTAACCGAAATATCTGTCCGAATGTAATTTGGCATTTGAGCGTTATTATACTCTGAATACTCTTTGACAGGGTTATTATTTATAAAATACCATGATGTTGGCATTGTAAAACGATTCCCCGAACTGAAAATTTGTGTGACTCCAAAATTCCATTTGGAATTTAAATCATACATTCCTACCAGTGACAAATTATGACGTCTGTCATATTTAGCAAAATAAGTATTTCCATTATTGAGTTCATCAAAATTTCTATTGGACCAACTCAAAGTATAACTCAACCATCCCTTGAACTTTCCATTATTCTTTCTCAGCATCATTTCTAAACCATATGCTTTTCCTCTTCCAACAAGCAAATCCTTTTTCAATGTTGCCATTTCATTAAACTGAGTGACTCCATAAGGATATTCTAACAAATTTTTCATTGAACGATAAAAGCCTCCAAATAAAGATGTAATATTTCTTGAAATAGTTTGGTTAGAACCAATGGAAAATTCATTTGAAGATTGCGATGGAATTCCGTCTGAGCTTGCAATCCAAAAATCCGTTGGAATCCCTACACTTGAAGTAGTTATTAGATTTAAATATTGATTTTGTCTATTATATGAAGTATAAACCGAGAAATTTTTATGTGGATAATAATTTAACACAATACGAGGTTGTAAATGCAAGAATGAATTAGACTTTAATCCTGAACTATAATAGCTAACTCTTAAACCTAATTCTGCAATTAAATTATCATACAATTTAGGTTTTGCAGTTGCAAAAACAGCAAGTTCGTTTGCTTTAATTAAGTTATTCTGCTCTGTATTCTTATCCGCGTCTAGATTCTCTATTCGAATTTTTTGTGGTTGTAAATTGTGAAAAATGTATTGTAAACCAGATTCGAAAGGTATTTCTTTAATAAAAAAGCGAACTGAATTTGTAAATCCAAAATCCTGAACATAGGATGAAACTCCCATTTGAATTGTAGATTGTTCCATATATAACTCATTAGTATATTGAGTAAAGTAAATGCCATTTGACATGCTCGTTTTAGGAGATAATTTAGAAATCAATGTAGGAGACACTGCAAAATTATCCCATTTCAAACTGGATTGTAAAGTCAAATTAGAATCTTTAATTTTCAATTTATCAGAACTTATAAAAGCATCAACCGTCAACAAGCTATTTTTAGAAATTTCAATAATAAATGTCAAATTACTATCCAAAAAACCATATTTCATATTTTGAACATCTTTATTTTTTGATCCTGAATTTAATATTGGAGCTATAACCTCATCAATATATGTTTTTCTACCTGAGATAAAAAGTCCTGATTTTTCAGTAATAGGAATCGCCAAAGTCAACTGAGATGCTAATAATCCAATATTTCCCTGAATTGTTACTTGCTGAGGGACTTTTTTATTAGGAATCAATAAAGTAGTAGAACTTAAACGCCCTCCATATTTTGCATTAGAACTTGATTTATCAAATTCTACTTCTTGTATATGGTCGGTATTATAAAAAGGAAAAACACCTAATAAATGAGACATCCCATATATTGGGGTTCCACCATATACTATTGCATTGTGGCCAGGATCACCACCTCTAACATACAAATATCCATTTGCATCACCTGAATTCTGTACACCGGGTGTTAATTGTAAAAGCTTAATTATATCTGTTGTTCCAAGAACAGTGGGTACTGAAGATAATTCTTTAAGATTAAAAGATAATTTACCTCCAGAAAGAGTTGTTATATTTTTTTTCTTGTTATTAGAAACTACAACCTCCTTCAAAAACGAAATATCTTTTTCTAATACTATAGAAAGTATGGTATCCTTCTTCAAATCAAAATTCAACTCTTTTTCTAAACAACCCAAATAACTAATCGTTACTATAACTAATCCTGATTTAAGGTTTGCAGAAAATGCTCCCAGAGAGTCAGTTGCTGAATATTTTTTTTGACCATCTACATTAAAACCAATGCTAGCTCCAATTAAATTCAAGTTTTCAGCAGACTTTACATTTCCAAAGATTGTTGCCTTTGATTGCGCAAATAAATTAGAAAAACAGAATAAACAAAATAAAATAATTGATCTCAAAGCTATAATTTTAACAAGAAAAATGCTAAGATAAACAATTGTAACTTAATAAAATTGGGCTTGTTATTTTATTTACTTATTTTAAATCCCTAATATATTTCGCAAATAAAACAGGCATAAAAATCAATATTTTTGATTTTTATGCCTGTTTTAAGATTAAACTAAAAGACAAACTATTTTAATTTTTGCAAATACATATTGATCACATTATCCAATCCTAGATAAATGGCTTCGGAAATTAAAGCATGACCTATAGAAACTTCGAGTAATCCCGGTATATTATCTTTGAAAAACTTGATGTTATCCAAACTTAAATCATGGCCTGCGTTGATTCCTAATCCGATTTGATTGGCTAAAATCGCTGATTCCATATAGGGCTGTATTCCTCTTTCGTTACCCAAACTGTATTCGTGTGCGAAGGCTTCGGTGTATAGTTCGATTCTTTCGGTTCCAATTTTTTTCGCGCCTTCAATCATTTCTAGAACCGGATCAACAAAAATAGACGTTCTGATTCCATTGCTCTGAAATTCTTGAACAATCTCTTTGAGATAATCGGCATGTTTTATCGTATTCCAACCTGCATTTGAAGTTATAGCATCGACAGCATCAGGAACTAAAGTAACTTGGGTCGGTTTTATTTCGAGAACAAGATCGATAAATGTTTTCTCAGGATTTCCTTCAATATTATATTCGGTATAAACAATGGATTTCAAATCGCGGGCGTCTTGATAGCGAATGTGACGCTCATCCGGACGTGGATGTATGGTGATTCCTTCTGCTCCAAACTTTTGAATGTCGGTTGCGACTTTTAATAAATCAGGGACATTTCCACCACGAGCATTTCGTAAAGTAGCTATTTTATTGATGTTTACACTTAACTTTGTCATTGGAACACTTTTTGATTGTGATAATACTATTTATTGGAGCAAAAATACAAAGTAAAACTTAGGAGTTTTTGCTTATTTTTGATTATTTTGCATGAAATATTGCCGATTGATTTATGACAGAAATAACAGAATATATTACCAACGATTTCAAAGCGATTGACAGCCATGATACAATTGCGGTTGTTCAAGAGTTTTTTGATGAATTGCACTTTTCACACTTTCCAGTGATTGAAGAGGGAATTTATATTGGCAGTATTGCATCCGACGATATAGAAACTTTTGATACCGATAAGGAAGTAGCTGATTATCGATTTACTCTTGAAGGATTTTTTACCAGAACCAATACTATTTGGCTGGATGTTTTGGAAATTTTCGCAAAAAACCACACTAATTTAGTACCTGTTTTAGATGAAAACAATAAATATGTTGGCTATTATGAAATAGAGGACATCATGAAATTTTTCCATGAAACTCCTTTTTTAAAAGAACCAGGTGGAATTATTGTTGTCAAAAAACCGATTTTGGATTACTCAATGAGTCAGATTACCCAAATTGTTGAAAGCAATAACGGAAAGCTTTTGGGTTTATTTATATCTGATGCTGATGTTGAAAGTGTCCAAATAACTATGAAAATAAGTTTAGGAGCCATGAATGAAATTATCCAAACTTTCAGGAGGTATAATTATGAAATCATATCAGAGCATCAAGAAGATAATTACATTAATAACTTAAAGGAACGTTCTGATTATTTAGACAAATACCTTAATATATAGTTTACTCGTTAATTTGTTTATTTACTTCAACAAATTAACCGATTTAACTAAATAACGATTAAACAACAGATGAAAGTAGCTATATACGGACAATACTATCTTGTAAGCACAGAACCAATCATAAAAGATATTTTTGTTTTTTTTAATAAAAACAATGTTGAAATGGTTATTGAAGCAGAATTTCTTAAAATGCTTTATGAAAAGAAAATAATACAAAAAGAATACAATACTTTTTCATCACATACAGAATTAGACAAAAGTTTTGATATGCTAATCAGTATTGGTGGTGACGGAACTATCTTAAGAGCCGTTACATTAGTCCGGAATTCTGGCGTTCCAATACTAGGAATAAATGCAGGCCGATTAGGCTTTTTGGCTACTGTTCAAAAAGAGAATATTGCTGCATTTATGCAGTTTGTCATTGATAAAAAATACACCATTTCAAAAAGAACACTATTAAGTTTGTGCTGTACTCCCGAAAACGAATCGCTATTAGACATCAATTTTGCTATGAATGAAATTTCAGTTAGCCGAAAAGATTCCACCTCGATGATTACCGTAGAAACGTACTTGAATGATGAGTTTTTAAATTCCTATTGGGCAGACGGTTTAATTATTGCCACTCCTACAGGATCAACAGGATATAATTTAAGTTGCGGAGGTCCTATTTTAACCCCAGATGTAAAAAGCTTAGTAATAACTCCTATCGCACCGCACAATTTAAATGCCAGACCGCTTGTAGTTCCTGATGAAACAGAAATAAGATTAAAAGTTTCCGGTAGAGAAAATCAATATTTAGTATCCTTAGATTCCAGAATTGCATCTGTAAAAAACGAATCAATCCTAACCATTAAGAAAACTCCTTTTCAAATAAACATGGTGGAAATCCCAGAAGAGACCTTTCTAAAAACATTGCGTACCAAACTACTTTGGGGAGAAGACAGAAGGAATTAATCCATTTTAGTTAAACACTATACGATTCTATCTATTTTTCACGTTTGGATTTATCTAACACCAATTTATTGTGAATTACTCAAAAGAGGACACAATTAATACAATAGGTATTGAATCGTATTGATAATTATTATATTTGCACGCAATTTTAACTAAATGAACAAAGTTTTTAATTTATTTTTATGCCTGTTTCCCCTTTTGGTGGTTCATGCTCAAATTCATGAAATTGGTATTTTTGTAGGTGGCAGTAACTACATTGGAGATGTTGGATCTACAACCTATATTTCTCCAAATGAACCTGCTTTGGGAATCCTTTACAAATGGAATAAAAGCCCAAGACATGCCTACAGATTTTCCTATACACAATCAAAAATAACTTCAAACGATTTGGATTCTGAAGAGGCTGGTAGAAACCAAAGAGGATATCATTTTGAAAATAGCATAAAAGAAGTATCTTTAGGCCTTGAATTCAATTTTTTTGATTTCAACCTTCATGAAATGAAGAATAAAATCACGCCTTATGTATATTCTGGAATAAGTTATTTTAGATATGATGAATTATATATTTTATCCGGCGTAACACGAAAAGATAAGAGTGCGGGTTCTTTTGCAATTCCAATGAATTTAGGAATAAAATCTAACATTACGCCTAATTTTATATTAGCTGTAGAAGTTGGAGCAAGATACACACTAACGGATAATCTAGACGGAAGCAATCCGAAAAATGATAATTTAGAAACGTTACGATTTGGAAATTTAAATAATAATGACTGGTATGTGTTTTCGGGATTAACCCTAACCTATACCTTTGGAAACAAACCTTGTTACTGTGCAGAATAAAGAAATGGATTTACTAAATACGATAGACACAACTAATTTACCAAAACACTTAGCCATTATCATGGATGGTAACGGACGCTGGGCAAAACAAAAAGGGCTTTTAAGAGCTTTTGGACATGAAAGCGGAACAAAATCAGTAAAAAAAATAATTGAAGCCAGTGCTAAATTAGGAATAGAATATCTCACTTTATATGCCTTCTCTACTGAAAACTGGAACAGACCAAAACTGGAAGTAGAAACTTTAATGAGAGTCTTAATAAATTCCTTAAAAAAGGAGCTTATAACACTCCAAAAAAACAACATCAAACTGAATGCTATTGGAAATCTTGAAAAATTACCAAAATCAGCACAAAAAGAACTTCTCGATGTAATAAATAAAACAAAGGACAACACGCAAATGACATTAACACTGGCATTAAGCTATGGTTCTAGAGAAGAATTAGTCTCTGCGATTAAAAACATTTGTAGTAAAGTTAAAAATAATATAATTTCAATAGACACTATTGACGATTCAATTATAAATGAGCATCTTTACACGCAAAATTTACCGGACGTAGATTTATTAATACGAACAAGTGGAGAACATAGAATAAGTAATTTTTTGTTGTGGCAAATCGCCTATGCAGAATTATATTTTACTGATATATTGTGGCCAGACTTTAAAGAACAAGATTTATATGAGGCTATTATTAGTTATCAAAAAAGAGAACGTAGATTTGGAAAAACAAGTGAACAAATTAAATAATTTTTTAGTGTTACATAAAAGCATAAAAACAGTCCTTACCATTTTGATTTTGGGAAGTTTTACTCAAATTAAGGCTCAAGAAAGAGTTCCTTTTGATCAAGGAAAAAAATACATTCTAGCCGATGTAGCAGTTGTTGGAAAAATAAGTTTCAATTCTCAGACCGTAGTAACTTTTGCAGGACTTCAAAAAGGACAGGAAATAACTATTCCCGGAGAAGAAATAAGCAGCGCCATAAAAAAACTTGGTAAATTAGGGCTTTTTGATGAAATCTCTTTTTATGTTAATCGAATTCAAAATGACAGCATTTATCTAGACTTAAATATTGCAGAATTACCCAAGTTAAATCAGGTGAGATTTGTAGGTATTAAGAAAAATAAAACGGAGGCTTTAATAAAAGATAATAGCCTTACCAAAAACAAGATTGTAAACGAAAATTTAATCACTACGACTAAAAATTACATTGAAAATAAATACAAAAAAGACGGTTATTACAATACAAAAGTAACCATAAATACCACCAAGGATACTACAACAGTTAACCAAGTAAACATGCTTGTGAATATCGACAAAGGTGACAAAATAAAGATTCAAAATATTGATTTTGCAGGAAATGAAAAAATTTCTGACAAAACATTGCGTGGCGCAATGAAAGACACAAAACAAAAAAACCCTATCCGACTTTTAAAAGCATCTAAATTCATACAAGCAAAATACAAAACTGATTTAGAAAAAGTAATTGCTGCTTATAAAGAAAAAGGATATAGAGATGCCAGAATACTTTCTGATTCTGTTACTTACAACAAAGACAAGAATGCATTGTCAATTAAAATAAATGTAGAAGAGGGAAATAAATACTATTTTGGAAATATTAAGTTTTTAGGAAATACTGTATATTCAGATCAATTGTTGAGTAGAATATTAGGTGTAAAAAAAGGAGAAACTTATAATGGTGTACTTCTTGAGAAACGAATTGCTGATAAATCAAAACCAGACGGAGAAGACATTACCAATTTATATCAAAATAATGGTTACTTATTTTCAAATATAAATGCCGTAGAGGTAAAGACCGCTAACGATACTATCGATTTTGAGATAAGAGTTACTGAAGGCCCTTTGGCTTATTTCAATAAAATTACAGTTGTAGGAAATGACAAAACTAATGATCATGTAATTTACCGAGAATTAAGAACTAAACCCGGAGAAAAATACAGCAAAGAAGAACTGGTAAGAACTATTAGAGAGATTGGACAGTTAGGTTTTTTTGATCCTGAAGCGATTGATCCAAAATTTAAAAATGTTGATTCTGGGGCTGGAACTGTTGACATAGAATACAATCTTGTTGAAAAAGGATCTAGTCAAATAGAACTGCAAGGTGGTTATGGTGGAGGAGGTTTTATAGGTACTTTGGGATTATCTTTCAATAATTTCTCAGCAAAAAATCTTTTAAACAAAGAAGCCTACAAACCTTTACCAATGGGAGACGGTCAAAAAGTTTCTTTGAGATTACAGGGAAGTACTTACTTTCAAACCTATAGTATGTCGTTTTCTGAACCATGGTTTGGCGGAAAAAAACCAGTACAATTTAGTACCTCATTATCCTATAGTAAACAGTTTTTAAATAATTATGTAACACAAAGAGTAGATAAAACTAAGAGTTTTAATATCCTTACTTTGTCTGTTGGTTTAGCTAAAAGATTAACTGTGCCAGATGATTTCTTTGTATTGTCACAATCGATAAGTTACCAACATTATGATTTACATAATTACAACACAGGATTATTTACATTTGGAAATGGAACTTCTAGAAACTTAGCTTACACAATAGGATTAACCCGAAGTAATAAAGGAGTAAATCCAATCTTCCCAACGTATGGTTCAGAGTTTAGCATTTCAGCAAAATTAACTCCTCCATACTCATTGATAAATGGAACTGATTATGCAACATTAGGCGATAAAGAAGAATACAAATACAAATATAAAGGTACTACTTATACCGGTTCAAATGGAATACAAGTAAATGAAGGAGATTATGTAGAAGTTATTCCTAGTACAACAAACCCAACTCCAAACAAAGTTTCTAACTATCAAGATGCAGCTGCTGACCCTGCAAAAGTAGATCAACAGAAATTTAATTGGTTAGAATATTATAAAATTAAGTTCAAAGCTGACTGGTACACAAAAATTTATGGTAAATTAGTACTACGAACTTTAACTGAATTTGGATTCCTTGGAGCATACAATCAAGATAGAGGTGTTGTTCCTTTTGAAAGATTCTATGTAGGTGGTGACGGATTAGCAAATTACTCTATGGATGGTAGAGAAACCATACAATTGAGAGGATATCCAAACAACTCTTTAACACCGGTAAACGCTGCTGGAGAACAAATTGGAGCAACAGTTTATAATAAATTTTCATTGGAAATGCGTTATCCTATAACATTAAAATCATCGGCATCTATTTATGCATTAACGTTTTTAGAAGCAGGTTCGTCTTATGCGAATTTCAAAAGCTATAATCCGTTTGCATTAAGTCGTTCCGCTGGAGCTGGTTTACGTGTCTTCATGCCTGCATTTGGATTATTAGGAATTGATTTTGGATATGGTTTTGATGCCTTACCAGGAACAACTAAACCAAACGGATGGGAAACCCATTTTATCATTGGACAACAATTTTAAAAAAATTAGTTAAAAATTTTTCTAATACATTAAAGTTATGAGAAAACAATTTTTATTTATATTTTTAGCGCTAGTTGTAGTAACTACCTCTCATGCGCAAACTAGGGGAACCAAAATAGGGTATATTGACATGGAGTATATCCTTCAAAACGTACCCGATTATACGGAAGCTAAAATCCAATTAGAGCAAAAAGCCCAAAAATGGAAACAAGAGATTGAAGTTAAAAAAAACGAAATAGATAAGTTAAAAAATGCATTAAAAGCAGAACAAGCTTTACTGACAAAAGAACTTATTAATGAACGAGAAACAGAAATTAAGTTCCTTGAAAATGAATCTTTAGATTATCAACAAAAAAGATTTGGGGCTAATGGCGATTTGATTCAACAAAAATCAATGTTAGCAAAACCAATACAAGATCAAGTTTTTACTGCTGTTCAAGATATTGCTGAAGCAAAAAAATACGATTTTATCTTTGATAAATCTTCTGATTTAACGATGCTTTTTTCAGCAAAAAGATTTGATGTAAGTGATCAGGTTTTACGAGTAATAAATCGAGCAGAAAAGAGAGAACAGTTAAGTAAAAAACAACTTAAGGAAGAAGAGGCGAAAGAAAATAAAGAAGATGCTCTGGATGAAAATCCAGTTTTAGCTGATAGACAAAAAGCATTAGATGAAAAAAAAGCAGCCAGAGACAAAATTATAGCTGACAGAAAATCACTTCAAGAAGAGAAGAAAAAGGAATTTGACGAAAGAAGAAAACAACTTCTATCTGAAAGAGAAGCTAAAAAAACAGGAGTTGTAACTGATAGCGATAAAACAGCAACAACAACTGATAAAGCCCAACAAATTGAAGCGTCTAAAACTGCTGCTGCCGAGGCAAGACAAAAGCAAATGGATTTGAGACAAAAAACGTTGGAAGATCGTAAAAAAGCAGTTGAAGAAAAAAGACAACTAATACTCGAAGAAAGAGAAGCAAAAAAAACTGGCACGATTTCTGCCTCTTCTAAAACAGAAGATATAAAGGCTAAAACAGTTATCAGTGATTCTACTAAAGTCGATTCAAAAAAAGCTGCAGAAGAAGCTAAAGAGAAACAAATAGAACAAAAAGCGAAAATTTTAGAAGACCGTAAAAAGGTATTAGAAGATCGCAAAAAAGCTTTAGAAGAAAAAAGAAAAAAAATATTGGAAGAAAGAGAAGCTCTTAAAAAAGCTAAAGAAAAAAATTAAAAAAAATACTAACAAAAATTAATACTAAATATTTTAAAAACGATGAAACAAATCAAAACTTTACTAATTGCTGCAATACTTTTATTTGGTGCAAACCAAACTATTAACGCACAAGCAAAAACTGCTCATGTTGATGTGAGTGAAATTATGGCAAAAATGCCAGCTATGTTAGAAGCACAAAAACAACTTGAAAAATTAAGTGGTACATACGATGCAGATTACAAAAAAATGGTTGAAGAATACCAAGCAAAATTAAAAAAATACGAAGCAGAATCTGCAACAGTTACTGAAGTTGTAAATGGAGAACGTTCTAAAGAAGTTCAAGATATGCAAAAAAGAATTGTTGATTTTAGAGATAATGCTCAAAAAGAATTACAACAAAAAGAATCTGATATCGTAAAACCTTTAATGGAAAAAGTAAGAGCTTCTATCCAAAAAGTAGGTAAAGCAAAAGGGTTTCAATATGTGTTAGATGGTTCTACACTTTTATTAGCTGACGGTCCAAATTTGACAGCTGATGTGAAAAAAGATTTAGGTTTCTAAAAACAACACAAAAATAGTTTAAAGACTGCTCACCCTAAAATATAGGATTGAGCAGTTTTTTTTGTTAAAATAAATTTTAGGATATTTAAATGGTAGCACTTAACTTTGTTTCTATGAACAATGATCAACCAATAGGAATTTTTGACTCAGGTATTGGAGGTACTTCAATTTGGAGCGCAATTCATGATTTACTACCTAACGAAAAAACAATCTATTTAGCCGATAGTAAGAATGCCCCTTATGGTCAAAAATCGAAAGAAGAGATTGTTGCTTTAAGCATGAAAAATACTGATTTATTGCTTAAAATGAACTGTAAATTGATTGTAGTAGCTTGTAATACCGCAACTACTAATGCTATTCGAGAATTACGAGAAAAATATGATGTTCCTTTCATTGGTATTGAACCGGCCATAAAACCGGCAGCAACACATTCTAAGACTCAAATTATAGGAATCCTTGCCACACAAGGCACATTAAACAGTGAGCTTTTTAACAAGACTGCTGAAATGTATCAAGACACCAAAATAATTGAACAAGTAGGTCATGGATTAGTGCAACTAATTGAGAATGGCGATATCAATTCACCGGAAATGACAAAACTACTTTACTCCTATCTCACTCCTATGATTGAGGCTAACATCGATTATTTAGTATTGGGCTGCAGTCATTATCCGTATTTGATTCCTCAAATAAAAAAGATACTTCCAGAACACATTCACATCATCGATTCTGGTGAAGCTGTAGCGAAACAGACTCAAAAAATATTACGAGAAAAAATAGGTTTTTCTTCAACTGAAAAAAGCGAACCTATTTTCTATGTCAATAGTAACCCTAGAGTTTTAACTGAAATTTTAGAAAACAAATATACTGTCGAAGAAATAGATTTTTAATCTATTCAAATTTCCTTTTGACAAACCAAATTCCATCTAAACATAAATTAAGTGACAATTTATGGTAATTTTCTTTGATAAGTCCATCACTGATTCTTCCTTTTTGTCCATAGGAATACGAAATATTCAACGCTGAAAAAGTGTTTTCGATAGGAAGTGAAACTCCTAATGAAATAGACATAGAATTAATTTTTTTATTATCAACCTCCAAATAACCTGTGTCATAATTCAATCCTGTCGAGTACTGAATTCTATCAAAATAGCTTCTTATATTTTTTGATTTACTATATGAAAATCCCAAAGCAAGTTTATCCTGATTAATAAAATTACCATACAAATCAGATTGATTCGTACCATTCCACAACCCTTTTCCATAATCAAGTGTCAGATTCAAGTTGTTTTTAAAAACTTTACTTAAACCAACTCCTATTTCCAATGGCATATAATAATCATCGGTATCAGATGCAAGTTCCGATTCAATTGTTGTAGTACCAGAATTATTGACTATGGCTACGGATTGTATTTTGGTAGCATTTATTTTTGTAGGCGATTTTAAATTCATTCCTAAAGTAAATGTAGAATCGACTTTGAACTGAGCTCCCAGAGATGCCCTGACTCCATTGTAATTCGTTTTTTTATAAATGTTAGTTACAGAATTAGAAATAGTATAATTCCTATCATCAGTAGTGTTTCCAAAAAGTAAAGACGTTGAAATTCCTAAAGCCAGTTTTTTACCTATTCTATACCCATACGAAACATCAAAATTATTCAATCCGCCAGTTCCTGTAGCATTCAAAGTATAGCTTTCCTGACTATCTTGAATTGGCAATGATAAATTAGATATTTTGAATGTGGAACTCGAATAAGGTTTTAGCGCTAAACTAAAAGCTGATTTTGATGTCACCGGAAAAGCAAAAGCGATATGGGAAAACTGGACATTATTCCGATTTTCTTTTTTTAGATTATTTTCATAACTCGACAAAATAGCCTTTCCTCCTACATCAAATAAAAAATGATTTTGATACATAAACCCCAAAGAGGCGGGATTTAAATTATTGATAAATCGATTCGATGGTAATGCAATTCCTGAAGAGCCAATAGAAGGAATTGAGCCAAAATCAGAATCATACAAGGTTCCTAAACCATAAAGCGAATAGGGAGAACTGGAAATACTTTGTGAAAACGAAGCTGTTGTTATAAAAAGAAACAAACCTACGAATGCTATTTTATTTTTCATCTAATAAGAAATATAATAAATTTTCAATTGAATTTTATTGTTGCCATTTTTCTGGTCGCCTAAAACTAGTCTGTCAACCGCTTTTGAAATACTGGGCAATGTGAGAATCAATGAAGATTTAGAATCTGATTCTTTTAGCATTTCACTCTGCAAAAAAGATCCTATCGAAATTGAATATCCAATATTCTCATTGAATTCATCACTTGTCTTATTCAAGATTGCATAAACAGGTTTTCCAGCTATAGTATTAAGTGTTCCCTTAATTCTATTTAATTTATCTCCAACAAAAACCCGTAATGAATCTACTAAAGGATACGTGTCTGAATAGGTATTATTTACTGGCTTTATAATTAATTCCGCATCTACAATTGCTCCATTTTCTGAGAGATATTTCAATTGTTTTATGTTAGGAAAATCTACTCGGCATGCAATTCCTGTTCCTGATTGAATAAAGGCTTTATTCCCTGTTTGCAAACTGGACAGTCTACTTGATGAAATAGGCAAATCCTGAATTTGTGTTCCTGTCCTATCCAAAGTGACGTTATTAAATTGCTTGGATACATCCAAAACAGAGAAGTTTTTAATTAAAGATGTTTCTGAATCACCTAGGTATTTTGAATAATACAACCGAAGCGCACTGGACATATTGAAACCTATAATGCTGGAAGAATTACCCGATGTTGACTTGATAACAAATCCTTTGAGATATTCAGTAAACTCATCAAAAGTTGATATTTCATGTTTTTTCAATTTTAGAAAAAGAGCATTTCCAAATTCATTATTTAGTTTAACAACTACTGAGTCCTTACTATTAGGTTTTGGTTTAAATGAAATACTGCCTAAACTTTCAGCATCATAATTTAAACTGGAATTATTATAAAAATTATTGTCATCTAGATTAGGCTTGACCTTTTGTGTCAACTTATGAATACTAAGGGATTGTACTTTTGTTGTGTCCCCATAGAAATACTTATCCTCTTTTAAAACCAATTTAATGGAATCGAACACATAATTTGGGGCATCTGTATCGGAGCTCTCATTATACAGACTGTAACTTGCAGCTGACATTTGAAAATAACTGTCTGATTTTACTTTTCCAAAAATAGGATCGTCATAATTCCCAACCAGAATCCTACTTTGACTGGATGTTACTAATGAATCAAAATTAATAGTAGCGACATCAACCGTTAAAGTATCAATCAATATGACTTTATTATTAACCGATAAATAGTCAGAGCCAACGACAAACTCACCAGTGTCAGAATCAGAGTTACACGAGTTCATCATAAGTCCAAAAAACAGCAACAACAATACCTTATACATAAATGTTTTTTGAACAAATATATAAGAGACCACTTTATACCGCATAATAACATATACCGTTCGAAGCTTTCTGTCTATAAAAAGCCAATTCTAATCTACAATTAAGACACCGACACTAATTATTCATTCGACCAGACAAATGCCTTGTTTGTCTATGAAATTGGGCGGTATATATATCTTCTTTTTTTTAATTGAATAACGTATCTACTTTTGAAACAATAAAAAAATAATGAGAATAAAGACTTTAGTAAACCTGTTATTTATGATTCCAATTCTTAATGCATCGGCCCAAAGCGGATATTCCTTAGAGTTGAATGTAAAAACACAACCAACTGAGAAAATTACAGTAAATGAAACCGGAATTGGATTAACCTTTTTTAAGAATATTGATTCGAAAAACAAAATAACCAACACTGTTAAGTACAAAAATATTGGAATCAATTATTCATTAGAAAATTATGATTTACAAAACAGCCTTAATCAGTTTACTAGTTTCGAAAATGATTTTGAATTTTCTCATCAACTAACAGGGAAAACAAAATTGAATTTAGAAATTAATCCAACGGTTAGTTTCGAGCGTAATCCTGGAATTTCTGATGTGTCGATTCTGGGTGGTTTAGAAGTGAACCATTCTTTTAATTCTAGAAATACCATTAGCATTGGTATAAAAAGAATGGCACCGTTTGGCAAACCGGAAATATTGCCAACTTTTTCTTTTTATCATCAAATAAATAAGAATGCATTTGTAAATATTGGTTTTCCAAACTCAACTATTTCTTATTCGAATAGCAATCGAAATACATTCAATGTTACAAATAGTTTCGATGGGAATTTTTACAACTTAGATAGACCAAGAGTTCTTGATGATTTAAACACCGCAACAAGATTTAGTTTTTCACAAATGACTTCGGCATTAGAATATGAGAGAAACATGGATTCAAACTGGTTTGTAAACCTTAAAGGAGGTTATCAGTTTAACAAAAAATACAATCTGACGAACAACAGTGGAGAATCAAAATTTGATTTTAATAATACTGACGGCTACATTTTTAACATTGGAATAAAATACAAACATTAATAAATACAATAAATTATGAATAGTTTAAAAAAAGGAATATTGTTCACTACACTTTTTGCAAGTTTAGTATTTGTAGGCTGCAGCAATGATGATGATTCCGAAGATTTAATGGGAAACTGGATTAAAAAATCCTCATTTGACGGACCTGCGAGATCAAGTGCAACGAGTTTCGTAATTGGCACTTACGCCTTTGTAACTACTGGATATACAGGAGACGAATATCTAAAAGATCTTTGGGCTTACAATTCAACGGGCGATTATTGGGAACAAAAAGCTGATTTTATAGGAACCGCAAGAAGTTCTGCTTCAGGATTTGAATTAAACGAGAAAGGCTATGTGGGTCTTGGTTATGACGGCACTAATAAATTGAAAGATTTCTATCAATATGACCCTACCAGTAACACTTGGACGCAAAAGGCAGATTTTGGAGGAACTGCGCGTTATTCAGCTGTAGGATTTCAAGTGGGCGGTAAAGCGTATTTTGGAACTGGTTATGATGGAAACTATTTAAAAGATTTTTATCAGTACAACCCAACTACTGATTCTTGGACATTGGCAAATGGATTTAGTGGAAACAAAAGAAGAAATGCAACTGTTTTTGTAATTGATGATAAAGCCTATTTTGGAACAGGAGTAAATAGCGGAGTATACCAAGTTGATTTCTGGATGTTTGATCCAGCAACTGATGTATGGACAAGGAAACGCGACATTGATCAAGACACCGAAGATGATTATGATTACAATGATGATTATGTAATTGTTCGTTCTAATGCATCCAGTTTTTCTATGAACGGATTAGGATATGTCGCTTGTGGCGAAAGTTCAAAATCGATTTGGGAATACAATCCATCAACTGATATTTGGTTAGAAAGAACACCGCTTGAAGGTTCAGCAAGAACAGATGCTACAGGTTTTTCAATTAACCAAAGAGGATTTATTATGCTAGGAAGAACCGGAACATCCTATTTTGATGATTCATGGGAATTTAAACCTTTAGAAGAACAAAATGATGATGACAATTAATTCAACAAATAGATTCTTCTGGACAGCAATCCAGAAGAATTTATCATTCCTAATTGCAAGAAATAATGTATTCCTACTATTGGGCTTATTCCTATTTATTTCTTGTAACAAAAATGAAAATTTAAACGTAAAATCTTTAAAAACGCCTACAGGTTGGGGTTATTTTATAACTAACAATAAAAAAATTATAATAAAACAAACTGTAATTCCCGTTATTAGCGAAAATAAAAGTTTCAAAACCGAAGAAGAAGCGCTGAAGGTGGGACACTTAGTGCTACAAAAATTGAAAGACGATTTATCGCCTACGGTAACAAAAAAAGATTTATTTTTATCAGCTGTAAAAATCTAGATGAACATAGAAGGAATTAAAAACAACAATTTAAACCAAATACTTTTTCATAGTATGATTTGGTGTTTCTTCATTGTTACCTCATTAATTCAGTTTTACGAAAGTCCTTTTAGTATCAATCCTGATTTCTATGCCCAGTGGGTTACGGGAATATTACTATTCTATCTGAATTATTTATACTTAGTTCCTTTATTGCTTTTGCAAAAAAAATATTGGGAATATTTTACTATTTTAATTTCTATAATAATCCTCTTTATGATTATTAGGTATAATTTTTTTATGCCCGAATTTAAGAATATGAGACCTCTCAGAATGATTAATTCATCTGGCAAAGAGATTTTAGTAAACGCCAATTTGAAAAGAAAGCAACCGTTTTTTTTTAAAGCTGTTCCTTCTTTTTTCTATATATTAATCATTACAATTGGTACAATTATAAAAACCTTGTCTGAATTATATAACAATCAGCAAAATAAATTAATTGCTGAAACACATCGGGCTTCAACAGAATTAAACTATCTAAGAAAACAGACTAATCCTCATTTTTTATTTAATTCCCTAAATAGCATTTATTCATTAGCCTATAAAAAATCTGATTTAGTTCCAGATGCAATTGTAACTTTGTCAGAAATGATGCGGTATATGTTGTATGAAACCGATAATAAATCTGTTTTTTTGGAAAAAGAAATCAATTACATTAAAAACTATCTTGAGTTACAAAAACTGCGATTAAATAATATTGAAAACATCAACATTAATATTCATGGCGAGACAAAAAACAAATACATTGAGCCGTTGCTTTTGATTTCATTTATCGAAAATGCTTTTAAATATGGAACCGATTACAAAGGAGCGGCTTTTGTAAAAATAAAAATAACAATTGAAGAGAATATTTTAGATTTTTGGGTAGAAAATAAAATTGAAAATCACAGAAAAGATCCGGAAAATTCAGGGATAGGAATGACCAATATTGAAAACCGCCTGAATCTCCTTTATCCCAATGCACACCAACTTACTATTATTGAAACCGACAGTAATTATAGTGTTCATTTAAATTTAAAACTAGACCAGATTCAAACTTCTTTTAATTAAAACCCTGATGCAGATTTTAATTGTTCCAAATTTTAAATAAAAAACAAAAAAAGATGAAATGTGTAATTATAGATGACGAACCATTAGCGGTTGATTTGCTCAAAGAATTTGTCAGCAAAGTAGATTCTCTTGAATTGGTAAACACATTCACTAATGCCATTGATGCGATTTCAATAATCAATCAGTCCAATGTTGATTTGATTTTTTTGGATATAGAAATGCCTCATTTTTCAGGAATTGACTTTATTAATGCCATAGAGAAAAAACCGTTAATCATATTTACAACTGCTTATTCTAATTATGCTGTTGAAGGATTTAATCTTGGCGCGGTCGATTATTTGGTAAAACCCATTCCGTTTCATCGGTTTTTAAAATCCGTTTTACGGGCACAACAAATTTTCAATCCACAAAATCTACCTGTAAGTAACAACTTGATTTCCACTCCTGAAATCGAACAGGATTTTATGTTTGTAAGAGCTGAATATGAAAATGTAAAATTGAATTTTTCAGATATTTTATTTATCGAAGGATTGAAAGATTATGTCAAAATATACACCACTGACAATAAGTACACACTAACATTAATTAGTCTTATAAAACTGGAAAATCTACTTTCATCCAAAGGATTTGCAAGAATTCACAGGTCGTATATCATCAATATAAAACACGTGAAATCAATCCAGAAAAACAAAGTTATAATTGCCGAAAAAAGAATCCCGATTAGTGAAAGCTACAAAAACTCATTCTTTGAAAAAATCAATTTATAATTTATTATAAATAAATTATTTAATGATATTCAACGTAACCAACATGGTTATAATGAACAAGGAGAAAAGTCCTATCAGAAAAACTATATCTGCTATTTTTTCTAGTCGTTCGCTGGGCTTTTTAGTCTTTCGCATGGATAAAAATGAAAGAATACTGCTTGTCATGAACATAACAATGGAAACAGCGATGAGTTGATCAATAATAGTGGTCTCACTGGTATTATTAATTTTTATGGAAGTAAGTACGATAAAACAAATACCAAGTAATGTTGACGAAGTGTTTAATATATGCGAAGCTTTATCTTTTCTTTTGCCCATGCTTTAATTATTGAAAGAAAAATGATGCTTATTCCTCTTTAAACCAACTGGAATACATTACGTAATTATTAGAAATACGTTCGATTTCACCTGCAAAATCAGATTGGTCAATATCTTTTACCTTTTTGGCAGGAACTCCGGCCCAAATCGAACCTGAACTAACAACTGTATTTTGGGTAATGACAGCACCAGCTGCAACAATAGAATTACTTTCAATCACACAATTATCCATTACAATTGCTCCCATTCCAATCAATACATTGTCATGAACCCTACAACCATGTACAATAGCATTATGACCAATAGAAACATTATTCCCTATAATTGTTGGATGTTTTTTATACGTACAATGAATAATCGCACCATCCTGAATATTAACTTTATCACCAATTTTAATAAAATTAACATCCCCTCTTATAACGGCATTAAACCAAACACTACAAGAAGAACCAAAACTAACATCACCAACAATAGTAGCATTCTCGGCGACATAACAATCCTCAGGTATTAAGGGTGTTTTTCCGTTAACAGATTTGATTAACATGGATAAAGTAAATTAATTAATTGCAGGACAGTTACATTCATATTTTTCAGGCTTACAAAATAAGTTGATTCCCAAAGTGATTTGGTGAAAACCACCATTATCAAATTTCACTGGACCTGATACATGTGAGTAGGTATAAGCAAACATGAAATTATTAAAATTAACTCCAACGATAGGAGTAATATATTGAAGTTTTTGTTTAGAAACTCCTGAACCATTAGTATATTCAGCTCCGTCTAAGCTTCTACGGTAGGACAAACCTCCCCAAAGCATTCCGAAATCCATATTTTTGTAGGCTTTAATATTGAAGTCAATTGATTTTTCTTTGGTCTTATCCACCAGTTGAAATAAAAATGATGGTTCCCACAATACTCTATCTTTATCCCCAAAAACATAACCGGCACTCAACAAATATTTTCTTAAATTATCACTTTCATATTCGGTGTAAATATCTCGTCTGGTTTCAACGGCATTCTTTACTGTACCGTGCACATAAAAATCTAAATAATTATAGGATGCTCCAATATCAAAATTGAAATAGGAATCTTTTTGCACAACAGTTCCATCAATAATAGGATCAAAATCACCTGATTGTAAAAAACTGGTTTCATCTAATTGGCTTTGAATCAAACCTGCACTAATCCCAAAAGATAGTTGGTTTAAATCAATTTCATCTCTAGAAAACATAAGATGATACGCATACGTAAGCTTAACTCCTTTTTGAGAATGATACCCATTTTTATCGTTAAACAAAATAATTCCAGCTCCAGCTTTTTCTCCCACTCTACCATTAAAACTTAGTGTTTGTAGCTCAGGCGCATCCTGCTGACTAAACCATTGTTTACGAGCAGTAAGCCTAATTTTTGCACAATTTGCTGCTCCTGCCATAGAAGGATGAATCAAATAATAATTATCTGATAAATAATCAGAATACACCGCAATACCCTCTTGTGAAAAAGAATATTGATACATAAAAAAGAAGACTGCTAATAATTTAATTTTGTTATACATAGAAAAACTAATATATAAAATGATTCGTTAGCCAATAAAATGCAATAAAAACTCTTTAGATAACTAAATTATTGTTAATTTATTTTATTAAAATTCAAATATAGCTATTCGTGGAAAATAACTTTACTAAATTTGTAAAAATTTACAAAGATCATGATAAAAGTTACCATAAAAGAAACTCAAAACCCAACCATATTAAAATTTGAATTTCAGGATTTCATTACACAAAATGAAAGTTTTGAATTCAAAAATATAGACGAGGCAAAATCTTCACCATTAGCGCAACAATTGTTTTACCTCCCATTCGTAAAAACAGTTTACATCTCTGGAAACTTCATCGCAATTGAAAAATACAGTATTGTAGAATGGGAAGATGTAAAAGATGCGGTGTCAGAGCAAATAGAAACATTTGTAAACAATGGCGGAATAATCATTACACCAGACGAAAACAAAACAAAAAAACAGCCTATAACCGTTTACGGAGAAACTACTCCTAACCCATCCGCTTTAAAGTTTGTAGTAAGCCGAATGTTGACCAAAAATGCTGTTGAATATAAAAACATTGATCAAACAGGTTCATCGCCATTGGCTAAAGAACTTTTCAAATTTCCTTATGTAAAAGAAGTCTTCATTGACGAAAACTACATATCTGTAACCAAATATGAAATCAATGAATGGCAGGAAATTACCTTAGAAATAAGAAGTTTCATCAAGCAATATATCGAAAACGGAGGAACCGTTTTAGATGAAAATTTTATCCAAGCAGCAACCGCAGAGGAAAACACTAAAGCGCAAAGTTTTGATAATCTAGATGTCACTTCGCAACAAATCATCAACATATTAGAGGAATATGTAAAACCTGCCGTACAAGCTGACGGAGGTAATATTGCATTTGACTCTTATAACGAAAGTGACAAAACCGTAAAAGTAATCCTTCAAGGCGCTTGCAGTGGCTGTCCTTCCTCTACATTCACCTTAAAAAGCGGCATTGAAAACATGTTAAAAAGCATGTTAAATGATGAAGGAATTAAAGTGGAAGCAGTAAACGCTTAGCATAATTAAAATACATAAAAATCTGATAATGTTATAGTTATATTAAAATAGCCTTTGATTTTAAATAAAATAGGTACATTTAATCTTTAACTTAACAAATAGAAATTATGTCAGTATTAAAAGTAATTGAAGTACTTTCCAGTTCAGATATAAGTTGGGAAGACGCAGCACGAAAAGGAGTCGCAAAGGCGGCTAAATCAGTAAAACACATACGCTCTGTATACATTAAAGAACATAGTGCAGCAGTAAGTGGAGGAGAAATTACTGAATACAGAGTAAATTTAAAATTAACTTTCGAACTCGAATAGCTTAATTTGACCCAATTAATTTAAGCGTTTCATCAGAGACGCTTTTTTTATAATTTATTTTCATGAGCTATTTCCCGTTATCCGTTTCAATCTTTTCTTTTTTAGCTTCACAATATAAAACTAATGAAATGCCATTTCATGTTTGCTAAAATCAAACACATTTAATCTCAAACGCTGATTTTCAGTAAATTATTAATTATTTAATAAAGCGTTCTTAGAAAAAATTGCTTAATATTGTAAGACTAATCAAATATAAATATCATGGGACTATCTTCATTTTTTAAAAATTTATTTGGCTCAGCCAAAGAAACCGCTGGTGAATTAGCAGACAAAGCTGAAACAACTTTTGAACAAGCAAAAGAAACAGCAGCACCTTATATTGATAAGGCGGAAACATTTGCAGAAGAAACTTTAGACAAAGCAAAAGAAGCTGCTACTCCAATTTTAGACAAAGTAGAGACTTTTGCAACCGATACAATAGACAAAGTAAAAGAGGCTGCAGCTCCAATTATAGACAAAGCAGAAGTATATGCTGAACAGGCCAAAGAAGCCGTAAGTGGCTATTCTGAAAAAGCAGGTGATGTTTTAGGAAAAGTAGTAGAAACTGTAAAAGAAAAAGCTGCTGTAGCTACTGATAAAATTGCGGATACAACAAGTGAAACTAAAACCATTGCATCAGAAGCCGTTGAAACTGTTTCCGAAAAAACTAGTGCTTTTATAAGTGATGCTGATTCTGAAGCTACTCAAACTGCTAAAGAAAACATAAATAGAATAGAAGAAGACGCTGATTAATTTATATAAAAATAATTTATTTGTATTTTTGCACTTCAAAACTTAACCTTCTCTTTTGAGAGGGTTTTTTATTATTTAAAAAATGACCTTAAATCCTAATCAAATTACTGATTACGCCAGTACTTTTATTCAACTATTAATCGATTATTCCCCCAAATTAATTTCTGCTGTTATTGTTTTGTTTGTAGGCCTTTACGCCATTCGACTTATCAATAGATTAATCAGAAAAATAATGGTAAAGAGAGATTTAGATCCTACTTTAACTAAGTTTCTTGCCGATATTTTACTCTGGGTCTTAAGAGTATTACTGTTTGTCACTTTTATTTCAAATTTAGGGATAGAAACCTCTTCTTTTGTAGCCATATTAGGAGCAATGGGACTTGCAGTAGGTTTGTCGCTTCAAGGTTCTTTATCTAATTTTGCAGGTGGAATGCTAATTATTATGTTCAAACCATTTAAAGTAGGACATACTATTGAAGCGCAGGGCAACATTGGAACAGTTAGCGAAATCCAAATATTTGTGACCAAATTAATCAACGGGAACAATCAAACTATTTTTATTCCAAATGGATCATTATCTAACGGTACTATCATCAATTATTCTTTACAAGGATTTAGAAGAGCCGATTTGACTATTGCTATTTCCTATGACACTGATATAAAAAAGGCAAAAGATATTATTACTGCTGTTTTAAACAGTAACCCCAAAATACTTAAAACTCCCGTAGCTGAAGTTTCAGTCAAGAATTTGACTGATAATGCCATCCAACTTGCCGTTAGGCCATGGGCAAATAATGAGGATTTTGGTGCCGTTTTCTCTCAAACTTTAGAAAGCTGCAAGATAGCATTTGATGCTGCCGGAATCGTTATTCAGCCTTTTGCAAAAGGGTTATCCAGGACAGATTCTTAATATGATTTGTTATTTCTTTGAAGTAGTAATCATAAAATCTTTCAAATAAAAAGGTTCAAAATAAGCGACATCTACCGTGTCGTTTGTTTTGAATTTCTCAAAACTTAACAAACTCATTTCTTTGGCGGACGGATATTTAATAGCCTCCAAGAAAACAAAATTATCTTTGATTAAAACTGCTTTACACTTTTCGGCACAGTCTCCCACAAAATAAAGCGTTTCCTGAAAATCTTCAAATGAATTTTCAGTTATAATTTCAGCTAAAGTTCCTCTCTTATTCTCAAAATCAGGAGTAAAAATGGCACTGTACACTTCCATTCTTCTGGCATCAATCATAGGAATAATCAAGCCACTTGAAACTATCACCTGAGAAGCTAAAGTTTTCAAGGTATCAATAGCAATCAAAGGTATATTTAAAGCAAAACACAGCCCTTTTGCGGCAGAAACTCCTATTCGCAATCCCGTATAAGATCCAGGACCTTGACTTACCGCAACAGCAACTAAATCATTAAAAGTAATTCCTGCTTCTTGTATAATTTCTTCAATAAAAACATGTAACCGTTCGGCGTGAGAATACCCTTCTTCTGCAATTTCTTTACATAGAATTGTTTTTCCTTCTTTTGCAAGAGCAACAGAACAGTTTTTTGTAGCGGTTTCAATGTTAAGTATGTAATCCATTTTTATTTTTAACGTGAAAATCACAACCATAAAATAAAATTTATAATTGTGATTTTCAAATATATGCACTTTATGTATTATTTCTTGCTTTCTTCCTTATCTTTTTCTGTTTTTAATGTCACTTTATCTCCAGAATTAAGCTCTTTAGAAACTGTAGTGTAAGGACCTGTAATAACTACATCGCCTTTTTTAAGTCCAGTTAAAACTTCAATATTTGTATCATCCTGAATTCCAGTTTTAATGATTCTTATTTTAGCTTTATCGCCTACTTTTACAAAAACACATTCAAATTTCTTATCACTTTTAGGTGCTACTTTTTTCTCGTCGGATTTAGGATCCTCAATTTTTATTTCCTTAACAGCAGCTGTATCTGATTTTACCACAACGGAACTAATTGGCACAGACAATACATTCTTTTTTGTTTTAGTAATAATATCTACTGTTGCGGTCATTCCCGGTCTAAAAGGAGAATATGCCGCCGGTCTTCCTTCTAATAAATCCTGATACGATTCTTTAAGTATTCTTACTTTTACTTTAAAATTAGTTACTTGATCAGCGGTCAAAGAAGAACTTGCCGAGTTAGAAATACTGGTAACAATTCCTTTAAACTGTTTTTTCAAATAAGCGTCAACTTCAACTTTTGCTTCGTCACCCACTTTTATTTTTACAATGTCATTTTCATTTACATCAACTTCAACCTCCATGTTATTTAAGTTAGCAACTCTCAACAATTCTGTTCCAGCCATTTGTTGCGTTCCCAAGACGCGTTCGCCAAGCTCTACATTAAGTACCGAAACTGTCCCATCGGCAGGAGCATAAATAATTGTTCGGCCAAGATTATCTTGAGCTTCATTTACCGAAGCAGAAGCGCTTCTAACATTAAAGTAAGCGGTTTGCTTCGCTGCTTTTGCAACCTCAAATGACGCAACTGATTTATCCCAATCTGATTTGGAAATAATTCCTTTATCGAATAACGTTTTGTTTCTGTCATAACTTGCTTTGGCTTCTTTAAATGAAGCATCTGCCTGACTCAAACCTGCTTTAGTTCCTGATAAATTAGCAACTGTTCTGTTTAATCCAGAAGTATATAAATCAGGATTTATCTTTACTAACAAATCTCCTTTTTTGACTACTTGTCCTTCTTTTATTGGCAAAGAAATAATTTCTCCAGAAACCATTGAGGATATTTTTACTTCAATTTCAGGCTGAATTTTTCCTGTAGCTGAAACTGTTTCAACTATTGTAGTAGCATCAACTTGGGCTGTTTCTACTTCTTTACCTTTATCTTTGTTTCCAATAATTCCTTTTTTTGAAAGCACTACTAATAATGCAATAATAACCACAGCACTACCAATTAAGATATAAATTGTTTTTTTTGACATAATAATCTAGTTTTTAATGATTGGAATTCCAAAATAGAATTCTAAAATTTTAATTTTAAAAATGTAATCGTATTTCGTTCTAAGAACCTCAGATTGTGCATTAGTAAGCAACGTTTGTGATTGATTAAAATCAAAAGAATTCATCAAACCTACAGCATATTTTTCTTTGGCATAATTATAGGCTTCTTGTCTTGATTCTAATGCTACAATGGAAGATTCATGTGCATTTAAAGCGCCTTTTGCATCTGTAAACGCAGTAAAAACATTTCTTTGCAAATCTAAATCCTGTTGTTCTAATGCGATTTTTGATTTCTCTAAACTTACCTTTGAACGTTCTACATTATTTCTTGCTGAAAAACCATTAAAAATTGGAACAGATAATTGTGCTCCAAAAGATTGTCCTTTATTATTGCTAAATTGATCCCAAAATGGCAATGCATTTCCTAATACAGGAGAAAAATTATTTTGTAAAACATTTTGATTTGTCCCTTGTACATACCCAACTATAGATGTAGGATTTGACGTATTAGGTTGAACACCTACAACTCTGTCACTATAAGCAACCCTAGAACTAAAACTATAGAATCCTTGAAGAGTCGGTTGAAAAGCACCTTTTGCAATCGCAACATTTTTTTCTGCTATCTCCAAATTGGTTTTGGCAATTTTCAATTCGATTTTATTTTCTTTTGCTTTATCATAGATTGCTGCTGGAGTTTGGGCTAAAATATTGTTTTCATCTTTAGCGTTAGTATCATCAATAATATCAAAACTCTCAAATTCTTTTAATTGTAATAACTGAGCTAAACTCAATTTTGAAATTAACAAAGCATTCTCAGCTGCAATAACATTTTGATTATTAGAAGCTACAGTTGCTTTAATATCTAACAAATCACCACGAGGAATCGACCCCGCATTAACTAATTCTTCTGAACGAGAATATTGTTTTTGATTGATTCCTAATTGTTCCTGTTGCACTTTTAAATTCTCTTTATTAAAAAGAATCTGTAAAAAAGCATTGGCAACATTTAGCGCAACATCTTCCTGCATTTTTTGCAATTGATATTTCGCTGCTACTATCGAAAGATTGGCTTTACGAAGTGTATTTTGGTTTTGTAAACCTTTATAAATATCAATTCCAATATTTGCTCCTGCAGAGGTAAATTGAGTTGTTTTATTTTGTAAAAGCCCTGTTGTAATATCCTGATTCAAACCAATATTCCAAGAGTGGGACGCATTAGCATTTAAAGAAGGAAGAAAATTTCCTATTGCGCCTTTTTTATCAATTGCCGCCGTTTTAGAATCTAATTCGGTTTGCTTGATTGAAATATTGTTTTGTATAGCATATTTTACACATTCTTCTAAAGTCCACTTTTTAGATTGTGCCTGAATAGTAATGCTAAAAACTAACATTAGAATTAAACTAAGAAAACTTCTTTTTCCCATATATTTCGAATAAAAGTGCAGTGTCACTGCTAAACAAATTTAACTTTTTCTATTAAAGAACTTGGAAATATTATAAAATAATTCATACCAGAATCCGTTATAAAAACAATTAGACTTTGAAAATTAGCATTTGTTACAAAAAATGCTAAAAATATATTTGTTTTGTTAATTTTGCTTTTTTAAACTAAAATAAAATGCTAAAATTCTTTTCATTCTTACTCTCTATAGTGCTTATCTTATTGATTTCCGGTTGTTCTACTTCTCAAAAAATAGCTACTTTAAAACCTGAACCTGATGATGCTGTTCCATTAGTTTACGAAAATATTCCCTCTTTTATTAATTTGCCAATTAGCATCAAACTAAAAGATATTGAAAACCAAACGAATTCAATCTTAAACGGATTAATCTATGAGGACAACAATATTGAAGATGATGACATAGAAATGAAAGTTTGGAAACAAGCGCCAATTACGATTACAAATAACAAAGGAGTTTCTGGAGAAAAAATAAAAACTATTTTACCGCTTAAGGCAATTGTAAAATATAGAATAGGGACAAAAAAACTGGGGGTTGAATTTTATGACACACGTGAATTTAACCTTGATGGTGTGGTGACTTTAATAAGTGATACTGGTCTGATTAATTGGAAACTAAATACTAAAACAGAACTAAAATCATTAGACTGGAACGAAAGTCCAACAATGACCGTTTTTGGAAAAAATGTTCCTGTAACTTACTTGATTAATCCCGGAATCAAACTTTTCAAATCTAAAATTGAAAAAAAGATAGATGATGCTATAGCAAAATCTATGGATTTCAAACCCAATGTTCTATCAGCATTAGAGAAAATTTGCACACCTTTTCAAATGAATGAGGAATATGAAAGCTGGCTTCGTATTATTCCTATTCAAATCTATTCTACTACAGCCAAACTAAAAAACGACACCTTTTTATTAGACATGGGCATGAAATGTACTATGGAAACATTGATAGGCAAGAAACCCGAATCTAAATTTGACAAAAACAAAATTGCTTTGAAACCCGTCATCAAAATTCCCGAAGATATTACGGCTAATATTATTGCAGTTTCTACTTATGAAGAAGCTTCAAAAATAATGACTAAGAATTTCTTCGGACAGGAATTTGGCTCAGGAAGCAAGAAAGTCAAAGTTCAAAACGTAGCAATTTGGCACAAAAACGGCAAAATGATAATTGCTTTAGATGTATTGGGATCTGTAAATGGAACTATTTATTTAGCAGGTTTTCCACAATATAATGACAAAACAAAAGAAGTATTTTTTGATAAATTAGATTATGCCTTGGATACAAAAAATAAATTAATGCGCACAGCTAACTGGCTTGCTCAGGGATTAGTTTTAAGAAAAATCCAACAAAGCTGTCGCTATTCCATAAAACCAAATTTAGATGAAGGCAAACAGAGCATGATGAATTATTTGAAAAATTATTCGCCAATGCCGGGTGTTTTTGTAAATGGAAAAATGGAAGATATTGAATTCCAAAAAATCGAACTAACCAATCAGGCCATCATTGCTTTTATAAAAGTAAAAGGAACGGTAAATGTATCAGTTGATGGTTTAAAATAATCTTGAAAACCTATTATGATTTATTCTTTCTCATACGATAAACGGCATAACCAATAGCTCCAACAAGAAGATAAGGAATGACCATTAAATAAACAATTCCATCATTTACTGCTGCTGCTTTAACTTTATTCCCTTCACCAGATAATGCGGCACGACACATCGCACATTGAGCATTTGCAGGTAAGTATAAAAAGAAAGACACTAGAAGAAAAAAACCCGTCTTTACAAATCTTGAAAACCGTATCGCTACAAACTTTTTCATGTTTTCTCTATTGAACATAATATGGGGAAATCATTAAATAAACAACTACTCCAGTAACTGCAACATACAACCAGATAGGAAATGTAATTTTAGCAATTTTTTTATGTTTATCAAATTTAGCAGCCAAAGCTCTCACATAAGTAATCATAACAAGAGGAATAATCGCAATCGATAAGATAATGTGTGTTATCAAAAGGAAGAAATATACGTATCTAATAGCTCCTTCTCCACCAAATTTAGTAGAATCAGCAGTCATATGATAGGCTACATACATAACTAAGAAGGCTACTGACAGCGCTATTGCACTTGTCATTAACTGCTCGTGAAGTTTTCTTTTGCCATTTTTGATTGCTATTACAGCAGCTACTAAAATAATAGCCGTTAATCCATTTGTAGTTGCATAAATAGCTGGTAAAAAAGAAAGCGGTTCTACATTATAACCAAAATCTTTTAGTTTCACCCCAAAGAGAATAGCTACAACTACAGGAATTACAATTGAAACAATTATAATAAATTTGCTAAATTTTTGTTCAAGTGAATTATCTTCCATCTTTAATCTTTTAATAAAATATTAATATCTTGTTGAATATCTCTAACTCCTTTTTTATCTAATCCATCGTAATATAAAATTGGATTTCCAAAATCATCTTTTCTACAACGGATAGTACCATTTTTATCAATTAAGGCAAACAATCCTGAATGCTCAAAACCACCATTTACTTTACTGTTTTCTCCAACATACAGATTAAAACCTTTATTGGCAATACCAAAAATATAATCTTTATCTCCCGTCAGGAAATTCCAATTAGACGATTTTACTCCTAATAATTTAGCATGAGCTTTCAAAATAGCCGGAGTATCATGGGCCGGATCGATAGTAATGGAAACAATTCCAAAATTAGGGTTTCCAAAAAAACTATTTTCTATGGCTAACATACTCAAATTCATCTTTGGACAAATAGAAGGACAAGTTGTAAAGAAAAATTCTAAGACATAAACTTTACCTTTATAGGTCTCATTAGTAATTTTTATATTATCCTGATTGATTAATTCGAATTTTGGAGCAGGACCGATTTTAACTAATTTATCATCGTTTTTAGTAGTTAAACCAACTTTGTCCAAACGATCTCCTTTTACAACATCATTATTTTGTATTCTATCAATTATTTTTGGTACTGCATAAATCCCAAAAAGTAAAATAATAAAGGAGATTCCAATGTAAGATTTGTTTTTAAGCATTATTTCTAAGAATTAAAGTTCTTTTGTAGCGTTATGATTTTTCTTAAGAGCCGCACGGTATTCATATAAAATAACTTTGAAGTCATCAAGCATCTCGTTGCTCAAATCAGCTGGATGAAATGTATCATACCCTTCTTTGTATTCTTTATTTTTCTTTCTTCCCCTAAGATTCCTTACTTTATCTATAATATAAACATTTGGAGTCCCTAAATTTTTATCTAGTTTCCCAACCAGTTTAAGTTGATCGTAATAGCTATTGATTTCTTGAGGTGAAGTAAATACAAAATGCCATTGACTAACATCTGTAAAAGCGCCTAATGCATCCACCACTTTTTTTGCATCTTTTTCAGTTCCTAAAGGACAAATTACAACAAATTGTAAATCTTTGAAAGTATGGTATTGCTGGTATATTTTTTCATTTAGATTAAAAAAATTACCTCTGTTTTTTAGAATCTCTGTACCAGAAAAACCTAAAATGGTTATTTTATTATTCAAACTAACATTTTCCCCTTTTAATGATTCCCAGTTTCCAAAATCAGCAACCTTAGGAGTAATAATAGGCAACTTAGTAAAACTATTTATACCTGATGCAAAAAAAAGATAAGCTACAATAGGCAAAATAAAAAGAACAAAAAGAACAATATTTTTTTTCATTGCAATGATAAAATTTAAAGTACAAAAATAAAAAAAGGCACGCAATGCGTACCCTTTTTTTGAATTAATATCTTGTTAAAAATTCCATTTAATCGTAGAATTCTTAAAAACCTCATAAATATAATTCCCTTCAGTCAAAAGAATGAAAAGCAAATATAATATTAAAAAAATTACTGGTAAAACAACTGCATTTCTTAGAGTACTTTTCTCTCCTTCCATGTGCATGAAGGCCCATACAATAAAATATGCTTTTACAAGTGTTAAGATTATGAATAACCAGTTTAATAAACTCATCGCCATGAAACTATTCATGTGAAGAGCTTCTGGCTTAATAATACCAAAAATTACTTCAACAATAGTTATTACAGACAAAAGACCGAAAACCGTCCAAATTCTTTTTGTATTAGAAACATGTTCGTGTGACATAATGATAAATCTAAAATTAAACTAAGTAGAAAAACGTAAATACAAATACCCAAACTAAATCAACAAAGTGCCAGTATAACCCCACTTTTTCAACCATTTCATAACTTCCTCTTTTTTCATAAGTTCCTACTAGAACATTGAAAAAGATAATGATGTTAATGATTATCCCAGAAAATACGTGAAAACCGTGAAATCCTGTTATAAAGAAAAAGAAATCAGCAAATAATTTACTTCCGTATTCGTTGTGAGTTAAATTTGCTCCTTCAATAACTAAACTAGCCTGAGTCAGTCTCAATTCAGAATCTTTTCTTGAAAGAATAGTTTTCTTCTTTTCAGCAGTTATAGTTTCTGTTCTAATCAAAAGATCTGGATGCGCTTTGAAACCAGCTTGAACTTCAGCTACAGAATAAGTCGAAATAGCTGCTTCATCCATAAACCATTTTCCTTTATTTCTTGTCAATTGCTCTCTATCTTCCGGCAAAGTTGCAGCAAAATCAGCAAGAGCTACACGGTGACCTTCTTTATCAACAAACTGAAGTAAGCTACCTCCTTTTGTTTCAATAGCACCATACTCACCTTTAATAAAGTTTTTCCATTCCCAAGCTTGTGAACCAACGAAAATAATACCTCCGATGATTGTTAAAAACAAATATATTGTCACTTTGTCTTTTTTCATCTGATGTCCAGCATCAACTGCTAAAACCATCGTTACAGATGAAAAAATCAAAATAAACGTCATAAATGCCACATAATACATCGGAGCCGAAACACCGTGCATGAATGGGAAGTGAGTAAACACTTCATCGGCTAAAGGCCAAGTTTCAATAAATTTAAATCTAGAAAAACCATAAGCCGCTAGAAATCCAGAGAATGTTAAGGCATCTGATACGATAAAAAACCACATCATTAATTTGCCATAACTTGCTCCCATTGGCTCTGTGCCGCCTCCCCAAGTTTTTTCTTCACTATTTGCAGTAGTAACTGTCGCTTCCATATAAGTTATTCGTTAAAAAGTTCCCAAATTTACGTTTTTTTATTATTTAAAGAAATATAAAAATAAAAATAAATAAACCCATAAGAAATCAAGAAAGTGCCAGTACATCGCACCTAGTTCAATTCCAAGAGTTTGAGTTGAATTGTATTTTTGTTTAAAATGATTATAAATTATAATTAGAAGTGAAATTAACCCACCAGCAAGGTGAATCAGGTGCACAACCGTTACAATATATAGAAAAGTAGTCGTTATAGAACTTTCACTTCCGGTAAAATAATATCCATTAGCTACTATCTGACCAAAACCTACAAATTGTAAAATAACAAATAATATTCCCAATGCTAAAGTAGACAAAAGAAATGCAGTAGTTGCACTTTGTTTGTCTTTTTGAATCGCTTTTTTTGCCAAATGAAAAGTAATACTGCATCCGATAATTGCAACTGTACTAAAATAAAATGCCGTAGGCAATTGAAAATCTTTCAACCAATCGGCCCTAGATTTACTTACCACAAAAGCACTTGTAAGCCCTGCAAACATCATGGTCATGCTAACCATAGCAAACAGCAATATCAATTTATATGATCGGGCTGTTCTCGATTTATGTTCGTCTGTTGTCATTGTAATCTCCATAACTATCTTAAAAATTTATCAAATATATAAACTAATTGTAACAATGTAATATAAGAAACGCTTACCAGCATCAATGTTCTCGCTGCCTTTGCTGTTCTTAATTTGTATAATTGCACTCCATAATAAAGCATCCAAAGTCCTAGTAAAAATACAATAATAGCGGCGACAGGCGTAATAAACAACTGCCCAGTATAACCCAAAACTGGCAAAAGTGAAGCTATAATAAGCCAAACTGTGTATAAAATAATCTGTAAAGCAGTTGATTTATCTTTTTTTCCTGTAGGAAGCATAAAAAAACCTGCTTTTTCATAATCTTCATACAAAAACCATCCAATAGCCCAAAAATGAGGGAACTGCCAGAAAAACTGAATTAAAAACAAAGTCCCTGCTTCTATCCCAAATTCTCCTGTTGCCGCGACCCATCCCAACATAAAGGGAATTGCACCAGGAAACGCTCCTACAAAAACTGACAATGATGTCATAGTTTTCAAAGGCGTGTAGACACTCGTATAAAGAAATATAGAAATTGCACCAAACATGGCCGTTTTAGAATTGATTGTATACAACAATACAATTCCAATAACAGTAAGAAGACTTGCAATAATCAAAGCCGTATTAGAAGACATTCTACCTGCCGGAACGGGACGATTTTTTGTCCGATCCATCAAAGCATCCAAATCTTTTTCAATGACCTGATTAAAAGCATTAGAAGCTCCTACCATACAATACCCGCCAATGGCAAGTTTTAACAATACGATCCAACTGAAAGAATGGATATCAGTAATCCCAAGCATAAATCCTGCAATAGACGAAAACACTACGCTAACAGCGAGACGTGCTTTAGTTATCTCGCGGAAATCAATATAGACAGACTTTAAGGAAAGGGTATTTTGTGTTGCGTTCAATGCTACTATTTATTTGCTTTGTAAAAACTTTTGCAAAAGTAGTTTATCAAAAGGGATTTGACAAAAAACAATTCATAAAAAAGCTTTTTTAGAAATATTATTAAAGCTAATAATCAAAATACCAGTTAAAAACATCCGAACGTATTCCTAAAGTAAACCAATTAGTACTTTCATTAAAAGTCGTTGCCGTATTCTTTGTCGGATCAAAACTTCTATAAATATAGCTTCCAAAAAGTTTCAAGTTGGTTGCTGGATTTATCAGATATCCAGCTTGAACATCTGTTATAAAAACAGCCGTTTTATTCCCCTGTCCTACTTTTACACCACTATCTAAAGCTCTGTTTTCGTCATAATCTTTATAGATATTCCCTCCGTAATTATAACCATCTTCGGCTGTATCAAAATCCAATCCTCGGGTACCCATCGTTATTTTTGCATCAGCAAAATACCTGTCTTTATGATAACGGGCGATAACTAAAAATTCTTTAAAATTTCCGCCCCATTGATGCCCTATACTTTGATTGTTATGCCCATAATTTGTAATGGGATTACTATGGGAATACACATAAGGGCGCACATGATTATATTCTAACTGCAATACTAAATTATCAACGTGAAAAGCATTATAATATTTAACCCCTAATTGATATCCAAATTTATTTTTCCAGCTATTGTCTCCTTTTTTAACATCTCCAAGAGAAAATTCATCAAGAAGAAACTGTCCGTATGTATTGATTTGATTATTCAATTTGTATTTATAAGTCAACCCTAAAAGCGCATTACCACTTCTGGCCGAAGAAGCAAATTCAACTGAACGGTAAAATATAATTGGGTTTACAAAATTTACATCAAATCCCCTGTTATTCGTATCAGTCCAAATTACTGATTCAAAGAAACCAAGATTCAATTTATTCGACACATTCCAACTCAAATAATGATTTGCCATAAATTTAGTAGCGTACGTTTTTTCGAGAGTAACCTCTGGACGAACATCTTTAAGCCACATATAGGTATTGGTGTATTTTATTTTCCAAAAATTAGTATTTATTTTGAAATACGGATACGGGCTCGCACCGTCACTTTCTAATAAAGAACGATATCCATCTCCTATAAAGTTCCTTCCATAACCCAATTGCAAGTCAAAATATTTACTAGGCGCAAAAGTTATATTGGCTTCCGCCAAAGGAAAATCATACGCATCCGTTTTAAAATCTTTAGCAATTCCCATACCTGGAATAATTGCAGGATTCCCACCTGCTGGTTTTATAGATTCTGCATAACGATTGTAGTAATCCGCAAAACGCCCCTGACTTTCAAAAACTGTAGCAGTGAAATTAATTTGCTTCCCTAATCCTCCTCGGAAATTGATTCCACGAGTATTTACATAAGTGTAATTCGCTTTAGTTTGAGACGCCTTACCAACTTGTAAATCTAAAATAGGATTCAAAGTAAACCAGTAGCCCTCTCCTTGAATTTCAACCATACTTTCATTCCATAATTTTCTGGCCCACCAACCGGAAACATTTTTCTTTAGTTTATCATTTACCGCTTTAAAATCATAATATTTTGATACCTCCACATAAGTATACGGTTTAGATGCAGTATGATTATTGCTACCAACTTGATTTAAAGAAGCATCAAACTGAGAATAATAACTATGGGAAAAAGGAATATTCAAATGACTTTCGAACTGTGGATTATTGAATTTTTTATAAACAATACTGTCTAATTCGGTAAGTTGTTTTGTTTCATTTGGTAAAATTTCTGCGCGAGCGAGCACTTCTGAAGCTAACTGCTCAGGACTTTTTAATGGAATCGCAATTGTAATTGTGTATCTCGAATATGTTAGTTTTCCATTATAGGTTGATGGTTTAATCTTTGGGAATATCCCAAAAACTCTTTTAGTTTCTTTTATCAAATCCTCATCAGTAGCATTTACATAAATTACTTTGAAAACGCCATTAGCATCAACTTCAAAAAGCACTTCTAAGTTACCTTTGAAATTATTTTGCTTAAGATTCTCAGAGACTTGAAAATTTTGAAACACAAAATTTTGCACCTGATAGTAAAAACATTTTTCCAATTCCTTAGATTGCAAGTTCTCACAATTCAAAAAAACAGGAAATCGTTCAGGTGAAAGTCCCGATTGAGTTGCATTATTATTTATGTCTTGCGAATAAATAAAAAATGAATAAAATGATAAAAGTAACGTTGACAACCCCTTTTTCATATTGGTTTTCTTTGTGAATTTAGTAATCAATTTGTAAATCTTGCCCATTGGCAATTGCTTTTGCCCCAGACGTTCCTATTCGTTTTACACCCAGTTGTATCATTTCAACAGCCTCTTCATAAGTTCTTACACCGCCTGCTGCTTTTACTGGAAGTGGCGAAGCATTTTCCAACATCATAATAATGGATGGAATTGTAGCTCCATTTGGCAAATTACCTTCCGTTTTATAAAATCCTGTTGATGATTTAACAAAAACCGACTGGTACAATCCCTCTTTAAAATTTGAAATAACTACATTTTTAATCAAAGCAGACAATTGTATAATCTGTTTATCATTTAGTGCAGCCACTTCTATAATCCATTTCACAACCTTATTATTTTCCAGTCCCAATAACGTGCATTTTAGAACTTCATCTTTAACCAAATCAATACTGCCATTTTTAAACGCTTCGTAATTACAAACGAAATCCAAATCATCAGCTCCATCTTCAATCGCCTGAATCGCTTCAGAAAGTTTATCCTCCACACTCGATTTTCCTTCAGGAAAATCAATCACCGTACCTATTTGTAAATTTGAATTGGCATCAACAATCATTTCTTGGGCGATAGCAACCATATTTGGGCGAATCATAATAAGCTTAAAATACTCATCAATGGCTTCCTGAATATTTTTTTTAACAATAACGACATTATCAGCTTCACTAAGTCCTGCCTGTGTTGCCGTTTTTAAATAAGTAGAATCTAAATATTGTTTAATATTCATTTTTCTTATAGCTTGATGACACCTATTACTATCCAATTAGCAAAAATACATTTTAAATTCACATTTATTTAATATTAATATCTACTTCGTAAGGATGTAATCTTATTTTATAAATTCCTGATCGTTAAAAAATAAAAAACATTTGTAATATAAAAAAATCCCACCGAAGTGGGATTGTAATTCGTATCAAACTTTATTTAAGTTAGTGTACTTGTTGAAAAACAAAATTATACAAACAGCAAGAGTTGCTCCAGATAAATTTGCTAAAACATCAAACAAATCTCCTTTTCTGGTTGTAGTAAATAATGCTTGTGCTATTTCAATTGCTATTCCAAAAAGAATAGAAAATATAAATGATAGTCCCAAAGGCTTAAAAACATCCAAACTTTTTATTTGCTTCTTAAAAAAGAAAAACCAAAGCGATGTAAAGACCAAATGAAAAAAGGAATGAACAACTTTATCTAAATTCGTAATTTGAATAGCAGGAATATCGCTTGATTTAATTAAACAAAAAAAGACAATTAACCCTGTCCAAGTTAAAGCTGCCCAAAAATAGAATTGTTTAGGCACCAATAAGTTCTTTGTAAGATTCGCTTGAAAGCAATGAATCAATTTCAGCTTCGTTTGCAATTTTTATTTTTATCATCCATCCAGCTCCATAAGGATCCGAATTTACACTTTCCGGTGTGTTTTCCAAAGCGTCATTAAACTCGACAATTTCACCTGATAATGGAAGAAACAAATCAGAAACCGTTTTAACCGCTTCAACAGTTCCAAAAACTTCATCTTTTTCTAAAGTCTGGTCTAAAGTTTCTACCTCAACATATACGATATCACCTAATTCTTTTTGTGCAAAATCAGTAATTCCTACTGTTGCGATATCGCCTTCAATACTAATCCATTCGTGATCTTTAGTGTACTTTAAATTTGCTGGTATGTTCATATAAATACTAATTGATAATTATTAATTGATAATTGAATTTTATGCGACAAATGTAACAATCTCAATTCAAATCTTGTTTAGATTTTAAAAAAATTAATTCCCAAAATTATAGCGCATCGTAAAACCTGATCGGATATTTGTCAATGGGAAAGAAGTTGATATTACTGCTTTCGAAAATGAATGATCATAATAGAAAATCGCGGTCAAATTTTTACTGAATGCATAATCCGCAGTTATTTTTAGAGACCATATATTTTGCCCTCCGGCCAATTGATTATTGTCATAATCTAAATACCGAACAATAGTTTGATTATTTCGATAAGAAAGATCTGCTTTCAAGTTGATATCACTTTTTATAATTCCTGTTGGATTATCCGCTAATCTGGAGGAGAAAATAACATCTTTAAATCGGTAACCAAGTCCTACAACATACTCTATTCCTTTTACTTCTGTCAATAAATTATTATCAAAACTCATTGACAAAGCTCTATCCTTCTTTATTTCGGTAAGTACTTTTAAAGAGCTTTTCAATTCAAAATCCATTCTAATAAGCGGATTAAATTGCTCTACTAAATTGACATTCGACATGATTGTGCTATTGAAAAAATTACCGCTTGCATCTACACCGTTTGGTGTTTTATCATATTCGAAATTAGATCTAAATGCACTAATTGTGTAAGAAGCTCTATAACTATGTTGCATCGAAAAGCGTTTGAAATTCTTTTTGAAAAAATTATAACGCATCAAACCATTGTACTTAACAGCCCAATTAGGTATTGGAAAACTTCTAAAAATTCCCAATGAAACTCCCGAAGCATTAGATCCAGAATAGGCAGCTAAGAAAGCTGGCAGCAAAACCGCTTGATTATTTTTACCATAACCTAAAGGATATCCTTCTGCATCAAGATTAACTGGATTACTAATATCTATTCCACGTTGTGTTGCTAATCGATTTGCAACAGTAAGTCTATTACTTCTAAAATCATCAAAGGCCGCAGATGAATTTTCATCACTTGTTGAGAAAGATGTTTTTATAAGAACTGTAGAAATAGAGAAAAGACCATAGCTATATGGAGATCGTGCATTGTACTGCCCATCAGTTATATCATATTGCTCTGAAAAATTCTTAGAATAAGATCTATCCAATGACAAATCAATTTTTAAATCTGGAAACAAATCAACATTTGCAGTAGCTTTAAATAACTTATTAGTTACTTGAGAATAATTTTGATTAAAATTAGGATAGTTAGTAAGCCAACCGTTTTTAGCTGCTTCATAGCGCACGTCATCTTGACTTCCAAAAATAAATCCTAACGATGGTCTGGACGAACCCAAGAATCCAACACTTGGCGTATATCCTGGCAATATCGTACCGCTATTCTCCGTGTAATTCATTTGAATGTTTTTAACACTGGTCAAAACCCCAATTAAACCATCAACAAATTCATTGTTTTTTACAATTTGTTGCGCATTTGTATTTACTATTTTTTCACCGGGTTTTGGAGCGGCTGCCTTAGGTTTAGCTACTGATTTATTGGCATTTTTCGTTATTCCTAAATACTTGTACAATGCATCCATATTGAATGTTGCATTCAAATTACTAGAACTTGCATTTTGAACCGTATTTCCTAAGTTATAACTGCTGCCATCAATCTCTATTTGTGACAAAGCATTAGAAGAACGTTGCCAACTGTAATCACCCGTATAAGAATAATTAGCTTTTACAAAACTAAATAATGGGATTTTATTAATCGGTATCTCGTAATTTAAAACCAATTGCTGCATGTGCTGATTAGGATCCCCAATATCCCAATAACTATCCCATATTGTAAAACTATCAATAGGCTCATTATCCTTATTTAGATAGCTTTTCACAATGTTGCTCGAAGAAGCCGTATAATTTAATTTTAATGATTTTGTCAAATTAAAATTAAATCCATACTGGTAGTTAAATGCAAAATTTCTTCTGTATAATGGATCTAGGCCTATTCCTTCTACATCAACTTGTCTAAATTGTTGGCGATTGAATTGTCTAATAATATTGGTATTAAAAGAAATATTAGACGGAAGATAGTTAAAATTAAAATCACTTAATAATTTCCAATAATTACTTTTCTTCATGAAAGCAGTTTTCTTGAACGGCTCAACTGGCTTTGACTGAAAAGTATATGCATAATCAACAGATGAATTCGCATGCTGATCTACGTAATCTTCTATTTCAAAATCATGTCTTTCCACTTGATTAAAAGATTGAGAAAAAGTAAAATTTTCAACATCATAGACGTGTTGTTTCTGCTCTGCTCCTCTTTCTTTTCTAACCCCGATAAAATTGATACTTTGACGTTTCGTATAATCAGTTGCCCGACTTTGAATATTATCTCTTTCAGCTTTATCCGCAGTATTATTTAATAACTGTTTTAATTTAATATCTTGATTAAAAGGATCATATTCCGGAGTAATCATTTCTTCACCAATGGCGTAATTGAACGGTAAATTAACACCCCATTTTGGAGGTAATAATTTCCCTAAATTAACATTAGTAACAATATTATATTGTTTCGCATCCTCTCGACTTCTCTCATTTGGACCTTGTTCTAATGCTCCAAAACCAATCGTACTTTTTTTACCAGTTGCAGAAACAGTAGCAAAATCAGCAAAATTTGAATCTACATTCAAAACAGCCGCCATACCACCTTTATTATCCATATCAGCTAAACGCAACTCATTGAACCAAACTTCTCCTTTTATGTCTTGGTGTGTTTCATTACTTTTAACACCCACCATTAAAGTTCGCGCCTGGCCAAAATTAGGATTTCCCTTTATACCCAATCTCAACTTATTACTTTTGTTTGCCAATGAAGGATCTAAATCGTCTTCATATTGATAATAAATTCCATCCAGTGGAAGCGTACTTTTGTCAATACTCATGGCCAGAATCTTCAATTGTGTCAATAATGCCAATGACAAATCAATTTCATTATCTTCAGGCCAAACTGCTTCGGCACTTAATGCAGAACAATCCGAAGTTGATGATGAGGACGGAACAGTAACTTTTAAAGGAATTTCTATTTGATAAAAATTTTGTGTAAAGTCATTTCCAAAACGAATAAAACCTACCATTTGATTGTCTCGAAGCGCAATTTCATTTGGTAAAGATTCAGCATGCAAAAACATTTTCAATTTTTTAAACTGACGCATGTCAATACTCACATTTTTAAAAACTGCCCTTGAATCTTCCGGTTCCAGTCCATTACCAGAAACCCTTAAAGATAACGACTGTTCATTTTGATTAATAACCGTATTATTATTGTACAATTGTTCTCTTACTACTCCGGGTGGAGTAATATAATTCACCGGACATCTTTCGTTATTTTCTTGAACATTCACAGCTAACACATCCAAATTAGTTTTGTCATCAGCAACATTTGTGTCATTAAAATCGAGCGTATTTGTATAGCGTCTCCATTCTCCTCTCACTAAATCCAATGCTCCAAAACGAACCGTTACCAAATCATTAAAACCCGTCATGAACATTCTCATAAAACGAATTGATCTAAAATCAGAGATATTTCCAATCGTATTTTCTGGTTGGGAAACTGGTATTTTAAACTGAATCCATCTGGCTTCGGTAGTAGCTCCATTTGGCAATGTGACTTGAGTATTTCTGATATCAGTAATGTAGTTTTGCCCAACATTCATATTAGGTCTAACATCAATACTATATTCATAATATGCATTGATGGTATTCATGGTGTTATCTCTATTGATATCTTCTACATCTGGAAACGTGGTAGAACCTCTATTAGGATCGTTAATATCAACCGCTGAGTTACCGTCTACACCATTATACTTTTTATATCGATCTAAAACATTTCCTGAAGCATTCAAATAATAGGTATAATCATCCGCTGCAGGATCTTGTTCTGACGCAAAATTATTGTAAATCGCACCTTCTTTGGCATTAGCCAAACCATCTAACCCAACGTCCTGATTCGTTCTATTATTCGCATTGGTATCAAATGCATAAATTAAAGATTGCGATGCGGGCACATCACCCCAATTGGCTGTTCCTGGATTTGGCTTTGAAATAATTTGATCTGGCCCAAGTCCATTTTCATATTGCTTTTTCCCATCTTTCAAAACATCCTCTGAGACTTCTCCTAAATTGAAATAGATTTTACCGGTATTGGATTGAGGTATTTCACCACTTCCCACATAAGGATCTAATATCCAAAATTGAATATATTCTACATTTCCTTGTTCGAAATTAGTAGAATTCAATGATCTCATAATTCCACCAAAATTAGAAGTTGGATTTGTAGACACATTTGAACTATTATTATACGGACCTCTTTCAGAAGGATAATAACTTAAATCTAAAGTATTAACTACTTGAGATTGTCCTTGCGCTATATCAGTCAAAGGATACAACTCCTCACTAAAAATTCTTCTGGTAGTATTGAAAGACAATTCTTCATTTGTAATTCCAGATGGTTTTTGAGTATAAAAAACAGGATCTATCGAGTACCATGCTAACTTCGCTCTTTTAAAACCATAACTCAAATCATTGGCACTAGCATTGAAATCATAGGTGCTTCTGGTGTTTTTCTCTGGAGTCGATGACAAGCTCCAAGCATACGGAGAACGCATATCAATAGTTGATTGAGATCCTTCAAAATCATCAACATATATAGTTGACTCCCCTTGAAATTGATCTGCTTTTGGGGAATCCGGTTTCAAAAATGCAATTTCACCTCGTATAGAAAGATTTGAAGGAACATCAGTATCGATATTAGGTAATTTATTTACTAATCGGGTAAAGAATGGAACTTCCGTTGAGAAATTAGTATTAAATCCAAAAATGGTATTATTAACAGATTCCTGACCAAAACTAGATTTTTGAGTAAATGGTTTCTCCGTCATTTTTAAAAAAGTCGCTCCTACCAAAAAATTATCAGAAATTTTATGCTCTACATTCACGCCCATAAACCTTCTGGTTTGCTGACCAAAAACAGAATTATTTTCTAAAGAAACATTGATAGGAGTATTAGAGGCTTGAAGCGAAGGATCTAAAATCTGAACTCTTCCCAATTGATAATTCACGCTGTAATCAATTCCTTCGACCAAAACCCTACCACCAGCAGTAACAACAACTGAACCTCTTGGAACATTGAAAGCACCAATTGGGATTCCATCGCCACCAGTAGATTTATATTTACCTCTTAATAAAAATTTATTCTTATCGCTATCTTGCAAAGCACCTGATTGTGTGTTTCGATACATGTTTCTAAACACGTATTTCTTTTGATTGGTATTATAGGTATTTACATCATCATAACTTTCTCCTCCATTTGATAATTTAGAAAAAAGCAGTTCTCCAAAAGGCTCTTTGGTTGTGAAGATAATTCTACCATTTTGAGCATCGATCGTCAAGCCTTGCATAAAATCAAAAAAACCATCCCCGCCTGCTTGCGGATCATTGTTGTAATTGAGTTTATCTAAATTAAAAACTTTAAGCAAAGGTGTGCTTGTTACTAAATCCGGTGATGGTAACGGTGGAACAATATTAATATAATTTAAAGGAGATGGATCGGTATAAAGTATATTAAACCTAAAGTCTTCCTGTTTTACTTGATAAGCTCCTTGAATCTGATAAATATTTTTCATCATCAAGTTCCAAACAGGGTTTTTGACATTGGTCAAATTACTTTTTAGCATTTTCAATATCAAGCTTTGTGTTATGATAGCTTGATTTGATGTATTACTATTACCCGTTACTACTGTTGCATCTACACCATCATTACCAAATTCACCCACTTGATACACTTTATCACCAATTGTATATTGATATGCAACCGCTAAAACCTCATCATTAGCTAATCGCTGTTGCAATGAAATATAACCTAGTTGAGCATTAAACGTATATTCATTAGGATTTAGTTTTCTAGCGTTTTCTAATTTAGAATAATCTGCACCTTCATTAACAGTAACTTCAAATCCTGATCCAGATGTTGCTATCTCACGTATGTTTTTGTTCAATAAACCAGCATCTATACCTACTTTACCTATTTTAGCAGGGTCAAAATCATTATTTGAGTTGTCCGTAGGAGAATCGGTTGTTACATTAAAAAATGGATTAGGAACTGAAGGAATTGGATCTAATACCACTACTTCGTTGTCCTGCAAACCGGCTAATTGCCCCTCCCCTAAATCCTGAATAGCTATAATGTTTCTAAGATTGTTTCCAGTAGTTGTATTTACCCTATTTTGCTTATTGGTAACCCAAACCTCCAATCTTGAAATTTGAACTCTACTGTCAATAAAAGGATAATTTTTTAAGGAAGAATCGTATTTGTTTCTAAAATATTGAGACAAGAAAAAGTGTCGGTCATTATCATAATCCAACGCATACATATCAAAGTCCTGAATCGTTCCTCCACCTTGAGCAACAATACTTTTTGTTTGGGATTTTTGTTCTGAAAATATACCTGTAACGGTTGTTTTACCAAATTTTAATTGTGTTTTTACTCCAAATAAACTTTGAGCACCTCTAATTAAAGAACTATTCAAAGGCAAACTTACATTTCCGACTTCAATTTTTTGAATAATATCATCTTCTGAAGGAGCATATTCTAACTTAATTAAGTTTTGAAACGCAAAAGTAGATTGCGTATCATAATTAGCATTCACATTCAGTCGCGTTCCCACTTTCCCCATCAAACTCATACTTATCCTTTGATTAAAGTCAAAAGAAAGATTCGATCTGTTTCTTGGTGAAAATGACGGATTATCTTGTTTTGTATACCGCATTCCCAAATCCATTTCTATTGATCCGGTAGGTTTTACGTCAATTGTATTACTTCCAAAAATAGATTCAAAAAGCCCTGATTTTACATAATACCTTGGCAATAAATCTTTTTTGGCGGCTTCACTGCCTTCTTTTTTTCCATCAATAGCATCTACTTTTTTCTTGAAATAATCTCGCATAGATTCTTTCAAAACCAAATTTTCATACTCTTTTGGAGTTAATATAATGGGATAATTAATGGAAAATCCATCTACAGAATTCGTGTAAATATACCTGTCTGTAACTGGATCATAAGTGTACGCAGAAAGAACACTTTGAGGATCTTTTAACTGAACTTTCCCTGTAGAGAAACCAGTTTTAATTGTATCCTGAGCGGCCGGTGTTACCTGAGCTTGCGATACAAAACCACAAAATATGACTAGCAAAAAAATACAAATTTTATGCATATAATCCGTGTTTTGAGTACCTTATAAGTTTTTTAAAGCTTTCTTAATAATCGATTCAACAGAAGCCTCTGGATCCTCTTTTACAATTTTTTCTACGATTCGTTCTGAAGTTTTTCGAACAAAACCTAATACCTCCAAAGCAGATAACGCTTCATCTCGATTTGTATTGCTTTGTGACATAGAAACTTCGTCTAAATCATACAATTTCAATACTTTTTCTTTTAAATCAAGTATTACTCTTTGTGCCGTTTTACTACCAATTCCTTTTATAGATTGAATGGTAACTACATCACTTGATGCAATTGCATTTGTAATTTGTTTTGGGTCTAATGATGACAACATCGTTCTAGCAATGCTTGCACCAATACCTGAAACAGATAATAATAATTTAAAAATTTCTCTTTCTGATTTTTCTACAAAACCAAATAAAGTATGCGCATCTTCTTTTATTTGAAGATGCGTATACAATTTTATAAAGTCAGCATTGGGGAGCAATGAGTAGGTATGTAAGGATATATTTACATGATATCCAACACCTCCACAATCAATAACTACTTGTGTTGGTGTTTTTTCTACCAATTTTCCCTGTATATGTGCAATCATTTTTTATAATATATGTCACCAAATATAATAAAATTAGCACATAATTTAACTAAATTCATCTATTTAAATGTTCTTTTCATCAAAGAAGCATTACCCTATATTTATTTTTTTCTTCTCTTTTTCTTGAGCATCAATAACAGCAATAGCTGCCATATTCACCATCTCTTCTACACTTGCTCCTAATTGAAATATGTGAACCGGTTTTCCCATTCCTAACATGATAGGCCCTATTGAATCAACTTTATTTAATTCTTTCAAAAGTTTATAGGTAATATTAGCCGATTCCAAATTAGGAAAAATTAAAGTATTTACTTTTTTACCTGCTAGTTTTGAAAACGGAAATTTTTCTTTCAACATTTCTGGATTCAACGCAAAATCAGCTTGAATTTCTCCATCAATAACCATATCAGGATGGTTTTTATGCAAATAAGATACTGCTTCTCTTACTTTTGCAGCACTTTCATTTGTTGAAGAACCAAAATTCGAATACGATATCATTGCAATTACTGGCTCCACTCCAAACATTCTAGCCGTTTTTGCAGTCATAATTGCAATTTTAGCCAAATCATCAGCTGATGGATTTATGTTTATAGCCGTATCTGACAAAAACATTGGCCCACGGGCCGTCATCATCATATTTGTAGTGGCAACGAGAGAAGCACCGTGCGCTTTTTCAATAAGTTGCAACATTGGTTTCACAACAGACGGATAACTTCTGGAATGCCCTGTAACCAATGCATCAGCTTCACCTTCATTAACCATCATGGCTGCAAAATAGTTTCTTTCACGCATTAATTTCTGAGCATCTAATAACGATATTCCACGTCTTTGTCTGGATGACCAGTAGGTATTTGCAAATCTGTTTCTTCTGGATTCCTCTTCTTTTATTTTAGGATCTATAATTTGAACATCGGCATCAAAACCTAGTTCTTCTTTTAATTCTAAAATAATTTCTTTATTCCCTAATAAAATCGGAAAGCCAATCCCTTCTTCTAACACAATTTGAGCCGCTTTTAGAACTGCCAACTGATCTGCTTCGGCAAAAACGATTCTTTTTGGATCCATTTTGGCTCTATTGGTAATCAAACGAACCATTTTGTTATCATTCCCCAAACGATCTAAAAGCTCTTCTTCATACTTTTTCCAATCCGTAATAGGATTTAACGCTACTCCTGAATCCATCGCAGCTTTTGCAACAGCAGGCGCAACAATAGTTATTAATCTTGGATCAAATGGTTTTGGGATGATATATTCTCTGCCAAAATTTAATTTTGTAGCCCCATAAGCAACATTTACTTGTTCAGGAACTGATTCTTTTGTCAATAAAGCTAGCGCTTTTACAGCGGCCATTTTCATAGCTTCGTTTATCTTGGTTGCACGAACATCAAGTGCTCCTCTAAAAATATAAGGAAATCCAAGAACATTATTCACCTGATTAGGGAAATCAGAGCGTCCCGTAGCCATAATAACATCTTTCCGAGTTGCAACAGCAAGATTATAATCAATTTCAGGATCTGGATTTGCCATTGCAAAAACGATTGGATTTTCTGTCATTCCCATCAACATTTGCGGAGACATAATCCCTCCTGTCGACAAACCTAAAAAGATATCAGCACCAACTAATGCTTCCTCAAGACTCATTGGTTTTATGTCTCTGGCATATTTTTGTTGCAAAACAGAAAGAGAAGGATTGTCTTTCGTCAAAACTCCTTTACTGTTAAACATCAATATATTTTCAACTTTTACTCCTAATAAAACATATAAATCGGCACAGGCAAGAGCAGCAGAACCCGCTCCTGAAACAACCATTTTTACATCTTCTGATTTTTTATTAGCCAGTTCTAAGGCATTCAACAAAGCAGCTGATGATATAATAGCTGTTCCGTGTTGATCATCATGCATTACTGGAATATTAAGCTCTTCAACCAATCTTCTTTCTATTTCAAAAGACTCCGGAGCCTTAATATCTTCCAAATTAATTCCACCAAAAGTTGGTGCTATATTTTTAACGGTCTGGATAAATTCCTCAATATCCTTTGTCCCAATTTCAATGTCAAATACATCAATATCAGCAAAAATTTTAAATAATAATCCCTTACCTTCCATTACTGGCTTAGATGCTTCAGGACCAATATCTCCAAGCCCTAATACCGCGGTACCATTAGTAATTACAGCAACTAAATTTCCTTTTGCAGTATATTTATAAACATTATTAACATCTTTTGCAATCTCTAAACATGGCTCGGCTACACCAGGGGAATAAGCCAAAGATAAATCTCTTTGTGTTGCATATTTCTTAGTGGGAACTACCTGAATTTTACCAGGAGTTGGCTTTGCGTGGTATAATAATGCTTCTCTTCTTTTGCTGTTTTTGTCCATTGTTTTTAGATTTTATTCTATCATACAAAGATAGAAGACTTGGCTTAAAAAGTTAGCTTTTATCCTATTCTTTTATAAAAAAACAGACTCGCACCAGTACATACAAATAAAAATAGCTGCAAAAAATCGCAGCTATTATATGAATTGGACTATTTACTTCTATTGGGTAATGTAAGAGTTTAAATGTTGAATCGTATCTTTTTGGATTTCGATTATTGCTTTTACAACATCACTTATGGATATAATTCCTATTACAGTATCGTTTTCTAAAACAGGCAAATGTCTCACTCTTTTAGTACTCATTAATTCCATGCAATAATCTAAATTATCGGAAGGTTTTACTGTAACTACAGCTACCTCCATAATTTCATGAACCAACGCTTTCTTTGAAGATTTAGCTTTCAAAACAATTTTTCGGGCATAATCTCTTTCAGACAAAACACCTTTCAAAACCCCATCTTCGATGATAAGAATCGCTCCAATGTTTTTTTCGCTCATCACTGTCAATGCTTCGTATACAGTGTTAGTGGAAAGTATGGAATAAACTTCCTTTCCTTTTGTGCTTAATATTTGATTAACAGTCATAATAAATAAGTTTAATTTATTATAAAGTTAAAAAAAATAGTATTCAAATGCTCAATTTATTTATTTATTTCACATTAAAATAATTCATCGGGCGAAGTCAGCTTATTTAGTTCTTGTTTTAAATTGTCACTCAATATTTGCAACCCGTATTGATACGATGCATTTACCCAACCAAATCCTTCCTTGGCAATATAATCAAATTCGGTTCCTACATTACCATATTCAGCAAAAACCTTATGTGAACTGATTTCTAAATCAAATTTTTCAGGAATGGTTCCGTTATATTCAACCGCATTTTTAGTGATTAACCACAACCATCTGTAGACCATTTCTTGAGCCTTATTAAAGAATTTATATTTAATCAAACCCTCCCACAATAACATTTGATGTGGTGCCCAACCAAATGGGTAATCCCATTGTCGCTGTGGAGCATCTTTTGAAAAACTATCACTACTCGCTTTGGTACTTCCTGTAATTCCTCCTGTTTTTATAAATTGCGGCAAAGCTATTTCTACTAATTTTTTAGCTTGGTGTTCATTACACAACCCAGCCCATAAAGGAAAAAATGTAGTTGCTGCTTCAAATGGAAATTGTCTTTTATTTACAAAATCATAATCAAAATACATGCTTGATTCTTCATTCCAGCACAATTCATCAATTTTCTCTTTTCTAAAAAGTGCTTTTTGTTCCCATTCTTCAGAAGTATACTTTACATCTCCAACTTGGAAAAAATTATTGAAATACTCTTTTATCAAATACGCAATGTCCTTTTCGTATTTATAAAGAAAACTATTGATATCTACCGAGTTTAAATTAGCACACGTATTTATAAGTCTATCGGTAGTATCGTGACCGCTTTCTCTCAAGCTACGATCATGGACAAAATAGACGTCAAGCTCCGCATCAACAAGAGTTCGGTTTAAATATTGTTTTTCAAACTCTCGGATTGGTAAATTGTATTTTTTAGCATAAGGCTCTAAAACATCATCAAAATGACCAGGTTCTACTTCAAATGGCATTCCAACTCCATCAGCTTTGTATCGATTTAAACCAGTTGGCGTTAATCTTTTTCCTTGAACCATCCAAACCGCATTATATTCCAAAATAACTGTTTCCAAATGACTTCTCAACCATTCTAAACTAGGTACTTTCTTTTTTACAATTTCAATTAATAATGAAGAATATAAAGGTGGTTGTGTTCTCGTTAAGTAATAACTTCTATTCGCATTTAGAATCTTACCGTAATGTATGATTTGATATTTAAAGTTTTCGGCAATTGACATTGCTTTTTCCAGTTGATTATCTATAATCAAACCAACTCCAATAAAATAACTATCCCAACCATACATTTCATTAAATCTTCCTCCGGGAACCACGAAAGGCACTCCCTGTAAACTGTATATTTTTTGCTCTAAAGCCAAAGCCAAAATACCCGGTTTTTTATTTAATGTATCTACATATTCCATCGAGAAATTTTCGGGCAAAATACCTACTTTAAAATTCTGAAGTTCTTTTTCCAATTCCTGAAAATAGGCTACACCTTGCTTGTCCTTCGCCGAAACATAAAGTGTAGGAACTTCATTGGTCGTTTTCTCGTCCTGGAGAATTTGATCTAAACCTTTTCTATCAATAGTTCTGGTCAATTCATTCCAATAGTCTTCTCTAATTTTTCTCGAAATTCGTTCTACAGGATTTTCTTGAATACGGCTCAAATCTATCTCCCCTTTATTCACTTTGTTTTCTTTTAATAAAGCTAATTCCTGAAGTAAATTTGACAAATGATACGTTCCCTCAATAACAATTTCTTGTTTTGTGTTTTCATCAACTAAAGTGAACTTTTTAGGTCCATTATCATCTTTAGTGATTTTTTTATCTTTATCGGTATCTTCCTGAAGTAGTAATTCATGAAATACCTTGTCTATGTTAATTAAGAAATTCATATTTTAGAAGTAAGTTTTTTTAATATAAAAAATGAAACAAGCAATAATGACATTGGAATTAAAGTATAGAAAAATGCATTTTCAGGACCTTCATTTTTGAATAAATAACCAATAATTCTAGATCCAAGAGTACCGCCAAGAGCTGAGAAAACAACAATTAAACCCGTCATTGAACTGTGTAGTTTCTTTGGCAAAGCACTCAAAACAACCGAATTTAAAAGCGGATAAATCGGCGCAATAAAGAGTCCAACTAATGGAAATGCAAATCCTATTAATGGAATATCGCTAAGTGAATTAATTTCTTTCACCTCTAACCCAACTGTTTTTGGAAGCAGAAAAACAACTATTAACATGGCCATTACAATACAAAAACTGAGCACCCAAATCCAATTTATTTTTTTTGTAATCACACCCGCTAAAAGTCGTCCAGTGGCTAAAGTAATTGCCAATATACTCGCCATCATAATACTAATATTTTGTGGCAAATGCAACACTTTACTATTGAATGTAGGCAACCAAGACATTATCCCTTGTTCTATCATTACAAACAAAAAAGCACTAATTACAAAAACGATTGTTAGAAGCTGAGCAAATAATTTGAACATTTGTGCAAAGTCATCGACCAGATTAACTCCAGGAATTTCGGTTTGATTTTCAAATTTGGTAAAAAATAAAAATCCAAATGATATTAATGAAATTCCGGCCAACAACCAATACACATTTAACCATGAGTCTGGATTTATATCCGAATTAAAAGCAGGAAATAAAAAGTAAGCCAAGGCAATTCCTATCATAAAAACACCTTCAATGCTACTCATCAAACTATTATGCTCTTTCTGATTTTCTGTAACTGTCCCAATTAGGGAATAAACGGAGACTTTTATCAAAGCAAAGGAAACTCCAACAGTTGCAAAAAGTATTTTTGCGGTGTCAAACGAATTTCCAAAATACATATTAACACAAGCTACGGAAACCAATGCTAAACCAATTAGCATGGCTCTTTTGTACCCTATTCTTGGCAAAAATGACGCTATCAAAAAAGAAACTATCGCAATAGGCAGATCTTTGAATGCTTCGAGAATACTGGCTTGCAATTCATCTACTCCATAATTTGCTTGCGATTTTAGTATAACAATCCCAACACTATTTAATAATATTGCAAACACAAAATAATTGAGATACATCGCAATTTTGACAGCGTTTTTTTTCATTTTCCTAGTTCTTAAAATCTGTTAATTTAGTTTTTATGAATCAGTATTCAAATACTCTTGAATATTAATTCCTTCTGGCAATCTCCCCACATTTTGAAGCTTCAAAACAGCTAATTTTTGAGCTATCGTTATTGTTTCTTCAAAATTTTTATTCAATAATTGTGCGTATAAAAAACCAGTCCAAAAAGCATCTCCTGCTCCTGTTGTATCTTTTATGTCATCTATATGCGAGGCTTTTTGGTGAAACATTCCGAAATTTTTATCCGATAATACTACACCGTCTTTTCCTTTTGTCAGGCAAATAGTCGAAGCGCCTAATTCATGGAAATATTCGAAAATATAATCTTCAGTTTTGGCTTCCGAAAAAAGTCTGTAACAATCATCCTCACTTAGTTTCACAAGAGGATTAGTTGACAAATATTCTCTTAAAACTTGTTTTGCTTCTTCTCTATCAGGCCATATTCTTTCCGAAAAATTAATATCGATACTCGTTTGTAATCCCAATGCTTTTGCTTTTTTGGCACTTTCTAGAATCGTTGTTCGAGCCGGATTTATGCTTAAAGCAAAACAAGTAGTATGAAAGATTTTGGCACTTTCCAGTAATTCCTCTGGAATTTGACTTTGTTTTATTTGATAATCTGCTTCCCTGTAAGGAATAAAATCTGGCGTTCCAGTAGATTTTGATACAAAAATAACGGAGGTCGGTTCAGTTTCTGATTTTCTGATTTGGGAAGTAATTACATTATTTAGTTTTAGTTTTCGAACAATATATTCTCCCAAACCATCCTGACCGCAAGTGGCTACTAATACGGATTTCAACCCTAATCTTGCAGCATTCACTGCTACGTTTGTTGGTGAACCACCTAGAAAACGGTGATAATCTTTTGTTCTGTTTATTGAAGTATTTACTTCATGACCAATAAAGTCAATCAATACTTCTCCTGCGCATATTATGTCTATTGTTTTTTCCAATTTAAACTAAAAATTTAAAATTTGTATGTATACTTTGATGCAACATTACTGCTGCTGCACCACTCCATGCACAAAACGGAACTCCGTTTGGCGATTTGGTTTCACTATTGAAATTTTCATAAAAGCTAAAATTTTCAATAGCATTTGCTTCATTTATGGCATTCAAAAGTTGGGTCGCTTCCTCTCTTTTTTCTTTGGCTAGCAAAGCCAAACCAAAAAAACCATTCACCATGGACCAACTTCCTCCATTATGAAACTCATTTGGATAATTCCTGAATTCATATTTGCAATTATTTTTGAGCAAATTCCAATCTAAATCGCTTTCTTCAATTGCTGGCCAAAAAGCCGGTATTAATTTCAAAGGTCTTTCATTAGAAAGTTTCACGGCATGTTCCAAAATACTTTTTTGGAAATCTTCATTCCCAATATTTAAATACAAAGCCAAGGAATTGGCGAAAGCATCAAATTGTGTTTTATAACCTGCCGGTGAAAAAGAACAAGGCATGAATTCTTGAATATTTGCTTCGTTATAAGCTCTTTCGTGGTATTTCTCTCCAACTGAATTTGGAGTAAAATTAATTTCAAGTTGCTCGGTAATTTTTTCAATTTTAGAAGCAATCGCATTGTTTTTTGCAAAATGATTATAACTTTTCAGTGCCCATATCCTAAGCAATTGATCATATAAAACATAGCCGTCAGTTATGTACTCATCCGCCCAGTTTCCTGAAAGAGGCACATACAATAAATGTTTATTATTGAATTCCCAAGCTTCTAAGAGCTGCAAGCATTTTTGAATATTACTTTCGTATTTTTTCACGAAAGTGATATCATTTTTATAGAAAGCATATTGGCAAATCCCTATAATAAACCAAGTAACAGCATCAACTCTTCCCGCTAAACCGCCATAACTAACTTCAACAGCATCATCATTCGTCATTACATTTGATGGAATAGTTCCATTATAATGTTGATTGTGGGCTAATGTTTCTAATGTTTTACGAAAAGTCTCAATTAAATCATTCTCTCCTGAAGCCAAAGCAGCTAATCCACAAATCACACCATCGCGCGCCCAAACTCTTTTATAATTAGAAATATCTTGAGCACTTGCTAAAAAGCCTTCAGATGAAGATGCTCTTTGCAGTAATTCAATTGCTTTTATATAATTTAAATCATTCACTTAATTCTTGTTTTTTGGTTTTAATAAATAAGGTACATACGGCACTAATAATCAATAATACACCCGCAAAAGTTATCGCTAATCGGGAATCATTATTCAAAAAATGCTTTAAGATATATCCAAATGACACATTTTGAATAATCATTGGAATAACAATCATCATATTTATAATACCCATGTAGACCCCATATCTTTCTTTTGGGATATCTGAAACAACCATTAAATAAGGTATCCCCATCATACTGGCCCAGCCTATACCAAAACCAGTTATCGCAAAAAACAATAAATTCTTATCATGTATGTGTGGAAAAACCAAAAGACCAATTGCCGCTACAAACAAGCAAAACGCATGCACTGTTTTGGGGCTGTATCTTTTTGCAAATCCTACTAATGCAAATGCCGTCAAAAAAGTCACAACATTATACCATCCATTAACTAATCCTGTCCATCCAACTGCTGCTTCATAAGCTTCAGGATTACTTTTTGGGGTAGCATCCCAAACGGATAAAGCTATACTTTTAGAAGAATTTTGCCAATAACAAAACAAAGCGTACCATTGAAAGAGATAGACTAAAGACAATTGCCACATGACTTTAGGCATCTCGCCAATTGCAGAAAAAATTTCTATCAGCGGATCGAATACCCCGCCTTTATTTGATTTAATATACAAAAGCTCTTCGGCTGTAGGTGGAATTTCTTTTGTTGTTTTCATACTCCACCAAATTGTTCCAATAGAACAAACTGCTCCTAAAAAGAATGAAGCATAAACCCAAGTGGGCAGCGAACCCGTTTTTCCCACTATAATCAGCGGAAATATAAATAAAGATAAATTGGCTAAGGTTTGCCCCAACCCTGTAAAAAAACTTTGCATCTGAAAACCTAAAGGCAGTTGCTCGTCATCAAGTTTATCAGCAATGAAAGCTCTATAAGGCTCCATTGCGGTATTATTGCCTGCGTCTAATATCCAAAGTAACCCCGCAGCCATCCATAAAGAACTACTAAACGGAAACAACAATAAGGCAAGACTACACATCATAGCGCCAATAAAAAAATAAGGCTTGCGTCTTCCCCACCTCGGGTGCCAAGTCTTATCACTCAATGCACCAATAAGAGGTTGTATTAATAAACCTGTCATGGGTCCAGCAAGATTTAACAAAGGAATTTGATCTGGGCTAGCACCTAAAAAATCATAAATTGGATTAACTGCACTTTGTTGCAGACCAAAACTATATTGAATACCAAAAAAACCGACATTCATATTCCAAATTTGCCAAAAATCTAATTTTATTTTACTTCCCATTTTTTGGTTAATGTATTGGTTTGTTAATTTTTTTTAAATTTAATTTTAAAATTCCCAATTCAATACATAATTAAAACAAAAACGTTTTCGGAATAACCGAAAACGTTTTCGAAATGTTAAAATAATCTAAATTTTTAACCTTTATTTTTTTGCAAATGGAATAATTATTTTTGCTTCCCATTCTAATTCATCGCCTCCATTAAAAGGATTTGCAAGAAAATTTTCTAATGGTTTATTTTCTAATTTGTAGTTATGATTTTTAGCATAATCCAATAATGCAAACCAAGCTCTGTCTGAAGTCCTGAAACTCCCATAATAGGTAGCCTTCAAACCTCTTATGGCTGGCAATTTTTTGAATTTAACAAGCTCATTTTCGATAATTTTGGTTTTCTTATCAATTGGAAAACAATAATTAAAGTTAATCGTTTCTTTATCAAGATCCCAACTTTCAATTTCTAAATAAGGTCTTCCTATTATCTTAATATTGTTCTGTTGTAAAAAACCTGTTATAATTCCATCATTGGCAATCATGCTTTGTGCTTTTTCCTGTAATACACTTGTAAGGTTTAAATACGCTACAAATGTTTCTTCAGAAGTACCTTCACCATCAATTTTGACTCTAAAGTTTTTTATATGATTGTTTAAGCCGTTTTTAAAATCAGTTACTTTTTTAATTTGCTCCACTTTAAAACTAGTACTGTAAAAAGGAGCCGTAAGTCTATTGAATAAACTATTATTTAAATCTTTTATACCAACTGTCACTGCAGTTATCGAATCATCAATTGAGCTCATTTCCCAAGTATATTCCATATGGACATTCCCTTTTTCCATTTCTTGTTTGATGAAATCAAAATTTTTCTTTTCCAGAGTGGTATAATTTTCTTTTTGATTTACTAACTGAATCTCAGACCATTCTTGAATACCCTGAAAAATAGTTCCTGTAGCAGTATTAACTTTAAATGAAATACTATAATCACTTTTTTTAATAAATAAATACCAAATTAAAAAGACTAAAAAAATTGCACTAAATCCTAATATAATTTTTTTTCTGACTATCATTATTTTTTAAGCATCTTTAATTTTTTATTCAAATAATTTCCAATATTATTACCTTGTGCAACGCCATTTTCAATTGCTGCTCTGTAATGAATACCTCCGTACAACCTACTAATTGAGGCTTCTGCTGCAGCTAGCTTAAATGATTTAAAAGGTCTTTTTGGTAAGCCGAAAGGAACTTCAGAATCATCAATGTAACTAAAATTATCTCCAAAAATAGAAGTTAAAATCAGTGAAGAGCAAGAAGAAATAACTGAATGCCCACTGGTATATTCTGGGAAAGGAGGAGTTTGCAATTGAGGCCTCCAGTTCTCATCAATATTTTGATTAATATAGGTTTCAGGTCTAACTACATTACTTCTAAATTTTTCATTCCAACAACTGATAATACTTTCAAAAACTCCAATCGAGGTTTTGGTATAAGCAAAAACGGCAGTTTCAAAATCAGATTTGTTTTTTTTCAACGCAATTTTAGTTATATTCATCCAATGTGCATCCGGTGAGTTTTTCTTCTTGGCAAACATCATGTGTCCTTGGGTTACGGTAGCATAAGGATTACAATCCCAAAAAGTGCAAATTGCGGATTCTTCTGGAATTACATTACTTTTATTTTTCTCCATAAGGATTAATTTTTCGGAAATCATATTTCCTACATCATAGGTTTCCTTAGCATCTTTGTAAAAAGCAGACTTTTTATCTGTAGAAAAAGGATAAGGTGCAATTGGTTTAAATTGAGAAGCTGAATCCATAACTAACGTTCTTATTTCACCCCAATGTGGCTCAACTGCATCCATATAAGCTGGTGGAGTAGGTTGCCATCTTCCTGGTTGATTAGCATAAACAGAAAATTTTGAAAAAGTTCGGGTTTGCTTGTAATTGTCTTTTCCCATCCACTTTTTTATTCGATCAGCCACTTTTAAGCCATAATCTTTAGAAACCAGGAATTCCTTAGCATTCTCATTTTCCCATTTTTCGTATAAACTATCTCTGTATTTTCCTAACGCATCTTCAGAAAAAATTAACATTTTACTCACTTCAATATGAGCAACAAGCGCCGCTAAATTTTTGTTAACACCACTTTTCGGATCAAGTTTAGGGATAGAATCTAATCCTTTTAATTGCCCTTGCAGACTTTGGTATTTAGTACTGTTTTGAGCCATAATCTCATAGGCTGCAATATTAGGATAAACGTAAATTCTACTCGCAACGGGAGGTGAAAAAATATCATGAACCATAATTCCCGTTACTGTATCCACTGCAGCGCAGTAATCATTTGCTGTAACCTTAATTGAATTCTCTTTTTTACAAGAAATAAAAAAGAGCGTTATAAGTCCTAAAAGATAAATTTTAGATTTCATTTTATTTTGTTTAATTATTTTGTTTGTAATATTTTTTAAATTAATTTTTAATCATTGGCATTTCATAAACCTCTGCTTTACTATTATTAATGGTAATCAACAAATATTTTTTTCCATTGAAATTGATAATATCCAAATGCTTAACTGCCTTCTGAGTTAAATCGATACCAATTTGATTTCCTAAATAGATTGTTTTTTCATTTTTTATTAAAGCTCCTGAAAATCCATCAAATCGGCTGTGATAAGGTGAAACTCCAAAATAATTTCCTGCTGCAAAAACTTCTTCTTTTTTATCAGAATCAAAATTTGATTTTACAAAACAGGTAATTGGTGCTACTTGCATTTTATTAGAGAAAGCAACAAAAGTAAATTTCCCTTTATCGTTTCTTAAATAGCCCGATTTCAGATTATGTACTTCATATAATTTTGCTTTTTCAAGCATTTTTGGATCAAAAACCTCTTCTAATGTTTTACCGGCAAATGATTTATAGCTATTAAATTTCTTCTTAAGCATTCCACTAAATTGCTCCGCTAATTCATCCAATCCCAAGGTCGTGTAGTATTTCCCATTTTTCTCTTTAGCCACAATAGTTTCAAAAGAACCATTACCATCAAAATCGTCATAATACATTTTCATAGGAAACTCTTGTGAAGCTTTGAATTTTGAATTCATTCCCCAATTTCCAACTAAATAATCCTGATCACCGTCGTTATCAATATCAAAAGGGATAATAGATTGCCATAATCCATTGCTTTTTTCAGGGAAAACAGTTTCAGTTACATCTTTGAATTTCCCATTTGTATTTGCAAAAAACGTTGGTTTCATCCATTCTCCTATTGCAATAATATCGACTTTGCCATCTTTATTAAAATCATCAAAAAGAACATCCGTAACCATTCCTATTTTTGAAAAAGTTTTACTTTCTACAATAGAAAAAACACCTTTATTATTGTTCAATAAATAACAATCCGGCATACTTCCAAATCTATTGTTCATCGAATTATTAGCAATAAAAACATCTAAATCACCATCTTTATCATAATCGAACATTTTTATAACTGAAGCATTCTGAACTAAATTTGGCAAAATCGTTTTTACTAATTGTCCCTTATTGGCTAAATATAATCGGTCTTGCAAATTAGAAGCATTTTCCCCGCCTCCGGAAGCCACAAATAAATCGTTAATTTTATCATTGTTAAAATCACCTATTATCGCTGAAGCATCTTCAAAAACAGAGTCATTTTCAATTTCGTTATAAGACTTTTTAGCAAATCCTTTTTGATTTTGAATATAAATAGCAGCTTTTTTATTTTTGGCTCCGCCAAAGAAAATATCATCTTTACCATCTCCATTTAAATCCCCTATTGCCGTTGCCGGACCACGATCTGAACGTTGGTAAGGAATTAATTTTTGAAAAACAAAATCGATATAATCATTTTCTTGATGCGTGAAGTCGATTCCTAAATTATTCACAACCTTTTTGAAAACAGGAATAACTGCAGGATGCAATTTATTATAATCGAAAACCTTTCTATTACTGTTTGGTTTTATGGTTAATGTTTGACAGGTTTTAACATTCTTAAGTGTTTGGTATGTTTTATCCGGCCAAATAACTACTAACAAATCTATAGTTTTTGTTTTACCATATCCAAAATGAATCATAGGCTCAGAAGATGATTGAAATCCTCTTGTAGTTTGTAGTTCCTTGAATTGTTTTTTGCCTTTAGAATACGAAATTACTTTGGTGCCTATTCCGAAAGTATTTTTTCCTTCAAACTGCAATTTTAATTTTAAATAATTAGAATTTTTATTAGTTTGATTTATATATACTGATGCAACACTGTTCAAATTATTAGTAATAACATCTAAATCGCCATCATTGTCAATATCAGCATAACCACTTCCATTAGAAATTATTGAGTCATTTTCAATCCAATCTTTCGATCTGTTTTTGAACATTAAATCTTTTGACCCTTGGAAAACATAATTAGTCACATTCCCTTTTGGCATCTTCTTTAAAGCTTCTTTATCCAGCAATTTAGTGGTACTAATTTTACTTTTAATCTGATCATTTGAAAAATATTTCACATAATCTAAATCGTTTGGACGTTTTGGAATTCCATTACATACAAATATATCTTGCTCACCATCCTCGTCATAATCAGCAAATAAAGTGCTCCAACTCCAATCCGTAGCTGCTACACCACTTAATAAAGCAGTTTCTGTAAAATGATTTCCAGCTTGATTCAATTGCAACATATTTCTGGTGTACTGATAATGATACCCCAATTTCTCGGTTCTCATTTTGAGCATCTGTGCATTATCATCCCCTAATGAAGATTTCAAAACTTTTTCATCTTCTGGAAGCATGTCCAAGGTCATTATATCAGGAAAGCCATCGTGATTAATATCCGCAACATCTACACCCATCGAAAATCTACTGGTATGACCAAAATGCTTCTTTAAACTTTCGGTAAAAGTACCATCTCCATTATTTAAGTAATAATAATCATCTTCATGAAAATCATTGCAAACATAAATATCAGGATAACCATCTAAATTGAAATCAGAAACTGCTAATCCTAAACCATATCCATTAGCTCCACCAAAAATTCCTGCTTGCTCGCTTACATCAACAAATTTGTTGTTATCATTTCTAAATAATTTATCTCCACATTCATAGCTTCTTTTATTTCTAATTTCAGCATTTCCAAATGATAATTCAGAATGAACAGCATGATTTAATAAATACATATCTAAATCCCCGTCATTATCGTAATCAAAAAACGCAACCGATGAACTGTAATTATCTAAATCTAATCCGTATTCAGCTGCACTTTCAGTAAATGTATTATTCTTGTTATTGATGAACAATTCATTGTGTCCTTCAAAGCCATTGATTCCAACAACCGCACAAACATAAATATCTAAATATCCATCTCCATTAACATCTGCCATGATAGTACCCGAATTCCAATCACTTTGTCCTTCAACTCCGGCTTTTGCAGTAATATCTTCAAATTTATTATTGCCTTTGTTTAGATACAATTTATTTTTACCTTGATTAGAAGTAAAATACACATCAACCAAACCATCATTATTGATATCTCCAAGAGCCACACCTCCACCATTATAATAATAGAGATAATCTAAAATAGAGATATTTTTTGAAGGATCGAGCTTATTATTGAATGTGATGTTACTTTTTTCTGGAGATAACTTTTCAAATAATTGATCTTGTTTTTTGGAACAACTAACAATTAGCAATGAAGCCAATCCTATTCTAAAAAAATTATTCATTGCTTTTAAATATTTTAGGAGTATTATCATTTACAACAGCTATTATTGAAATAGTGTTATTCTTATTTTTTATTGTTTTAACATGCTTTACTTCGCCTTTGATAAAGAATCCTGATTTATTGTAAGGCAACCATGAAAAAGTACCGTTTCTTGAACCTAAAAGAACACTGCCATAATTAGCATCTAATCTTGAAAATTGTGGTTTAAATTCATATTGATTTCCTCCCAAAATCAAATCTAAGATTCCATCTTTATTCACATCTACCACACAAATCGTATTTACACACGAAAACTGAACTTCTTTTGGTAGTACTTTCACCTCAAATTTTCCGTTTCCTTTATTAATAGCAATTACACTCTCTTGAATAGTCACTGATTTTTGAATAGAATTATCAACTACATCTTGAGCAAATAATTCCTGAAATGATTTTTTGGAATAGTCCGCATAACTTAAATTCTTCTTTTTTATTGAGGGTATTTGTTTCGCTAATTCCTGTTTTAAATGAATTGGTATATCTTTATTATCAATAGAACGAGTTGCGATTTGCTCGATAGTCCCATTATTATCAAAATCATTTATAAACAATCGCATTGGATTAATACTCGAGGCTTTATAAGACATATTAGTTCCTTTATTCCCAAGAACCAAGTCTTTCTTACCATCATTATTCAAATCTACACAACTGATTGCATTCCAAAAACCCTTATATTCAGTTAAATTTGATTTATAATCTGCTAATCTTCTTCCTGTATTTTTGAATATTCGCGGTGCCATCCAATCGCCTACAATTATTAAATCTTTTTTACCATCATTATCTATATCTTCCCAAACTGCATCTGTAATCATTCCTACTTCATTCAATTTGAAAGCTTTTTTATCAGTAACATTCGTGAAATTTCCTTTACCATCATTTTCTAGTAATAATTGCTTTGGATCAATCCCATAAACACCGGGAACGCTTCGACTACCAATAAAAACATCAATATCACCATCATTATCAAAATCGTTTGAAGCTATTACGGATACATTATTATTGGTTGTAGGAATATTGGATTTGCTTTTTGTGAAAATTCCTTTTCCATTATTCAAATACAATCTGTTTTTGTAATTCGCTTGATCTGATTTTTCGTTCCCACCGGAACCAACTAATAAATCCTGATCGCCATCACCGTCTGCATCAAAAAAACTAGCGGCAGTATCCTCATAAATGGCATCGCTGTCTAAATCTTTTTGACTAGTAATTGTATAATTATCGTTTCCATTATTTAAATAGATTTTTCCACCTTGCCCTTTGGCCCCACCAATAAAAACATCCTCATTTCCATCTCCATTAATATCTGCTACATCAAGTGAAGGCCCTTCCTGTGAAAGTTCTTTTGAAATCAAACCTTCATAATCAAAATCGATATAATCATTTTCTTTGTTTGCTAAGAATTGACTTTTCTTTTCAGATAATAATGATTTCGACTTGTCTGTTTTGGGAACAAAACTTGATTTTGCGTCTGCAATATTCAAATTGAGTGTACAGTTATTTTTTATTTTTTTAATAGTTTGAAATTTACCGTTAGGCCAAATTACCTCCAAAGAATCTATTTTTTTAGTTCCAATTCCAAAAGTCATAACATAATCAATTGAAGATTGAAAACCTCTAGAAGGAATTAACTCTTGTCTTAAAATCTCTTTCCCCGAAAATAATTGAACAACACTTCCTACTCCAAATCTATTTTCGTTATCTCCTTTCAATTTGACTTTTACAAAATGATTTTCTTTATTTTTTTCGGAATTATTTTTATAAACAAAAGCTTCCATATTCACATTATTGACAATCAAATCCAGATCACCATCATTGTCTAAATCTCCATAGGCCGCTCCATTTGAAAAACTTGGCGTATCGAGTCCCCAGTTTTTGGCTTCATTAGTAAATGTTAGATTTTTATTATTTCTAAATGCATAATTAGGTATTGGTGTACTTGGCATTTTATTGATAATGGTCTCTATTTGTTCTTTTTTGCCAGTAACAATCATTTTTTGCATAAATTCATTTGCGAAAAAATCAACAAAATCCTGATTAGTCAAATCATGATAAATTCCGTTACAAACATATATATCTTTGTAACCATCATTATCCATATCAAACATCAAAGCTCCCCAACTCCAATCTGTTTTGGCAACACCGGCATAATTCGCTATTTCAAGGAATTGATTGTTTCCATTATTAAGCTGCAAAGTATTTTGCATATATTGATTGAAAAAATCTAAATTTATTTTTCTAAGATATAAATCATAGTTTTCAAAATTTGTTGTAGTCTTCAAGCGTTCATCATGTTCTGGTAACATATCAGTAACGAATATATCAGCTTTACCATCATTATTTATATCGGCCATATCAGCACCCATAGAAGATTGACTGATATGAGAAGCCCAACCTTGAATTTGTTCCGTAAAAGTTCCGTTTTTATTATTGATATATAAATAATCTCTTTCATAAAAATCATTTGAAATATAAATGTCCGGATATAAATCTCCATTTACATCCCCTACGGTAACACCTAAACCAAAACCAATAAGACTTCCATATATCCCGGCTTCTTTACTAACATCAGTAAATTTTCCATTGTCATTTCTCAGTAATTTATCTCCTCCTCCTTTAAGAATATCGGCAACATCCCAATCTTTATCACGGAGTTCGCGTTTATTGGAGTAGTTGAGACTACTCACAGGAATAAAACTGTTATTTAAAATATAACAATCTAAATCACCATCTTTATCATAATCAAAAAAAGCGGCATGAGTTGTAATACCAGTGTCAGCAAGATTGTATTGTTCAGCCTTATCAGTAAAAGTCAAGTTACCGTTATTAATAAAAAGTTGGCTTTTTCTTATTGAATTAATGTTATTCCCAGCACTACAAACATAAATATCAAGAAGTCCATCTCCATTAATGTCAACCATTACGACACCAGTTGACCATGACTTATTTCCTTCGACTCCTGCTTTCTTAGAAATATCTTCAAATTTGAAATTACCTTTATTCAAATAAAGTTTGTCAGCCCCTAGATTAGATGTAAAAAACACATCTGAAAGTCCATCATTATTGATATCCCCTATAGCTACACCCCCACCATTATAAAAATTTCGGTATTTGAATATATTCATATCAGCACCATTTTTAACTTCGTTTACAAAATTAATTCCGGTATTTGAAGACTCTAATTTAGAGAATAGGGCATTCTCATTTGTTGCATTTTCTTTAGAACAATTGGAGAAAATTAAAACTAGAAGTAAAAATAAAATAATACGATTAGGCATATTTAAAAACTATTTGATTAGGTAATTATAATTGACCAATTTATATATAATTCATTATATAAAAAAATTAATACTGCAAATAAATAGTTGTTTTTGAAACTAAAAAAAGGTTTGTTTTTTCTTGTAATCTAATGATTGTTAACCTTTTTAGTTACTAAAAAACTACTACGATAAAATTAAAAAAAATAAAAAAACTAGTTAGAATAAAAAATAAAAGAGGGTATTAAAATACCCTCTTTATAACTAACTCAAAACATAATTAATTGTAAACTATTAGTAACCAGGATTTTGTTTTAAATTCGCATTAAACAAAGCATCTGCTGGTATAGGAAACAAAGCATATCTATTATCAGATACGTAAGGTTTCAATTCTCTTGCAGCAAGGAATTTCCCAAAACGAATCATATCATTTCTTCTCCATCCTTCATACCATAACTCTTTACCTCTTTCAAGATATACGCCATCCAAAGTTGCAGGAGAGGCAGCTTGACCTGACCTAGCAGCAATATCAGTCATAATAGTTCCAATACTTCCTGCTCCACCTCTTAATATAGCTTCAGCTTTCATCAATAAAGCATCAGAATAACGCATCAATTCATAGTCATTTTCTGGAGTACCTAAGTTAGTAACATCCGGAATATATTTTTGACTTCTAATACCTGCAGTTTCTAAAGTAGCACCGCCCGTAATCAAAGTTAATGCAGCAGTATAAACTAATGGATGACCATTTCTATCTTGCAATGGAATTACACCACCTGGTTTGTACATTTGACCAACTTGAAATCCAACATTGTTACCAAAAGCTGCAATAATCGCTGGATCTGCATTTTTAATACGTCTGTCATTAGGATTAAACTTGTTGTAATATTCGGCTACAGTAGCAAAACCATTCCATCCATCAGGAGTTTGATTGTAATGCATACCCATTCTCCATCTTGATTGAATACCTCCACCGGCACCACCTCTTAAATTTTTAGAAGAGAATAATATCTCTGGAGATGTATTGTTGTCTGGTTTAAAGTTATCCCAATAATCAGTTGCCAAAGAGCTACTTATTGCATCAACATTTGAAACGACTTTTGTCATATCAGCTGCGTCAAAAACATAAGGTCCAGCAGCATCAGCCGCATTGAAAACCCCTTTGTTTAAATATATTTTAGCTAATAAAAAGTGCGCGGCATCTTTGTTTGCAATACTAGCATCACCAGCAACACGAGCAGGTAAACTTCCAACTATCGCTTCTAATTCGCTTATTATAAAAGCAGTTGCTTCTTGTCTAGTCCAAACTTTAGGATCCGCTTCCAATGAAGAACCCGCTTCTCTGTAAGGTGCTTGACCGTATAAATCAACTACATTATAATAATAAAATGCTCTTAAAAAACGTGCTTGAACTACTTCAGATGCAGTACCGTTTTCAACAACCAAATTACAATTGTAAACGTTTGACAATAAAGAGTTCCATGCTCCTCTAATCTCATTATTATCCGGTGCCCAAGTATGGGTATGCAATTGTCTCCATTTTGCATTATCATCCCAGTCACCACCACGAGTAGGTCCAACTAAAGCATCAGATGACATTTCATCTAAGGCGAACATTTTGTCCTGATCTTGAAAACCTCTTAATCCATTGTATGCATTAGTTAATAAAGATGCAGTATTTACTGTACCTCCTGCAGTATTGTTAATAACTACACCATCTAATACTTCTTCATCTAGATTAGTACAACTTACTCCTAGTACAATTGTACTGGCAAATAAGATGCTTTTTATAATATTATTTCTTTTCATTGTTTTTTAATTAAAATGTTACGTTAAGCCCAACAGCTACACTTTTCTCTCTTGGATAAGATAAATACTCCATACCAGCAGAAGGTACACCATTCAATGATTTATCAGTATCAACCTCAGGATCAGAACCTGAATAACCTGTAATTATAAATAAATTTGATGCATTAACATAGAAACGAGCTGTTTTAATTTTAAATTTCTCTAAAACATCTCCTTTAACTGTGTAACCAAATGTTAAATTACCCATTCTTAAGAAATCACCTTTTTCTAAATATTTAGTAGATGGTGAGTTTGGATCTCCTTGTGCTTGAGGAGAAGTTGCTGCTTCTTGAGTAACGTTTCTACCTCCAAGGAAAGCACCTTTGAAGAAATAAGCATTAGTTGTATTATTATAGATATAATGACCAAATGCACCATAAAAAGAAGCACTAGCATCAAATCCTTTAAAAGTAAGACTAGTAGAGAAACCAACATTTATTTTTGGTAAAGGTTGTTTATTCAATAATTTTTTAGCAGCAGTACCTAAACCTGTATCATTACCAGAAGCATCAGCATAGATAGAATTCCCATTAGCATCATACCCTCTCCACTCATACATGTAATAAGTATATGCTGGATGATTATTAGTAATTACCTGCGCATAAGCATCTGATAATCCTTGACCGTTCAATCCTCCTGTAGAGATAAAACCAGCAAAGTTTTTAACTTCATTGCTTAAGAAAGATGCATTTCCTGAGATATCCCAAGTCAAATCTTCTTTGTCAATTACTTTATAGCTCAAAGCTACCTCAACTCCTTTGTTGATTAAGTTTCCAGGTAAGTTTTTGAAACGTGGAGACGGTGGTCCTGGTTGCGTAGCTGCTGCAGGTACTGGGAAAATTAAATCCTTAGTATCTCTTTGGAAATAATCCAATGAACCTGTCAATTTATTGTTGAACAACTCGAAATCAGTTCCTACACCATATGACTTAGTAGTTTCCCATCTCAAATCAGCATTTGAATTAGTATCTACTCCCAAAGTACCGTTGATTCCGTAAGACCCTCTTGAAATTGCTGAGTTTGGAGCAAATTCTTGATTTCCTGTAATACCGTAATTCCCTCTAATTTTGAAACTGTTTACTATACCTTCTTTGTTGTCTACAACTTTATAAGCTATACCAACTGATGGAAAATAATCGTATTTATTATTTACTCCTAATTTAGTAGATCCATCAGATCTTAAAGTTCCAGTAAGAATTAATTTTTTGTATAATGTAGCATTTACTCTCCCAAAATAAGATTGTAATTCTACTCTATTTCTATAAGAAGAAACTCTAAATTCATTTTGAAGACCACCCTCGATATTATCAATCAAATTAGTCTGAGCCATATCAAAACCTTTAGCACTTGAAAAACTTCCATCAGCTGTATAATCATAGTAAGAATATCCTACTAATGCATCTAAATTGAAGTTATCACCGAAGTCATTATTGTAATTCAATGTATGCTCAAAAGTTTTATTAAACTTATTTTGACTATTGATTGAAGCTTGACCATGTTTAACTTGAGTAGAACCAGGAACAGCTGCCTGAGCAACATTCAAGATATCAATAGTTGGCAATAGTTGACTTTTTCTAATAGAATTAGAACTTTCTATACCAAATAAGAATTGGTATTTCAAGTGACTATTAATCTTCCAAGTAGTATTGATACTTCCTAAAACTTTATTAGTATTAGTGTAATCTTTATAAGCATTTAATAACTGTACTGGATTCAAATATGTATTACTTACTACATTATAAGTACCGTTTGTATTATAAATTGGCAATGTAGGATTCCAATACAATGCTGTACCAATTAAATTACCAATAAAACCTGCATTATTAGATAACAAAGTAGTTTCATCTTTTATAGAAGCGTAAATCAATCTTGATTCCACTTTTAAAGCTCCACCAAAGAAATCATTTGAATTATAAACAGAAGCACTGTATTTATCTAAACCTGAATTTTTAACAATACCGTTTGTATTAGCTGCACCAAAAGATACTCTAGTATTAGAGTTTTCAGTTGTTTTGCTAAAAGACAAATCATGATTCATAGAAAAACCATTACGCAAAACTGCATCTTTCCAATCATAAGTTCTTGATCCTTTATCAACTCCACCGGCAGCAACGAATTCATTTGCACCCATTACACCAAATTTACCAGCCATTTTGCTGAATTGTACTGATGTACTGTAAGCTAATTGAGGTTCTTTTGATTTTCCTTTTTTAGTAGTAATTACAATTACACCATTAGCACCACGAGAACCATAGATAGCAGTAGAAGAAGCATCTTTCAATACACTTATACTTTCAATATCATTTTGATTCACAAAGTTTAATGGGTTTCTTGCTGAAGACGCTCCTAATAAATCATCTCCACCACCAGAAACATTTCCACCATCTAATGGCACACCATCAATAACAATTAATGGACCGTTTCCTGAACGAATAGATGAATTTCCACGAACTCTAATAGCAACCCCAGCTCCTGGCTCCCCACTTGACTGAGTCACCTGAACACCTGCTACTTTACCTCTCAACAATTGAGCTGGCGAAGGAGAAGATACATTATCAAAATCTTTAGCTCCAATTTGATCAACTGCACCAGTCGCGTCTTTCTTTTTAACAGAACCGTAGCCAATAACTACTACTTCTTTTAATTCAGCTGAGTCTTCTTTTAAGATTACTTTCACTGAGCTTTTTCCTGCTACATTTACTTCTTGACTTTTAAGACCAATGTAACTAAAAATCAAAACTGCGTTTGAGCCAACATTTTTGATAGTAAAATTTCCATCGAGATCTGTTTGTGCTCCATTTGTTGTTCCTTTAACTAATATAGAAGCCCCTGGAAGCGGACCACTAGCATCAGATACCGTACCGGACACATCTTGCGAATAAGTCAAACTAGTACATAGCATCGTTAGAAACACCATCAAGCCTTTTAATAGACTATTTTTCATACGTAATAAATAAGTTGGTTAATAATTTGTTTTAATGGTTTGTTTTAAAATATGTGGTAAACATAATACTAATTTTATGATAAAATTAAGAAAATTACAAACTATAACGTTTTCGTTGAGTCGAAAACGTTTTCGATTTTAAAATTAATACTTCAAAAAATTAATACTAAAATTATATAAAATTTAAAAAAAAGCGTTAAAAAAAACACATTGTCATAATTCGACTCAATTTACCATATTCAATATTTAAACATATATCAAAAAAAAAGCTTTATAACGAAAATCGCTGCAGATTCTTTAATCTAAAAGCCTTTTTCATACTTATTTATCAGATAGCCTTTAATTCTAAAATTAGCAGTCTTTCTAATCCGATGGCTTACTTAATTAAGAATCCCCCTTTTTTTGAGGAATTTATTTATGGTAATGATTTTATTTTAAAAGAGGTTATTTAAGAAGAATTTTGAGCTATTTTCATAAAAAAGCCACGAATACACCTCTTTCAATTTCTTAAAAAGATTAAAAAGTGCAATCGTGGCAGGAAATTTTTGTTTTATACTGTTATTCTATTGTAATTGTTTTGTTATCCATTCCCAAACCAATTATTTTTAGTGACTTCCATTTTTTGGGCAACAACCCTTTATTATATTTCAATCCATGATCGGTTTGTTCAACGCCTCCAAAACCATAAATTACGGCTTGCAGCATCGCACCCGCTCCTGTTGCAAAATAAGGATTATTACTGTTTGCTGACTCAGAAAACACACCAAAAGGAGGTCGACTATTTGGCAAATATGATTTTACAAAATAATTATAGGCCTTTTCCTTATCCCCTAATCGGGCATACAAAACGGACAAAACTCCTGAAGCCATTGCCGGACCATCTTTTTTATCGATTTTTTCAGTGTAATATTCCAAATCTTTTTCAATTTGTGCTTTATCAGTAATAATATGTAACGGATATGCTAATAAATTAACATCGGCTTGTTTAATAATCTGTCCTTTATATCCTTTGTAATTCTGAGTAATTCCATTTTCTGTATGAATTACTAATTTTTCAGAAACTGCTACCCATTTTGGATCAACTGGCTCGTTCAAAATTGTAGCTGCCTTAATCGTATTTTTTAACGATTCAATAGCTGAAGCATTTGTAAAAGCATTATCATCGACATGTTGTGCATATTCATCGGCACCAACAACATTCAAAATAGAATAACTTCCATCTTGATTCTTAACTACTCGACTTACCCAGAAATCAGCCGTTTCTTTTAATACGTTCCATTCTTTTCTTAACCACGATTTGTCTTGAGTATACGCATAGTAATTCCAAAACGCAATCGAAACATCAGCCGTAATATGTTGCTCAAAAATTCCTGTCAAAGCCCAAGTTGGTGTCGCCTCTTCTCCTGTGTCATCCGACTCCCATGGATACATTGCTCCTTTATATCCATATATCGTAGCTTTCTGCTTTGCTTTTTGCAAACGGTCCGAACGGTAATCCAGACATGATTTTGCCATATCAGGTTGCAGTGCCAAAAGTGTAGGATACATCCAAAGTTCACTATCCCAAAAAATATGTCCATTATATCCTTGAGAAGACAATCCCATAGGCGCAATACTTTGTCTTGTTTCCGGACGTATATAGGAATACAAATTATACAAAGCGAATCTTACCCGTTGTTGCGCATCTAAATCTCCTTCGATTTGAATGTCTCCTGTATTCCATAACTCAGCCCAAGCATCTTTATGACGATTCAATAAATTATCAATTCCTTGTTGCAATGCATAAATAGGTTGTCTTTCGGATTCGTTCAATGGATCTGTAATATCTTTTGAAGTACAAATCCCTCCGGCAATAGCAAATCGATATTTTTTTCCTTTAAATAATTTTTTAGAAAAACCAACTTCATTTCCTACTTGCTTCAATGTTTCGCTTTGCCCGTCAAAAAGAAATGTAGTAGATGCTGAAACGGTATATTTACCCGTTAATGTTTTTGCAGTTGTTCCAAAAACCGGCATTAAATACTGATTATCCTTTAATACTCTAAACTGACTTTTAGCATCTTTCAATTCATCAGGGACAACCATGTAATTATTAGCTACTATTTCGATGTCTTTATTAGGAGTAATTTCAACAATTGCCATAGCAGAATATGGAACTGCTCTATTGGCTAAAATTGTATAATTAATACTTGCAAAATCTTTAAATGTAAATGACGTTGTGCTAGTTCCTTCTTTCATAGAAACCACTTGAGCCCAATTATCAATATTGTCCGATTTTATTTCTTGATTGTTTATAATAAGGCGTAAGTTTAAAAATTCAATTCCTCTTACAATTCTGCTTATTCCGTTTTCAGGACTACCATCATAAACTCCATTCAATAATATCTCTTTTGTTTTTAAAGGGGTGTCATCAGTAACAATTCCTATTTGACCATTTGCCATAGCAACTCCATAATAATTTTCTCTGGAGTTTGCATATAAATGCCATTGATCTGATTTTGTTTGTCCAAAAACAGCTTGACATACTAAAAACATTAAGAACAGGCTTTTAAAATTTGAAATCATAGTTATAATTTTTAATAATATTTTCAAACTTATATAATTAATTCGTTAAATAATTATATAATTCGATATAGTACATTGATTCCAAATCGAAAACGTTTTCGACTTACCGAAAACGTTTTTGATTATTACGAATTGAATAATTAAAAAAAAGAATTCTATTTTTATAGATATAATATAAAAATAAACCGTTTTTTAAATGAAGTTCACAAGTACTATTCCATTAATCTTATTTTTATTCGGGACTTCATTATTGTTATTTTCTTGTAAAAAAGAAGAAAATAATGCTATCATTATTGTTAATTCTTCTGAAAAAATAGAAAGTGATTCTTCAAAAATATTCAAAGAACCTTTTCGACCACAATTTCATTTTTCTCCAGAAAAAAAATGGATGAATGACCCCAATGGGATGGTGTATTACAAAGGCATCTATCATCTGTTTTACCAATATTATCCAAATGATATCGTATGGGGACCGATGCATTGGGGACATGCAACGAGTACGGATTTAATCCATTGGAAACATAAAAAAATCGCTTTATTTCCTGATAAACTAGGACTTATATTTTCAGGAAGTGCAGTGATAGACCAAAATAACAGTTCCAAATTGGGAACTAAGGAAAACCCACCAATGATTGCAATTTTCACCTATCACAATATGGAAGGAGAAAAGGCGGGGAAAACAAACTTTCAAACACAAGGGCTGGCTTACAGTTTAGACAAAGGAGACACTTGGTTAAAATACGAAGGAAATCCAATTATAGGAAATTCTGATCTAAAAGACTTTAGAGACCCCAAAGTTTTTTGGAATACCTCGACCAATCTTTGGAATTTAGTCTTAGTCGCTGGAGATCATGCCCAATTTTATACTTCAAAAAACCTAATAAATTGGACATTCGAAAGTGATTTTGGTAAAAATAATGGTGCTCATGGTGGTGTTTGGGAATGTCCTGATATTTTCAAACTAAAAGTAGCCGATTCAAATGAAGAAAAATGGGTATTACTTGTTAGCATTAATCCTGGAGCACCAAATGGTGGTTCAGGGACACAATATTTCATAGGAGATTTTGACGGAAAAACTTTTCGCACGGTCCAAAAAGAGACTAAATGGATTGATTATGGAGCAGATAATTATGCAGGAGTAACTTATAATTATGCCCCAAATAACAGACGCCTCTTTATTGGCTGGATGAGTAACTGGCAATATGCAAGAAATACACCGACAAAAAACTGGAGAAGCGCCATGACACTTCCAAGAGAACTTTCACTAGAAAAATTAAATAATAATTATATTCTAAAGAGTACTCCAGTTGAAGAACTAAATAAACAATTTACTACAGAACTATCTAAAGATTTGTTATCGCTAAATGCAAATCATACTCTTACAATAAATTACGACAATCTAAATCAATCCGATATAAAGTTTAAAGCCTATTCAAAGAATTTAAAATTGATGTTTTCTAACGATGCAAAAGATTCTTTAGTAATTGATTATGATGCCAAACAAAAAACATTCTCCATCGACAGACGGCATTCCGGAATTGTAAATTTCGAAGCCAATTTTGGAAAAGAAATTCACAAGACTTCAACCCCAAATATTGTTTCAAAAACAATAAGCTACCATGTAATTTTAGATTGGTCTTCCATAGAAATTTTCTTAAATGATGGTATTTATACATTCACTGAGCAAATTTTCCCAAAAAAGCCTTACAATAAACTGAGTATTCAATCTGATGAAAATCAAGAAATTAAAAACATAGAAATATCCAAAATAAAAGGAATTTGGCAAAATTAGAAACCTTTCATCAAAATAAAAACAACCAAACTAACAACCAAAAACTATAAATAATGAATAACGTTCGAAATTGGTCTCTTACCGTAGCTGTAGCGGGATTTTTATTTGGTTTTGACACCGTCGTAATATCTGGCGCTAATTTACCAATAAAAGAATTATGGCATACCACTCCGTTGTTTCACGGCATTTTCATCATGTCAATGGCATTGTGGGGAACAGTTTTAGGTTCTTTATTAGGAGGAATTCCATGTGATAAATGGGGTCGAAAGAAAACATTATTTTGGATTGGAATCCTATTTTTAGTATCGGCTTTAGGTTCTGCCTTAGCGCCAAATCCCTACATCTTTTCCTTTTTTCGTTTTATTGGCGGAATAGGAGTTGGAGCTTCTTCAGTTGCAGCACCAATCTATATTTCGGAGATTTCGACTCCAGAAAACAGAGGTAAATTAGGAACATTGTTCCAATTCAATATCGTATTTGGAATCCTGATTGCATTTTTCTCTAATTATTTATTCGAAGGTTTTGCCGGAGCCAATGACTGGCGATGGATGATAGGAATCGTGGCAGTTCCTGCTTTAATCTATAGCATTGTAGTTTTACAAATTCCGGACAGTCCGCGCTGGTTAATCTTAAAAAAAAGAGATGATAAGGAAGGAATGAAAGTTCTTGAGATGATTTATAATAAAGAGGAGGCTTTAGAAAATTTTCATGAAATTAAAAAAGATTTAGTTGACTCAACAATCAAAGAAACCATTTTTTCAAAAAAATACAAATTACCAATTATTTTAGCTTTTTTACTGGCCTTTTTCAATCAATTATCCGGAATCAATTTTATTTTATATTATGCTCCTGAGATATTGGAAATGGCAGGATTAGGGTCAAAAGAATCTTTGATGAATTCCATTTTAATTGGATTAACTAATCTAATTTTCACTATTGCTGGAATGCGATTAATAGATGTTTTAGGAAGAAAACAACTGATGATTATTGGCTCTTTAGGTTATATTATCAGTTTAGGCATGGTAGCTTTAGCCTTTTACAACAATATGGGACCTATTATATTAATGTCATCTATTATGTTATTTATAGCCTCTCATGCTATTGGACAAGGAGCAGTAATATGGGTTTTTATCTCCGAGATATTCCCTAATAATGTTCGTGCGAATGGACAATCCTTTGGTACAGGAATTCATTGGATTTTCGCGGCCTTAATAACTTTGGCCGGACCTGTAGTTATTGATATATTTAAAGAAAACCCTTGGCCTATATTTGCGTTTTTTGCATTTATGATGGTATTGCAATTAGTTTTTGTTTTGTTTATGATGCCAGAAACCAAAGGATTATCACTTGAAGAATTAGAACATAAAATGCTTAAAAATGGATAATAGTAAAAAAGAACTCAGTATTGTATGTTTTGGAGAAGTATTATTTGATGTTTTTCCTACGCACAAAAAAATTGGCGGAGCACCTCTAAATGTCGCTCTTAGATTAGCTTCACTTGGTGTAAAAACTCAAATAATAAGCCGTGTCGGGAATGATGAAATAGGTAGAGAAATGCTAGATTACATTAAAAAAAATGGCATTTCCACAAACAGTATCCAAATAGATAAAACCCTATCTACCGGAGAAGTGCTCGTTCAATTGAACGATAAAGGCTCTGCATCTTATACTATCAATTATCCTGTAGCTTGGGACAAAATTGAATGTAATCCCGAAGCAGAGAATACGGTAAAAAAAGCTAACGCCTTTGTATTTGGAAGCCTAGTTTGCAGAGACTTAACCTCCTATCAGACTTTATTAGAATTAATAAACTATGCTAAATATAAAATATTTGATGTAAATTTACGCGCTCCGTTTTACACAAAAGAAATACTTATCAGTTTGATGTTACAATCTGATTTTATAAAGTTTAATGATGATGAATTATATGAAATAAGTGGTTTCCTAAACTCCCCCTATCATTCCTTAGAACAAAATATTCTTTTCATTGCTGAGCACACCAACACTAAACACATTTGTGTAACCAAAGGAAGCCATGGAGCAGTTTTATATTATAATGAAAAAATGTATTATAACAGCGGCTATAAAATAGACGTAGTCGATACTGTAGGATCAGGAGACTCCTTCTTAGCCTCTTTATTAAGCAAGTTATTAACCACAAATGAACCTCAAAAAGCAATTGATTTTGCTTGTGCTATGGGAGCCTTAGTAGCAAAAAATACGGGTGCAAATCCAAAAATATCTATTAAGGAAATTGATGATTTTATGAATCCTACAAAAAAATAATTCTAACTAATCCAGACACTATTAATACAATCAACCATGAAACCGATTTTTTCTTTATACTTATTTTCTGCTCTGATGTTATTTTCATCTGAGGGCACATTCGCACAAAACATGTCAGTAAAAACAACTCCACAAAATGATTCCAAATGGTGGAAAGAAGCCGTTGTTTATCAAATATATCCAAGAAGTTTCAAGGATAGTGACGGAGACGGAGTTGGAGATTTAAAGGGAATTATATCTAAATTAGATTATGTCAAAAGCCTGGGAATAGATGCTGTTTGGCTTAATCCAATTTACACTTCACCTAATGATGATAATGGCTATGATATTAGCAATTATCGTGAAATCATGAAGGATTTTGGAACTATGGCCGATTTTGATCTTTTGTTAAAGGAAATGCACAAACGCGGCATTAAACTCATCATGGATTTAGTTGTGAATCATAGTAGTGACGAGCATGAATGGTTCAAACAATCCAGAAGTTCAAGAGACAATCCATATAGAGATTACTATCACTGGTGGCCAGCTGAAAAAGGAAAACCGCCTTATAGATGGAGCTTTTTTGATGTAAATAGTGAAGCTTGGAAATATGATGCACAAACCAACTCTTATTATCTTCATTATTTTTCTCAAAAACAACCCGATTTAAATTGGGAAAATCCAAAAGTTAGAAATGAAGTTTATGATATTATGAAATTTTGGTTAGACAAAGGCATTGATGGTTTTAGAATGGATGCTTTTCAGTTTGCTTCTAAAGATACTACATGGCCAGAATTGCCAAAAGGATACGAAAAAAATATCATAAAATATTATGGTGTAGGTCCCCATTTACATGAGTATTTACAAGAAATGAATCGAGAAGTTTTTAGCAAATACGACATCATGACTGTTGCTGAAGGTGCCGGAAGTTCTCCTGAAGATGCGATGCTTTTTGTAGATCCGGATCGAAAAGAATTAAATATGGCATACCATTTTGAAAGTGTTGATATTGGTAAACATTTAAAAGATTTTGGCCTTGTAAAATACAAAGATATTTTTTCAAGATATGACAACGCTTTTAAAGATAAAGGATGGCTTGCTATATTTCTAGCCAATCACGATCAACCTAGAATGGTCAGTAAATTTGGTAATGACACCCCAAAATTTAGAGCTATTTCTTCAAAAATGCTTTCTACTTTTATAATGACCATGAGAGGTACTCCATATTATTATTATGGAGATGAATTAGGGATGGACAACATTCGTTTTAATTCAATCGATGATTATCATGATGTGGACACCCGTAATAAATACATTGCTTTAAAAAATAAAGGTGGCGATTTAAATGCTTTTTTAGAAGGACAAAAACAAACTTCAAGAGAAAACGGAAGAACTCCATTTCAATGGGATACAACTCAAAATGCAGGTTTTACTACAGGAACACCATGGCTAAAGGTAAACCCAAATTATAAGACCTTGAATGCGGAAGCACAAGAAAAAGATTCAAATTCAGTATTGAATTATTTTAGACAATTAGTACAATTACGCAAAAAAGAACCAACACTTGTTTATGGAAAATATACACTATTAGATAGAGAAAATCCAAACGTATATGCCTATACAAGAGAATTAGATGGTAAAAAATTATTAGTGCTATTAAATTTCACCGATAAAAATAGCCCATACAAAATAGGGATTTCAACTGCTAAATCTAAAATTATTTTAGACAACTACGCTGGAACTAAAAAACTAAAAAGCAATATTTTAAAACCTTACGAAGCTATTGTAATGGAACTCAAATAATAATAAAAACATATAAAATCAGTAATTTCAAATTAAACTGCTTCTTGAAAATTGAATTACAATAAATTAATTGTAAATTCGTTTTTCAAGAAGCAGTTTTTTATTCGGCTTTTACTATCTAGAGTAATGAAATATGAATAACACCACTCTCAAACAAATTGCCTCCCAATTAGGAATTTCTATAACTACCGTTTCAAAGGCTTTGAAAGGCTATTCAGATGTAAGTGAAAAGACAAAAAAAGCAGTAATAGAATTAGCCAATAAACTAAATTATACTCCAAACAGTTTTGCAGTAAACTTAAGAACAAAAGAGTCTAAGACAATAGGTTTGATAATCCCTACTCTAGTTCATGATTTTTTTTCAAATGTAATTCAAGGAATTCTTGAAGAAGCTGAGAAAAGAGATTACTTAGTTATTATTTTACAATCAAATGAAAAATTAGAATTCGAAAAAAAACAAATTGAACTTTTATTAAATAAACGAGTTGATGGAATCCTAATATCCTTATCAAATGAGACTGGTGAATTTGAGCATTTAAAGACTATACTTTCTCATAATACACCACTTGTACTTTTTGATAAAATTGCAAAGCTTGTCAACTGTTCTAAAGTAACTATTAATGATAGAAAAGCAGCTTATGATGCTGTTAGCTATCTTATAAAAAAAGGATATAAAAAAATTGCCCATTTTAGAGGTTCCTATTTACCCCAGAATTCCATTGACCGATTTTTAGGCTACAAAAAAGCTTTAGAAGACAATAACATTATCTATGATTCCTCTTTGGTTTATGTATGTGATACTAACATGGATTTTGAAAATGGGTATGAAAATGCAAAAAAAATCGTTAATGAACACCCGGAAATCGATGCAATTTTTGCAGTTACTGATTTAGTAGCTATTGGGATTATTAAATACTTCAATGAAGTAGGTATTGCAATTCCACAAAAAATAGCCGTTTTAGGATTTAGTAATTGGTTTATGTCTAGAGTAATGAGTCCTAAACTTTCGACTGTTGACCAACCTGGATTTGAAATTGGAAGAAAATCAGCCTCAATATTATTTGATGAAATTAATTTAAAAAAGAATAATTCTCCTGTAATTTTTCAATCAATTGAATTAGAAACTAGTATAATAGAAAGAGAGTCAACTTAAAAAATAGGCTTTTTTAATAAAATAATAATCATCCTTTTTTTAATTTAACTAATCCATCTTAATTTGTTTATTTTGATAAAAACTTCAGAAATAAAATAAAAATTAATATCTTGGTGAAGAATATTTGAAGTTATAATACTTTTTCATAAACATAAAACAAGGTAAACCCCATTGATTCTTATAGGGAAACCGTTTCTGAAAAATATTTTTCTAAAATTAAATAAGTAGAAATACGATTCATGAAAGACATCACTCTTAAAGAAATAGCAACTAAACTCGGAATTTCAATAACAACAGTTTCAAAAGCTTTAAAAAATTATCCTGATGTTAGTGCAAAAACTAAACAAGCTGTAATTGATCTTGCCCAAAATCTACACTACACCCCTAATAGTTTTGCTGTAAATTTAAGAACAAAAGAATCTAAAACTATTGGATTAATTATTCCCGAAGTTGTTCATCATTTTTTTTCGAATGTAGTAAATGCAATTATTGATGAAGCAGAGAAAAACGGCTATTTAGTTATTATATTACAATCAAATGAGTCACTTGCTTTAGAAAAAAAACAAGTAGAACTATTGATTAAAAAAAGAGTCGATGGAATTATCATTTCACTTTCTAATGAGTCGAATAATGACGATCATTTAAAAGAAATAATCACCAGAAACATTCCTTTTGTAATGTTTGATAAAATCAACAAACTAATTTCTTGTTCTAAAGTAATTATTGATGATCAAAAAGCAGCATTTAATGCTGTTCAACATTTAATAGATAATAATTGCAAAAAAATTGTTCACATTCGTGGGCCTTTAAATCCCCAAAATTCAATTGACCGTTATATTGGATATAAAAAAGCATTAGAAAAAAACAACATTCCTTTTGACACCAAATTAGTCTATACTTGTGAAACTGTAACCTTTCAAGAAGGATTAGATTTTGCAAAACAAATAATAATAGACCATCCTGATGTTGATGGAATATTTGCTGTTACAGATTTGGTAGCCGTTGGTGTTTTATCTTATTTTAATGACAACAAAATTAAAGTTCCTGATCAAGTAGCAGTAATTGGTTTCAGTAATTGGTTTATGTCACAAGTCCTTACGCCAAAGTTAAGCACTATAGATCAGCCTAGCCATGAAATGGGAATTGAGTCTTTCAATCTGTTATTGGAAGAAATGAATTGTCATAAAGAAGGAATTCCTTTTAAACCAAGAACAATTGAATTAAACACCAATATTATTATCAGAGAATCTTCTATAAAAAAACAATCCGATTAACTAGCCTAATCTAAACCCCAAAGTTATTCTAGAAAATCAATATTTCTCTTTAACCCTTGGAACTTTGCCCTTTTAAGAGGCGAATTTTTAAACACAACTTTAAATGTTTCTTCCGTAATTTCTCTCCAATCTTTTTTGGACATAGAAAGTAATTCTGGATTTGGATTAAACAAAGGTTCTTTATGTGCTTTTGAAAACTTGTTCCATGGGCAAACGTCCTGACAGACATCACATCCAAAAACCCAATCATCAAAGTGTCCTTTCATTTCATGAGGAATATTCTCTTTCAGTTCTATAGTAAAATAAGAGATACATTTACTTCCATCTACAATATATGGCGCTACAATAGCTTTGGTGGGACAAGCGTCAATACAAGCGGTGCAGGTTCCGCAATGATCTGATGTAGCATTATCATACTCTAAATCTAAATCAATAATGAGTTCTGCTATGAAGTAAAAGGAACCTACTTTTTGAGTCAGCAAATTGCTGTTTTTACCTATCCAGCCTAAACCACTTTTTGCAGCCCAAGCTTTATCCAATACTGGCGCTGAATCAACAAATGCACGCCCTGAAACGGCACCAATAGTTGATTGAATAGAAAATAAAAACTCTTTAAGCTTTTCTTTAATGACAAAATGATAATCTTGTCCATAAGCATATTTAGAAATTTTGTACGAATCTGGATTTTGAAGTTTTTCTGGATAATAATTTAATAAAAGAGAAATCACACTTTTCGCATCATCAACAAGCAACTTCGGGTTTAGACGTTTATCGAAATGATTTTCCATATACGACATTTCACCATTTCTGTTTTTATTTAACCAATTTTCTAAACGAGGAGCTTCCTCTTCTAAAAACTGAGCTTTGGAAATGCCACAAGCCAAAAATCCAAGGCGTTTTGCTTCGGATTTAATGAACTCTGTATATTTAGATTTTTGAATTATGACTAAAAAAAGTTAAAATTGGCAATTACATACTAGCTCTGATTACTACACTTAACTTCTATTTTTATCGGTGTTCAGTGAACTTCGTTTGAAGCGATATCCTATCTCGTTTTTTACGACATAGATTTAGCGAATAGCAGGACACGAGCGTCGAACTGACGAAGTAAATAGCTCCAAGAAATTAAAACAAACCACCTTGAATATTGGTGTTTAATTTACCCAAATGTTTATAAGCTTTATCAGTGACTTCTCTTCCTCTTGGCGTTCTCATAATGAAACCCTCTTGGATAAGAAATGGCTCATAAACCTCTTCTATAGTTTCACTACTTTCGGATACGGCTGTCGCCAAAGTTGATAATCCTACGGGACCACCTTTGAACTTTTCAATAATTGTAGTAAGTATTTTATTGTCCATTTCATCTAGACCATGAGCATCTACATTAAGTGCTTTTAGTGCATAACGAGCAATTTCAATATCTATTTTACCATTTCCTTTTATTTGTGCAAAATCACGAACACGACGCAATAAAGCATTAGCGATTCGAGGAGTCCCTCTGCTTCTACCTGCAATTTCGATTGCTGCTTCCATTGTGATAGGCATTTTGAAAATAGCTGCGCTTCTCTCCACGATTGTGGTTAATAACTCGGTCGTATAATATTGCAAGCGTGATGATATCCCAAAACGGGCCCTCATGGGCGCAGTTAATAGTCCAGAACGAGTTGTAGCACCGATTAAAGTAAATGGGTTCAGATTAATTTGTACTGTACGAGCATTTGGCCCAGATTCAATCATTATATCAATCTTGAAGTCTTCCATTGCTGAATATAAATATTCTTCGACTATGGGGCTTAAACGATGGATTTCATCAATGAACAATACATCTCTTTCTTCAAGATTTGTCAATAAACCAGCTAGGTCCCCAGGCTTGTCTAAAACAGGTCCCGAAGTTATTTTTATACCTACTTGTAACTCATTGGCAAGGATATTAGCCAATGTTGTTTTTCCTAAACCTGGAGGACCATGAAAAAGGGTATGATCAAGTGCTTCATTTCTTTGATTTGCTGCCTGAACAAAAACTTTTAAATTTTCCAATATTTGGTCTTGACCGGCAAAATCATCGAATGAAAGTGGCCTTAATCTTTTTTCAAGATCAAGCTCGTCTGCATTATAACCGTTTGTGGTTGGATCTAAATTTTCATTCATGTAACAAAGATAAAGAAAGTATTTAGTTTAGTAGAATTCCCTTAGAAGACTTTATCAAAATTATTAATAATCATAACTATAAAAAGCTATTTAGTTAAACAAATACTCTACTAGACAGAGCTATAAATAAAAAAGCCTCTACAGTATCAGTAGAGGCTTTTTGAATTTTTATTTTTTTAGTGATGAAGGACTTCTTCTCCTTCTTTCATTGGAACATTTTGAGGTACAAAATCCTCATCATGAGCAGGATTACTGTAATCATAAGGCCAACGGTGCACTTCAGGGATTTCACCTGGCCAGTTACCGTGAATATGCTCTACTGGTGCAGTCCATTCAAGTGTATTTGATTTCCAAGGATTTTGAACGGTTCTTTTACCGTAGAAAATACTACTGAAAAAGTTGTACAAGAAAACCAATTGAAAAGCTCCTCCAATTAATGCAAAAGTAGTTATAAGAACATTTACATTTTGCAAATCATCAAATAATGGAAAGTTAGTATTTGTGTAGTAACGCCTTGGTAAACCGGCTAAACCGATAAAGTGCATTGGGAAAAACACACCATAAGCACAAACCGCAGTTACCCAAAAGTGAACATAACCTAAATTTTTATTAAGCATTCTTCCAAACATTTTTGGAAACCAGTGATAAATACCTGCAAACATACCATAAAGAGCAGATATACCCATTACTAAGTGGAAGTGAGCAACTACAAAATACGTATCGTGAACATTAATATCCAAAGTACTATCTCCTAGAATAATTCCAGTCAAACCACCTGTAATAAAAGTAGAAACCAAACCAATTGAAAACAACATAGCAGGATTCAATTGTAAATTTCCTTTCCAAAGTGTTGTAATATAATTAAACGCTTTTACTGCAGAAGGAATAGCAATCAACAAAGTTGTAAATGTAAATACAGATCCTAAGAATGGATTCATACCCGAGATAAACATATGGTGACCCCAAACGATTGTAGATAAAAATGCGATTGCCAAAATTGACATAATCATCGCTCTGTAACCAAAAATTGGTTTACGAGAGTTAGTTGCAATAACTTCAGAAGTAATACCTAAAGCCGGTAATAATACAATATATACTTCAGGATGTCCTAAGAACCAAAATAAGTGTTCAAACAATACTGGTGAACCTCCTTGGTAATGTAAAACTTCACCTGCTATATATATATCAGACAAGAAGAATGATGTACCAAAACTTCTGTCAAAAATTAACAATAAAGCCGCTGATAATAATACTGGAAAAGAAACTATACCAATAATTGCAGTTACAAAGAAAGCCCAGATAGTAAGAGGCAATCTAGTCATTGACATCCCTTTAGTTCTAAGATTAATAACTGTAACTACGTAATTTAATGATCCCATTAATGAAGATGCGATAAATATAGCCATAGAAACTAACCAAAGTGTCATACCCATTCCAGAACCTGGAATAGCCTGTGGAAGCGCACTTAAGGGCGGATAAATAGTCCAACCAGCTGAAGCTGGTCCTGCTTCTACAAATAATGAACTAATCATGATTACACTTGATAAAAAGAATAACCAATAAGAAATCATATTCATAAAACCTGATGCCATATCTCGAGCACCAATTTGAAGAGGTATTAACAAGTTACTAAAGGTTCCGCTTAAACCTGCGGTAAGAACGAAGAAAACCATTATCGTTCCGTGAATAGTAACTAAAGCTAAATAAATATCATTAGCCATAACTCCGTTTGGAGCAAATTTATCACCAAGTAATATATTAAATATTTTAAATGATTGCTCTGGCCATGCCAATTGCATTCTAAAAAGCATAGACATACCTACACCAATTACTCCCATAATAATACCTGTCAACAAGTATTGTTTGGCAATCATTTTATGATCAATACTAAAGATATATTTAGTAATGAAAGTGTCTTTATGGTGATGTTCGTGTTCGTGATCGTGTCCGTGATCGTGACCTTCTGCTGACATATGTGTATACTTTAAATTTTTCTTAATAATATTATTTCATAGCTATTTTAGCAACAACTGCAGTATCTTTAGTACTTGTAGAATCTTTCCCAGTTCCTCCTTCTGCTGGAGCAGGAGTTTTAGAAGTTTTTACTTCTTGTACTAAAGTTGCTTTTTCGCTTAACCATTTTTTATACTCTTCAGGAGTATCAACTATAACTTTCATTTGCATGTTATAATGTGAAGCTCCACAAATTTTGTTACATAACAACAAATAATCAAATGTGTAAGGATCTAAAGCAGTTTCTCCATTTGCTACTAACTCTGCACTTTTCTTAGTTCTTATAGCATTAATATTAGCAACCTTTTCAATCATAAAAGGTAAATCTCTATATTCAGAAGTAGTGTATATTGGAGTAAAAGCGAATTCAGTAACCATACCTGGAACACAATTCATTTGAGCTCTAAAATAAGGCATATAAGCAGAGTGCAAAACATCCTGAGAACGCATTTTAAAATGTATTTTCTTTCCTTTAGGGATATGCAATTCAGAAACAACTATATCATCTTGAGAATAAGGATCTCCTAAATCAACACCAAGTGTATTAACACCTTCAATATACCTAACATTTGCTTTACCCAAAACATTATCATTTCCTGCATATCTAGCAGTCCATTTAAATTGTTGTGCGTATAATTCAATTACTACAGTATCATCTTCGTCATCAATAAACATAATGTTAGTCCATGCATAAAGACCGTAAAGAATTAAACCTGCTAGTACAACTGCGGGAATAACACTCCAAATTGCTTCCAATTTATTATTATCAGCAAAATACAAAGCCTTTTGATCTTTTTTACCTCTATATTTAAAGGCAAAATAATGCAACAAGACTTGAGTGATTGCCTGAACAATAAATATCAAAACCCAAGTTATATTCATAAGACTGTCTACAAGGGCACCATGTTCTGAAGCTGGTGTATGAAGTACTAAAGGTCCCCATTTAAACAATCCATAGATTGTGAAAATATAAATGAATGCCAAGAAACCAAACATTAAATAACCTTGAACATTATTATCATTATCCGTAGCCACTTGAGAACTGTCCGAATTAGAACCTACCTGAGTTAGGTCGAATATTTTCGTCAATTGCCATAGAGCAACAGCTAATAAAACTAAAACTATAATTACCAACAAACTTGTCATCTGTTTTTTTGTTTAAATATTAATAATGAAAATGTTTACTTTCTTCTATGTATGGATTTCTTTTAGGTAACAAAGGAGCTTTAGTTAATGCAGTAAAAACAACATAAATAAATAATCCAAGGAAGAAAAGAACAGAAGCAATTTCGGAAACTCCAATAAACCATCTGTCTCCAACTGTACCAGGCATAATCATATTGAAGAAATCAATATAATGACCTAATAAGATTACTACTCCAGCCATAACTAAGATCCAAGTTATTCTTTTGAAATCAGTATTAACTAAAATCAAAATTGGAAATACAAAATTCATAACGACCGCACCGAAGAAAGGAAGATTATATAATTGAATTCTTGTTACAAAATAAGTTATCTCTTCAGGTATATTAGCGTACCATATAAGCATAAATTGTGAAAACCATAAATAAGTCCAGAAAACACTTATTCCAAACATAAATTTAGCTAAATCATGAATGTGACTAGTGTTAACATTTTCTAAGAATCCTCTAGATTTCAAATATAAAGTAACCATGGTAATCATAGTTATACCACTTACAAAAAAACTAGCAAAAACGTACCATCCAAACAATGTACTAGACCAGTGTGGATCAATTGACATAATCCAATCCCAAGACATAATAGATTCTGTTACAATAAAGAAAACTAAAAATCCTGCTGATATATTAAAATTCTTTTTATAAGAAAGATTATCAGAAGCGGCGTCTTGGTCAATACAATTTTTTCTTGAAAAATAACGATATAAATTCCAACCTGCTAGAAAAATGGCAGCTCTAACTATCCAAAAAGGAAAATTTAAATAACCAGATTTATTAGCAATAATTTTATCATGAGCAACAACCTCTGGATCCAACCAAATAAACAAACTATTAGAAGGAAAAATATGCAACCCACAAATGATAAGAATTACGAAAAATATAACCGACCCAACCGGAAGATATGCCGTAATACCTTGCATTACTCTAAATAAAACAGGAGACCAACCTGCTTGAGCTACTTGTTGTATAGCGTAAAATGCTAAAACGCCCATAGCAATAAGCATGAAGAAAATACAAGCAACATATAATGCAGCCCATGGTTTATTTTGTAATTGTGTTAGAACATGGGCAACATGTTCTTTGTGTTCAGCAGCTTCTTTAGCTTCATCAGATTTACTAATTTCTGTATGAGCTTCAGCTGAAGATGTTGAAACTTCATGCTTTGATTCCCCATGTCCTTCATGAGTTTCAGCAGCAAGTAGCTTTTCAACTTCTTGAATATCTTTTGGTGCAGTTAAAAAACCATATCCAATTCCTAAAAGGCCAACAGCCATTAAGACAAAAGAAAATGTTTTTAATTTACTTGAAAATGTATACATATCTATTACGATCAGTTTGTTCAACAATTATAATTTAGCTTTCAGTTTTAAAACATAAGATGCTACTAACCAACGTTCGTGTTGATTCAACTGGTTCGCATAAGACCCCATTGAATTTAAACCGTAAGTTTGAACATGAAAAACACTTCCTTCAGTTATCACCCTATCTTTATAACTTGGTACACCAAGAAATTTTCCTTGGGTTACTAGTTTCCCTTTACCGTTTCCTTCATTACCATGACAGATACCACAATAAATTTCAAACAATTCTTTAGATTTTTCAGCATCTTTTTCAGAGATTGAATCAAGCGGTGACTTTAGATTTAATTTGGCTAAATCATATCCAGCTGTAGAATTCTCATAATCATAAGGCTCAAAACCTCTATTTATTGTTCCTACTGGAGGAAGCTGACCTTCTTTACCGTTTTTAAATGCATTTGACTCTTCATAAGTTTCATAACTTACTGGCTCATACATATTAGGCATGTATTGGTAATTAGGCTTCGAATTATCATGACAAGACGAAACTAAAATAGTAATACAAATTACAAATGTTATTTTATATAGACTTTTCATATCGACAATTAATTCTTTACAATTACTTTAACTTCTACCGCCCCTGTACCTTCGAAAAAAGAAACCAATTCGCTTTCATTATCATTTACAGCAACTTCCATCAAAAAGTGATCATCTGTTGTTCTAACATCCGGATTTTCTGCTTGTTTGAAAGGCCATAACTTACTTCTCATATAAAAAGTAATAACCATTAAATGCGCTGCAAAAAATACAGTCTCTTCAAACATAATTGGAACAAAAGAAGGCATATTTTGAATATAACTAAAACTTGGTTTACCACCAATATCCTGAGGCCAATCTTGAATCATAATGTAATTCATCATCCAAGTACCAAAAGACAAACCTACTAAACCATATATAAAAGAACATATAGCTATCCTTGTTGGGGCTAGACCCATGGCTTTATCCAATCCGTGGACAGGAAAAGGAGTAAAAACTTCCTCAATATGATGATGAGCTGCACGTGTTTTTTTAACTGCGTCCATCAAAACATCATCGTCATTATAAATGGCGTATATTACTTTATTACTCATGATGTAAATCTTTATTTGCTTCTCTTTCTCTTTTGTAATTATCTCCTGTTCCTTTTAATATTGTTTTTACTTCCGCCTGTGCTATTACAGGGAATGTTCTAGAATATAACAAAAACAATACAAAGAAGAAACCAATTGTTCCTATGAATATTCCAATATCGACAAATGTTGGAGAGAACATAGTCCATGAAGACGGAAGATAATCTCTATGCAACGATGTTACAATAATTACAAATCTTTCAAACCACATCCCAATATTTACAACAATCGAAATAATAAAAGAAAACATGATACTTGTTCTTAATTTTTTGAACCACATAAACTGCGGAGAGAAAACGTTACAAGTCATCATTGACCAATATGCCCACCAGTAAGGTCCGGTTGCTCTGTTTAAGAATGCATATTGTTCATATTCAACTCCAGAATACCAAGCTATAAAAAGCTCCGTAATATAAGCAACACCAACAATAGAACCTGTAATCATGATTACGATGTTCATCAATTCTATGTGCTGAATAGTAATATAAGCTTCAAGGTTAGAAACTTTTCTCATAATAATAAGCAAGGTATTTACCATTGCAAATCCTGAGAAAACAGCTCCAGCAACAAAATAAGGAGGAAAAATTGTAGTATGCCAACCAGGGATTACAGAGGTAGCAAAGTCCATTGATACAATGGTATGTACAGAAAGCACAAGTGGAGTTGCTAGACCTGCAAGAACCAAAGAAACTTCTTCGAAACGTTGCCAGTCTTTTGCTCTACCGCTCCATCCAAAACTCAATATAGAATATACACGTTTATTAAAAGGAGTAATTGCTCTATCTCTCAACATCGCAAAATCAGGTAATAAACCAGTCCACCAGAAAACTAATGAAACTGAAAGATAAGTAGAGATTGCAAATACGTCCCAAAGTAAAGGAGAGTTAAAATTCACCCATAAAGAACCAAATTGATTCGGAATTGGTAAAACCCAATACGCTAACCATGGGCGACCCATGTGTATAATTGGAAATAAACCTGCTTGAATTACAGAAAAAATGGTCATTGCCTCCGCAGAACGGTTAATTGCCATTCTCCATCTTTGACGGAAAAGCAATAATACGGCTGAAATTAATGTTCCTGCGTGACCGATACCTACCCACCAAACGAAGTTAGTGATATCCCAAGCCCAACCTACAGTTTTATTTAATCCCCATGTTCCAATACCTGTAGACACGGTGTAAATGATACAACCCATTCCCCAAAGAAACGCGGTTAATGCAATTGAAAATACAATCCACCAATGTTTGTTTGCTTTACCTTCTACAGGTGCAGCTACATCTACAGTTACATCGTGATAAGATTTATCACCTATAACTAAGGGTTTTCTAATGGTTGCTTCGTAGTGAGACGACATAATCCTTTATATTGATTCTTAATTAATTATTTTTTGTACTAGGTATTTCTAACTTTAACATGATAAATCACATTTGGTTTTGTTCCAACATGCTCTAATAAATGATACATTCTTTCATCTTCAGCTAACTTAGTAACTTTAGATTCTTTATCATTCACATCTCCAAAAATCATTGCTCCAGTAGAACAAGCATTTGAACAAGCCGTTTGGAATTCTCCATCAACGATTACTCTTCCCTCTCTTTTTGCATTTAAAATTGTAGCTTGTGTCATTTGAATACACATAGAACATTTTTCCATAACTCCACGAGAACGAACATTTACGTCTGGATTTAATACCATACGTCCTAAATCGTCATTCATATGATAATCGAATTCACTGTTTTTGTTATACAAGAACCAGTTAAAACGACGCACTTTATAAGGACAATTGTTAGCACAGTAACGAGTACCAACACATCTATTATAAGCCATTTGATTTTGACCCTGACGACCATGAGATGTTGCAGCAACTGGACAAACAGTTTCACAAGGCGCATGATTACAGTGTTGGCACATTACCGGTTGGAAAGAAACCTGAGGATTATCTCCTGCTTTTTCCATTTCATTAAATGTAGATAATGAACTTGATAAACCTGCAATATTTTCTTTTCTTTCGTTATCTCCTGCAAATGTACTTTCAGAAGAATAATATCTGTCAATACGCAACCAGTGCATATCACGACTTCTTCTAATTTCAGCTTTACCAACAACCGGAACGTTGTTTTCAGCATGACAAGCAATTACACAAGCTCCACAACCAGTACAAGCATTTAAATCGATAGAAAGATTAAAGTGATGTCCTGTAGAACGATCAAATGAATCCCATAAATCTACTTTTGTAGCTTCAACTTCTTTGTGATCTAAAGATACCATTGGTTGTTCGTTCCAGAACTCAGCATCTTTAGTATTAAAAATTTCTAAAGTGGTTTCTTTAATAATATCACCTCTTCCCATCAAAGTTTTTTGACCTTGAACACAAGCAAATTCATGTTCTCCGTCAGCCTTAACCAATGTTACAGATTGAACATTATTAAAACCTTTATATAATGAGTAAGCATTTAAACCTACTTGCATCTCTTCTTTCAAAGCCGCTTTACGACCATAACCTAAAGCTAAACCAATTGTACCAACAGCTTGACCTGGCTGAACAATTACTGGTACATTTTCTAATTTTAAACCATCAGTAGTTGTAATAGTAGCATAACTACCATTCAAACCACCATTCGCTACAATTTCATTAGATAAAGCATATTTCTTAGCATCAGCATTCGAAACAGTAAGATAATTGTCCCAAGAAACTCTGGTAATTGGATCTGGCAATTCTTGCAACCAAGGATTGTTTGCTTGTTGGCCATCCCCTAATCCAGTTTTTGTATATAAAATCAATTCAAATCCTTCAGAAGCTTTTGATTGAGCCAAAGCATTTGCCGCACCAGAGTAATCAACAGAGGATGCAGAAGCAGCAGAAACGACACCTACGAAAACACCGTCATGCAAAACTTGATTCCAAGTAGACCCTGAAACGATTGTTGAAGCATTCGCTTTTAAATAATCGTAAAAAGTACCTGCTACACCATTCAAAGACAATAAAGCGTCTTGAAATTGTTTTGTATCAAATAAAGGACGAATAGTTGGTTGAGTAACACTATAAGTACCTTTTGTTAAACTTAAATCACCCCATGACTCTAAATAATGTGGAGCCGGAGCAGCGATTGTAGTAAGTGCAGCCGTTTCATCTTCTTTTAAAGAAAAAGCAACTGATGTTTTAACTTTTTTCAACCCTTCAACAAATGATTTACTATCTGCTAAAGTATAAACAGGATTAACACCACTCATGATCAAAGTATGAACGCTTCCCGCTTTCATTTCATTGATTAATTGAGATACTTTTTCGTTTGAACCTTTTCTAATTTGTCTTGCTCCAGAAGCACTAAAAGCTTCACTTGCCAATACTTGATTGATAGCTAAAACTAATAATTGAGCATTTTTATCTTGAATCCCTGAAACTAAAACTCCTTTTGAACCAGCAGCTTTTAATTGCTGAGCAGCTTTATTAACTTCAGATTTAAATTTATCATCTAAACTAACTGCCACAGATGAGCCAGTTATAACATTATATATATGAATTAATGCTTGTTTTTGATTTGCAGTAGACATCGCCAAACGCTTATCAGCAGCAGCACCAGACAAAGTCATATTTGATTCTAATTGAAAATGACGAGACATTTTTCCGTTTTTTGGAATTCTGCCTTGCGCATAACCCGAATCATATCCACCACCTTGCCAGTCTCCAAGGAAATCTGCACCAACAGAAACTATTAGAGATGCTTTTGAGAAATCGTAATCAACTAAAGCTCTTTCACCATAAACCGCTTCAAAAGCATCTAAAGCTTCAGAAGAAGAGACAGCATCATAAACAACATGTTTAGCATTTGGATTTTTACCAATGAATTCACCGATCAACTTTTCAGTTGACGGACTTGCCAATGTATTTGTTAAAAGTACAATTTGACCACCCTTAGCTTTTGCTTCAACCAAACTTGATTTAATTGCAGAATCAACAGCAGACCAAGTTGAACTTTTACCTTCAATTTTCGGCTCTTTTAAACGCATACTGTCATATAATGACAATATAGACGCATGAATTCTAGCATTAGCACTAAATTTTGCTCCAGCAATAGTATTATTATCTATTTTAATAGGACGCCCTTCACGTGTTTTTACCAAAAGATTTGCAAAATCGAAACCATCAAAAACCGAAGTTGCATAATAATCTGCTACTCCAGGAATGATTTGTTCTGGCTGAAGTACATAAGGTATCGACTTATGAACAGGACCTTCGCAAGCTGCTAGCGTAGCTGCTGCAGTACTAAACCCAACGTACTTTAAAAAATCACGACGTGTTGTTGACGAAGATGACAAAGCATCATTATTCCCTAAAAATTCATCAGTAGGAATTTCTTCAACAAATTCGTTATTTCTAAGCGCCTCAACAATAGAACTATTTTTGTCTAGTTCTTCAACACTTTTCCAGTATTTTTTGTTTGATGACATATATAAATATTAAAATCTTAATAATTTGATTAATAGTGGCATTTACCGCATTCTAAACCTCCCATTTGCGCCGCAGTCAATTTGTCTACACCGTATTTCTTAGAAAGTTCCTCATGAATTTTTGTGTAATAGTCATTACCTTCCATTTTAACTTCCGTTTTTCTGTGGCAATTAATACACCATCCCATTGTAAGAGGAGAAAATTGCTTCATAACTTCAAAAGTTTGAACAGGTCCATGACAAGTCTGGCATTCTATCCCCGCTACGGTAACGTGTTGCGAGTGATTGAAATAAACAAAATCAGGCAAATTATGAATACGAATCCATTTAACCGGCTCTGTTTTACCAGTATATTTTTGAGTAGACTGATCCCAACCAACTGCTTTATATAATTTCTGAATTTCTCCATCATAAAAAGCTTTACTATGATCTGGAGTAGCAGTAGTATCAGAAACTTCAGCGATGTTTTTATGACAATTCATACAAACATTTAAAGAAGGAATTCCCGAATTCTTACTCACCCTAGCTGAAGAGTGACAATATTTACAATTTATTCCATTACTACCCGCATGTATTCTGTGAGAGTAATGAATCGGCTGAATTGGCTCGTAATTTTGATCAACACCTACTTGCATCAAGAAAGCATACACAAAATAAGCCCCAGACAATAACAAAAAGATAGAAGTCACCAATACTAAAAATTGATTTCTAGCAAATGCTTTCCAAATTGGAGTAGTTGGAGTTTTTGGAGTTACTTCAATACCATTAGCCTTAGCAACTTTAGTCAGAACATTATTCACTAAAAACAGCATTACAACCAACATAGCCATAACCAAACCAAGAGCACCTAATATAATGTTATTAGACAAACCGCTTTCAGCAGCAGGAGCACCTGGAACCGCAGCAGCACCAGCCGCAACCGGAGCCTCAGCCTTTGGCTCTGACGTATAAGCTATAATATTATCAATATCTATCGTTGCTAATTGAGGAAAAGCAGTCATTACAGATTTGTTATTTTCTTCAAAAAGCTTTACAGCAGTTGCATCACCTGACTTAATCAAATCAGAACTATTATGGACCCACTTGTAAATCCATGCCATTTCATGTTTTGCAGCAACACCTCGTAACATAGGACCAGTTGCCTTCGCATCTAGTTTGTGACATGCAGCGCAATTTGCATTAAAAAGCTCTTTTCCTTTTACAGGATCACCACCTTGACTTGCAACAGCCACATCTGGTGTCGTAGCTGGCACGGCTGCAGGAGCCGCAGTTTGCGCAAATGAATTTAGGGAGAAAATTAGCGTTAGCCCTAAGCCTAAATATAATTTCCTTGAGATCGAATTATGGTTACCCACCTTTTTCATATTATAAATGATTATCTACTAAAATTGGTACGATTTTTTCTATTAACAATATTAGAAAAAACTAATACATTCTTTTAAAACTTGCACAAAAATACGACTTAAGAACTATTCTCAAAACCTTAAAATAGTCTTAAATTCAATTTATATTAATTCTAAATAATATTTATTATTTCGTTTCATTCATTAAATAGTATTTTTGCATAAAAACTATCACATTATGAGAATTTTAACACCCAAAAAAGCTTTTTTTTATGCCGTCACTTTGTGCCTTACTAGTAGCTATATAAATGCACAAGATCAAAATATCACGGTAAATCAAGACTCTAAATTTGAACAATTACTAAATGAAAAAAGAAAAACAAACATTTCTAACACTGTAAATGACCGATATAAAGTTCAAATATTTAGCGGCGATAGCGAAAAAGCGAAAAACACATTAAATGAATTCAAGCAAGAGTTTGGCGATATGGACGGAACAATCGTATTCAATACTCCAAATTATAAAGTTTGGGTTGGAAATTTTAAAACTCGTATTGAAGCAGAACGTAATTTAATTGACATTCGAAAAGAATACAAAAATGTATTTTTGATAAAGCCGAATAAATAAAAAATTAGCGTTAATCTGTCGAAATAATTACTTTTACATAAGAAAGCCAGTCATTACGAATGGCTTTTTTCTTTTTATCCTATAGTAAGTACTCACCTTGGTGAGCTTATAAAAATCTTATTATCGGACCATTAATATATCAGCATAATCAAATACTGTAATGTCGATAACTTTATATTTCCAAGATATTGATTTTAGGAAAAAACAATTATATAAAAAAACAGTAGTTCCCTTGTTTAAAACAACTGCTTTTTTGTTATCCGAACTGCAAACACAGCAATTTGCCTTTTAATTTAAGTATACAATCGATACCGTCAAGCACCACAAAACGTAAACAAAAGAGTCTAGCGAAAGTCTTTTCTACGACTTCTTGGTAACAGCTTTTAAGAATAGCTTTTATATCTTCACTATTTTTCTTACTGCTTTTAAAGCCTTTCAAAAGCTCCGGATAAGGTATCAACATTACCTTTATTTCATTATTTGACAAAAAAGAAGGCAGTCCCGAATAACAATCAATAAGCATCGGAACTGATGAGCTATTTGCCGCAAAAGAAGCAATTGCAACACCAATTAACCCAATCATTGCCCCATAGCAATGGTATTATTAGGATTATAGACTACATTTTCTATGTAATACTTACTTCCTATTATTTCGGTTTTAGTATAATATTTTGCACTTGCATACTTGGAAACATTTATATAAAAAATTCCTCCATCACTGAATCCGTAATAATTCAGTTCTTCAGAATTAGTGGTTTTATTAAGCAAATAAAACCTTTCATTTTTATTTACACTTTCAAAATTACTATATCAAGTGGCATCTCGTTTAAAACATCGGTATAAGTCAAATAAATACCCTTGAAAGGAATCGCAGTTATCGTTTTATTTTTAATATTCTGATCAACAGAAAAAAACTATAGAAGTCTTATCATTATTGCTTGTTTTCGTATAATTGGTAAAACATTCCTGTAAAACTTTTTTCAATCTTTCATCGTGTTTATTGGTAACATCCATACCGTTGCTTTCTGCGGAAGCGGTGTACGTCCCAACAATATAATCAATACCGTCTTTAGACTCAATAACATCAATTACTACAGTTACATATCCTGTTTCAGACATTGCTCGGGTAAGTTCTGAAACATATAAATCATTAATACGAATAGAAATTTTAGGATTATTTTCTTGTTTTGGACAAATAACAACTAGATAATCAAAAAATTATTCAGTTAAAGGTTTTTCAAAATTCGCTAAAACGTTTCTGTTGAATCCTCCTTATTGAACGGTTCCGATATTTTCTTTAACTGTCTTCCATCGCAGACATTTCCTATGTAGAAATTGAATCCTGACGCTTTATCCTTTTTGTCTTTTAGAGATATTTTATGATATTCCGTTTTATTCTGAAAAAACACAACAGTACTAACTGCAAGAAAAAATAATATAAGCAATTTATTCATGTTTCATTTTTTAGTATGTTATAAAAATAAAAAAATCCCGACGAATCGGGATTTTAATTATAAAATATTGAAATTTTATTTCAATTTCTTTTTGATAGCTACTTCATGGTACGATTCAATAACATCTCTTTCTTCGATATCATTATATCCTTTCACTTGAATACCACAATCGTATCCTTTAGCCACTTCTCTTACATCATCTTTAAATCGTTTCAACGCTAACAGTTCACCTGTAAACACAACTACACCTTCTCTGATGATTCTCATTTTGGCATTTTTAACAATTTTACCATCCATAACCATACTTCCAGCAATAGAACCAACTTTAGAAATTTTGAATATCTCTCTAATTTCAGCAGTTCCAAGAATTTCTTCTTTCATCTCTGGCGCTAACATTCCTTCCATTGCATCTTTCAAGTCATCGATAGCTGCGTAGATAATAGAATAGTAACGGATATCAATTTCTTCTTTGTCTGCCAATTGTCTAGCATTTCCAGCAGGACGAACATTAAATCCGATAATGATTGCATCAGAAGCAGATGCCAACATAACGTCAGTCTCCGTAATTGCTCCAACACCTTTATGTATAATATTAATTTGAATTTCTTCAGTAGATAATTTAGAGAACGAATCTGACAATGCTTCAACCGAACCATCCACGTCACCTTTAAGGATAATGTTCAATTCTTTAAACTGACCTAATGCTATTCTACGTCCAATTTCATCTAATGTAATATGTCTTTGTGTACGGACAGATTGCTCACGCATCAATTGAGAACGTTTTGAAGCAATTTGTTTTGCTTCTTTTTCATCTTCAAAGATATTGAACTTATCACCAGCTGTTGCCGCACCGTCAAGACCTAAAACTGATACCGGAGTCGAAGGACCCGCAACAGTAACAATATTCCCTCTCTCATCGTGCATGGCTTTAATTTTACCATGGTGTTTTCCAGCCAACATATAATCTCCAATTTTAAGGGTTCCATGTTGAACTAATATTGTAGAAACATATCCTTTTCCTTTATCCAAGAAAGCTTCAACAACTGTACCTTGTGCAGCTTTGTTTGGGTTAGATTTTAGATCTAATAATTCCGCCTCTAACAATACTTTTTCTAATAATTCCTTCACACCTGTTCCTACTTTCGCAGAAATATCATGTGATTGAATTTTCCCACCCCAATCTTCAACAAGTAAATTCATACCTGCTAATCTTTCTTTTACTTTTTCAGGATTAGCATTTGGCTTATCAATTTTATTGATAGCAAATATGATAGGAACTCCCGCAGCTTGAGCATGGCTAATTGCTTCTTTAGTTTGTGGCATGATGTCATCATCAGCAGCAATCACAATAATAGCAATATCTGTAACTTGAGCACCACGCGCACGCATCGCAGTAAACGCTTCGTGACCAGGTGTATCTAAGAATGCAATTTTTTGTCCGTTATCCAAAGTTACTCCGTAGGCACCAATATGTTGTGTAATTCCTCCAGACTCACCTGCAATTACGTTTTCTTTACGAATGTAATCCAGCAAAGATGTTTTACCGTGATCGACGTGACCCATTACTGTTACAATTGGCGCTCTGAAAACTAGATCTTCTTCTTTATCTTCAACAACTTGAATTGCTTCTTCAATATCAACAGTAATAAATTCAACTTCATAACCAAACTCATCAGCTACAATAGTCAATGTTTCTGCATCAAGACGTTGATTCATGGTAACCATGATTCCAAGTGACATACAAGTACCAATAACTTTAGTAATTGGCACATCCATCATAATGGCAATTTCACCTACAGTAACAAACTCCGTAACTTTAATAGTTTTACTTCCTTCGTCAAGAGCTCTTTGCTCATCATCAGATTTCTGACGATGCGTATCTCTTTTGTCTCTTCTATATTTAGCAGCTTTTGATTTACCACCTTTTCCTTGTAGTTTCTCTAAAGTCTCTCTAATTTGATTTTTAACTTCCTCTTCCGTAGGCTCCACTTTTGCAACAATAGCAGGTCTGTTTCCTTTTACAAAACCAGGTCTGGCACTTCTGTTCGCATTGAAACCACCACCACCTGTGTTAGGCGTGATTTTGTTCGGATTTGGTGCTCCAGGAACTCCAGGAGTAGCAGGTGGTCTAGGAGCACCCGGTTTTGGAGCAATTCTTTTGCGTTTATTTTTATTAGCATTATTAGCTCCTATAGCTCCTGGCGCACCTGGTTTATTTGGAGTAATTTTAGGCTCTTCTTTTTTCTTTTTAGGCTTATTAAATTGAGACAAATCAATTATCTGACCTGTTAAAGTAGTACCTGATAGCTTTTGATATTGAGTTGTTATCGTTTCATCAACCGGAGCCTCTTCAACTTTTTCAATTTTTACACTTTCAGAAACAACCTCTTTTACAGGCTCTTTCTTTACTTCTTTTATTCCAACAATAGGTTTAACTTCTTTTTTGTCTGAAACAAGTTTATCTTGTGAAGGTTCTTTTTGAACTTGCTCTTTTTGAATAGCTTCTACAATAGCAGGTTTTTCAACCGGAACTGAAACTACAGGAGTCTCGATTTTTTCAACAACCTTAACAGGGGCAGGAACAACTATTGATTTTTTTGGATTGAGATCTATTTTTCCAACCTGAACAGGTCCAGCTAAAACAGCTCTCGCTTTGATAACTTCTTGTTGTTTTAGTCGTTCTTCGTCTTGCTTACGCTTGTCTTCGATTTCTTTTTCTCGTTCCAAACGTAAAGCTTCTTTTTCTTTTCTTTTCTCTTCCCCTACTTCTTTTGAAGCCTCCTTATTCCCTTTGTCACCAGCAAACTGACCGCACAAGACATTGTATACATCATCAGAAATTTTTGCGTTTGGATTTGCTTCAATAGCAATCCCCTTATCTTTTAGATAATCCACAGCTCTTTCTAAAGAAATATTCAATTCCCTTAAAACTTTGTTTATTCTAATAATTCTCTCTTCAGACATAAAACCTTTTTATTATTACCTTTTTTGTTATTCCTCACTTTACTCCCAACTCGATACCTACCGAGCAAGAATTAATTGTAAAGTGGCATGTTTATCGTTGAAGACACATTGACTAACTGTCAAATTCTTCTTTCAATATTCTCATTACATCCAGAATAGTTTCCTCTTCTAGGTCTGTTCTTCTTACTAAATCTTCTACATCTTGTTTTAAGATACTTTTTGCAGTATCCAAACCAATTTTTGCAAATTCTTCAATAACCCAGTCTTCAATTTCATCTGAAAACTCAGTTAATTCAACATCATCCTCATCAGCTGTAGCACCTGCAACATCACCTTCACGAATAACGTCTAGCTCATAACCAGTCAATAAACCCGCTAATTTAATATTGTGTCCACCACGACCAATTGCTTTAGATACTTCTTCAAGCTTCAAGAAAACTTCTGCTCTTTTTGTCTCTTCATTTATTTTAATAGAAGAAACTTTAGCAGGACTTAATGCTCTCGTTATAAACAATTGAATGTTACTTGTATAATTGATAACGTCAATATTTTCGTTTCCTAATTCACGAACAATTCCATGAATACGAGATCCTTTCATACCAACACAAGCTCCTACAGGATCAATTCTGTCATCATAAGAATCTACAGCTACTTTTGCTTTTTCACCAGGAATTCTTACCACTTTTTTAACCATGATTAAACCGTCAAAAACTTCAGGGATTTCTTGTTCAAATAATTTCTCTAAAAACTTCTCAGAAGTTCTTGACATAATAATTTGAGGCTTATTTCCTTTTAATTCAACGCTTTCTATTATTCCTCTAACATTATCTCCTTTACGGAAAAAGTCAGAAGGTATTTGTTTTTCTTTTGGCAAAATAATCTCATTCCCTTCATCATCAACCAAAATCACTACTCTTGGACGTACATGGTGTACTTCAGCAGTATAGATATCACCTATTAAATCTTTAAATTGTTTGTAAAGATTTGTGTTATCATGTTCATGAATTTTAGAAATTAAATTCTGACGTAAAGCTAAAATTGCTCTTCTTCCTAAATCAATTAATTTCACTTCTTCGGAAACCTCTTCACCAATTTCGAAATCAGGCTCTATTTTTCTAGCTTCAGTCAAAGTAATTTCAAGATGATCAAAATCTAAATCTTCATCCGCAACGATTACTCTTCTCTGCCATATCTCCATATCCCCTTTATCAGGATTTATAATGATATCAAAATTATCATCTGAACCGTATTTTTTCTTCAATGCATTTCTAAATACATCTTCCAAAATTGCCATAAGCGTTACACGATCAATAAGTTTATCATCTTTAAACTCTGAGAATGAATCGATTAATGCTAAATTTTCCATGCGAATTCTTTAATTAAAATGTTACTGTAACAATTGCTTCTTTTATATCGGCGTAAGGTAGTTTTAGTTCTTTTTGAACTGTCTCTTTTCCTTTTCCTATTTTTTTAGGTTCTCTTGCTTTCCACGACAAAATTACAAAATCATCATTAGCTTCCACTAATTCTGCTTCAATTATTTCTGTACCAGTCTTCACAATCAATGTGCGTCCTATATTTTTCTTGTATTGTCTTACTAATTTCAATGGCGACCCAACCCCTACCGAAGCTACTTCTAAAGAGTAATCTTGTTCCTCGCGATCCAAGTTATTATCTATAAAACGACTCACATCGATGCAATCCTGAAGCGCTACTCCGTTATCACCATCCAAATTCACAATAACCTTAAAAGCATCAGTGATAGTAAGGTCTATCAAAAAAATTGATGCCTTTTCTGAAAGGCATTCGGTCAATAACGTATTTACTTTTTCTTTAAATGTCATATTTTTATAAAAAGAGGGGACATTTAGTCCCCTCATTATCTAGATTTTAATAAATAACGGTGCAAATATAGTGTTTTTTTTATTAATTAAAAATAAACACTAGCTGTTAAAATATTTCTTATCTTTAATACAGCATTAAAATAACTGTTTTTACATAATTTAATACGTATTGATTATGGAGCGAATTTTAGTACCAACCGATTTTTCAGAACATGCTGAAGACGCATTAAAAGTTGCTGCACAAATTGCTAAAAAGAATAATTGCGAAATATTTTTACTTCACATGCTGGAGCTGCCAAGTCAAATGAGCGATGCTATTTCCGGAGGAAGTAGTATTCCTGAAGTAATGTTATTTATAAAAAAAGCAAACGAAACCTTTCAAAAAATAAAAGAACGGCCTTATTTAAACGGCCTCTCAGTCAGCGAAACAGTACATTTCGAAAGAGCCTCAGACGGCATATTATCATTCAGCAAAAAAAATAAAATCGATTTAATCATCATGGGATCTCATGGCTCATCAGGAATTGAAGAAATACTCATTGGATCCAACACCGAGAAAGTAGTTCGTCTTTCCGACATCCCTGTTTTAGTCATCAAAAAAGATATCGGTAAATTTGAAGCCAGAAATTTTGTTTTCGCTTCTGATTTTTCGCAAGAAATAAAAAAGCCTTTCAAAAAAATGATAGAATTCACTAAAATCTTTGATGCAAATCTATTTTTAGTAATGATTTGCACTCCTAATAGCTTCAAAACTACTTTAGCTTCCGAAAAAATAATGAAAGATTTTATTGCCGACTTTAATATCCAAAACTACTCCTTGCACATTTTTAACGATGGTAATGTAGAAAAGGGAATTATCAATTTCTCAAATTCAGTCAATGCGGATTTAATAGGTCTTTGCACACATGGCAGAACTGGACTAGTACATTTTTTCAACAGAAGTATCAGCGAAGACTTGGTAAACCATACCATAAAACCAGTAATTACTTTTAAGATTTAATCTTCAATCCCACTACAGCTTTAAATTAAATCCAAAAAATCATATACTTGGACTTCCATAAGAAAATTACTTTTTTTCCAAAAAAAAAGCCTCTCAAAAATTGAGAGGCTTTACGTTGGTCTACAAGGACTCGAACCTTGAAAGACTGCACCAAAAACAGTTGTGTTACCATTACACCATAGACCAGCATTGCTTTGCTATTGCTTAGCGAGTGCAAATTTAGAACAAATTTTAATTTGCACAAATTTTTTATCGCTTTTTATTGAAAATAATTTCCCCTAAGAACAGAAACAGCCTGTAAACTTTTCAAAAACACTAGAAACCAATTCATTAGTTTTCCATATTTGTTTTTTAGAAATTTTTGTTAATGCTCGCATCGTTACATAAAAAAACATTTTCTTTGTAACTCAAAATTTAACTACAATTTAGCACTGAAATATGGCAACATTCAATTTCAATAAATGGAATACGATTATTGGTTGGTTTACATTTGGAATCGCATTAGTAACATACACACTCACCGTTGAACCCACAATGAGTTTCTGGGATTGTGGAGAATATATTGCCACAGCTGCAAAATTAGAAGTTGGACATCCACCCGGAGCCCCTTTATTTCAAATGATGGGTGCCTTTTTTGCGATGTTTGCCTCAGATGATAAACATATTGCTTTAATGGTTAATATGATGTCCGTTTTTTCAAGTGCCTTTACCATACTTTTTATGTATTGGTCATCTACAATGTTATTAAAAAAACTGATTTCTAGATTTTCTGAAAATGATAAAAACAATGACATTGTTGTTTTAGGTAGTGCCTTTGTAGGCGCATTAGCGTATACTTTTTCTGATAGTTTTTGGTTTAATGCGGTTGAAGCAGAAGTTTACGCCATGGCTTCTTTATTTATTGCTTTATTATTTTGGCTGGGTTTACGCTGGGAACAAGACATGGAAACACCAAGAGGAAACAAATGGTTATTAATCATTTCATTAGTTGTTGGACTCTCATTTGGAGTGCATTTCATGGCTTTATTAACAATACCTGCAATTGGCTTTCTTTATTTTTTCAAACACTATAAAGTCGTTACCGTCAAAAACTTCATTATTGCAAATGTTGTTGTAATTGCCATATTGCTGTTTATATTCAAATTACTGCTCCCATTAACAATGGCTTTCTTTGGTAAAACTGAAGTTTTCATGGTAAACGAAATGGGAATGCCATTTGATTCAGGAACTATTTTTGTTGCCTTACTCTTCATCGCTTTCTTTTATTTTGGCTTAAAATACACCAAACAAAAAGGATTGATATTTTACAATACTATAATCCTATGCATATTGTTTATTTTGATAGGATTTTCCACTTGGATGATGTTACCTATCAGAGCGAATGCTAACACGGTAATTAACGAAAATAAACCTTCGGATGCAGCAGAGGTTCTTGCTTATTACAATAGAGAACAATATGGTGTAAACCCTTTATTTTACGGATCTCAGTACACGGAAACTTTTGCCGGATTAGATAAAAAAAACCCTTATTTAGACAAAGCTCCAAACTACGAAAGAGACTACAAAACAGGCAAGTATCTTATTACAAATAACTTCAAAAATGCTGAACAAAATAGCGACGATAATCAAAAAACTATTTTACCTAGAATGTGGAGCACGGAGCATGTAGCGAATTACATGAATTTCACAAACCCACCAGAATTTAAGATTAATCCAGATTATCCGTATGAAGATGACTTAGCAAAATACGGAATTGATCCAAGTAAATTAACCGAAGAAGAATACAACAAAGCCATTGCGCAGTTGAAAAATGAAGTTGAAAAAACAGTAGCAGAATTCAGACAAGCTTATGCTCAAAAACAAATTGACAATGACGGCTATGTTTCCTTCTTGAAAAGTTATGGCGATTATTTAATCATAGAAAAACCAACTACTGTTGACAATTTCAGTTTCATGTTCGAATATCAATTCGGTTATATGTACTGGAGGTATTTAATGTGGAATTTTGTTGGACGCCAAAGTGATGTTCAAGGAAAATATGACAATTTAGATGGGAATTGGATTAGTGGAATCAAATTTATTGATGATTTACATTTAGGTTCTCAAGATAATTTACCATCAGATGTATTGAATAACAAGGGACGAAATGTCTATTTCTTTTTGCCTTTCATTCTTGGCCTTATCGGTTTAATGTATCATGCAAATAAAGATTTAAAGAGTTTTTACGTCTTGTTAGCACTATTTTTATTCACAGGAATAGCCTTGAAAATTTACTTAAACGAAAGACCTTTTGAACCCCGCGAAAGAGATTATGCGTTAGTAGGTTCCTTCTATGTATTTGCGATCTGGATAGGATTTGGTGTCTATGCGCTATACGAAAGCGCACAGAAATATTTGGCACCAAAAATAGCCGGCCCATTACTTATAGCATCCTGTCTATTAGCAGCTCCTGTACTTATGGCATCTCAAAACTGGGATGATCACGATCGTTCTAATAGATATACCGCTGTTGCGATGGCAAAAGCATATTTAAATTCATGCGATAAGGATGCAATATTATTTACCATTGGCGACAATGATACATTTCCACTTTGGTATGCTCAAGAAATAGAAAAGGTGAGAACCGATGTGAAAATAGTAAACACTAGTCTTTTCATGACGGATTGGTATATTGATCAAATGAAAACTAAAACATACGAGTCAGATCCTTTGCCTATTTCATTTGTCCATGACGAATATGTAGGTGATAAACTGGATTACGTAGCGCATATTCCAAAAGTAGAAACTAGATGGGAAATAAAAGATTTCATCAATTTTATTAAGAATCCAAAATCTACTGTTGAAATGCAAAATGGTCAAACCATTCATTTTTATCCAACCAATAAAATACGAATTCCTATTGACAAAAATACTATTATCAACAACAAGGTCGTTTCTGCAAAATACAACGACTCTATCGTCCCTTATATAGACATTGACATCAAAGGAAATGCACTATACAAAAACAGATTGATGATGCTTGATATTGTAGCTAATAACAACTGGAAAAGGCCTATTTATTTTAGTGGTGGTGCCTTTGATGATGAAGATTATATCTGGATGAAAAATTATCTTCAATTAGACGGAATGGTTTATAAATTAGTCCCTATAAGAACCAAACTGAATAAAGATGACAACCAAATGGAAATGGGACAAATTGATGCTGATAAAATGTACACAAACGTTATGAAATGGGATTGGGGAAATAGCGAAAGTCCAACTATTTATCACGATCCAGAAACCCGAAGAAATAGTATCACGTACCGAATGAATCTTGCTCGATTGATGAATCAATTAATTGCAGAAGGAAAGAATGGCAAGGCTAAAAACATTATCGATTTAGCTATGACAAAAATGCCTTTGGACAAATTCGGGTATTATTCCTTGGTTGAACCATTTGCAAAAGGATATTATGATATTGGAGAAAAAGCAAAAGCACAGGAACTTCTTGAAAAACTAATGACTAAATACAAAGAAAACCTGAATTATTATATCAATCTTACACCAGTTGATCAAACCGGTATTGCAATTGATATTATAACTGACATTGAGCGCTACAGAGGTTTACTACACGTAATGAAAGAAAGTGGTGACTCTGCTTTTTACAATAAAAACAAAGTGATTTTTAATACCTATATTAAAATGTTTGAACGTTTTGGTCGTGAGAAAGAATAACATTAAATAAAAATAAGACAATCATAAACTATAGCGATATTGAAAAATGTCGCTATTTTTTTTTACTTTTAAAATAAAAAAATGAAACTTCATTGGATAAAAACGAGTTGGATTATAAAAAAATTATTTTCAAATTACGTTTGGGACTTACCCAATACTGGAAATAAAGTTTACCTCAGCTTTGACGATGGCCCTATTCCGGAAATCACTGAATGGGTTTTGGAAGAATTAAAAATACACAAAGCAAAAGCAACTTTTTTTTGTATTGGAGATAACATTGAAAAACATCCCGAAATATTCAAAAAAGTAATTAATGAAGGTCACGCGATTGGAAATCATACATTCAATCACTTAAATGGCTGGAAAACGACAACTGAAGGATACATAGAAAATTTCATGCGATGTGAAAAAAGCATTCGAAAATTTGCAATCAACCTAAAACCCAAACTCTTCCGTCCTCCTTATGGTAAGTTGAAAATAGCCCAATCCAAAGAAATACGGAGATTAGGCTACAAAATAATAATGTGGGATGTACTTAGCGCAGATTTTGATCAAAAGCTATCTAAGGAAGAATGTTTAGAAAACGTATTATTCAATATACAATCAGGAAGCATAATTGTTTTTCATGACAGCATAAAAGCTTTTAAAAACTTAGAATATGTACTTCCAAGAACTTTAGCCTATCTAGAAAAAAATAATTTTATTTGTGCTATTATAGAATAAAAAAGTAATTATTAAAATTGTTCTTGAACAATACTAATAATAGTGTTGGCATCTAACTCTCCAGATTGTCTCCAGATCATTAACCCTTCTTTATAAATCATAAGTGTTGGAAGACCTTTTATTCGGAGTGCTTCGGCTAATTCTTGATTTTTATCAACGTCAATTTTAATCACTTTGGCCTTATCACCAAGAGCAGCAGCAACATCTCTAATTACAGGATGCATTGAAACAGAAGATTCGTTCCAATCCGTATAAAAATCAATCAACACAGGAATTTGTGTGTTTATAAGTTCTCCAAATTTTGACATAAAAGCAAAAATTTAATTTTCTAAATTTACTAAAAAAAGATAATTATTCTACAAATGTAACATTTTAAACGAATTAAGCCACATCCTTGCCTTTTTTTAGTTCAATGACAGTAATTTCAGGCATTATTCCGACTCTTCCCGGATAAGCATGAAAGCCAAAGCCTCTATTCACATAGACATATCGACCTATATTTTCATACAAACCGGCCCATTGTGTGTAAACATATTGAGCCAAACTCCATTTGAAATAACCTGGGATTTCAATCCCAAATTGCATTCCATGTGTGTGTCCAGATAATGTAAGGTGGAAGTTTTTCTCATGATGTTGCACTTCGTAATCCCAATGTGATGGATCATGACTCATCAAAATTTTAAAATCTTCTTTATTTACATGCTCAGATGCTTTGTTAATATCGCCCGCTTTCTTAAAATTTTGCCCCCAGTTTTCCACACCAATTAATGCAATTTTATCATTCCCTTTTTCGATAAAAGTATGTTCATTCAACATTAATTTGAAACCAATTTGTCCGTATAGATTTTTTATGTCTTGAAAATTTTTCTCTTTAGCCGCCTCAGATGGCCAAGTTACATATTCGCCATAATCGTGATTCCCTAAAACCGAATATTTCCCATATTCGTGTTTTTTTATTCGGTTGAATGTTTCAATCCAGGGATGCATTTCTTTGGCATCAGTATTTACAATATCTCCGGTAAACAAAATCATATCTGAATTTTGCTCATTTACTAAATCTATTGCGTAATTTATTTTTTCAGGATTATCAAAACTTCCACTATGAACGTCAGATATTTGAGTAATCGTAAAGCCATCGAAAGCATCTGGCAAATCAGGAAAGAAGATTCGTTGTTTAATAACCTTATAATTGTACTTCCCAACCGTCACACCATATATCAAAGATAAAAACGGAACTGCTGCCAATCCTAATCCGATCTGACTTACAAATTTTCTTCTGGAAGCTAAAAAAGTCATATTGTCATTGTTCTCAATAAAATAATTTACTGATCCGGCTCCAATTCTAAAGATATCTTCTCCCAGTAATACAAGCGCTAAAACCATTTTTGGAACATACACTAGAAGCACTAAACCCATAGTAAACATTGTTTGTTTAGTTTGTCCTACAGAACGGTCAAATTGCATGAAAGAGTAAACAATGAATATTAACAATAGGAAACTAATAATCTGGTAAGAGACCAAAACCCATTTTACCTTTATTAAGGTTCGTAATGCTTGAAATGCATAAAGCTCAATAATAAGAAGGACAATACATAATAATAGTATGCGAAGAATCATTTTATAATATTTTATACAAAATAACAAATTAAGAAAATACTTTTAGTTTTTATTAATCAAAATTTAACTAAAATCGTACCAAATACATTGCAACAACCTTTTTTTTATAAAAAAAGCTGATAAATTTCTTTATCAGCTTTTTTTCAATTAAACCCTATTTATTTTACTAACTACCTTTTATAATTTATTCAAACAATTTTACGAAAGTAAAATAAGAGTATTTAATTATTTTTTGGCTTTAGTTGCTTCCATTTTAGCAGGTTCAGCTTTAGCAGCTTCTACTTTTTTAGCTTTTTTAGCTGCTTTTTTAGTAGCTTTAACTTCTTTTGCAGGAGCTGTTTTTGCCGGAGCTACTTGAGCGTTTACCATTACTGTTGTTCCTAAAACCATTGCAGCTAACATCAATACTTTTTTCATGATTGTGAATTTTATTATTAATAATTTGATTTATTTATAGACCAAATGTATTACTGCTAAATGAAGATTTAATGAAGATTTAGTGCTCAGGTAAATTTTAACTATTTATTAAGTTTTTCATTATTCGGAAAACGCAAACGAAATGTTGTTCCTTCGTCTAGTTTTGAAGTAACTTCGATTATTATATGATGAAAAAGAGCAATACTGTCAGCAATGGCGAGTCCTAAACCATTCCCTTCTTCATTAGCATCAATTCTGGAAAATCTATTGAATATCTGATCTACTTGATTTTCATTCATTCCAATTCCAGTATCAGAAACTGACAGAAAATAATTGGAATCTAAAAATCCATCTACAATGGTAATGCTTCCATTTTTTTTATTGTATTTAATGGCATTTACCATCAAATTATATAAAAGAATATGAATTAGGGTTTTATTCCCAATAAACTGAAAATCATATTCAAGATTCATCGTGAAAGTCAATTCCTTTTCATCCATACGATCTTTCAAATCTTCATTCAAATCAGTAAGTAATTCGCCTAGATTTATAATTTCATTAGACTCGTATTGATGGTTTTCAATCCTTGAAATAAGCAATAAATTATTGATTACTTTCTTGAGCATATCTAACGTTTTTAAAGAACTGGCAATTTTATCAATAGCACTGTCGTTTAATGAATCATTCTGAAGTAAATTTTCAAATTTATTTTTTAATAATGCAATTGGGGTCAAAAGCTCATGAGAAACATTGGCAATAAATTGTTTTTCTTTCTTGAAAAGTTCGCTTATTCGATTCATCATTTGGTTTAAAACCATATCCAATTCCTGAAAATCTGCAGAATGGGAGTTTATTGGCGTATGATCAAAAGTATCTGGTTCATTTACCCGACGAATTTTAGTATCGATAATTTTGTAAAAAGGCTTCAAAAGAAATTCTATATAAAAAGTATCCATCAAAAAAGTAACTAATAGAATTATGACAAGCACGATTAAGACAAAAAATCGAATCGTAAAAGTTAGTTCTTCAACTTCGCTCAGGCTACTGCCTATTTCAAGCTGATAGCGTGTTTTCTCATAAAGAAATTGATATTGTAAAATCCTATAATCGCTTTTTTCTTCCTCAATTATTCGAGGCTCATTGATAAAAACCGTTTTATCTACTTCGGAATTTATTGGCAACCTGGATAATTGCAGAAATTCACTATGTAATGTAGAAAAGCTTGCGTAGGTTTCCGTTGAGTCATTTCTAACAATGAAATCATTGATTTCCTTCTTATCTAAATGTTCAATAAACTTCTGCTTTTTTTCTAATAAACTTTTATTAATATGTTTATAAACCACTTTTTCAACTAAAACAGGCAACATCATCCATAAAACCAAAATTACAAGCAATCTGGTTATAGCATTGAAGATGGTTAATTGGTGTTTTATTTTCATAAAATAATTTAATCGTTAATCCTGTAACCAACACTTCTTACGGTCTCAAACCATTCAATAGCAGCGTATTTTTCTAATTTCTTTCGCAAGTTTCGTACATGTACATCAATAAAATTCGAATCAGAATTAACCTCCAGAATGTCACCCCAAATATGTTCCGTTAATTGTAATCTGGTAATAACGCGGTTTTTATTTAACACCAAATATTGAAATATATCAAATTCTTTTTTGGTCAGTTTAACTGGAATTCCATCACAATGCACTTTATAATCTTGAAGCTGCAAACTAAAGTCATGAATGTTTAAATCATTAACAACAAAACCATGTATGCGCCTAATGATAGCAAATAAACGTGCTCCTAATTCTGTCAAAGCAAAAGGTTTTGTAAGATAATCGTCTGCCCCAAGCTGTAAACCATTAATTCTATCATCGAGTTCGCCACGAGCCGTTAGTATTATGACAGCCATTTTAGATTGTATTTTCCGAACCGTTTTTAAAATCTCAAACCCACTTCCATCGGGCAATCCAAGATCTAATAACATAATATCATAATCATTGCTGCTAATTTCCTCTAATGCAGTGGCACAGTTTTTAGCAATTTTACAAACATAGCCACTCGTAGAAAGAAAATCTTTCAACTCAATAGCTAATTCAGCATTATCTTCAACGATAAGAATATTCATAAATGATTTGTGTAGTAAAACTATTCAAAGTAACATATAATGTAAATGTAACTGTTTTAATAGTTATAAATTTAACTGAAAGTTGGTAATAAAAAAAGCTGATAAATTTATTTACCAGCTTTTTCAACAATTAACCCTTTTGTTTTGCCATCTTGGCAATTCATCTTGCATTACTCAGAAAGCAAAACAAAAATGTTGATTATTTTTTTGCTTTAGACGTTTCTGCTCCAATAGCAGCCGCTTTTTTCTCCGCTCTCGCTTTTCTGTGTTTTGAATGTTTTTCCATTCTCACTTCTTTGGCAGGACCTGTTTTTGTTGGAGTTGTTTTAGCATTTACCATAACACTTGTTCCTAACATAATTGCAACTAACATCAATACTTTTTTCATGTTTTCTAAAATTTAAATTATTCATTTGTTATTTATAGACCAAATGTATACCTACATTATGAAGAAAAAATGAAGATTTACCTGCACAGAAAAGTTTAACTTATTATTAAGTTTTCAAGACTTAACAGCAAAAAAAAGACTTCACTCTTAATTAAAAAGTGAAGTCTTGAAATTATAAATATGCATTGATTTTTATTTCAAAGACAAATTAAGCGAATATACATCTAAATATATTTTTGTACCTGTATTTATTCTTTTTACATGAACTTCTATTGATTCATTGGAATTTAAAGAAACTGTCCCCGTAACTGGAAAAGATTGCACAAAACCACTATTGGTATCAATATAAGTCTCTGTTTCTGGCAGAGGAACAACGGTAGTACCATTGCTAGAAATTTTTGCTATATAATAAACATAGGTCGCATTTGTTCCACCAGAAACTTCAGCAAATGAAATTGAGGCATTTACTTGAAAAGTTCTTGTTTTTTTACCTATATATGTTAATCTTCCACTAACATCCGATTTAACTCTATATAAATTAGAAACAGTTGTCGCGTTAGTAATTACTTTATAATCGGTGCTTTGAGCAGTAGCAGTTGTTCTTGTTGAAGTAGTGTTGTTACTGTCATATAAAAATCCTGTTGCAAATGCATCTCCTTCATTTGGGACTCCTGCACACCTGACTGCCCATCTATTATCAAAATTATAGCCTGTATAACTACCAACCGTGTACCCTTTTATATATAGGCCAGTTGTAAGTGTACCTGTAAAAACAGCTGATTCTATTACTGCATCGCCTGTAATTGTTGGATTACTGGAGACATCAAGACCAACTACCGCACCGTATACTTCACTAAATCCTCCTGTTTTTTCAACTAAACCAAAAGTTCCTTGAAATGTTTCATAGGTTCCAGAATTGTTTCCAAACCAAGCGGCATTACTAAGCAAAACTTTACTGATATCTTTATAAATAATTCCAGTAGTATTTCCTAAATACTGTACAATACTTACAAAAGCTAATGCGAAATTTTCAATTTTACCTATATTAGAAGAACTTGCAATGATACAATCCCTTAAGACTAGACTTTGTGTTTGTGTCCCTGACCCGATTGACCCTGTTCCAGTAACATTAAAAACATTACCGCTTGTTGCTGTCAACGTCAATATCTTAATAGAACCTCCGGTTGTACCTGTAAAAAGATCCCCAGATGCCTTAACTAATTTATCTTCTCCAGCATCTTCACCAACAATATAAGCATTATTCAATTCTATTGGTAAGTCAACATTAACAATACCATTAATTTCATACAAAGTATTGGTATCAAGAAGATATTTAGTGCTACCTCCCGCAGTTTTTTCTGCAGCTAGAACCGTTGCTAAAACATCCGTAGATTTAATACGCTTAAACTTTAATCGTCCATCTTTATCTCCATATATTTTATTCCATAATGAGGTTGAGGAATCATAATACTGAAGAGCCTTGATATCCGTATCATATACCATCAAACCATTCGCAGGACTAGCGATAGAAGTCCTTTGCGCAGTAGTCATCCTTGGCGCTAACATCCCTTGAGTAGTAGACGTTAAGTCTAAAACCGAACTTGCATCAGGAGTAACTGTTCCAATTCCCACTTGAGAAAATACATTTGTCGTTATTATCATGAAAAATAATAGACAGGCATGTAATACCTTTTTAGCAGCGTAATTTTTTTTCATAATAAACGAATTAAAAGATTAAATATAAAGAACATCATTAGACGCTAACTCTATTTAGTAAAGCTACGAAGTATATCGTTTAAATACTTATTTTATCGATTAAATACTTATTATTTATAATTATATATTTATAATCTTACAAATTAAAAAATATTTACAACTAATTAATATTGATTACTATTTTCAATCAAATTCAGTCAGGTCAGTTAAAACTTTAAATAATTTTTTGATTAAAAATCGGTTAGATTCAATTTTTAGATTACCAAAACTGAAGAATAATGATTTACAAGAAATATTCAAAACTCTCTATTCTTTATCTGCCAAGTTTTGTACTTTTGAAAATTATACAAAATTACAATCATGTCACAACAAAAACGCCTGTTCCTTTTAGATGCTTATGCTTTAATCTTTCGTGGTTATTATGCTTTTATAAAAAATCCTCGAATCAATTCTAAAGGAATGGACACATCAGCCATTATGGGATTCATGAATTCATTGATGGATGTAATAAAAAGAGAGAAACCGGATCATTTAGCCGTTGCTTTTGATAATGGTGGCAGTCAATTAAGAAATGAAATATTCCCTGAATACAAAGCACATCGAGATGCAACTCCTGAAGCTATAAAAATTGCTATTCCATACATCCAGGATTTACTGAAAGCCATGCACATTCCTATCATAGAAGTCAAAGGTTATGAAGCTGACGATTTAATAGGAACCATCGCAAAACAAGCTGAAAAACAAAACTATAAAGTCTTTATGGTAACCCCTGATAAGGATTTTGCACAATTGGTTTCTGAAAACATCTTCATGTACAAACCCGCTCGAATGGGTAACGGAATAGAAATTTGGGGAATTCCTGAAGTTTTGGCAAAATTCGAAATCGAAAGACCCGATCAAGTAATTGATTTCCTAGGAATGATGGGAGATGCCGCCGACAATATTCCAGGATTACCCGGTGTAGGAGAAGTTACTGCGAAAAAATTATTAAAGGAATTTGGAACGATGGAAAACCTTTTGGCAAATACTGACAAGCTAAAAGGAAAAATGAAGGAGAATATTGAAGCTAACAAAGAAAAAGGATTGTTATCTAAAACTTTGGCGACTATTTTATTGGACTGCCCAGTTGTTTTTGATGAAACAGATTACGAATTATCGACTCCAGATGTCGAGAAAACAGATGCTCTTTTCAACGAATTAGAATTTCGAAGAATGGCAGAGCAGTTTGATACAATATTTAAAAAAGGCGGAACAACAATACCTAACAATCCTGTTGACGAAGCTAAATTATATAAAAAACCACAACCCAAGAATGAAGAACAATTTGATCTTTTTGGAAGTACAAATGCAGATGAAACTTCTGAAGAAACACGTCATCAATATTATAATTCACTAGAGAACACGGAACATTCTTATCAGATTATTCAAGGTGATTTAGGACTAAAATTATTATTACAAAATTTACAAAATCAATCTGCTGTCTGTTTTGATACTGAAACGACAGGCTTAGATGCCTTACATGCAGAATTGGTTGGAATCTCTTTTTCTTATGAAAAGGGAAAAGGATTCTATGTTCCATTTCCAGAAAACCAAACAGAAGCACAAACTTTAATCGAAAAATTTATTCCTTTTTTCGAAAATGAAAGTATTGAGAAAATTGGGCAAAATTTAAAATACGATTTAAAAATTCTTTCTAATTACAACATTAAAGTTGAAGGAAAATTATTCGACACCATGATTGCCCATTATCTGATTAATCCAGATATGCGCCACAATATGGATATTTTAGCAGAAACCTATTTGAAATATTCTCCAAAATCTATCGAAGTTTTAATTGGAAAAAAAGGGAAAAACCAAAAATCAATGCGCGACATTGAATTGGAAGAAATTAAAGAATATGCCGCTGAAGATGCTGATGTGACATTGCAACTCAAAGAAATATTCACTTTGGAATTAGACAAAACCGGCACCAAAAAACTTTTTGAGGAAATTGAAATTCCATTAGTAAAAGTCCTGGCTGATATGGAAAAAGAAGGGATTCGTGTGGATGTAGATTTCTTGAAATCACTATCAAAAACATTAGATGATGATATTAAAATATTAGAAGCAAACATTTATGAAACTGCGGGTGAAAAATTCAATTTGGCTTCTCCAAAACAATTGGGTGATGTTTTATTCGACAAATTAAAAATTGGTGGAGTTAAACAAAAGAAAACCAAAACCGGTCAATATGCCACTGGTGAGGAAATCTTGAGTTATCTAGCAGCTGAAAACCCAATTGTAAAAGATATTCTTGATTGGCGACAATTGGTAAAACTGCAGAACACCTATGTCGAGGCCTTACCAAACCAAGTAGACAAAATTACGAATCGAATACATACCGATTATATGCAAACTGTGGCGGCAACCGGTCGTTTAAGTTCCAATAATCCAAACTTACAAAACATACCGATTCGTACCGAACGTGGCCGACAAATTAGAAAAGCATTTGTGGCAAGAGATGAAAATTACACGATTGTTTCTGCCGATTATTCTCAAATAGAACTTCGTATTATTGCAGCATTGAGTGGCGAAGAAAACATGATTGCCGCCTTTCAAAATCATGAAGACATTCACAAATCGACCGCTTCAAAAGTATTCAATGTTCCATTAGAAGAAGTTACCCGTGAACAACGAAGCCATGCCAAAACGGTGAATTTTGGTATTATTTATGGCGTTTCTGCATTTGGATTGAGTAACCAAACTTCGCTTTCCCGTTCCGAAAGTGCCGCTTTGATTGAAGCCTATTACAAAACGTATCCTAGATTAAAATCATACATACAAGAACAAATTGAATATGCCCGAGAAAATGGATTTGTGCAAACGATTCTTGGCCGTCGCCGCTATTTGAAAGATATTAATTCAGCTAATGCTATTGTTCGTGGTGCTGCTGAAAGAAATGCCGTGAATGCCCCGATACAAGGAAGTGCTGCTGACATTATCAAAATTGCGATGATTAACATTCATGAAAAACTAATATCCGAAAACTGGAAAAGTAAAATGTTACTACAGGTTCATGATGAGCTTGTTTTTGATGTTCATAATTCTGAACTCGAAAAAATCCAACCCATGATAAAATACGAGATGGAGCATGCGTTTAAACTCGATGTTCCTTTGGATGTCGATTTAGGGGCCGGTAAAGATTGGTTGGAAGCACATTAAATTTCAATAAGAAAGGGTCAGATTAAATTAATCTGACCCTTTCTTATTGAGACGCAAATAATAAATTAATCAACCAATAATGTTTTTGTGGCATTTCCATAATCCGTTCTCACGACAACAGTATAAGATCCTATCGTTAAGCCAGAAGTATTAATGACATTATCAAAGTTGGTGATTTTTTGTCGTCTAACCACTCTTCCTAAATTATCATAAACTTTAACTTCTCCCGAAGTAATTGCCACGGGAAGTTCTATTCTCATAAATCCTTTAGTTGGGTTTGGATACATCTTAAAAGACTCCACAGTAAAATCCTGATTTCCTAGCATCAAATTAGTTGTAAGAGCTCCTCTATTTGCCGCACCATGAGAAACTAAACTAAAACTTGCCGTACCAGATCTTGACCAAACTAGCATTAATGCCCCAGCTGAATTGCTAAATGTATAATTCCCCGAAGAGACTAAAGCTCTTGTGGCAACTAATGTTCTAACTCCGGATGCAATTGTATTAGAAGTTATAGTCCAACTTTGTGTCACATCTAATGCTGGTACATTCCCAATTCCTTGAAATGTGCGGTCTGTTAAGGCACTTCCCGTAAATATTACAACATCCCCTCCATCAGTCATGGAATCAACTCCAAAACCCAACCCAAGATACCTGTCACTTGGCCCAACCATTGTTAAAGTAACTAATGTTGAAGACACATCAATTTTTGCAGAATATGCTAATCCAGATGTAGTTGATAAATCAACTGTACCCGTAGTAAAAGTTTGCCCACACATGACCGAAATAATAAAAAAAGCAAATACAGTTAAAGTAAAGTTTTTCATAGCTATTTAGTTTTTAAAATTTCTATTAATTTATCATCATTAGCAAGTATGGCATAATCCGTAGCCGAATTACCTCTGTTATCTTTAAAATCAGGATTAGCTTTTGCTTTAATCAACAAACTCACAATATCATAGTTTTTAAACATTGTGGCATATATCAACGCAGTAGTTCCATTTGTATCAGCAATATTAGCATCTGCTTTTTTACTTAAGAGTAACTTAGCAATTTCAAAATTTCCTTTTACAACTGCCGCCATTAATGCAGTTCCCATATTACTGGTACCATTTACATTACTCCCATTTTCAATTAGAAATCTTGCTACTTCATTATTGCTTCGATAACAAGCTAAAATTAATGGGGAAAAACCATCTTGGTTTGTGGTATTAAATGCTTCTGGATTTGTTTTGAATAGTTCCTTCGCTTCATCTATGGTTCCTTTTCTGCCAATATCAAAAACATCAAGCTTTGCTTGGGCGTAAGTAGTATTTACGAAAAAGCATGAAATAAGTAAAATGTAAAATTTAACCATAACATAACCAGTTGATTATAAACAATAAAGGTATCTTTTTTGTTAAAAAAAAGATACCTAAATAAAAAAATAATTTAAAAAATAATCTACAAATTTCTCGTAGATTCTCTTTCTTTCAATTTTGTCTTAATAACAACCGTCTCATACGGCAAATCCTCTTCTTTCGATTCTAATCTATCAATAAGTAATTTAGCCGCAACTTCCCCTATCTCAATACCATGCTGACTAACCGTGGTTAAACTTGGTGATAATCTTCTGGAAGCAAGAATTCCATCTGCAAAACCTATAATAGAAATTTCTTCAGGTACTTTATATCCTTTTTTAATAGCAATACGCAATGCAGCCACGGAGTCATTTTCTTCCAAAGCAAAGATTCCATCAATCTTGTTATTATCAAAAATATTCTCGATTTTATCCTTTAAATCATCCTCTGAATCTGTACGAATAATTAGATTCTCATTCACAGGAATATTATTATCCGCCAATGCTTTAAGATACCCTTCAGCTCTTAATTTACCAACGCTTAAATTATCTACAGAAGAAAACAAAGCTATATTCTTGCACCCTAAATCTATTAAATGCTGGGTAGAATTTAAAGCCGAATCAAAATCATCAACTATAACTTTATCACAATCTACTCCTTCGGCAATTCGATCAAACATAACTATAGGAGTACCATCATTAATGATTTCTTTGAAATGATTGTATTCATGAAGTTTTTGAGCTTCTTCTGAAACCGATAGAATAAATCCGTCAATTGTCCCGTTACTCAACATTTCAAGGGTATGCGCTTCTTTATCTAATGATTCATTAGAAATACACATTATTACATTGTATCCTTTTTCATCCGCAATTTTTTCAATCCCGCTAAATACTTTTGCAAAAAAAGAATTTAGAATATTAGGAATAATAACACCTATGGTCTTTGTTTTTCTATTTTTAAGATTTAAACCAATAACGTTTGGTTTATAATTTTTAAGTTTTGCATATTCCTTAATTTTAATTTTTGTCAATTCACTAATTTCAGGACTATCGTTAAGTGCTTTTGAAACTGTAGAAACAGAAACATTTAATTCTTTTGCAATTTGTTTTAAAGTTGCTTTAGCTTTCATAGATCGGAATTTATTGCTTTTTAATGATTACAAGAATCATTTAATTTGTTTTCTTGTATAAAAATATAGTTATTATGTAATATAAACCTGCTTTTACAAAAGTGTAATATACAAATTTTATTTGACAACAAATGTAATACAATTATTGAAAGACCTAATATAAGTATAATCCGAAAAACACACCTTAAATTTATTCTAAATATACATTTGATTATCAGCACAAAAACATATAAAAAATATTCTTTTAAGGTATTTGTATTTAAAATAATTAATTGTACTTTTGCAACCCCTTTATTGGGGATGGAATGTTTAATTAAAAAAATATTATGGACGCATTAAGCTACAAGACACAATCAGCAAGCAAAGCCACAGTTACAAAAGAGTGGATTGTTGTAGATGCTGATGGTCATAACTTAGGTCGTCTTGCTTCAAAAGTCGCTATGATTTTAAGAGGTAAGTACAAGCCAAGTTACACACCACACGTGGACTGCGGTGATAACGTAATCGTTATCAACTCAGAAAAAATTAACCTTACAGGTAACAAAATGGATGAAAAAACATACATCCGTCACACTGGTTACCCTGGAGGTCAAAGAACTTTAACTGCTAAAGTATTGCAATCAAAAAACCCTGCATTACTAGTTGAAAAAGCAATAAAAGGGATGTTACCTAAAAATAAATTAGGTGCTGAACTTTTTAGAAATTTAAATGTTGTTGTAGGATCAGAGCACAAACAAGGCGCTCAAAAACCTAAAACAGTTAACCTTAACGATCTTAAGTAATGGGAGTTATTCACAAAATCGGTAGAAGAAAAACCGCTGTTGCACGTGTTTATGTTTCGGAAGGAACAGGAGTAATCACTGTAAACAAAAAAGCATTCGAAACATACTTCCCAACTGCAACTTTACAATACAAAGTTTTACAACCAATGTCTATGACAGAAAATGTAAGCAACTTTGACGTAAAAGTTAACGTTTACGGTGGTGGTTCAACTGGTCAAGCAGAAGCTGTAAGAATGGCATTAGCACGTGTTATGTGTGAAGTAAATGCTGAAAACAGAGGAATATTGAAACCAGAAGGTTTATTAACAAGAGATCCAAGAATGGTTGAACGTAAGAAATTCGGTCAGAAGAAAGCTCGTAAGAGATTCCAATTCTCTAAACGTTAATATTACCTGTCTTGTTCAAATGGGACAAGACATCGTTCATTTATTATTGAATTTAAAAAAACAGTTGTTGTTGCTCTCCTACTGAGGTAGGAAATAGTTTAGCATCTAAATGTATAAAGCCGAGAAATCGCCATTTATTCATTGCTAATCAACAGAACGTAAACTAGAACAAAATGGCAAACAAAGTAGAAGTAAAAGAATTACTAGAAGCAGGTGTTCACTTCGGACACATGACTAGAAAATGGGATCCAAACATGGCTCCTTACATTTATATGGAGCGTAATGGTATTCACATTATCAATCTATATAAAACTGCAGCAAAAATTGAAGAAGCTAATGAAGCTTTGAAAAAAATCGCTGCATCAGGTAGAAAAATATTATTCGTTGCTACCAAAAAACAAGCAAAAGATATCGTTGCTGAAAAAGCAAAAGCTGCAAACATGCCTTACATCACTGAAAGATGGCCTGGTGGAATGCTAACTAACTTCGTAACTATCCGTAAAGCTGTTAAAAAAATGGCTACTATTGATAAAATGAAGAAAGATGGTACATTCATGACCCTTTCTAAAAAAGAGCGTTTACAAGTGGATCGTCTTCGTGCTAAATTAGAGAAAAATTTAGGTTCAATCGCTGACATGTCTAGACTACCAGCTGCATTGTTCGTAGTTGATATCAAAGCGGAACACATCGCAATAAAAGAAGCTCAAAAATTAAACATTCCAGTTTTCGCAATGGTGGATACCAATTCTGACCCAAGAGAGGTTGAATTCGTAATCCCATCTAACGATGATGCTTCTAAATCAATTGATAAAATTTTATCTTTAGTTACAGCTGCAATCGTTGAAGGACTTTCTGATAGAGGTTCTGACAAAGAAGGTGAAGCTACTGCTGAAGCTGTAGAAGTAGCTCCTGCTGTAGAAGCAGCTGCTCCAACTGCAACTGAAGAATAAATAAACATTTAATTCCAAGTTTTAATTCCTCTCCATAAAAAATTAGAAACCTAAAGTTGATAATTTAATAAAATTGGAAATTGGATTTGAAACTTGGAATTTTTTACTTTTAACCTTAAAAAATAATACAACATGGCAACAATTACTGCTGCAGACGTAAATAAATTAAGAACAATCACTGGTGCAGGAATGATGGACTGCAAAAAAGCTTTGGTTGAAGCAGACGGAGATTTTGATTTAGCTATCGAAAACCTACGTAAAAAAGGACAAAAAGTAGCTGCTAACCGTTCAGATAGAGAATCTACTGAAGGTGCTGCAATTGCTGTTGTAAATGCTGACAAAACTGCTGGTGTAGTTATCACATTAAACTGTGAGACTGACTTCGTAGGTATGAATGAAAACTTTGTAAAAATGGCTACTGAAATGGCTAATTTAGCATTGACTTTTGATACTAAAGAAGCATTTTTAGCAGCTGACTTCAACGGAGTTACTGTTGCTGATAAATTAATCGAGCAAACTGGAGTTATCGGTGAAAAACTAGAAATTAGAACTTTTGAGAAATTAGAAGGTGCTTTTATCGGGTCTTACATCCACTCTGGAAACAAAATTGCAACTTTAGTTGGTCTTTCTGCAAAAATTGAAGGTGCTGATGAAGTAGCAAGAAACATCGCTATGCAAGCTGCAGCTATGTCACCTATCGCATTAGACGAAAGTGGTGTAGACGCTGAAACTATCGAAAAAGAAATAGAAATCGCTAAAGATATCCTACGTCAAGAAGGAAAACCAGAAGCAATGTTAGACAATATCGCTAAAGGTAAATTGGCTCGTTTCTTTAAAGACAATACTTTAGTAAACCAAGATTACATTAAAGATAATAAAATGAGCGTTGCTGCTTATGCTAAATCTTTAGATAAAGATCTTATCGTTACAGGTTTCAAAAGAGCTGCTTTAGGATAATTTATTCTATCCCGAAGTTTCGGGACTGTTTCAGAATCTCTAATTTATTTTAGGAGCTTTCTAAACCAAATATAAAATCCCATTTTGTTGTAAAAACAAGATGGGATTTTTTTATTATCTAAAAAGAAATTAAAATACTAAATTTGGAAAACTAATAGTTTTTTATGTTTAGATCCAAAAAAGATATTGTGTTCGTAATCCTAGCAGGAATCTTCATTACCAATGCAGTTGTAGCCGAATTGATTGGTGGAAAATTGATACAAGTGGGTCCTTTCGTTATGAGTATCGGTATTTTGCCATGGCCAGTAGTTTTCCTCACTACCGATTTAATCAATGAATACTTTGGAGAAAAAGGGGTTAAAAAACTATCTTATATTACAGCTTGTTTAATTGCTTATGCTTTTATCATTTTACTTTTAGCCATACTAGTTCCCGCAGCAAAAGGAATTAGCCCTGTAAATGATTCTCAATTTTATGCCGTATTTGGTCAAAGTATGTGGATTATTGCCGGTAGTATTATCGCATTTTTAGTTTCCCAATTAATAGATGTAACCGTTTTTTGGTTTTTCAAAAACAGAACGGGAGAACGAAAAATATGGTTACGAACAACAGGCTCTACTGTAGTTTCACAATTATTCGATTCCTTTATTGTATTAGGAATTGCATTTTGGTTACCTGGAAAAATCAACTTTGACACTTTTTTAAGTTCTGCGATAATCGGTTATACCTTTAAATTAGGAATTGCTATTTTATTGACTCCATTAATTTATTTAGGACATCATTTAATAAAAAAATATTTATCAGAAGAAACAGAATAATCATGGAAGAAAAAACAAGATGTAAATGGTGTGTTGGTATTGATATTTACGAAAAATACCACGATGAAGAATGGGGTGTTCCCGTCTATGATGACCAAAAATTATTTGAATTCCTAATTTTGGAAACCTTTCAGGCTGGATTAAGCTGGATTACAATCCTAAAAAAGAGAGAAAATTTCAAATTAGCTTTTGATGATTTTGACTATAAAAAAGTTGCTCTTTATACCGAGGATAAAATTCAGGAATTACTTCAAAACGCAGGTATTATCCGCAATCAGTTAAAAATTCGCGCAGCAGTTTCAAATGCGGTTGCCTTCATGAAAGTACAAGATGAATTTGGCAGTTTTTCAAAATACATTTGGGAATTTACAGGAGGAAAACCAATAAATAACAATCGAAAAACCCTGAAAGAAGTTCCTGGCACTACTCCACTTTCTGACGCTATCAGTAAAGATTTGAAAAAACGCGGGTTTAAATTTGTGGGATCAACTGTAGTTTATGCGCACATGCAAGCAACAGGAATGGTCGATGATCACGTAGAAGATTGCTGGAAAAAAACAGTAACTTTTTAAAAATCAATAACAAAACAAGTTCGAAAAGTTTCATTTTTTTACAAAATTTAAGAATCACGTATTAAATAATATCCTATTTTTGCTCCACACTTTAGGGGTGTCTACAACATTGTAGGCTGAGAATTACCCTCTGAACCTGATCTAGTTCATACTAGCGTAGGGAAAAGTAAGATGACTTCTGCGCACATTTATGTGTCATTGTAGCCATTCCTAAAGTATAACTGTATACTAAACTCAAAAGGAATGGAGCTCAAAATCAACAATCAAACAAAACAATTTGCAACTGACAGTCTTACTGTTCAGGCACTTCTTGACTTGGAAATTCCCATCAAACAAAACGGAATTGCCGTAGCCATTAACAATACCGTGATTCCAAAATCCAACTGGAATTCCCATCCTATTCAAGAAACCGACGACATTCTCATCATCTCAGCAACTCAAGGCGGATAAACATTTTAATTTAAAGATTGAAAGATTTAAGGATTAAAATATTTATCAAATCCACTCTTCAATCTTTCAATTTTTTAATCAAAAATCTTTCAATTAAAAAAACATGAATAACGAAGAAAAAATCTCAAGAACTCCTTTCCCAAACTCTACAAAAATTTACGTGGACGGAACCATTCATCCCATAAAAGTAGCGATGCGAGAAATTGCATTGGCAGACACTAAATTATCTAACGGACGAATAGAAAAAAATCCACCGGTAACCGTTTACGATACTTCCGGTCCATTCACCGACCCGAATATCGAAATTGACATTCGAAAAGGATTGCCACGCATCCGCGAACAATGGATTCTGGACCGTAATGATGTTGAAGAATTGACTGAAATCTCTTCTGAATATGGAAAAAAGCGTCTGAACGATGAAAAACTAAACGAATTACGTTTTGAATATTTGCACAAACCCATGCGTGCCAAAAAAGGAGCTAATGTATCCCAATTATATTATGCAAAACAGGGAATTATCACTCCCGAAATGGAATATATTGCCATTCGTGAAAACCAACGCTTAGAGCTAATAAACGAACAAACCAAAGCGATGCAATGCCAACATGGGGGAAACAGTTTTGGAGCTAATACCCCAAAATCTAAAATCACACCTGAATTTGTTCGTAGCGAAGTAGCCAGAGGTCGTGCAATTATTCCAAACAACATCAACCATCCTGAAAGCGAACCTATGATTGTAGGTCGTAACTTCTTGGTAAAAATTAATGCTAACATTGGAAACAGTGCCGTAACCTCGACTATCGAAGAAGAAGTAGAAAAAGCGGTTTGGGCTTGTCGTTGGGGAGCTGACACGATTATGGATTTATCAACCGGGAAAAACATTCACGAAACCAGAGAATGGATTATCCGAAATTCTCCAGTGCCAATCGGAACCGTACCTATTTACCAAGCTTTGGAAAAAGTAAACGGCGTTGCCGAAGATTTAACTTGGGAAGTATTCCGCGATACTTTAATAGAACAAGCAGAACAAGGGGTTTCTTATTTCACTATTCATGCCGGAGTTTTATTACGGTATATTCATTTAACAGCCAACCGCGTTACCGGAATTGTTTCCCGTGGTGGTTCTATCATGGCAAAATGGTGTTTGTTTCACCACAAAGAAAACTTCCTTTACACCCATTTCGAAGAGATTTGCGAAATCATGAAACAGTATGATGTAGCCTTCTCATTAGGAGACGGTTTACGCCCCGGTTCTATTGCAGATGCAAATGATGCTGCGCAATTCGCCGAATTGGAAACACTTGGCGAACTGACAAAAATCGCTTGGAAACACGATGTTCAAGTATTCATTGAAGGTCCTGGTCACGTACCGATGCACATGATTAAAGAAAATATGGACAAACAATTGGAACATTGTGATGAAGCTCCTTTTTATACTTTAGGACCATTAACAACCGATATTGCTCCGGGTTATGATCACATCACTTCTGCTATTGGTGCAGCAATGATTGGCTGGTATGGATGCGCGATGTTGTGTTATGTGACACCAAAAGAACATCTTGGTTTACCAAACAAAAAAGACGTCAAAGATGGCGTTATCACCTATAAGATTTCCGCACATGCCGCCGACTTGGCTAAAGGTCATCCTGGATCACAATACCGTGACAATGCCTTGAGCAAAGCGCGTTTCGAATTCCGTTGGGAAGACCAATTCAACTTATCATTAGATCCAGATACTGCCCGAGAATTTCATGATGAAACATTACCGGCTGATGGCGCAAAAGTGGCTCATTTTTGTTCCATGTGCGGACCAAAATTCTGCTCTATGAAAATTTCACAGGAAATTCGTGATGTTGCCGAAGCTGAAAAAGGGATGCAAGAGAAATCACAAGAATTTGTAGAAAACGGAAAAGAAATTTATAGTTAAAAAGAATATAGGCGAAGGAGATGATAGATACAAAATAGCATCTATTATCTCTTTGTCTTTCATTAAAACTAAATATGATAGTCATTTCAAATCCAACTCCAATTGAGAATGAAATTAACCTCATCCATCAACTTTTCAAAGAAGGATTACAGTTGTTTCATGTTCGAAAACCAGATTTTTCTACAGCAGAAATCAAAGCTTTCTTATCGGAAATAAAATCGGATTATAGACAAAATTTGGTTTTACACAGTCATCATCAATTGGCTTCAGCATTTGGAATACATCGCATTCATTTTACAGAAAAAAAACGAAATGAAACACCCGAAGAAAGTTTTAAAAAATGGAAAGGCAACCGATTTACACTCACTACTTCTGTTCACAGCATGACTGACTTTGAAGAATTATCTAATGTTTATGATTATGCATTTTTTGGACCGGTTTTCGAAAGTATTTCTAAACCAAATTACATTTCGAATATTGATTTTGAAAAAGAATTAAAACAAAGAAATAACAACAAAACTGCACTAATTGCAGTAGGAGGAATTACATCTGAGAGAATCAAAACTGCATTGAAATATGGTTTTGAAGATGTGGCGCTTTTAGGTACCATTTGGAACAGCAACAACCCAATAGAAAATTTTAAACTATGTCAGCAAACCGCCCTTTCGTATTAACAATTGCAGGCTTTGATCCTTCTGGAGGCGCAGGAATTCTGGCAGATGCCAAAACATTCGAGCAACATCACGTCTATGGGTTTGCTGTAAATACCGGCAATACCATTCAAACTGAAAATGAGTTCTTCGAAATAGAATGGACTGACTTAGATTTTGTTTTGAAATCATTGGAAAAATTGTTCGGCAACTATACTATTAAAGCCGTAAAAATTGGAATTATTCCTTCATTGGATTATTTAAGAGAAATTGTTTTGGTCATAAAAAAACTTTCGCCAAAAACAAAAATAATTTGGGATACGGTTTTGAAGTCCAGTAGTGAATTCAATTTTATAACCATCGAAAATCAAGCTATTTTAATAGAAATATTAAAAAAAATAGATTTAATAACACCCAATTACAATGAGATTTTACAATTGTCTTCGGGAGAAAAAAATCCTGTTTTAATCGCTCTTGAACTTTCAAAATACTGTTCAACTTTACTCAAAGGAGGTCATAATCCATTTGCAGTTGGTATCGATTATTTATATACCGGAAATGATATTTTCAGACTTGCGCCAAATAACACTTTAGTTTTTGAAAAACATGGCTCCGGCTGCGTATTATCATCCGCTATTACTGCTAATTTAGCCTTGGGACAAGACCTAAAAACAGCATGTAGCAATGCCAAAAAATATATAGAAACCTATTTACAATCTAACCAAACCAAATTAGGATATCATTATGCATAACCAATTACAATACATTTCGCAAGGAAACACAGTCGAAGAACAATTATACAACATCCACAAAGCATTGGATAATGGTTGCGATTGGATACAAATGAGATTCAAAAAAAATTATTCAGATGATGCTTTCACTTTGGCGGAAGCCACAAAAATGTTATGCAAAGAATATTTAGCCACTTTTATCATCAATGACAACGTCCATTTAGCAAAGCAATTGGATGCGGATGGAGTTCATTTAGGGTTGAGTGACATGAGCATTGAAGAAGCAAGACTCATTTTAGGAAAAACAAAAATCATTGGAGGCACCGCAAATACTTTTGAAGATGTACTTCAAAGAACAGCCGAAAATTGTGATTATATTGGTTTGGGGCCATTCCAATTTACAACAACCAAACAAAATCTAAGTCCAATTTTAGGATTGGAAGGCTATCGTTCGATTATCAGTCAAATGAAGGCAAAAAACATCCAAATCCCCATTTATGCCATTGGAGGAATCACACTTGAAAATGTAGAAAGTCTAATGAAAACTGGAATTCACGGAATCGCCGTTTCCGGTTTGATTACACAAACCGAAAATGCATCGCAACTTATCAATCAACTTAACGACAAATTATATGTTACCATTTAAAATAGGAGACAAAACCTTCGAATCCCGTTTGTTTTTAGGCACAGGGAAATTCGGTTCCAATCAACAGATGGAAGAAGCCATTTTAGCATCCGGGAGCGAGTTAGTAACCGTAGCTTTAAAACGTGTTGATTTAGAAACCGAAACAGATGCTATTTTAGCACATCTGAAACACCCGAAAATTAATTTATTACCTAATACTTCAGGCGCAAGAAATGCCAAAGAAGCCATTTTTGCTGCACAATTAGCCCGCGAAGCATTAGAAACCAATTGGCTTAAACTGGAAATTCATCCTGATCCAAAATATTTAATGCCTGATGCAATCGAAACCTTAAAAGCTACGGAAGCATTAGCAAAATTAGGATTTATCGTTTTGCCTTATATTCATGCAGATCCGGTTTTGTGCAAGCGTTTGGAAGACGCCGGAACTTCGGCAGTGATGCCTTTGGGCTCGCCGATTGGGAGTAACAAAGGATTAAAAACCATTGATTTTTTAGAAATCATTATCGAACAAAGTAGAGTTCCCGTAATTATAGATGCAGGAATTGGCGCACCTTCTGATGCTGCAAAAGCAATGGAACTTGGAGCTGATGCGGTTTTGGTAAATACAGCGATTGCAGTGGCAGGAAATCCAATACTAATGGCAGAGGCTTTTAGAGAAGCTGTAATTGCAGGTCGAAAAGCCTATGAGGCACAATTAGCACAAAAAGTAAATCGTGCGATAGCTTCGAGTCCTTTAACAGCGTTTTTGCATGAGTAATCCTCAGACCTCCTGAAACCTCGGGACTCTCAAAGAAGAGGAAGCCTAAACTGGATAATAAAATGACGATTACTAAATAACCAACATAAACAATGAACACTTTTAAATCGGTTTTTGACAATTACGATTGGGATACCATTAAAACCAAAATATACAGCACTACTTCATTAGAGGTCGAATATGTATTAGCCAAAAGCAAGCGGAATCTCGATGATTTTCTGGCATTAATTTCACCTGCAGCCCAACCCTATTTAGAGCAAATGGCGCAACAGGCCCATGAATTAACTAAAAAAAGATTTGGCAAAACGATTCAGATGTATGCTCCTTTGTATTTAAGTAACGAATGTCAGAACATTTGCACCTATTGTGGTTTTAGTTTGGATAACAAAATCAAGCGAAAAACACTTACCGAAAGTGAAATTACGCTAGAAATTGAGGTCTTAAAAAAAGCGGGATTTGATCATGTTTTGTTGGTTACCGGCGAAGCAAATCATACTGTAAACGTTCATTATTTTCTAAAGACAATTGCTCAAATAAAAAACGATTTTTCTACTATTTCAGCCGAAGTGCAACCATTGTCAACAGAAGAATACGAGCAATTGCATAACGCTGGAATCTATTCAATTTTAGTATACCAAGAAACGTATCATCGTGATGTTTATAAACAATACCACACAAAAGGAAAAAAATCTAATTTCGATTTTCGTTTGGAAACACCGGACCGGGTAGGGACAGCGGGTATTCATAAAATTGGATTGGGTGTTTTATTAGGATTGGAAGATTGGCGTACGGACAGTTTTTTCAATGCCTTGCATTTAGATTATTTACAAAAAACGTATTGGCAAACTAAATATGCGGTTTCTTTCCCTAGATTAAGACCCGCAGAAGGAGTTATTGAACCCAACTTTATCATGGATGATACCGATTTGACCCAACTCATTTGCGCCTACCGTTTGTGGAATGAAGATTTAGAAATCTCCATGTCAACCCGTGAAAATGAAAAATTTCGTGATAATATTATTCCAATTGGTATAACCAGTATGAGTGCCGGTTCTAAAACTAATCCTGGTGGTTATGTTGTTGATCCGCAATCATTGGAGCAATTTGAAATCAGTGATGAACGATCGGCTTCTGAGATTGCCAAAGTCATTTCAAGTAGAGGATACGAACCCGTTTGGAAAGATTGGGACAGAAGTTATACAAATATAGATTAACATTTTAGATTGCAGAATATGAGTATTATTCAAGATTTTTTACGGTACAACCGACAAATGATGCTACCGGAAATAGGTGATTCGGGACAAGAAAAACTCAAGAAAGCTAGAGTTCTAGTGATTGGAGCTGGCGGACTAGGTTGTCCTATTTTACAATATATAGCAACAGCTGGAGTAGGAACTATCGGAATAGTAGATTTTGACACAATAGAATTACACAACCTTCACCGTCAAATTCTATATACGGAGAAACACGTTGGTCGATCAAAATCAATTACCGCAAAATCAGTCTTAGAAACTTTAAATCCATTGATTGATATTATTGCTTTTGAAGAAAAGTTAACTATTGAAAATGCCACACAAATCATTGGAAATTTTGATGTAATTGTTGACGGTTGCGATAATTTTGCTACCCGTTATTTAGTAAACGATACTTGTGTAGCGTTAGTAAAACCATTGATCTATGGCAGCATCTTAAATTTTGAAGGACAGATGGCAGTTTTCAATCATAATGGAAATAAAAATCTTCGTGACTTATTCCCTGAACCACCAAATCCAAAAGACGTCCCCAATTGTAATTTTAATGGCGTATTAGGTACACTTCCGGGAATTATCGGCACGATGATGGCGCATGAAACTTTGAAACTGATTATGGATTTACCAACTTTAGAAAATGAATTGGTACTATTTAATAGCTTGGATTGGAATTTCAACAAACTTAAATTCTAAAAACTCAAAACATCTCCTACGCTAACAATTCCTTTTTCAAGACATACTAAATTGGTTCCAAAAAGAACACTATTATCCACTTTTCGGTATTTGCTTAATGTCTTTAAAGGTTCTTTTAGCACAATACTTTTCAATGGATCATTATTGACCATTATGCATCTGCCGCAAGGTTTTACATTTTGGAATGTAACATCTCCTATTTTTATAATCCCAAAATCATCCTCTTCATGGGCAAGGGCACTATTAATAACAATATTAGGCCTAAATCTTGCAACAGTAATCTTATCTTTTAATTTTTTATTAGATGGTCTAAACTTTCGCTCCCAACTAATAAATACGGATAACCATCGGCTAGGCTAACATTGAAAGTAACATTCAATGCCTTGCTTTTATGTTTTCTATCGCCAATTTCAATGATTTTTACCAATTTACAGGTAAAACCGAGACATTCACTAAACCAATCGGAGGTTATTTTATTAACTTCGAAAACTTCGCTTTGATCATCCCAAACTGCCACTGAAATTGGATTATTTATACTTTCATTTATAAAAAAAGTATGTTTTTTACCTAGATACGTTATCTCAATTTTACCATCTGAAATTTGAGGTTGAAATTGACTGAGAATAGGATGCTCTCTTTGACTTATAAATTGATTGTTTTCATCAATCAACATCCATCTTCTGTCATTTTCAAAACCCATTTCCTCAGCCCTGGCACTTTGACAACTAATTCCTCCTAAACTTTTAATGGGATAGATGTAGATCTCGCTAATAAAAAGAATATTGTCCATTACATATTAAAATTTAGTTGGCTATAAAAATACTTATTTTTCAAATTCAAGAATTAAAGAAAGATAACGAAACTTACTTTTTAGAAACATTCAAAATACTCATAAATTCTTCTCTGTCAATTTCTCTACAGCCCAAGCTTTCCAGATGAGGATTATAAACTTGACAATCTAACAATTTATAATTATCCCTTTTCAATTGATTTACCAAAGCGATAAAAGCTACTTTTGAAGCATTCGAAACTGTAGAAAACATACTTTCTCCACAAAAAACATGTCCTAAATCGACACCATATAAACCGCCTACCAACTCATCATCTTGCCAAACTTCTACTGATTTAGCAATACCTAATTCGTTCAATTTGCAATAAGCTTCAATCATATCATTGGTAATCCAAGTTCCGTTTTGACCATTGCGTTTTATGTTTTGACAATAAGAGATTACGTCCCTAAAATTCTGATTAAACGTAACCTTGAAAATATTCCTATTGAGAATGTTGCGCATACTCTTGGAAACAATCAATTCATCCAGAAACAAAACCATTCTGGGATTAGGTGACCACCATGTAATAGGTTCCCCATCTTCAAACCATGGGAAAATCCCATTCGTATAAGCAAGCTGTAGTCGCTCAGTAGACAAATCTCCTCCAAGAGCAAGAATACCCGTAGAATTAGTCTGAGAAACTGGAGGAAAGAATAGTGCTGCAGTTAAATAATACATTCTTTATTAAAAAATAAAACCCGACAGTTAAAAGATAGCTGTCGGGTTTGATTACTACATCAATAGAAAATCAAATGATTTAGAATGGTAAATCGTCTGCTTCTTCTTCGTTTAAGTTTGTTGCTGGTGCAAATGCTTCAGCAGCTGGCATAGGTGGCATTTGTGCAGAAGGAGCTTCAGCTTGAACTTTTCCTATTCTCCATCCTTGGATAGTATTGAAATAAACAGTTTCTCCCTGAGGATTTGTCCATTCTCTACCTCTTAAATTAATATCAATTTTTACAGCTTCACCTACTTGAAAACCGTTCAATAAGTCACATTTATCCTGAACAAACTGAACTAGAATATGTTGTGGATACTGCTCATCAGTAGTAACAACTACATCTCTTTTTTTGAAACCTCCAGATCCAACTTCTTTAGTTTGATCGATCATTTTAATTTTTCCTGTAACTTCCATCTTCTATGTTTTAATTGTTTTGCTCTATTTTTTTCTTTCAGCCAAAAGTACTTTCCATGCTGAAAACACATCATTACTATCTAAATATTTTTTAGCTTCTAAATGTACTTTTATAGTATCATCGGAGCTTAAAACACCTTTCACAGCAAAATTTTGTTTTACAAATATACTAACTTCTTCCATTGTAGGCAAGGCTTCAATATTACCTAACATACCTAAATCATTTCCATTAAAAACAGTGCTTTCTTTTATAAAATTAGGAATTGCATCCACTCCTATTCCTAGTGTTGACAATGGTTTCGGCACTTCAAAAAGTCCTTGGTTTGACCTGGAATACCAATTGCCGCCTAATCTTGAAACCAAATCTATTTTATGCTGATCAATTGCTCCGTTTTCGTCCAAAATAGATTCGTCAATATGAATTCGCAACACTTCACAAAGAATCAAATTTCCTGCGCCTCCTTCACTTCCCAAAGGAATAATCTGAGTGACTTTGCATTCAAATTGAACTGGCGATTCTTTAACCCTGAAAGGCTTTACAACTTCGGAAGGAATCGGCGTAAAACCTGATTTTATAAACTCATTTACTCCATCAGCATACTCTGTACTTGCCAGAGAAGTTTGTTGAACCATATCATAATTCACCACATTGATTACTACTTCCCGAGTTGCTTCGGCATTGATTAAAGTATGTTTAATCGAATTATCACGAACCCGTCTTGCTGGTGAAAAAATAAGTATTGGCGGATTAGCACTGAACACATTGAAAAAACTAAAAGGCGATACATTAGGAATTCCATTGACACCAATAGTACTTGCAAAAGCGATAGGTCTTGGTCCAACAGAGCTTTGCAAATAGCCTTGCAACTTAGCTGTTTCAATACTTTTAGGATCAATACTAATCATATATTTTTAATTTATCTTCGAAAGATACAAAAGTAGACAAATGAATCAAGTTTAAGAAGTAGTAATCGAGATTTAGAATAAAAATAGGATATAATTTTTTGAAAAAAAATTCTTTAATTAAAACTAAAATACTAGAGCATTTATTTCGTTATATTTATAATTCAAAATTTAATTTATGCAGTTTTCTGAAAGAAGAAATACAACCCGTTGGATTATTATTTTTGCTTCCTTTTTAATAATTTCATTGATTCTTTGGAATACCTATACCTTTTTTCAAATCTTCAAAAATGAAGAACGATTAAAAATGAACCTTTGGGCAAAAGCTCAAAAAACACTGATTAATGCCGACGAAAATACGGATGTAGAACTTCCTCTTCAGATTTTCAGTAACAATACTTCCATTCCCATCATACTTACAGAAAAAGACAGCATTATAAATACGGTGAATATTGATGATGCCATTGTGAAAAATAAATCTAAGGCAAACGCATTTTTACACGATTTAAAAAATGAAAATGAGCCTATTGTTATTGAATATGTACCCGGGAAATTTCAAAATTTATATTATGGTAATTCCGCATTACTGAATAAACTAAAATACTATCCCGTTGCATTAGTGCTAATCATAGTGCTTTTTGGCGGCTTGGTCTATAACTTTTACAGAAGTACAAAAATGGCCACGCAAAACAAACTTTGGGCTGGAATGGCCAAAGAAACAGCGCACCAAATAGGAACTCCACTTTCATCCTTAATTGGCTGGGTTGAACTCCTGAAATCCGAAAATGTAGATGAAAGTACTACTTTCGAAATTGAAAAAGACATTGAGCGTCTGCAAACTATAACAGATCGTTTTTCAAAAATAGGTTCGGAACCAAAATTAGAAAACAAAGATATTGTAGCGGAAACATTGCAGTCTTACGACTATTTACAATCTCGGTTTTCGAAACAAATTGAATTTTCCTTTAAAGCACCAAAATCACCAATAATGGTATCGTTAAACCCTACTTTACACAGTTGGACGATAGAAAATTTAGTAAAAAATGCTATCGACGCCATGAAAGGCAGAGGAAAATTAGCTTTAGAAATAGAGCAAGATGGCGATTATGTAAAAATAAACATTATCGATTCCGGAGGCGGAATTCAGAAAAAACAATTCAAAACTATCTTTGAACCCGGTTTTACAACTAAAAAAAGGGGTTGGGGCTTAGGACTTTCTTTAACCAAAAGAATTGTGGAAGAATACCACAAAGGAACCATCAAAGTACTGGGTTCCGAAATAGGCAAAGGAACGACAATGCAAGTGAGTTTTAAAAAAAGTGATTTAGTTTAACGGAACTCCGTACCAAGAAACCTTCGTAAACATCAATTTTCTGGCAATTTTTGACTTACTCAAATATTCCTGAACAAACAATAGATGTTCTTCGGTTTGTGCCAATACCTCATTAATGGATTTTTTAATCGAAGCTAAATTAGATGCATTCTCATTCCCAACAGCTCCAATATTATAAATAGCATCTTGGCATTTAACTAATTTCTCTTTTGGCGTTTGAATCATTCGGCTTATTTCATCGTCTGAAAAAGTGGGCTTGAACTTATTATTTCTGTAATGAACAAAGTCGTTCAATAGGATAACTGCCTCATTAAAATCGGCGACTATTGAATTCAATTTTTCAATATTTGCATTATGTCGTAAATAAGCTAACTCTTTCTTTTTTCCTTCCAGACGCTCTAAAATCATAGCATTCAGCACCCCATTTTTTTCTATCCTTGCCGCAGACTCAAATAATTTATCCGTTTCAGGCAATTTATTATACTTGGTAATTTCGGTTTCAAAATCAAAAAATTTCTTTGATTTATTAATTTGAGTTGTACCCGCATAAAATTCATTATTTGTAATTGGGTAATTTAGAAACTGCCACAAATAATCAAATGGAATATGGGAAGAGATTAATTTACTCGGCTCCGCTTTAAAATAATTCTCATTCAATTTTTTAATAAATTTCCCATTATTGACATACCCTGAACCCCAAGTAGGGTCAAACAAATACCACTTATTATCAATTTTTGCAGCACACCAGGCATGAGCCAAGTTTGCCACTTTCCCATATTGTTTGGTATACCCTTCTATTATGTAGGATTGTATTCCTATTTTATTCGAAATCTCATTAAAAACTTCAGCATAATGAATACAAACACCTTTCTTTGTTTTTAATGCTTTTATGATTCTGTCTTGGGGAGTTTCATTAAAATTCACAGCATACATATTCGCAACATCGTAGCTGATATTTGATGCCGTCCAATAAAAAACCGCACGGATTTTATCCATATCTGTTTTGAAATTGGCATTTATATAATTAGCGATAGCCGCAGTAGAATTAGTAGAACTTGTGGAAATAGCCGCCATTTTATTGTCAATCAAACCAAATCCTGAGTTAACTTGACCAAAACTTAAAACGGATAAAAATAAAGAAAGAGTTAAATAAATGTTTTTCATCTTACCGAATAGACTCATAAATTAAAAGGGAATAGATTTTCACCTATTCCCTTTCTAAACGAAAACCGTACCAATTTATTTTATTGGTGCAACTATTATAAATTGGTTTGAATGCTTTTTGCCAAAGCTTCAAATTCTTCTTTTGAAAGAGACACTTTATTTTGAAAACGCATTTCATCCATTTCATTTAAAGGAATAAGATGAACGTGTGCATGAGGAACTTCTAGTCCTATAACGGCCATTCCTATTCTTTTACATGGAACTGTTTTCTCTAATGCAACAGCTATTTTTTTTGAGAACTGCATTAGTCCAATGTATAAATCATCCTCTATATCAAAAATCTTATCAATTTCCTGTTTTGGGACACAAAGCGTATGTCCTTTTGCGTTTGGATTTACATCCAAAAATGCCAAAAAATGTTCATCCTCTGCGATTTTATAACAAGGAATTTCTCCGTTTATGATTTTAGTAAAAATACTTGACATTATGGAATTGGTTAATTGGTTAATTTTTGAATCGGTTAATCAATTACCGATTGAGTCTTTAACTATTTAGTCGCGAGAAATTTCTAAAATCTCGAATTTCAAAACACCATTAGGAACCGTAATCTCAGCAAATTCACCAACCGATTTACCAAGTAAACCTTTACCAATTGGTGAGGTTACAGAGATTTTTCCTGTTTTTAAGTCCGCTTCACTTTCGGCAACCAACGTGTATTTCATTTCCATTCCATTGGTTTGGTTTTTGATTTTCACATTCGACAAAACCAATACTTTAGAAAGATCAAGATGTGTTTCATCAATTAATCGAGCGTTAGAATGAACTTCTTCCAGTTTTGCGATTCGCATTTCAAGCATTCCTTGTGCTTCTTTAGCTGCATCATATTCTGCATTTTCAGACAAATCTCCTTTATCTCTTGCCTCAGCTATATCTGCAGATGCTTTTGGACGCATTACACTTTTCAAATAATCTAATTCTTCTCTTAACTTCTTTAATCCTTCCGCGGTGTAATAAGATACTGTGCTCATAATTTCGTCATTTATATAAATAGAAAAAATCCCATCAGGACGGGATTTCTTTCCACAAAGATACTATTAATTTTTTTAGCCTATAAATATATGTTAATCATATATAATTCAAAGTTAAATAAATTAAATTTGTTTCGCTAATTCTTTTAATATATTTTGAATAATGAAAAAACTGCTTTTGGTATCCCTGATTATTCCTTTTTTCTTTGGTTGCAGTGACAATGGTTTTAACAATAAAAACCCATACATCCCAAATTACGCTTTTACTTTAGATCTCAATATGAATTTGCCCGCTTACTCAATTCTACAATATCCAAGTAACGCAGTTTATTATTCTGGTGTGGGTGCCAAAGGGATATTTGTATTCAATACCGGAAGTGGCTATAATGCATTTGATGCTGCTTGCCCTAATCAAGCACTGAGCACTTGCTCTACTATGACCCTAAAGGGAATCAATGTTTTATGCTCTTGTGACAGTAAAGAATACAGTTTGTTTACGGGTCAAGCCCAAGGAGGTGCACAATATCCCTTAAAACAATATCGTGTAGAAGTTAATGGAAATGTCCTTCGAGTTTATAATTAAAACAAAAAATCCTGACAGCTAAACTATCAGGATTTTTTGTTTTTAAACCCAATAACAATCTAAAATTTCAGCGTTAACCCAGCCAAGAAGTTAATTCCAGCTTGTGGATAATAGTACGGATAAACATCCCACATATACCCATTGGAAACATATTTCTTATCTAAAACATTGTTTACTAAACCAGTCACAATAATTGATTTAAAAACTGATTTTGGTTTAATTTCGTAAGCAATATTCAAATCATTAACGAAGTAATCCGCCAATTTTGCAGCTGGTAATTCGATATTATTCATGTATTGTTCTCCTACAAATTTCTGCATCCAAGAAATCTGAAAGTTTTCTGTAGGTTTGTAAACCAAAATATTCCCAACAATAACTGATGGTGAGTAAGCAATATCAGTAGTTCCGTAATGCTCCCCTTCAACTGCTAAATCAATGTTCTTATTCGCACTTAAAGTAAAATTAGGACGGATGATAAATTGTTTCGACACCGCAATTGTAGCATCAACTTCCAGTCCTAAACGGTAACTTTTTTCGCTATTAGAACGAATTGGACTTCCTACATCATCTAATTTCCCAGTTAATATCAGCTGGTCTTTGTAGGCCATATAATACACATTCGAATTGAATTTCACTTTATCAGCAACATATCTCCAACCTAATTCAAAGTCATTCAACTTTTCTGGTTTAGCATTTCCGCCTTCATAATCCGTTCTGTTTGGCTCACGATTGGCTCTTGCATAGGAGAAGTATAGCTTATTATTAGCATTGATATCAAAATTCAATCCCGCCTTTGGGTTGAAGAAATTAAAGTTATCATTTACTGAACCTGTTTCTGGACTATCAGCTTTATAATGTACATTTCTAAGTTGCAAATCTCCAAATAAACTTATTCCGTCCGTTATTTGATAATTTGCTTTTGCAAAAACATTACCATCAGTTTTAGTTGCAAAATCATCATAATAATGATCTCCCAATTCACTCTGGGAGGCGTATCTTGCCCATATTACTTTTCCAAAATGACTCCCTTCATATTTATTATAACCACCTCCAAAAATGATATCCAGTTTTTCAATTGCATAATTTGCAGAAAATGTAGTTCCGTAGAAATCATTATCCAACCATTTTTGACGAATTAAATCGGTAGTATTTATTGTTGCACCATTAATAACTATTGGAGTTAATCCATAGCTAGAGAAGTCAGCGTCTTCTTTATAATTTTCATAATATCCTTTTCCTTTAGTATAATGAAAAGCTAAATTCGTACTCCAATTACTGGATACTTTTTCGTTCCAATGCAATTGATAATGATCTTGTTGGTAATTATCCGTTTCGTTATTATAATATCTTATATTACCTAACTCATCTGTAAAAATCCCTGCTGAATTAAACGTTCTGTCACTATTTAAAGTTGCCTCGTCAATTCCGTTCCAAGATTGATAGGTTTTTTCCTTTCCTCCAAAAGCCAACGCTTTAATCAAAGTAGTTTTCCCTACATAAGTTCCTTGAAGAAAATAGGATTTCAAGTCAGAAGCTCCTCTATCAACATAACCATCTGATTTTAATGCTGACAAACGCCCCGCAATTTCAAAATGGTCATTCATTAATCCTGTGCTGAATTTCACGGTATGTTTTTGAGTATTAAAACTTCCAAAAGAATTAGAAATTTCTCCCGTTGCTTTATCAGAATAGGAATCCGTCAACATGTTTAAGCTCGCTCCAAAAGCACCTGCTCCATTTGTTGAAGTTCCTACCCCGCGTTGCAGTTGCAAACTCTCTACAGAAGAAGCAAAATCTGGCATATTTACCCAATAGGTTCCATGACTTTCAGAATCATTATAAGGAATTCCATTGATAGTGACATTTACTCTTGTCGCATCGCTACCACGAACACGGATTCCAGTGTATCCTACTCCATTTCCAGCATCAGAAGTAGTAACAACAGACGGTAAATAATTCATCAAAATAGGAATGTCTTGTCCTAAGTTTCGGAACTTGAGTTCTTTTTTATCTAAATTACTAAAACTAACCGGAGTTTTTGAAGTAACACGAACTGCAGAAACCAAGACCTCATCGAGTTGGTTTACCTTGGTGGTGTCTTTGACCTGAGAAAAGGAATAAATAGATAATAGAGAAAAGATAACAGACATCAAAAATCTTGGATTCTGTGCCTTTGCGCCTTTGTGGCCAATAAAATAAAATAAAGTGTTCATCCGTAAAAAATTACGAATAAAAGGGGGAATTATTCTTTTGTTAAATTAAAATGATTGTTTCCTATGACAAATGATAGTGTAGACGCTATTTTTTGTCATTTTTTCCCTTGACAACATTACTTGTCCAGGTTCTTTGGGTATAATCTCAGCTCGTTATTTAGAGCACCCCTTTGAGACGATGCAAAAGTAGTTTTTTTTGTTTAAAGTTTAAAACTTTAGAAAATAAAAGTAAAAATGACCTAATCTAAATTTGGTTTTTTCCTATTTTTCTTAACTTCAGACACACTCTTTTTATCTTTTATTCTCTTTCTAATAACTGATTTTGGGATTTTAGTGGGTTTACGTTCTTTGGGAACAATTAAGCCATTTTTTATAATTTCCAAAAATCGTTTGATTACAATTTCTTTGTTTTTAAGTTGACTGCGATCTTCATCACAGTTTAAAATCAAAACTAAATCCGTTGTTAACCTTGAAGACAATTTAGTTTCCAGTAGCAATTTCTCCTCTTCAGTCAATGCTTGTGAGTTTTTCAAATCAAAAGTCAAAACTACTTTAGAAGAAACCTTGTTTACATTTTGTCCGCCGGCACCACTACTACGAACAGCTTTGAAACTTAATTCTGATATGATTTTTTCTTTTTCCAATTTTATTGCGGTTGGTGTGCTGATTTTAATAAATCATTTACACTTTTTACCGGATTAAAGGTAATTAAAGGAACTTGGACAAATATGGTAATCCAATTTGCCATAGCTCCATTCCATAAACCAGGTAATTCATATGATTTAACTGCTCTTCCAAAAGTAGTTTTCTCCACAATAAAACCACTATTGTGATCTACAAATTGAGTCAAATCAAACTTCTCCTTTTTGTAATTTTTAATTCCACAAACTAAGTCTACAGGGTTAAAATAAGTGGAAGCATTAAGAATATTTTTTTGATTTTCATCCGATAAATCAACTTGAGAACTTTCTACAATTTGTAACGAAATAGTCCCTTCATCATCTTTTACCCAAAATGGTCCACCTCCAGCTTCTCCTTCATTTTTTACCATTCCACAAACTCGTATAGGTTTGTCTAAAAGTGACTTTATTTCGATTATTTTATTTTCAAAACTAAGTTTATAAAAATCGAATGGGATTCTAATATTTAATTTTTCCTCCAAAAAAAGCAATATTTCATCAATAGATTCTTCTTGGATTTCTTTAGTATCGATTGCGTGCAAATACTTAAAAATTTGTTCTTGCAATTCCATTAAGATTCCTGCTAATGCTTTTTTATACCTTGCGGTTTTTTCGATATTGTTTTGAATTACATTATCGATATTTTTGATAAATACAATATCGGCATCTAGTTGATTTAAATTTTCTATCAAAGCACCATGACCTCCCGGTCTAAAAAACAATCTTCCATTTTCATCTCTGAATGGATTGTTCTCAAAATCTACTGCAATGGTATCCGTATTCTTATTTTGATACGAATAGCTTACATTTATTGCTGTTTCTGATTTTCTTTCGGCTTCACTTTTAATGGCATTAATTATGGTTTCAAATTGACCCAAATGCGCCTCTGACACTGTAAAATGCATATTTGAACTGTTATTCGAACTTGCATAATAAATGCACTCATGAAGATGCTCTTCAACAGGGGTTACAATACGCTTTTGATATTTATGAAAAGGAAGTGCTCCTTTAGGTTTATTGGCAAAATCAAAAAAATCTTTTGCTAAAAGTAATTTTATGAAATAATAGTTTTTACTATCCTTGTCAAGAGATTCAAAATCAGAGAATTCTTCTCTTAATTTCTTATCAATTGTCTTAAAAAATGGAAATTTTTCTAAACCAACTATAAAAATAGACAACTCAGTATCTTTTTTCTTGTTTATATAGGCATTGATACTTTCATTTTCAATATCAAAATCATTCAAAAAAGCAATCAAAAATTTAAACATTCTACTTGCCGCTCCAGAAGCAGGAACAAATTTCTCCAGTTTAAAATTTGATTTGTTTTTATCAAAAAAAGTTGCCTTTTCTTTAAAATCACTTTCAGATACTTTTAAAATTCCGTTTAATAAGGTTGCAGGTCCTACCAGATTACTCTTTGCTATTCCGTTTCTAAAAAAATTCAATTGTTTTTTGATGTTTTTCAATGGAATTTCCTTTTCATAAATTTGAACGAAATCAACAGAAGAAAAACCCATTTTCCTAGCTTCTGTCAAATCATCAATGATAGAAATAGCTTTGTTTAATCGTAAATCCTTATCTCCGGAAAGCGTAATAAATGGTTTCTTATTATCAATTAAAGCTTGCTTAAAAACGGCAAACACTGATTCTCTTTCTTCAGGACTATCTCTTAAATCATCTTTTTCCCAAGGAACGTCAATATCAGTCAGGAAAAATAAATCATATTCGTGGGTAAGAGCCGCTTGGTCTAATAATGGATCGCAATAGTCATAATAAACTTCTGAAAAAACCTTAGTAACCATTAAATTAGTATCACAAAAAAGGTACTTATTGGCGGACAATAACCGTTCGTTTTCTAGTTTTGTTTGACCGTAAGCAATAGGTAGCATGTCACTAACATTGCAAATGCCGTGATTTTCATCCCATTTCTCTTGAAGATAGTCCCGTGCAAATTCAGGAACCCATTCCGTTTTGTAATATTCGGCGAGTTGCTTTGCTAATGTAGTTTTACCTGTACTTTCTGGGCCAAAAAGGGCAATTTTTATGATTTGTATAGTTCCAGTTTGCTGGAGCTGTTTAAGGTTTTCTTCCATTCTAAATAGCCATAAACGGCAACAATTGTAAATATTATATATTGAAAACTTGTAAAGGTAAAACCTTTTGCAAAATATAAAGGAATGGAAATGACATCTCCAATAATCCAAAATATCCAATTCTCGATTTTCCTTTTGGCCATAAGCCACATTCCTATAAAGAAAATACCTGTTATAAAGGTATCAACATAAGCATACCAAGTAGTGAATTTATCAAAATAGTGATAAACAGAAACCACAAATGCGACCGTAAATATAAAGATAATTATGGCAATTCGTTTTTCATGATTAGAAATTACTGAAATTGGAAATTCGACTGTGTCGCCTTTTTTCCTTGTCCAATGGTACCAACCATAAATACTCATTATGAAATAGTAGCCATTAATCATCATATCACCCCATAAAGTCCATTTCCATAATAGGTATACATAAATAAATGTGCTTACCAGTCCTGTTGGAAAAACCAAAATATCATCCTTTTTTGCGTACCAAACACTGAATAAACCAAAAATTACTGCCACAATTTCCAGAATAATATCTAATGTTGAATATGTTGCATATTGAGAAAAAAAGTATTCTATCATTAGGATATTTTAAATTATTCATTAAAAAAATTCAAGTCATTTTCAAAAGCGGTTCCTATAACCACCAAATCAGCTCCTGCATCATACGTCTTTTGAATTCCTTGCAAATTTACAATTCCGCCTCCAACAACTAATGGAATTTCAATATTTTGAGCTACTTTTTTAATCATTTCGAGAGGAACAGCTTGTTTTGCACCGCTTCCAGCTTCCAGATAAATCAATTTATTTCCCAACATTTCACCTGCTTGTGCGGTTTGAATTACATAATCAATATTATTGCGGTCTAATGGTTTGGTTTTACTAACGCGTTCTACGGCGGTTTCATTGCCACTTTCGATCAAAATATATCCGGTAGAAATAATTTCGAGTTGGGTTTGTTTCAAAATGGGAACCGCTTTTACCTGATGCTCAATTAAATAATCGGAATTTCTTCCTGAAATTAGCGACAGAAATAAAATCGCATTTGCTTTATCTGAAATTTGGGAAGGATTTCCTGGAAAAAGAACGATTGGCAAATCACAATTTTGTTTAATCTTTACAATTAACTCCTCTAGAATATTAGTTGTAACCAGACTTCCACCAATAAAAATATGCGTTGCTGGCGAATGATTGATTTTTGAAATTAAAAGATCCAGGTTTTCCAAAACCACTTTATCAGGATCCAGAAGAATGGCCAACATTTTTTTATTTTCCAACTTGGCTTGGAGTAGTTGATTGTAAATCTTTTGTTTCATATAGCTGTAAAAGTAAAAGTTTTTTTGAAGTCTAAGAACTATTTTGAATCAATTATATTTGTTACAGGATTCTGAACAAAAAACAACTGCAATTATGATAGCTACTGAATTATTGGAAAAATATGGCGCCATTAGAAAATCGTATAAAAAAACAGAAACCATTTTCAAAGAAGGCAATCAAGCGATACATTATTATCAAATACTTTCCGGAGAAGTAAAAATGAATAATTATAACGATGATGGTCGTGAATTCATTCAAGGTTTTTTTAATGAAAATCAAAGTTTTGGAGAACCACCTTTATTTTTAAATCGGCCCTATCCAGCCAATGCAATAGCTGTTGAAGATACCGAAATCCTTAGTATTTCAAAAGATGGTTTTATGAAATTGCTAAACGAAAATCCATCAGAATCTATAAAGGTGATTGAAAATTTAGCGCAGCGTTTGCATTATAAATCGGTTATGGCGGCTGAGATTTCCACTCACGAACCGGAACATAGAGTATTGCGATTAATTGATTATTCCATTGCTTATTTTAATTTCAAAGAAGATAAAAACGGATACCGAATTGATTTAACCCGCCAGCAAATTGGTGATTTAACCGGACTACGTGTAGAAACCGTCATTAGAGCCATTAAATCATTAGAAAAAAAAGGAACTTTGAAAATCATTAACCGAAAAGTGTACCGTTAATTTTCGCTTTATGATTTAAGTCATAAAAAACTGGATAGAAGTGTCGCTAAATTTGCTATATAAAATTCACATATTATGACACTCTATAAAAAAACATTCGAAAATTTTGAACAAAATTTTATTGGCTCTTCAACAATGGCAGTTATTGGACAAAGTTGTCTTGGTGCAGCAGCTGCAATGTTCATTCTTTCTAACGGCACTTCTATTTTACAAATGACACAATTAGCCATTATTGTTTTAATTTGCATGTTAGTAAACACTTCTATATTATCACAAATGAGCCATAAATTAGTATTCAATCTCATCATTACAAGCGTGCTTTGTAGCGTTTTGTTTATCTTTTTGAATAATGTTGCATTATGAAAAAAACAATTGAAAACCGAGACGACTTAACCCTTCTCGTCCATTCATTTTACGCTAAAATAAGAGCCGACAAAGAAATCGGTTTCTTTTTTAATGAAACTATCACCAATTGGGATGAACATTTAGAAAAGCTGACGGATTTTTGGGAAATGAATTTATTTGCGATAAAGAAATACCAAGGAAATCCCATTGCGGCTCATAACGAAGTGGACAAACATTTTGACCATCGGATTTCGCCTAATGAATTTGGCATTTGGCTGAACTTATGGTTTGAAACTTTAGATGAACTTTTTGAAGGTGAAAATGTCGAGATACTGAAACGAAGAGCCCGAAAAATGGGTACTTTTCTTTATATGAATATTTTTGAAAGCAGAAGTAAAGTGTAAATTATTTAGTTTTTGGCTAAAAAAACGAACTCAGAACACTAGTTTTCAAACGCATAAACTAAGGTGAAATTTTGCTTCTCCTGTTCGCTATCGCTCGGGTCTATTTCTTCAAAATGAATTTTGAAATTTTTGACCAAACTATCAAAGTGAAGTTCGGCAATAGTTTGTTTAACGTTTAGTTCGAAAGAGTTGACTTTGATATGATCTTTGAAACTGATTCCTTTTTCGTTACGGATTTTGAAAATGGCTTCTTTGGCACCCCAAATCACGGTCAATTTCCTGATGTACTCCTCTTTATTTTCGACACCCAAACTTCGGGATAAGAATTGAAATTCCGAGTCACAGAATTTATCTGCGATTCGAATGATTTTGTCCCTTTGCAATTCGATGTCGATTCCTACGGTCTTGTCGCTGATGATTATTGCCGAAAAATTATGGGAATGTGTAATAGAAATATGTTTCTCCCCATTAAGATGTGGTTTGCCAAATTCATCATAATACAAATCTAAATCCGTGTGCCCCGTTTCCTGCAATAATTTACGAACACTAAGGAAAGCGCGTTGGTGCATTTCAGATTTCATTCCGTCGAGCCGTATGCGGTTGCTATCATTTAAGACCACTTGCTCTAATAACTCCGCATAGGATTCGGCTACTTCCCAAACGAGAATTTGGGTGGTGGAATTGAAGTTTATGGTTTTGAAAAGCGGCATCGTGTTCAGGTTTTGTTTTTTAGCCCCGGTAGCAGCGGCATCCTTTTTTCACGCTTTTTTGCGTGTAAAAAGATATAGCGAATAACGGGAAATAGCTCCAGAAACTGAAACAAGTTCAGCTTAAAGAAATTATTTCGTTAATGTTCAAAAGATTAGCGAATTAAACAATTCATAAATCTTTTAGAAAACAGTAAAATTCTAAAGTTATTACGTAAATTTGCAAAAAATTTTACAATTACAAATATACTATAAATGAGTACTACAACTATGCCTTTTGTGGCTTTCAAAGTTAAAGACATTTCTCTAGCGGCTTGGGGAAGAAAAGAAATTGAACTAGCAGAAGCTGAAATGCCAGGTTTAATGGCGCTTCGTGCTGAATACAAAAACGAACAACCACTTGCTGGTGCTCGTATTGCAGGATGTTTGCACATGACAATCCAAACTGCGGTTTTGATTGAAACTTTAATCGCTCTTGGTGCTGAAGTGACTTGGAGTTCTTGTAACATTTTCTCTACTCAAGATCAAGCTGCTGCTGCAATTGCTGCTGCAGGAATTCAAGTTTATGCTTGGAAAGGTTTGAACGAAGTTGATTTTGACTGGTGTATTGAGCAAACATTATTCTTTGGTGAAGACAGAAAACCATTGAACATGATTCTTGATGACGGTGGAGATTTGACGAATATGGTTATTGACCGTTTCCCGGAATTGGTTGCTGGTATCAAAGGATTATCTGAAGAAACTACCACTGGTGTTCACAGATTGTACGAAAGAGTAAAAGCTGGAACATTGCCAATGCCGGCTATCAACGTAAATGACTCGGTTACTAAATCGAAATTTGATAACAAATACGGTTGTAAAGAATCTGCAGTTGATGCGGTTCGTCGTGCAACTGACTTGATGCTAGCTGGAAAAAGAGTAATTGTTTGTGGTTATGGTGACGTAGGTAAAGGAACTGCTGCTTCTTTTAGAGGTGCTGGTTCTATTGTTACCGTTACTGAAATTGACCCAATTTGTGCTTTACAAGCTGCAATGGACGGTTTTGAAGTTAAGAAATTAGATACAGTTATCGCAACTGCTGATATTATCATCACAACTACTGGAAATAAAGATATCGTTTTGGGAAGTCATTTCGAAAAAATGAAAGACAAAACTGTTGTTTGTAACATTGGACATTTTGATAACGAAATTGATATGGCTTGGTTGAACACAAACCACGGTGCATCAAAAATCGAAATCAAACCACAAGTTGACAAATATACTATCGCTGGAAAAGACATTCTTATCCTTGCCGAAGGTCGTTTGGTAAACCTTGGTTGTGCAACAGGTCACCCAAGTTTTGTAATGAGTAACTCATTTACTAACCAAACTTTAGCTCAAATCGAATTGTGGAAAAACAGCGCGGCATACAACAATGACGTGTATATGTTACCAAAACATTTAGATGAAAAAGTAGCAATGTTACACTTAGCTAAATTAGGTGTTGAATTAGAGACTTTACGTGTTGATCAAGCTGATTATATTGGTGTTCCAGTTGAAGGTCCTTTCAAACCAGAATATTACAGATACTAGATTTTAGATTGCTGATTAGCGATTTCAGATTTATAAAACCCTTGCAGAAATGTGAGGGTTTTTTGGTTTTGGGCGTGACCCTTCGTAAAAACTACGGGTCGGGATGCTGTTAAAAATAAAATCCCAGAACTTCACAAACAAATAAACGAAGTACTCGAAAAGGAATAAAAACAAAAAATTCTAAAAAATAAAACCTATCAATTTCGTCTATCACCTCCCTCTCCTTTGGAGAGGGCCGGGGTGAGGAAACAAAAAACCCGTTTCTTTCGAAACGGGTTTTTTAATAATTGAGAAAATCAATTATGCTTCAACTTCGAATGGAAGTATAGAAACATAAGATTTGTTATCTCTTTTCTTTTGGAAGAAAACAACTCCATCTACTCTTGCGTGTAGTGTGTGATCTTTACTGATGTAAACGTTTTCACCTGGATTATGTTTTGAACCTCTTTGTCTTACGATGATGTTCCCAGCAATAGCAGCTTGACCACCAAAAATCTTAACACCTAAACGTTTTGATTCTGATTCTCTACCATTCTTAGAACTACCGACACCTTTCTTGTGAGCCATGACGTATTAGTTTTATTTTGTTATTATTCTTGTGTATCTTCTTTTTTAGCTTTAGCTACTTTTTTCTTAGGAGCTTCTACTTCTTCTTCTGTAGTTGCTTCAACTGCTGCTTTTTTAGGAGCTGCTTTCTTAGCACCAACACCAGTAATACCTTCAATTACAATTTGAGTAAGATATTGTCTGTGACCGTTTCTCTTTTTGTATCCTTTTCTTCTTTTCTTTTTGAAAACGATAACTTTATCTCCTTTTAAGTGTTGTAACACTTTAGCTTCTACTGAAGCACCTTCTATAGCTGGGGCGCCTATTGTGATTGTACCGTTATCATCTAACAAATAAACTTTGTCGAAAGAAACTTTCGAACCTTCTTCATTTGTCAAACGGTTAACGTAAACCTTTAGGTCTTTGCTTACTTTGAACTGTTGCCCTGCTATCTCTACGATTGCATACATACTGAATTGTTTTAATAATTTTTAAGGTTGCAAATATACAATTAAATATTTATCCTGCAATCCCTCAAGCAAAAAAATACTTCATCTGTTTTAAAGTTTGTTTTTCAACACTTTATATATTCCTAAACAGTATTTATCCAGTCAAAATTTGTTAAAATTAACTGAAACTTTAAATCATCAGACAATCATGATTAAAAAAAGGTATTTTTGAGGTATAAATATTTTTCGTTTTTATCTATTGTAAATAGAAATGTATTAATCCGTATGAAAAAATTAATAATAATGTTAAGTACTGCACTTATGCTTGGAGGAATAGCTTCGGCTCAAAAAATAGCTTTCGAAGAATATGATTTAGACAATGGCATGCATGTCATATTACATAACGATCCATCAGCACCAGTGGTAGTAACTTCTGTCATGTACCATGTTGGCTCTAAAGATGAAACACCGGACAGAACTGGATTTGCCCATTTTTTTGAACATCTTTTATTCGAAGGAACTGAAAATATTAAACGTGGTGAATGGTTCAAAATCGTCACTTCAAATGGCGGAATAAATAATGCCAACACCTCTGATGATCGTACCTATTATTATGAAGTATTCCCATCAAACAATTTAGAATTGGCACTTTGGATGGAATCCGAAAGATTAATGCATCCCGTAATCAATAAAATAGGCGTTGACACTCAAAACGGAGTGATAAAAGAAGAAAAAAGAAGTCGCTACGATAATCAACCTTATGGAAATATTATTGGCGCTGTAAAAGAAAATATGTTTAAGAACCATCCCTATCGATGGACAACAATTGGTTCGATGGAACATCTGGATGCCGCCACTTTAGAAGAATTCCAGGCTTTTAATAAGAAGTTTTACATTCCAAACAACGCAGTTTTGGTAGTGGCAGGAGATTTCGAAAAAAACAAAGCTAAAGAATGGATTCAGAGCTATTTTGGATCAATCCAAAAAGGGAAGGAAATAAAAAAACAAATTTTCACCGAAGAACCTATTACACAAACTATAAGAGCAACCTACGAGGATTCAAATATTCAGATTCCAATGGTTGTAGCTACTTACAGAACTCCTTCGATGAAAACGAGAGACGCCAGAGTATTGGACTTAATATCCTCTTATTTAAGCGACGGGAAAAGTTCTAAACTATACAAGAAAATTGTTGACGAGAAAAAAATGGCTTTACAAATTGATGCTGTTGGTTTTAGTCAGGAAGATTACGGTATGTATATTTTGTATGGCCTACCAATGGGAACACACACTTCTGCTGATTTAATAAAAGAAGTTGACGAGGAAATTGTAAAAATCCAGACCGAATTGATTTCGGAGAAAGATTTTCAAAAATTAAAAAATACATTTGACAATCGTTTTGTGAATAAGAATGGAAACCTGGAAGGAATTGCCGAAAATCTAGCGACTTACTATTTGCTTTATGGCGATGTGAATTTGATTAACACAGAGATTGATTTATTTCATTCCATAACACGTGAAGAAATTAGAGATGTAGCCAACAAATATTTAAATCCAAATCAAAGACTTATTTTGGATTATGTTCCTTCAAAAGCGGAGGCTCGAAATTAAGACCTTTTCAATCATGAAAAAAACAACTATTCTATTATTCATTTTGTTCATAACAGGAATCATGCAAGCACAAAATCGTCCACAACCAAAACCTGGAACTTCTCCAGTCGTAAATATAAAAAAACCGCAAACCTTTACTTTAGACAATGGTTTAAAAGTAATGATTGTAGAAAATCACAAATTACCCAGAGTAACTTTTAATCTTGCATTAGACAACGCTCCATTTGCAGAAGGCAATAAAAAAGGTGTCGATGAATTATGCAATAACCTAATAGGAAACGGAAGTGTAAAAATTGCAAAAGATGCTTTCAACGAAGAAATTGATTTTTTGGGCGCCAACATCAATTTTAGTTCGCAAGGCGCTTATGCCAGTTCCCTTTCTAAATATTCAGGAAGAATCTTAGAACTTATGGCTTCAGGAGCATTGCATCCAAAATTTACCCAAGAAGAATTTGACAAAGAAAAAGCCAAATTATTAGAAGGACTCAAAGCTCAGGAAAAAAGCGTTCCTGCAATTGCTAACAGAGTGGTTGATGCGCTTGCCTTTGGAAAAAATCATCCTTCGGGCGAATACATGACCGAAGAAACACTTAAAAACGTAACGCTTGCTGATGTGGAATCCAATTATCAAAACTACTTCGTTCCCGAAAATGGATATTTGGTAATTATTGGAGATATTAAATATGACGATGTTAAACCTATTGTTGAAAAACTTTTTGGTTCATGGGAAAAAAGAAGCGCTCCAAAACTAACCTATGCCGCTCCCCAAAATGTACCTTTTACCCAAATCAATTTTGTTGATGTCCCTAATGCAGTTCAATCAGAGATTTCATTAGTAAATACGGTGAATTTAAAAATGAGCGACAAAGACTTCTTCCCTGCAGTTATTGCTACTTATATTCTTGGCGGAGATTTCAATAGTTACCTCAATATGAATTTAAGAGAAAAAAATGGTTGGACTTATGGCGCAAATGCAATCATCGGCTCTGGAAAATACGTTACTAAATTGAGAGCAACATCTGCTGTAAAAAGTACCGTTACCGATAGTGCAGTTGTTGAATTCATCAAAGAAATTAAAAAAATAAGAACCGAGAAGGTATCTCCTGAATTACTTAAAAGTGTAAAAGCAGGATATATAGGACGCTTTGTAATGCAGGTAGAAAAACCTCAGGCAATTGCACGGTATGCCTTAAACATAGAAACCGAAGATCTTCCCGCTGATTTTTATGAAAATTACATCAAAACCATAAACGCTGTAACGCCAGATGATATTCTTCGTGCTGCCAACAAGTATTTCCTTTTAGACAATACCCGAATAATTATTGCAGGAAAAGGATCAGAAGTGATTCCAGGATTGGAAAAACTAAAAATTCCAATATTTTACTTTGATAATTATGGAAATTCGGTAGAAAAACCCGTTTACAAATAAAATCAATAGTTTTATTTTAAAAACCAACAAAGGCTGTCTTTAAGATAGCCTTTGTTTTTTTACTATTGTATCACCCGCAATCCGCAATCTGAAAACTACTTTTTTGCCGATAAGTAAACTCCAATCAAAATAATAAAAGCGCCAAAAAACTGAACTGGTGTCAACATTTCATTGTCTAATAATCCCCAAAAGAAAGCAACTATTGGAATTAGATACGTTACCGAAGTAGCAAAAACCGGCGAGGACATTTGAATCAGCTTAAAGAAAAGAATATTAGCAATTCCAGTTCCCACTACTCCCAAAATCATAATAAACAAAACCGAATGCTGTACCGTTTTAACATGAATTACATCAAAAAAACCAGAGAAAAATAAAATAAGTAATGTTGGCAACAACAGAAATGCGAAATTCCCGGTAGTAATACTCAACGGGCTCAAATCATGCAAATATTTTTTCAATAAATTGACGTTTATGGCATAGCAAACAGAAGCGACTATAACCAAAATAGCGTAATAATAATTTTGTTCGGGATGGTTTATTGCTCCATTAAAAACCAAAAGCATACTCCCTACAAGTCCTATAAAAACGCCCCAAACCTGACTTCTTTTGAAATTTATCCCAAAAGCCATTGCTCCCAAAATCAAAGTATTTAATGGAGTCAGGGAATTAAGAATCGCGGTTATGGAACTGTCAATTTCAGTTTCGGCAATGGCAAAAAGATATGCAGGAGTGAATGTTCCAAACAACGAAGTAAGTGCAATATATTTCCATTTTTCTTTTGGAATTTTTACTAAACTTTTAAACCCTATCAATAACAAAAAAATCGCTGCAAACAAGATTCGCAAAGAACCTAATTGCAAAGCAGTTAAACCTACTAATCCCTTTTTTATTAATATAAATGAACTTCCCCAGATTAAGGCAAGAATCATCAAGTAAACCCATTTCAATTGTCTTGCATTCATAAATCTAATTTTGCCCCAAAATTGTAATAATTTTATGAAATAGGGCTTCTTTTTTTCATTAATTTTGCAGCTGATAATTAGACCTTTAATTTAAATCCAAATAAAAATGAATTTCACAAAATCAATAGCAGCGATAGCCCTTGCAGGTCTATTATTTGTAAGTTGCAAAAAAAACACTGAAGAAGCCACTACAACTCTAACAGCTTCAAAAGAAACTACCGCTCCGAAAGTTAAAAAAGAAATTGCAGCCGCTAATTTGCAAACAGCCAGTTTCAAAGTAGACGGGATGACTTGTGCGATTGGTTGTGCAAAAACAATAGAAAGCGAATTATCTGATTTGGATGGTGTACAAAAAGCTACCGTCGATTTTGATAAAAAACTGGCAACTGTAACTTTTGACAAAACGGTTCAAAATCCTGAAAGCCTGACTAAAGTTGTTGAGGCAACTGCTGATGGTAAAACATACAAGGTTTCGAATATGAAGTCCTAATCGAAATTATTTCATTTCATAAAAAAAAAGCTTCTCAATTGAGAAGCTTTTTTTATTGAACCATATAAGAAATTGTTTTTATTGAAACTTTCTATAAAAATCATTTCCATTTTAAGGTTTCCATTAACCTTTGCATATCATTTTTGACATAGCTTGCGGCTGGCATAATAGAGTCAAAATTAGGTTTTGCATAGAAATAAACAGAACCAGTTACAAAATGTTTTGTACTATCTGTTGCGTAGAATTGAGAGTTTGTCGCCGCATTCCCATCCACTTGATAAAACATGCCATATACCTTTTTTTGAGGATTTAAATACGGCTGCTCTAATATATCATCTGCTTTTATCACATGCTCATAAGTCAATTTTTGAGCGTCTTTCAATAATTTCGCGATATTATTATTTACTGGCTTATAAGTCAGATAAATAGTGGCTTTCATTTTTGGATACGTAATAGTAAATCCACAATCTTTCTCCCCTTTGATAACAGCCTCCGAATTCATTTCGAAAGCAAATGGACATTCATTTTCGAAATTCACATATTTTGCTTCCGGATAATCCAATCGCAAATAACTGGATGGTTTTGGTACAACATCGTCTTTGCAGCTAATGCTCAATAATGACAGTAGTATAGTTGAAAAAGTGATTATTTTTTTAAACATTTTTAATTATTCAATCGTTACTTTTATTTGTTTAATTCGTTTCTTATCTACCGCTTCTACCGTGAATTGGCAGTTTTCAAATGAGATTTTCTGATCTTTTTTTGGAAAATTTCCTAAAATCTCAAGAATAAATCCAGCTAATGTTTCGGCTTCACCTTTTTTAATTTCGAATAATTCTTCGTCTACATCAATAATTCTGTAGAAATCTTTGAGATTTATTTTCCCTTCAAAAAGATAATTTTTATCATCAATTTGAGAAAAATTGATATTATCATCATCAAATTCATCACTGATATCACCAACGATTTCTTCGATTACATCTTCCAAAGAAACCAAACCAGAAGTCCCTCCATATTCATCAACTACAATTGCCAAGTGACTTTTCATACTTTGGAAATCCTTCAACAAATTGTCTAATTTTTTATTTTCAGGAACAAAAAACGGTTCTCTTACTAATGACTTCCAATCAAATTCACTCGTATTTATGTGTGGTAATAAATCTTTCACAAACAAAACGCCTTCTATCTGATCTATATTGTCACGGTAAACAGGAATTCTGGAATATCCTTTTTCTATAATTTTTGGACAAATAACTGAAAACGACTCGTCAATTTCCAAAGCAAAAATATCAATTCTGGGACTCATCACCTGTTTCGTATCCGTATTCCCAAAACTTACAATTCCTTCTAATATTTTTTGCTCATCTGAAGTTGTTTCATCCGAATCTGTCAGTTCAAGTGCTTGTGATAATTGATTTACAGAGAAATTTGTCTTTTGTTTCCCTAGTTTATTGTGCAAATAAATAGTGATTTTGCGCATCGGCAAACTTATTGGCGAAAGCAATTTATCAAGCGCCGCTACAGGATACGCAATCAACTTGGCAAACTTAATATTGTTTCTACTCGCATACACTTTTGGCAAAACCTCTCCAAAAAGCAACAATAGAAAAGTAACCACAATTACTTCAAGAATGAATTTTAAAATAGGTGAAGTTACCGCTGCAAACAGGTTTTTTCCAACAAATGAAAATAAGATTACAACTCCAATGTTGATGAAATTATTAGCGACAAGAAGTGTAGCTAAAAGCTTTTTGGGTTTTTCTAAAAGATTCGAGATAATTTTTCCTTTTGAAACATTTTCGTTCAACGTTTCGTCGATGTCTTTTTGAGATAACGAAAACAATGCTACTTCTGCTCCTGAAACAATTGCAGAACAAAAAAGTAAGGCAAATATCCCAACAAAACCAAACACTAAGTCAGTGTCTATGGCGTAAGCAAAAAATAAACTGGGCTCTGGGTCCAAATTAAAAAAGATTAGTTAAACAATCAAAACGGTAAATCATTGACTGGCAAACCGTTATTTTGCGGGTCAAAGTTAGTATTTTTTACGGATTCTGGACTTTGAATAGATTTGTTGTCTTCATTTCCTTTTTTGGTAGATAAAAAAGTAAACTCGGTAACCTGAATTTCGACAGTGTGTTTTGTAGAACCGTCTTCCGCTTGCCACTGACGCGATTTCAATCGACCTTCTACATATATTTTATCTCCTTTTGAAAGGTACTTTTCACAAAGCTCGGCTGCTTTATTACGGACAACCAAATTATGCCATTCAGTAGAAGTAATTTTTTCGTTGGTTGTTTTATTGATGTAAACTTCATTTGTCGCCAATTGAAATCTACCGATACAATTTCCTCCATCAAAATAATGCATTTTAACATCATCTCCCAGATGACCAATTAGCATAACCTTATTTAATGTTCCGTTCATGGTATTTAAATCGTATTTCTCTCAAAGATACATTTTTTTAGAAACTTTATAAATCCTTTTCAATAAAATTATGAATCACAATTGGGAAAGGAAATGTAATTAAAGACGCAACATCTATTCCGTTTTCAATTGTACCTTTTATATTTACTTTCCAAAACTTGATATGCAAGTGTTGGTGCGACAGTTTATGAATGATACTCTTTTCATTACACTCCATTATACTAACAATCCCATTATTAGTAAAAAATTCTTTTTGAATACGTTCCGTAATAAAACCAAAGCATTCCTCTTTTTCAGTTTCTATCAAAGGAAACTCATATAGATTATGCCAAATTCCTTTATCAGTTCGCTTTTGAATTATTGTGTTTTCATTCTCATCATTGACAACCAAATAATTAAAAAAACGATTCCTTACTTTCAGTTTCTTAGATTTTACAGGCAATTGATCTACTTTGTTTTTCTGCAAAGCGGCACAACTCTCGTTAAAAACACAAATGCCGCAATTGGGACTTTTAGGAACACATTGCAAAGCACCAAACTCCATGATGGCTTGATTGAAAATAGCAGGATTGTCTTTTGGCATTAATTCAAAAGCCAGAGCAGCGAATTCTTTTTTGGTGGAAGCCGCAGCAATATCCGTTTCAACATCAAAATAACGCGACAAAACCCGAAACACATTTCCATCAACAACAGGAACCACTTCATTATAAGAAAAAGAAGCAATTGCCGCCGCGGTATATTCTCCAATTCCTTTTAGTTCCAGTAACTCCTTATAAGTAATAGGAAAAACGCCCGATAATTCGTTCGCTACATATTGTGCCGTTTTATGCAAATTTCGAGCACGCGAATAATAGCCCAAACCTTGCCAAAGTTTCAAAACTTGCTCTTCATCGGCTTTTGCCAAATCAAAAACAGTAGGAAATGCTGCTGTAAAAGAAAGAAAATAAGGCATCCCCTGAGCGACTCTTGTCTGTTGCAACATAATTTCCGAGAGCCAAATAGGATAAGGATTGGTCGTATTTCGCCAAGGCAAATCGCGCTTGTTACATAAATACCATTGTATTAGCAAGTTAGAAAAAGTCATGTTTTAATTATTTGTTGGCAAAAGTAAAAGTTTATGTTATTAAAATTTAATGAATTAGCTTGAATAATTGTTTTTTAAATTCCTATATTTGCAAACTCAAAAAAATAGTACAACATAATAAATAGGAAAGAAAATGACGAAAGCAGATATCGTAGCAAAAATTTCAGAAAAATTAGGTCTTGAAAAAGGAGATGTGCAAGCAACTGTAGAGACTTTTATGAATGAAGTGAAAAATTCATTAGAAACTGGAGACAATGTTTATTTAAGAGGTTTTGGAAGTTTTATCGTAAAAACTAGAGCGGAGAAAACTGGTAGAAATATCTCAAAAAACACAACAATAAAAATTCCTGCACACAATATTCCTGCATTCAAACCTGCAAAAGTTTTTGTAGAAGGAGTAAAAATAAATAACGAAGCAAAATAATATATTAATTAATCATAAATCTTCAAGATATGCCAAGCGGTAAAAAAAGAAAGAGACATAAGGTAGCGACTCACAAACGTAAAAAAAGAGCGAGAGCTAACCGTCACAAAAAGAAAAAGTAGTTTTAAACTACTTTTTTCTTTTTAAACGTTCATTGAAATCGAAAGTTAGTAATCAGTATTCCGTTTTTAGTATTCAGTTATCTGCAAACTTAAGACTGCAAACTGCCAGCTAATTTTCCCCGGGTTCAATACCTGTTAAATATTGTTTAATCCATTTGTTCGCCTCGGCGAATAGATAAAAAATTTACAGCGTGAATAAAGAATTAATCATAAGATCTAGTTCTGAAGCCGTAGATTTTGCCTTATTAAAAGATGGAAAACTAATTGAATTACACAAAGAAGAAGAAAAAAGCAACTTCCAGGTAGGTGATATTTTTATTGCCAAAATCAGGAAACCAGTTGCCGGACTTAATGCTGCTTTTGTAAATGTAGGCTTCGAAAAAGATGCTTTTTTACATTATCACGATTTAGGACCTAATCTATCTTCCCAACTGAAATTCATAAAACTTGTAAGCGCAGGTAAATTAAAAGATTTCTCCCTAAAAACCTTTCAGTTTGAAAAAGAAATAGATAAAGATGGTACCATTACTGATGTATTAAGTGCCAATCAATCTGTTTTAGTACAAGTCGTCAAAGAACCTATATCTACTAAAGGTCCAAGAATTAGCGCTGAGCTTTCTCTTGCCGGAAGATTTATAGTTTTAGTTCCGTTTTCTGACCGCGTTTCTATTTCTCAAAAAATAGAAGACAAAAAAGAAAAAGAACGCTTGAAACGATTGGTACAATCCATCAAACCAAAAGGATTTGGTGTTATTGTTCGCACAGTAGCCGAAGGCAAAAATACAGCCGAATTAGAAAAAGATTTGCAGAACCTGCTTAGCAGATGGACTGCAATGTGTAAAAAATTACCAACTGCTCATCATCCGTCCAAAGTATTAGGAGAACTCAACAGAGCTTCTTCTATATTAAGAGATGTATTTAATGATACCTTTAGTGGTATTCAAATTGATGACGAAGAGTTGTACAACCAAACGAAGGATTACTTGCAAGAAATTGCACCATCCAAACAATCAATTGTTAAGTTTTATCAATCAAATGATACACCAATTTTTGAGAAATATAACATAGAGAGACAAATCAAAACATCCTTTGGAAAAACCGTTTCCATGAGTAAAGGAGCTTATCTTATTATCGAACATACTGAAGCTTTACACGTTATAGACGTAAATAGCGGAAACCGTTCTAATAAAGCTACCAACCAAGAAGATACGGCCATGGAAGTGAATATGATTGCTGCTGCTGAAATTGCAAGACAATTGCGTCTTCGTGATATGGGCGGAATAATCGTAGTAGATTTTATCGACATGTCTAATCCAGAAAATCGTAAAGTTTTGTTCGAATTCCTAAGGGAAGAAATGAGCGACGATAAAGCAAAACATAAAATCTTACCTCCGAGTAAATTTGGATTAGTTCAAATTACAAGACAAAGAGTAAGACCAGAAGTAAACATTAAAACTAGAGAAGAAGATCCAAACAATGAAAATGGAGAAATTGAAGCTCCAATATTAATCATTGATAAAATTGCTTCCGATTTAGAAAGAGTTTTAAAAAATCACAAAGAAGTCGTACTTAATGTACATCCATTTGTGGCAGCATACCTTACCAAAGGTTTTCCATCATTACGTTCAAAATGGTTTCTTGAACATAAAAAGTGGGTGAAAATCATACCTCGTGACGCTTACACGTATTTAGAATATCATTTCTTCGATAAAAAAGAAAATGTTATTATAGAATAAATTAAAACCGCCTTTCGTGAGATTGGCGGTTTTTTTATGTCTTTTTTTTACTAATAAAAGGCGTGCCTTTAAATATTTAAACAGCTTGCAACTTCAAGGCACTTCTCTTTCTTTGAAGAAACACAAAGGTAATAAGAACTCCCACAAGTGACATCCCAACACCAATTAAATTAGGAGATGCATAACTAAAACCAAGCACTAAAGGCAATCCGCCGAGGAAAGCCCCCAAAGCATTTCCGACATTAAATGCAGCCTGAATTGCAGCCGAAGCAATCATTTCAGCACCAACGGCTGTCTGAATCATAAGCATCTGAATTGGTGCCACAATTGCAAAAGAAATACAACCCGTAGAAAACACTAAGGCTAAAGTCATATACTGACTTGAAGAAAAGAAATACACTAACAATAAATCCAAGGCCATTATAAAAAGTAGCATTATAATTGTTTTTGCAGGAGAAAATCTATCCGCTAATTTTCCTCCAATAAAATTACCAAAAACCATTCCCAAGCCAGCCAAGATTAAGATATAAGGCACATCTTCGGCTGAAAATTTAGAAACATCTGTCAGTAGCGGAGCAATATAGCTGATCCAACAGAATAATCCACCACAACCAAAAGCAGTAATTGAAATGATTAGCCAGGCTTCCGTTTGCTTAAAAAATTGCAACTGGCTTTTAATTGTTTCTTTTGCGCCTGCTTTCAGGTTCGGCATCCAAAAATAAAGAGAAACAAAAGTTAGCAACCCAACAATTGCAATTATTATAAAAGTATAACGCCACGTATAATGATGTCCGATATACGTTCCAATAGGGACTCCCGCAAGGTTCGCTATTGTCAATCCCGAAAACATAATAGATATAGCCTGTGCCTCTTTTCCTTTATCAGCCAGACTGCTGGCAACAACGGCTCCAACTCCAAAAAAGGCTCCATGAGGCAATCCTGAAAGCAATCTTGAAGCAAATAAGAATTCATAATTTGGTGCAATAATCGAAAGCGCATTGAAAAAAGCAAGCATAGCAGCCAAAATCAAAAGTATTTTTTTAGGAGGATAATTTCTTGCGATAATAACCAATAAGGGAGCGCCAATTACGACTCCCAAAGCATATGCAGAAATCAAATATCCAGCGACTGGTATTGTAATTTTTAAATCTGAAGCGATGTCCGGCAGCAAACCCATCATCACAAATTCAGTTATTCCTATAGTTAAACCGCCCAATGAGAGCGCGATGAGACTTTTTTTCATTTTCTTTTTATAAAAATATTAATGTATTTAAAACTATTTTTTTTGAGATAGTTTTGAAACCAAGTTTTGATTTCAAGATTCTCCACGATAAGATAAAAGGGCGACAACAACACCTAATATCCTAATTTGTGTTTTTAAAATTGATTGTTTTTTCATGGGACAAATTTATTTATAGCTAATCCAAATAAGTTGTATTTTTGCAATATAAACTTGTAATTATACAATATGCCCAAATTAAATCAATTTGAAACTTTAGTCATTGATGAATTTGAAGAAGACAAATTTCATCTTCCAACCCATAGTCACACCTATTATGAAATTATTTATATAGCAAAAGGTAACGGCATCCATCATTTGAACAACAATCTATTATCGTATAAAACTGGGGATTTATTTGTAATTTCACCAGACGATGAGCACTATTTTGACATAAAAAAAAGCACACGTTTTGTCTTTATAAAATTTACGGACAATTATTTTAATTCGAATAAAAAGCTTTCTTGTGACGAGTTTCTGTTGAATACGCCGGAAAATTTCATGAGGGACAAATCACTAAAGGAAACCGTATTAAGACTCGACGACCCTTGCAAGACAATTTTAAAAAACACTATCGAAAACATTACAGCTTACAATAGCAAAACAAATGTTTCTACATCGCCAATTATTTTTTACCAAATTTTATCTCTTTTCGGATTAATTAAGGAAACAATGCGTTGTATGAACATGCAAGTCACAGGTACAAACATTGACAACGAACAGATTACCTCTTATATTCATCAAAATATTTACAATCCAAAACTGATTCAAATCAAATCAATTTCGACACATTTTAATATCTCCCACACCTACTTCGGTACTTATTTCAAACGAAGTTTTTCGATAACTTATAGAGATTACATCAATACATTACGAACCAAATTAATCGAAAAAAGAATTTCTAACAACCAAATGTCCATCAAACAAATTGCTTATGAATTTGGTTTTACAGACGAAAGCCATCTGTCGAATTACTTTAAAAAACAAAAAAACATGAAGCCTAGCGACTTTAAGAAACTGTGATTTTTTCAAACGAGATTACTTTTTTATTTCCTTCTCTCCACAAAAAATCGCTTCATCAACTCCGAAGCTTCATTTGCCATAATTCCAGAAACAACAGTAGTTTTAGGATGCAATTGCGTTCCCATTTTTACAAAACCGCGATTTTCATCGCTTGCGCCAAAAACGATTTTAGAAATCTGGCTCCAATACAAAGCACCAGCACACATTTGACAGGGTTCCAACGTCACATAAAGTGTACAACCAATTAAATATTTTCCGCCGAGATAATTCGCAGCAGCAGTAATAGCCTGCATTTCGGCATGAGCCGTTACGTCAACTAGCATTTCAGTAAGGTTATGACCTCGTGCTATTACTTTATTATCAACAACAATAATGGCACCAACAGGAATTTCGCCTTTTTCAAAAGCCATTTCGGCTTCCTGCAAAGCTTTTTTCATAAAATATTCGTCAGTGAAAGGATTTATCATAGTTACAAAAATAAGAATTCAATTCGTACATTTGCTTTATGTCAGATAATTTACTTTCAAACATAAATAACCCAACCGATTTACGCCAGCTTGATGAAGCCCAACTTCCGCAAGTCGCTCAAGAGTTACGTGATTTCATTATCGATATCGTCTCTGTAAAAGAAGGACATCTCGGCGCAAGTCTTGGAGTTGTAGAACTAACTATTGCCCTGCATTATGTTTTTGACACACCAAACGATTTGTTGATATGGGACGTAGGACATCAAGCTTATGGACATAAAATACTGACGGGCAGAAGAGAAAATTTTCATACCAACAGACAACTGGGCGGTATTTCCGGTTTCCCAAAAAGAAGTGAGAGTATTTATGATGCTTTTGGCGTAGGCCACTCCTCTACTTCAATTTCGGCAGCTTTAGGAATGGCAATTGCTTCTAATTTGAAAGGCGATTACAACAAACAACACATTGCGGTGATTGGAGATGCTTCCATCGCATCAGGAATGGCTTTTGAAGGCCTAAATCACGCTGGAGTTACTGATGCTAATTTATTGGTAATTCTCAATGATAATGCTATTGGAATTGACCCAAGCGTAGGAGCATTGAAAAAATATCTCACTGCCGTAAAAGAAGGAAAGAACCCAAGACAAAACAACATGATTAAGTCCCTGAATTTTAATTATTCAGGTCCAATAGACGGTCACGATATTTTTGCCGTTGTCAAAGAATTAAAACGTTTGCAAAAAATAAAAGGTCCAAAATTCCTCCATGTTATTACCACAAAAGGAAAAGGATTGCGACAAGCCGAAGACGATCAGGTAAAATACCATGCACCCGGAAAATTTGATGCCAACACAGGCGAAATTCATATAAAATCCGAAGAAAATTTACCACCAAAATACCAAGATGTTTTTGGTTTGACCCTATTAGATTTAGCCAAAAAGAACGAAAAAATTATTGGAATCACGCCTGCAATGCCGTCAGGGAGCTCCTTGAAATTTATGATGGACGCTTTTCCAAAACGTGCTTTTGATGTGGGAATTGCTGAACAACACGCAGTGACTCTAGCAGCTGGAATGGCGACACAAGGCATGGTCGTTTTTTGCAACATCTATTCTACTTTTTTACAAAGAGGCTATGATCAGGTGATTCATGATGTGGCTTTACAGAACCTCCCGGTAATTTTTTGTTTGGACAGAGCCGGATTAGTTGGTGAAGATGGCGCAACGCATCATGGCGTTTTCGATTTGGCATATTTAGGTTGCATTCCCAATATGATTGTTTATGCTCCAATGAACGAAATAGCATTACAAAACATCTTATACACAGCACAATTGGGTTTAAACCATCCAATAGCAATACGGTATCCGCGTGGTCGTGGTGTTATTGCAGATTGGCAAAATCAACATCTTGGAAAGTATGAAAAAATAGAAATTGGAAAAAGTATTTGTATTAAAGAAGGCTCGAAAGTAGCCGTTTTATCCAATGGAACAATTGGAAACAATGTTACTTTGGCTATAAACAAAATGAAAGATGCAACAAACATTTCTCATCACGACTTCCCTTTTGTTAAACCGCTAGATAAAAACGCCTTACACTCCATTTTCACTAAATTTACAACTATAATCACAATAGAAGATGGCGTTATCAAAGGAGGCTTTGGAAGTGCGATTCTTGAGTTTGCATCTGAGAATAATTATATTTCAAAAATAACCATTCTTGGTATTCCTGATGAGTTCATTGAACAGGGAACTGTAGCTGAATTACAACAATATTGCAAAATTGACGTTAAAAGTCTTGAAATACTTTTTTCAAGCTATTAAAATAATTATTTTGCAACCTTAAATTTAAACACATTATAATGAAATTACTGTCCTACGCTATTCTTTTCTTTATATTCACAATTTCTATAAATAGTTTTTCCCAAGAAACAGCAATATCAGAACTTTCACCTGTTTCAACGCTCGTAAAAGTGACTCCATACACACCATTGACTGTCGCACTAAAAATACAAACGAAAACATATTACCTTCCTTTATCGCATTGGATAAAAAAAAATACTTTAGGCTTTGACATTTCAGAAATTGCTTTTGTCAATTGGAGTGCCGGTGGTACAAGTTCAATATCAGGACTTTTTAAGGGCAATTTTTTAAGGGTTTATAATCGAGATAATTACAAATGGTCCAATGAGCTTATTGTTCGCTATGGCTTAAATAAGCAAGACGGAATTGAAGTCAGAAAAACAGATGATGCACTTCAATTCAATTCTACATTTGGTTATCGCCAAGATACTCTTTCTAACTGGTACCACTCAGCAAAATTTAATTTCAATAGCCAGTTTACTAATGGTTATTCATATCCTAACAAGGAAATTGCTATTTCAAAACCATTTGCACCTGCTTATATTTTCATGGGGATAGGAGCCGAAAATATAAACAAAGAGAAAAAAAGAACCTTTTATGTTTCCCCTTTTACATTTAAAACTACATTAGTTTTAGATCAAAGATTGGCAAATCAAGGGGCTTTTGGAGTTACAAAAGCTATCTATGACGCAAACGGTGTTTTAATTACTGAAGGTAAAAAATCTAAAACAGAACTTGGTTTTTTAATGACTAGCTCTTATAAGAAAGAAATTTTTAAAAACATCAATTTAGAAAACCGCTTGAGTTTGTACTCTGATTACATCAATAACTTTGGCAATGTCGATGTGGATTGCGATTTATTATTAGACTTAGTTGTAAATCAATATGTAAAAGCAAATATAGGAACGCGAATCGTTTATGATGACGATATAAAATCAAAAAAAGAAGTTGACGGCACTCAAGTTACCCAAGGCGCTAAAGCACAACTAAAACAACTGCTAGGAGTTGGAATTGTTTATGTTTTTTAACATTAAGCCTTCTTTCTTCCATTAATAGTTTCAAATAATTCAAGTGCATTCCCATCAGTCAAAAGAGACACATAATGACAAATATGAAGTAATCTTCCATAAAGATTTTCTTTTTCTAAATGGTGTTTCTCCGGCAACATTTTCATGATTAAAGCATCATAATTAGATGCTTCTCCGTTGAATTTATTATTGAAAGCAGTTATGAATTTATCCAATAGTGTTTGTATAATCTGATAGCCGACGATTTCTTTCTCGATGACTTCTCGGCTTTGATAAATGTTTTTGACACTAATTTTTATAATATCATCCATTTGTGCTTTGTACTTGCTTTTATCCATAATTGCAAAAGGGAATTTACCTTCCAGAATTAATGCTTCATTTTCGATAAAAACTTTAACTGCATCATTAATTAAACTTCCAATTGCCAAAGCGCGCAAATAACTAATTCGGTCTTCTTTGGTTTCTAAAGTCTTATATTTAGACGTGTCAATGCTGTCTTTTACCAATTTTATCAAATATTCCAAGGCAAAATCTTCGGAAACTAATCCTAAGTTGATACCGTCTTCAAAATCAATAATGGTGTAACAAATATCATCCGCAGCTTCGACTAAATAAGCCAAAGGATGTCTTTCGAAACCTACATTATCTCCTGATTTATTTGGAATCAAACCCATATCAGCAGCCACATCTTGAAAAAAGGCTTTATCCGTTTGAAAGAAACCGTATTTTTTATCGGCAATAGCTGCGGTTGGTTTTTTCGGCAAACTTTCCTTTGGATATTTCATGAAAGCACCAAGAGTAGCATAGGAAATTCTAAGTCCGCCTTCTATTCCTGGACGACCTGCTGTCAGTACCGAAAATCCATTGGCATTCCCTTCAAAATCAATTAAATCCTGCCATTCTTTTGCAGTAAGTTGGTCTTTGTATTGCTGTCCTTTTCCAATAGAAAAATATTCTCCAATCGCTTTTTCACCAGAATGTCCAAAAGGTGGATTTCCAATATCATGAGCCAATGATGCTGCGGCAACAATAGCGCCAAAATCATTCATATGATAGCCGTGAACTTCTTTTAAATGTGGATATTTTTCTATAATTTTTTTTCCAACCAATCGCCCTAAAGAACGCCCCACTACCGAGACTTCTAAACTGTGCGTTAATCTGGTGTGTACAAAATCAGTTTTCGACAATGGAATAACCTGTGTTTTATCCTGTAAACTTCTAAAAGCGGAAGAGAAAATTATACGGTCATAATCAACTTCAAAACCCAAACGGGTATCGTCCTGTTCTACACGTAATCTTTTGCCTTTGTCGCCTTGTCTTCTTAATGATAAAAGTTGTTCCCAGTTCATGGTTTATTTTTAGGATTTGGTTTCAAAGATACAGAAAAGACAAATCAAAAATGTAAATAATCAAATGGATAATGCGGTACTGTGCTTGATTTCTCCCATCACAAAAACACTTTGAGTATTACCAATATTCTCAATAGTTGATAATTTATTCATTACAAAATCTTGATAACTGGACATATCTTCCACCAAAATTTTCAGCATAAAATCATAATCCCCTGCTATATTGTAGCATTCTATAATTTCAGGAAGGGCAACAATATCTTTTACAAAATTACTCCCCACATTTTTAGCATGTTCCTTTAGCCGAACATTACAGAAAACTGTCATTCCAAGATTTAATTTTTTCTTATCTAGCAACGCAACATATTTCATAATATAGCCATCTCGTTCCAATCTCTTTATTCGTTCATAGACTGGCGTCACCGTCAGAAATAATTTACTTGCCAGCTCTTTAGTATTGATATTCGAGTTTTCTTGCAGGTGTTTTAAGATTTGCAAATCAATGTTGTCTATATTTTCCATAGTATTTTTTACTGTTAAAAATCATTTTCAAAGTTTCATTCAGAACTAAAACCTGACATACCTCCATATAATACTTTTATTCACTGAAACAATAGGCTAATTTAAGTTTAAATATCCAATACAATAACTTTGCATAGTAAAAAATACTGTATATAATGAAAACAAACAATCTAGGTTATCCAAGAATTGGTAGCAACAGAGAATTAAAAAAAGCCTGCGAATCGTATTGGGCAGGAAAAATTTCCGTAGAAGAACTTTTAACTGTAGGCGCAACTATCCGCAAGGAAAACTGGCAATTACAAGCAGAAGCCGGAATCGATTTAATCCCTTCCAATGACTTTTCGTTTTACGACCAAGTACTGGATTTATCACTTACATTAGGTGTTATTCCAAAACGTTATCAAGAACTAGCCAAAACAAACTCCACTATCGATTTGTATTTTGCCATGGCAAGAGGTTCGCAAAAAGACGGACAAGATGTGGTTGCCATGGAAATGACAAAATGGTTTGATACCAACTACCATTATATCGTACCGGAATTCGCAAAAGATCAAGAATTCAAATTATTCTCCGAAAAAATAATTGATGAGTTCAAAGAAGCCAATGCTTTAGGAATCGCTACAAAGCCAGTAATTATAGGACCTGTAACGTATTTGCTTCTTGGAAAAGAAAAGGAAGAAGGTTTTCATAGAATAGACCTTATCGATAAATTACTTCCGGTATATTTTGAAATTCTTCAAAAACTGGAAAATGAAAATGTAGAATGGATTCAATTTGACGAACCATTTTTGGCTTTGAATCTAACTGATAAAGAAAGAAATACTATCACTTATGTGTATACCGAAATAAACAAGCGTTTTCCTAAAATCAAATTGATTCTGGCTAATTATTTTGATTGCTTTGGCGAAAATCTTGACACTGTTCTTGCTTTACCTGTTCATACTTTGCATTTGGATTTGGTGCGTTGTCATTCTCAATTGGATGACATTCTGGAATCAGGACAATTATCAAGCAATGTAACTCTTTCACTTGGGGTTGTAGATGGAAGAAATATTTGGAAAAACGACTTCAAAAAATCGTTAGCTCTTATCAAAAAAGCAACGGACGCACTTGGCGAAAATAGAATCTTAATTGCACCATCTTGCTCTCTTATTCACTCCCCGTGTGATTTGGAACTAGAAACCAACAACTCAACACTAACTCCCGAAATCAAACAATGGCTGGCTTTCGCCAAACAAAAAACAGAAGAAATAGTACTGCTTAAATATTTTGCTTCGAATGAAATAGACATCAGTAATTCTATCCGTTTTGAAGAAAATACAATTGCCAATGAAAACCGAAAAACATCAAAATTAATCCACAATGATGCGGTAAAAAATCGCGTTGCCAGCATTACAACTGGTGATGATCAAAGACAAAATCCATTTCCCGTTCGAAGAAAAAAACAAATAGACGTATTGAATCTTCCATTATTTCCTACTACAACTATTGGTTCTTTCCCACAAACTACTGAAGTGCGTAGCTGGAGAGCGAAGTTCAAAAAAGGCGAATTAAACCAACAACAATATGATGATTTGCTTCAAAAAGAAACCGAAGAAACGATTCGTTTTCAAGAAGAAACGGGCATTGATGTATTAGTTCATGGAGAATTTGAACGCAATGATATGGTGGAATATTTTGGTGAACAACTCGACGGATTTACGTTTACCAAAAACGGTTGGGTACAAAGTTACGGCAGCCGTTGTGTGAAACCTCCCGTTATTTATGGCGATGTATCACGTCCAAATCCAATGACTGTGAAATGGTCGGCTTTTGCTCAATCGCTTACGCCAAAATGGGTAAAAGGAATGCTAACCGGTCCCGTAACTATTTTGCAATGGTCCTTTGTCCGTAACGATCAGCCGCGCTCGGAAACCTGTACCCAAATTGCATTGGCGATTAGAGATGAAGTAGTCGATTTAGAAAATGCAGGAATTAAGATTATCCAAATTGACGAACCAGCCATTCGAGAAGGATTACCTTTACGAAAAGAAGAATGGGCAACGTATTTGGACTGGGCCGTAAAAGCCTTTAGAATTTCGGCAAGTGGCGTAAAAGATGACACCCAGATTCACACGCACATGTGTTACAGCGAATTCAACGATATTATACAAAATATTGCTGATATGGATGCCGATGTAATTACCATAGAATGTTCGCGCTCGCAAATGGAATTACTGGATGCTTTTGCCGATTTTAATTATCCAAACGAAATAGGACCTGGGGTATATGATATTCACTCACCTCGTGTACCTTCAAGTACCGAAATGGTGAAATTATTAGAAAAAGCTTCGGCAGTTATTCCTGTCGACCAACTTTGGGTAAATCCGGATTGTGGTTTAAAAACCCGTCATTGGGATGAAACTAAAAAGGCTTTAATCGAAATGGTAGCCGCTGCTCAAGAAATGAGAATAGCTGTAGAAAATATAGCAACTGTATAATTCAAAAAAACCTAGTAGATTTAAAAAATTTACTAGGTTTTCTTTTTTAAGGGAAACTATTATCAAACTACAATTTCATCAAATGGATCAAGCAATTTCTTTTTTGCAATAAACTCATGCTTTTTCACCACATACGTAACGGATAAAGTATCATGCCATCCTCTTGTATCTACTAAAAAAGAAAAAGGCTCCAAAGGAATTAATCTGGATAATGTTCTTATTATAACGCTTTTCATATTTGGTTTTGAACCATCGTGCTTTACAACTAGTGTTTTAGTAAAATATTTAGCGAAGGTTCTTGAGAAATACATTTCAGTCAGTCCATAGTAAAAAAACAGGATAATAAGTCCAAAAAAGAAGCTTTCGATTGGGCTCAATGATTTAACCCAATTCGAGGCTGCATAACTATTTGTTAAGTCTCCAATTATAATTATGGTGGTGCCAATGGTGATTTCAATAAGATAAACGATCAATACATCGATAATGAAATTCAGGAGACGTTGGCTTTTAGAAGCTAATAAATCATCTGTAACAGTAAATTTTTTACTTTCCATGATAGTTCGTATAAAAAATGATTACTCATAATGATAACTATCTCAAATATAGTGAATTATTCGCAAATTTTAGAGGTAATTTCCTGATATTTTAGCCCCAATTGAAGCGAACTGACGAAGTAAATAGCTCCAAAAAAAAGCAGTTATCATTACAATAACTGCTTTAGATTCTCCTTCGCCAAAATGACAAAGATTTATTTATTACTGATTCTCGATCAAAAATCAAAAATCGTTAATCATCATTCTGAAATCTTTAAGACCCACACATTTCACATTCGTCTGGACCGGCATTTTTTGCCAATTCAATCATTGCTTTGTATTCTTCAGTAGTCATTTCTACTTGTTCTGCTACTACAGGAACAGCGATTGGTTGCTCTTTAATTTCAATTGGCTCCGCTTTTTTATCGTTGTTCAATGTAAATTTAATCGCATCTACCGCAGCTTTCGTTCTTAAATAATACATTCCCGTTTTCAATCCGGATTGCCAAGCGTAGAAATGCATCGATGTCAATTTAGAATAATTGGCGTTTTGCATGAATAAGTTCAACGATTGTGATTGATCCACAAAATAACCACGTTGACGAGACATATCGATAATGTCTTTCATGGACATTTCCCAAACTGTTTTATATAATTCTTTCAAGTCTTGCGGAATGTTCAGGTCTTGAACAGAACCGTTATTTCGCATTAATTCTTGTTTTAATGTTTCGTTCCACAAACCACGCTCCACTAAATCGTGTAACAAGTGTTTGTTTACCACAATAAATTCTCCTGAAAGTACTCTTCTGGTGTAAATATTAGAAGTATATGGCTCGAATGCTTCGTTGTTACCCAAGATTTGAGAAGTCGAAGCAGTTGGCATTGGCGCCACTAACAAGGAGTTTCTCACTCCGTGTTGCATCACTTCTTTTCGCAATGAAGCCCAGTCCCAACGACCAGATAATTCCTCATCTTTCATTCCCCACAAATTGTACTGGAACTCTCCTTGTGACATTGGCGAACCTTCGAAAGTAGAATAAGGTCCTTCTTCTTTCGCCATTTCCATTGAAGCAGTAACCGCTGCAAAATATAAAGTTTCGAAAATTTCTTGGTTCAGTTTTTTAGCTTCATCACTTGTAAATGGCAAACGCAACATAATGAAAGCATCGGCTAATCCTTGCACTCCAAGACCAACTGGTCTGTGACGCATATTAGAATTTTCGGCTTCTTTTACCGGATAATAATTTCTGTCAATAACTTTATTCAAGTTTCTGGTCACGCGTTTTGTAACGGTGTACAACAAGTCATGATTGAATTTTTTATTTTCCACAAACATTGGCAACGAAAGAGAAGCCAGGTTACAAACCGCAATTTCATCTTTCGAAGTGTATTCCATAATCTCGGTACACAAATTCGAAGAACGAATCGTACCTAGATTTTTTTGGTTTGATTTTCTATTGGCTGCATCTTTATACAACATGTATGGCGTTCCAGTTTCGATTTGTGATTCTAGAATTTTTTCCCACAATTCATGTGCTTTGATGGTTTTTCTACCTTTTCCACGTTTCTCGTAATCAATGTACATCGCTTCAAATTCTTCACCATACACATCATACAATCCTGGACATTCATTAGGACACATCAACGTCCAATAACTGTCTTCTTGTACACGTTTCATAAACAAATCCGAAGTCCACATTGCGAAGAATAAATCTCTTGCACGCATTTCTTCTTTTCCGGTATTCTTTTTCAAGTCTAAGAATTCAAAGATATCCGCATGCCAAGTTTCGATATAAATAGCAAAACTACCTTTACGTTTCCCACCACCTTGATCCACATAACGTGCTGTATCATTGAAAACACGTAACATAGGAACAATTCCGTTTGACGTTCCGTTTGTCCCACGTATGTAAGAACCTGTAGCTCTTACATTATGAATAGAAAGTCCAACACCACCTGCTGATTGGGAGATTTTAGCCGTTTGTTTCAACGTGTCATAAATCCCGTCAATACTATCGTCTTGCATGGCCAAAAGGAAACAAGAAGACATTTGAGGTTTTGGCGTTCCGGCGTTGAACAATGTTGGCGTTGCATGCGTAAAGAACTTTTTCGACATTAAGTCGTACGTTTCTATTACAGAAGTTAAATCGTCTAAGTGAATCCCAACAGAAACACGCATCAACATGTGTTGCGGACGCTCTACGATTTTACCGTTTATTTTCAGCAAATACGATCTTTCCAAGGTTTTGAAACCAAAATAATCGTAGTTGAAATCTCTGTTATATATAATATGTGAGTCTAAAAACTCAGCATTATCCATAATCACTTTATGTACTTCCTCAGAAAGTAACGGAGCATATTGACCGTTTCTTGGGTTTACATAATTGAACATATCACTCATCGTTTCCGAGAATGATTTTTTTGTATTCGAATGTAAATTTGAGATTGCAATACGAGCGGCTAATTGGGCATAATCAGGATGCGCAATAGTCATTGATGCAGCAGTTTCGGCAGCAAGATTATCCAATTCAGATGTTGAAACACCATCATAAAGTCCTTCAATTACTCGCATTGCCACTTTCACGGCATCAACCAAATCATTCAAACCATAACATAGTTTTTTAATTCTATCTGTGATTTTGTCGAACATTACTGGCTCTTTATGGCCATCTCTTTTAACTACATACATACGCTTAATTGTTTTAAAAAACAGAAAATCCCTTTCCCGTTTTTGAGTATTTGTTTCATTTTTTTGGGAAGCTAATCCCGCTGTCATTCCAATCTTTCTAGTCCTGAAAAAAGTTCAGGACTAGAAAGGATATTCCCTTCCATCGGGGCTAAAAACGCCCGATGATGCGATAACTACTTTCTAAAAATCAGCGTCAAAACTAATTTTCTGAGCATCTTCATCCGTATTCATTACTCCTGATTTTTGATATTCGGCAACTTTCTTTTCAAAGAAGTTTGTTTTCCCTTGAAGCGAAATCATATCCATAAAATCAAAAGGATTTGAAGTGTTGTATTCTCTGTCGCAACCTAATTCTACTAATAATCTATCAGCAACAAATTCTAAATATTGTGTCATTAACACCGCATTCATTCCTATTAAACTCACAGGAAGCGATTCGGTGATAAATTCTCTTTCAATATTCAAAGCATCGACGATAATTTCTCTAATTCTTTGTTTTGAAACTTTATTAACCAAATGGTGGTTGTGTAAATGCACTGCAAAATCACAATGAACCCCTTCATCACGAGAAATCAATTCGTTAGAAAACGTCAATCCTGGCATTAATCCACGTTTTTTCAACCAATAAATAGAACAAAATGCTCCCGAAAAGAAAATTCCTTCCACAGCTGCAAAAGCAATTAGTCGCTCAGCAAATGAATCTGATTCAATCCATTTCAAAGCCCAGTCCGCTTTTTTCTTAATCGCCGGAAAAACTTCTAAAGCATTGAATAACTCATCTTTCTCTGCTTCATCTTTCACATAGGTATCAATCAACAACGAATACGTTTCACTATGAATGTTTTCCATCATGATTTGAAAACCATAAAAGAATTTTGCTTCAGCATATTGTACTTCGTTCACAAAATTTTCAGCAAGATTTTCATTTACAATTCCGTCAGAGGCAGCAAAAAAAGCAAGAATATGTTTTACAAAATAACGTTCCTCATCAGAAAGTTTATTATTCCAGTCGTTTAAATCTTGTGACAAATCGATTTCTTCAGCAGTCCAGAAACTGGCTTCCATACTTTTATAAAATTCCCAAATATCATGGTGTTTGATAGGAAAAATTACGAAACGATTTTTATTTTCTTGTAAAATTGGTTCAACTTGCGCCATTATAATTGTTTATTTTTTTGAGGTTTTAACGAAATTTTATGCTTTCTGTGGATTACAAAGATTGTGAAATATTGCGGTTAATAAAAGTCAAACTTATTCACAATCGACTCTAGTTTTTAACAAATAGAAAAAAATAGGACATTTTTTAGACAAACTATAAAAAACTGTATATCAGTAATTTAAAATTTAAAAAAGAGCGTAAAGCACCGTAAAATATAGGATTTTAAAAACAGGAAACAAGAAAAATTTAATTTTTTTTGGATTTATTTTTTCATGTCCAGAGCCACTTTTTCAAGCTCTGCATACCAGTCTTCTCCAAACTTTCTAACCAATGCTTCTTTAACAAATTTGTAAACAGGAACTTCAAGTTCCTGACCTAAAGAACAGGCTGCATCACAAATATCCCACTTGTCATAATTGACCGCGGCAAACTCCGTAAAATCTTTCACACGAATAGGATATAAATGACAAGAAACTGGTTTTTTCCAGTCAATTATTCCTTGATTATACGCTTGTTCGATACCGCAAAGTGCTGTTTTTCCGTCAAAAATAACGTAAGCACAATCCTTATCGTCAATCAGTGGTGTTTCAAGATCACCATCTGTTCCTTTTACCCAAGTTCCTTGCGCTTCAATAACAGCAATTCCTTGTTTACGAAGAAACGGTTTTACTTTAGGATAAATTTCTTCTAATATCTTAGTTTCCTCAACGCTCAATGGAGCTCCAGCATCTCCATCAACGCAACAAGCCCCTTTACAAGCTGATAAATTGCAAACAAAATCTTTTTCGAGAATGTCTTCTGAGACGATGGTTTTTCCTAATTGAAACATTATTTTGGGGTACTGAGATTATAAAGTGCAAAGGTAGTTAAAGTAATTTGTACTTTTTTAGATAAAAACTAACTTTAACGTTCAAACCAACCCAACTATCCCATTGACAGCAACAAACTAAAATTGAATACAATAGAAAAAAACTCCCAAAATGATAGTTATTTAAATAATCTTTAAAAAATGCCTAAATAAATCGGAATACTGTGCTATTTTATCCAATAATGAGACGAAAAGTTTAACTTTGTAAATAAAAAGCTATGATAGGATTTGACATCAGAGAAATTGTTACCGTAAGTATGGTGCTTTTTGCAGTAATTGATATCATTGGTACTATTCCAATTATCATCGATTTAAGAGCAAAATTTGGGCATATTGAATCCGAAAAAGCATCTTTGGCTTCAGGAGCAATTATGATTGTTTTTCTTTTTATAGGGGAAGAATTTTTAAATCTGATTGGGATTGATGTCCACTCCTTTGCTGTAGCAGGATCCTTTGTCTTGTTTTTTCTGGCGCTGGAAATGATTTTAGGCATTCGACTGTATCGAGACGAAGCCGCCAGTTCCGCCTCAATTGTCCCTATCGCTTTCCCTCTTGTTGCCGGCGCAGGAACCATGACTACTTTATTATCACTAAAAGCAGAATTTCAAACCATTAATATTATCGTTGCTATCATTTTAAACATCATTCTGGTTTATATTGTCTTGAAATCATCTGCTAAAATCGAAAGAATGCTGGGAGAAAATGGCCTTGGAGTAATAAGAAAGACATTTGGAGTTGTACTTCTTGCCATTGCTGTTAAATTATTCGCTGCTAATGTTAAAGGTTTGTTTGTCTAAAATAAATTTTCATAAATTTACCCCATAACGCAATAATATAAAATAATTTGATTTTATTTGGGACTTGAATTTCTAAAAAAATAGTTCTAACCGTCATTTTTTATATTAAAAACAAAAAAATATCATGAAAATCTTTACTAACATACTGGTGTTTTTAGCAATAGCTTTAATCATATTTAATGTTACTTTGCTTGATTTCAGAAATCCATTTAAAGGAGACAGCGTTGTCGCTTTTATTGGGATTGCAGCCTCTTTTTGTGCTGTTTTGATTCTTCTTATCTTTAGAATGTCAAAAAAAATAGAAGAAAAATCAAACGATAAGTTCTAACATGCTTGATGTTCTAATTATTGGCGGTGGCGTTTCCGGAATGTCATGTGCACTTGTATTGGGTTCTGCAAAAAATAAACCCTTTGCCATTGATAAAAAAATTGGTATTTTCACCCATCAAAAAGCATCAGCACTTCAAGACGCATTGTTTAATAATGCCTACGGAATAATTCCAGGCAAATCAGGCTCCGAATTATTAACGGAAAGCATTCAACATCTTTCAGAGACTTATCCACACATTACACAAATTCCGAATGAAAAAGTGCTGAAAATTGAAGGCATTTTTCCTGAATTCACCGTAACTACAAACAAAAGCACTTACAAAACTAAAATAATCGTCATAGGCATTGGGTCTGCAAACACTTTTGCAATAGATGGATTAATGCATTATGTAGAACCACACCAAAAAGCACTTCCTGAAAAACAAAGAATCCAACTCAAAAATAGTGACCACAAAGTTACTGACGGGATTTATGTAATAGGAACTTTAGCGGGCTGGAGAAGCCAACTGGCCATTGCTGCCGGAAGCGGCGCTGCCGTTGCCACTGATATTCTTACTTTATGGAATGGTGGCGTACAAACGCATTGTCATGATAGTATTAGGTAATAAGTTTGGGATTCTATTTGTTTTCTAATTTAAAACCGCTTTAATCATCGCATCTTCTTTCAATACAATTTCATAATAATACTTTTCACCATACAATTGTCTGCCGAATTCTGCAGCTATATAACGTTTTACTAACGACTTGCTTTTCCCAAATTTCAGATCCAATCCGTTTTCGAAAATATACTTTTGGAAAGAATCAAAATACCTATCCGTTTCATTCATTTTAGTTAGGAATTGCTGAAAAGTCAATCCATTGAATGCGTTTCTATTTTTGTCTAATTGCTCGAATACAAAATGCCCAACAACCCCAGATTGCAACAAATAAGCCGTGCTTTCATTTCCATGTTCTACTTCAAGTGGCACAAAAACATCAGGAACAATTCCGCCGCCACCGTAAACAATTTTGCCTTTTTTGGTTTTAAATTTTAAGGCATTCGAAACTTTTATACTGTCTTTTTCATACAATTCCCCATTTACAAAACGAGTGTCTGATTCTTTAAAATACGCCTCATTCCCTTTTGAATATGGTTTTTGAATCGAACGACCTGTTGGCGTGTAATATCTGGCAATAGTTAATCGTACAGCTGAACCATCATCAAAATCCATTTCACGTTGTACCAATCCTTTTCCAAAAGAACGTCGACCTACGATTGTTCCTCTGTCATTATCTTGTATTGCTCCCGCCAGAATTTCACTTGCAGACGCGCTATTTTCATTAATTAAAACAAACACATTTCCGCTTTCGAAACTTCCTTTTTCCGTTGCAAAAGTTTTATCTATATTCCCTTTTTTATTTTTGGTAAAAACAATTAATTGGTTGTCTTTTAGCAATTCATCGGCAATTGCAATGGCTTCTTCCATATAACCGCCACCATTATCCCGAAGATCGATAATTAATGATTTGACACCTTGTTTTTTTAATGCATCCAAACCTCTTTTAAACTCGCCGTAAGTGGTTTCGGCAAAACGATTTATTTTTATATAACCGGTATCATTTTTCAAAAGCATGGAAACATCGACACTTTTTAAAGGAATAACATCTCGTTTTACTTTTAATTTAATCTTTTTACGTTCTGATTTTCTATAAACGGTAAGTTCAATTTCAGAACCCACAGTACCTTTTAGTTTAGAAAACAAACTATCATTCGGCAATTTACGCCCAAATAATTTAGTTTTATCAGCATACAAAATTCGGTCGCCCGCTTTAATTCCAGCTTTTGCCGAAGGGCCATTTTCAACTGGTTTTATTATCGCCACCGAATCATTGTACATATAGAAATTGACACCTATACCCACAAAATCTCCTTTCATGCTTTCAACAACTTCAGCCTGCTCACTTGGTGGAATATATACAGAATGCGGATCCAATTTTGCCAAAATATTATCAACGGTCAGATTTACAATAGAATCTGTATTAACATTATCAACATACTCGTTATCAATAAAATCAATCAGTTTATTGAGTTTATTTTTGGAACTGTTTTTAGCAAAAAATGGGCTTTGATTTGGAGCATTCAATAACCCGCCCAGAACAACTCCCAGACCAAGAGCCACACTAATAATTATAGGCAGGTATTTATTGTCGATTTTCATTTTATTCTTCTAATACTGGAATATGCTCTACTTCTACTCCCGCTTTTATCAAAAACTGAATTCCCGAATCATCGCGGTATCCATTGTGATACACCACTCTTTTTATACCCGATTGATGGATTAATTTACTGCATTCTTTACAAGGCGAAAGCGTAATATATAATGTAGCACCTTCACAAGACTGTGTTGATCGCGCCACTTTGAGAATAGCATTCGCCTCAGCGTGCAACACATCCCAACGCGTTAACCCTTCTTCATCTTCACAACAATTTTCAAATCCAGTTGGCGTTCCATTGTAACCATCAGAAATAATCATTCGGTCTCTTACAATGATAGCACCTACTTGTTTTCTTTTACAATAAGACAAAAGTCCCCATTCAGTGGCAATTCTAAGATACGCTTTATCGTATTTATTCAATTTTTTTGATTCCATTATTTTTTATCTAATCCAGATTTCATTTTCAATAATCATTGGCAAAACTACCCCTATTATAAATGCTGACATCACCAAAGTCCAATCGCGTTTAGAGAATCTAAAAACCGTTTGAACAATATAGGACAATACCAAAACAACAAAAACTACAATAATTTGAGCTGCTTCTATCCCCAATGCAAATTCACCCAAAGGCAATAATTTAGAGGTTGCACTTCCTCCCAGAATTGATTTAAAATAGTTTGAAAAACCCAAACCATGAATAATCCCAAAGAAAAGTGTTATAAAAAACACCAAATTTATACTTTCTTTTTTACTGGATTTACCAGCCGTAAAAAGATTAAATAATGCCGTAATTAATATCGTTATCGGTATTAACAATTCAACAACATTCACTTTTATGGCAATTATTCCAAAAACGGAAAGAACTAAAGCCAATGTATGTCCAATTGTAAACAGCGTTATTAAAAGTACTATTCGCTGCCAATCCTTGAAAGAGAAAGGAACGGCTAATGCTATTAAAAACAAAACATGGTCATACGCATGAATATCCAAAACGTGTTTTAATCCTATTTGAAAGTAAATCCAAAAATCTGACATAGGTTATTTATTAAATTGATATGGGGTTGTAAACTTACGATTAATTTTGAAAATGATTGATTTCAAAATATAAATCATTCCTTAAAAAAGGATTTAAAACACTTTGATTAACAAATCATAATTTTAAATAAAATTAAAATCAATAATTTAAAAATAGATTTATCTTTGTAAGATAAAAAATTAATAATTATGTCATTTTCAGATTTATTTGATAGCGAATTCAAACAAAGAAATAAAGGTCATTTTTCAGCCATAGTTCGTGTAGCACTTGCCGATGAAAAGTTTGTTCCAGAAGAAAAATTATTTTTAGACAAACTGGCCATTAGACTAGAAATTTCTCCAGAAGAATATACCGAAATTTTAGAAAACCCATTAAAATATCCTATTAATGCTCCTTATTTACATGAGCAAAGATTAGAACGTTTGTATGATTTAGCCAGAATGGTTCATGTCGATCATCATTTAGGAGATAAACAAGAATTATTGTTAGGAAAAATTGGAGTAGCATTAGGCTTTAATGCCGATAATGTGAATTACATTATATCTAAAGCATTATCATTGGTAGATAAAAAAGTAGATTTAGATACTTTCCTTTTCGAAATGCAAAATATGCATAAATAATAAAACCATAAAAAAGCTCCCAAATCGGGAGCTTTTTTTATAGTCGTTTTTTAGTACTTGCTCAGTTTTGCTTTGTGCATGAAATCTTCGGCCTTCTCTACCATATTATAACTTCCGCAGAAAAAAGGAACGCGTTGGTGTAATTCAGTAGGCACAATTTCCATTATACTTCCAAAACCATCAGAGGCTTTACCGCCCGCTTGCTCCACAATAAACGCCATTGGATTACATTCATATAACAGACGTAATTTTCCTTTTGGAGCTTTAGAACTTGTTGGATAAATATAAATTCCACCTTTAATCATATTTCTATGAATGTCCGAAACCAAACTTCCTATATAGCGTGAAGTATAAGGTCTGTCTTCCTCTTCGAGTTGGCAATATTTAATATAGTCTTTTACTCCTTGCGGAAAATGAACATAGTTTCCTTCATTGATAGAATAAATATTCCCATCCTTAGAAAACTGCATGTTGGGATGCGATAAATAAAAGGTTCCAATTGCCGGATTTAATGTAAATCCATTTACGCCATGTCCTGTAGTATAAACCAGCATTGTTGAAGTACCATAAATTACATACCCAGCCGCAACCTGATTGATTCCGGGCTGTAAAAAATCTTCAATTGTTACCGGAGTACCTATTGGAGTAACGCGTCTGTACACAGAGAATATTGTTCCTACTGAAACATTAACATCAATATTCGAAGATCCATCTAGCGGATCCATCAAAACCACATATTTATTGTTGTGGCTTTTGTCACTTCCTTCCACTGTAATAAAGTCATCATTTTCTTCCGAAGCGATTCCGCATACAATTTCACGGTTGATTAATGTTTGAATAAAAATGTCATTAGCATATACATCGAGTTTTTGTTGGTCTTCCCCTTGTATATTTTGTTCTCCTGCGGCACCAATTATGTCTACTAGTCCAGCTTTGTTTACTTTGTAGTTGACTACTTTTGCTGCCAACCGAATTGAGTTGATAATCCGGGATAATTCGCCTGACGAATATTGAAAAGCATTTTGGTTTTCGATGATAAATTCACCTAGTGTTCTGTTGCGTTCTTCCATTACGAAATCGTTGTAGTTAGTTTGAAGTCACAAATATCGCTCTTTTTGTGAAAATGATTTGAATAATATTTACTTAGTTTACCACTATTGTATATTTGCTTATAAAATAGTTGAATAATGAATGAAAAATGCTTTATTTTGAGCAATTCAATCATTTAAAATAAGAATATATGAATATTAGAAAAGGAAATCCAGAAGACATGGAAGCGGTTTTAGGACTAATTCAGGAATTGGCAGACTTTGAAAAAGAGCCTGATGCAGTTCTTATCACGGTTGATGATTTAGTTCGTGATGGTTTTGGTACAACTCCTTTATTTCATGTTTTTGTTGCCGAAGTAGAATCAGAAATTGTGGGTATCGCTTTGTATTATTATCGCTATTCTACTTGGAAAGGGAAAATAATTCATCTGGAAGATTTAGTGGTAAAAGATAAAATGCGCGGAACAGGATTAGGCTATGCATTGTATTCTGAAATTATTAAACAAGGCAAAAGAGATAATGTTCGAAGAATTGACTGGCATGTTTTGGACTGGAACACTCCAGCAATCGATTTTTATGAAAAATCAGGTGCAAAAGTGCTCAGAGATTGGTACGTGGCACAAATGGATGAAGCAGGAATCAACAATTTTGTAGATAATAGATTGAAATAAAATTACAAATTTTTTTGTTTAAAAAGTATGAGAGTATTCAAATTTGGTGGTGCTTCTGTAAAAGATGCCGAAGGAATAAAAAACGTATATGACGTTTTGCAAAAAGTAGGTTATGAGGATGTATTATTGGTCGTTTCTGCAATGGGAAAAACCACTAACGCACTTGAAACCGTTATAAAAAATTATTTTGACAAATCGGCTGAATTAAATTCATCTGTTCAAGAAGTAAAGAAATACCACAATCAAATTCTGATGGATTTGTTTGAAGAAGAAAAGCACGAAGTTTTTACTGCGGTAAATAATCAATTTTCTGACTTAGAATATTTTTTAGCGCATAATAAATCGCCAAATTATAATTTCGTTTACGATCAAATCGTAAGTTATGGTGAATTGATATCTACCACTATCCTGAGCCATTTCATGAGCTTTATGGGAATAAAAACACAATGGTTAGATGTGCGGAATTTTATAAAAACCGATGCTACCTATAGAGATGCAGAAGTAGATTGGGAATTGACACAGAAGAATATTGCCAAAAACGTAAAAAGAAAAATATTAAATATTACTCAAGGTTTCTTGGGTTCAGACGAAAATAACTTTACCACTACTTTAGGTCGTGAAGGTTCTGATTATACTGCCGCAATTTTTGCTTATTGTCTAAATGCCGAAAGTGTAACCATCTGGAAAGATGTTCCTGGAGTTATGAATGCTGACCCGAGGTATTTTGAAAATGCAAGTTTACTAAACCAAATTTCGTACCGTGAAGCGATTGAATTGGCTTTTTATGGTGCTACGGTTATTCACCCGAAAACCTTACAGCCTTTGCAAAAAAAGGAAATTCCTTTGTTCGTAAAATCGTTTATTAATCCTTTGCTACCAGGAACTCGTGTTGCCAAAGGTGCCGATTTAGAACCTTATTTACCTTGTTTTATTGTCAAAAGAAACCAACTCCTGATTTCGCTTTCGTCAATAGATTTCTCTTTTATCATGGAAGAAAACATCAGCGAAATTTTTGCTTTGTTTCACCAATTTAAAATAAAAGTGAATTTGATTCAAAATTCAGCGATTAGTTTCTCTGTTTGCGTTGAGGACAAATTTGAAAATTTCAAGGATTTGAACGCCATTCTTTCAAAAAAATTCAAAGTAGAATTTGATGAAAATGTTACTTTATACACCATCCGACATTTCAATGATAAAGCAGCAGCAACTGTTGAAGAAAACAAAACCGTTTTATTGAAACAAGTGAGCCGTGAGACCATGCAGATGGTAACGAAAGAAAGTTAGAAAATCTTTTCATCGTAAAGTCTCGACTTGTACTTATTGTTTTACAGAATACACTACTTTTGATGCATAGACGTTATACTATCTATGTTGAAAAAAGTAGTGTTTTTGTTTCTAATAATCTGTTTTTCCGGACTACAAGCCCAGGAAACTAACTCATTATACAAAACCAAAAAAATCCCCGCTACTCAAGATACTATTCATATAGAAAATGAAAGTATCAATTCTAGTTTCTTCAAAGTGCTTGACGCCAATGAAAAACCTATTGACACCGTTTTTTATAAAATAAATTTTCAAAAATCGACCTTGATTTTTAATAAAAATTTCACTCAACAATCTGATTCTATAACGATTCACTATCTCAAACTTCCTGAGATTCTAACCAAAGAATATCGTATTTATGATTCAAGCCGAATAGTAAGCAACGAAGCCGCTTCGGGAAATTTATATAAAATTGAAACAGATCCAGTCAAAAAAAACATCCCTTTTGATGGGTTAAACACTTCCGGAAGTATCACCCGTGGCGTTACTATCGGTAACAATCAAAACACCGTTTTAAATTCAAATCTAGATTTACAAATCACAGGAAAACTATCCGAGAAAGTGAGTCTCAGGGCTTCATTACAAGACAGCAATATTCCATTGCAAGATGGAGGTTATTCTCAAAAGTTAGATCAGTTTGACAATATTTTCATGGAACTTTTTAGTGATAAATGGAATATTAGAGCCGGTGATGTCTTTCTTGAAAACAAAAAAACACAGTTCCTTAATTTCAATAAAAAAGTACAGGGACTAGCCACTAATTTCGATTTTGTAACAGAAGACAGTAAAACCAATGTTTTTGCATCAGTAGCTTTAGTGAAAGGACAATATGCCAAAAGTAATTTTGTTGGTCAGGAAGGTAATCAGGGACCTTATAAATTAAAAGGTCAAAATGGCGAATTGTATGTTCTAGTGATTTCAGGTTCGGAGCGGGTTTATGTGAATGGAGTTTTATTGAAACGAGGTGAAAATAATGATTACACCATTGATTATAATGCTGGTGAAATCGTTTTTACATCGCTTTTCACTATTACTTCCGAAATGCGAATCGCTATAGAATACCAATATTCAGATCGAAATTACTCTCGATTTGTCACCTATGCCGGAGCTTCGCACGAAAATGAGAAATGGAGTTTTGGAGGGTATTTATATTCCGAAAGTGATTTGAAAAACCAACCTTTACAACAAAATCTTTCTCAAGAGCAAGCCCAGATTTTAGTGAATGCCGGTGACAATCCGGATTTGATGACAGCACCTTCCGCCTATGCAGATTCCTATTCGGATAATAAAGTGTTGTATCGAAAAACAACATTTAATTCGACAGCAATTTTCGAATATTCGAACAATCCAGATGACGAACTTTTCAATGTTCGGTTCAGTTTAGTGGGAACAAATAAAGGAAATTACATCTTGAAAAATTCATCGGCTAATGGTCGAATTTATGAATTTGTTCAACCAATGAATACTATTCCGCAAGGAAATTATGAGCCGATTATACAACTAGTTTCTCCAACAAAAATTCAAGTGGCAACATTTTTAGGAAAATATAAACCCACCGAAAAAACAGCTTTTGATTATGAAATAGGATTTAGCAACAATGATAAAAATCTTTTCTCCTCAACAGATGATGCCGATAACCGTGGCTTGGCTGCCAAAATAAATGCCAAACAACGCTTGTTTTCAAAGAAATGGAGTGTTGATGCTTTTGCCAGTTATCAATTTATTCAGAAGAATTTTAAATCTGTGGAACGCCTTTACAGTATTGAATTTGATCGCGATTGGAATTTAAGCACAACCGCAATTGGAAATCAAAGTTTGTTGGTTTCTGGCCTACATTTCGAATTAAATCCAAAAGAAAATCCCCAGAACAAAGGATTGTTAAACTATCAATTTGAAAAACTGGATTTCTCGGAAAGCTTTTCGGGAAGCAGACATAATATTGACGGAGTATTTCAACTGAAAAATTGGACGATTCAAAATCATGGCAGTTTCTTAAAAAGCGATGGAATTGAATCTTCTTCTAAATTTTATAGAAACCAAACTCAAGCTCGATTTCATTTTAATAAAAACTGGATTGGGACGCATCTTAGATTAGAAGATAATCAGGAGAAGTTTAAAACTACCAATCAATTTTCGGCTTTAAGCCAAAGATTCACTGAATATGGCTTTTTTACCGGACGAGGAGACAGCACCAAAATTTATGTAGAATTAGGCTATTTTAAAAGAACGAATGATAGTCTACAAAATGGATTCATACAACGTGTAAATGCATCCCAAACGTATTTTTTAAAATCGAAATTAATTCAAACAAAGAAAAGTGATTTAACCGCTTATGTGAATTATAGAGTGCTTGATTTTGCTGATGCAACAAAGAAAAAAGAATCCTCCCTCAATTCCAGAATAGTGTATTCAGATCGTTTTTTCAATCAATTAATTCAAAGCACGACCGTTTATGAAACTAATTCTGGAAGTATTCCGCAACAGGAATTTACCTATCTTGAAGTTCCGGCTGGCCAAGGCGTTTACACCTGGAATGACTACAATAGTAATGGAATTCAGGAATTACAGGAATTTGAAATCGCTCCATTTATTGATCAGGCAAAATACATTCGGATATTCTTACCGAACCGAATTTACATAAAAACACATCAAAATAAGTTCTCCCAATCCGTAACTATAAATCCGAATCAATGGCAAAATGAACTTGGATTAAAAAAATTACTGTCCTATTTTTATAATCAAACCTCTTTTATAATTGATCGAAAAATAAAAAGTGAAGGCGACAATTTCGAATTAAATCCTTTTAGTGCCTCCAAAGAAAATATACTGGGATTGAATTCCAGTTTCAGGAATAGTTTGTTTTATAATCGAGGAAAACAAAAACATTCCGTAACCTATACTTATCTGCAAAATCAAATCAAAAATTTATTATCAATAGGAACTCAAGAAGCAAAAAACAGTTCCCATCAACTACAATATACCAACTTATACCAGAAAAGTTGGTTATTCAATTTTTTTGCAAAAACAATCCAAACCGCTATTGAATCTGAAAATTTTACAGAAAAAAACTATAGCATTAGCGGCTATCAATTGGCTCCAAAAATCAGCTATTTATTCTCCAAAAACACCAGTTGGGATTTATTTTATGAATTGCAAAACAAAGAAAATCAGATTGGGGTTTTAGAGAAATTAGTACAAAATCGTTTTGGAACTTCATTTTCTTATTCGAGTGATAAAAAATTCACCATGAATGGGGAGATTTCTTTTTATCAGAATAAATTCACTGGAAATGAATTCTCCTCGGTTGGTTTCCAGATGCTAGAAGGGCTACAAACGGGGCAAAATATGACTTGGAGATTATTGTTGCAAAAAAACCTGACGCAATTTTTAGATATAAATTTAAATTACCAAGGAAGGAAAAGTGAGTCCAGCCAAACCATCCACACAGGAAATATACAATTGAGAGCTTATTTTTAAGCTTTTACCTCAATTATTCAGAATAAAATTATTAAATTTATTCTGAATTTTCATTTAACAATCCAAACTTTAAAACAACAACATCATGAAAAAATTAGTGTTATTCTGTTTAGTATTTATTCTATCTGGAAACTTTTATGCGCAAGAAACTGCTGCTGAAAAGAAAATTACAAAAGCAAAAGCAAAAACCGAGAAAGGTGTAAAAGCAAAAAAGGAAGCCCAAGAAAAAATGGCGAAAGCTAAAGCAACTAAAACTGAAACAGATGCTAAAGACAAAGCAGTTAAAGTAAAAAGCGATGCGAAATCTAAAGCAGCTAAAACTGAAACAGAAGCTAAAGAAAAAGCCACTAAAGTAAAAAGTGATGCTAAATCCAAAGCAGCCAAAACTGAAACAGAAGCTAAAGAAAAAGCCACTAAAGTAAAAAGCGAAGCGAAAGCTACTAAAACAGAAAAAGACATTAAAAACAAAGTCACAGAGACCGATAAAAAAATAGAAAAGGCTAAGAAAGAAACCTCTTCTGCAAAAATAGCAACCAAAAAGGCCGCTTCGAAAGTTAAAGAAACCAATGAAAAAGCACCTAAAGTAGCAGATAAAATTACCGGAGAATACAACGGTAAAAAAGTATATACCGGTCCTAGAGGCGGGAAATATTATATCAACTCTAACGGAAACAAAACCTATATTCAAGAGTAATATTTTCTAATTTAATATAACAACAAGGAGGCTGTTCAAAAACGAACAGCCTCTTCCTATTTAACAAATAGTAAAGTATATTTACCAGAATAAATTAATAGTTTGGTAATACGCTCGAAATATATAAAACCACTTCATTGAGTAACTTTCAAATTTAAATAACGAACCTATATCGCCAAATGGATTTGAATACGAACAAGACTATTTTGATTGCTCCATTAAATTGGGGTCTGGGACATGCTACGCGCTGCATCCCTATTATTAAGGCTTTACAAGACAATAATTACATCCCAATAATAGCATCCGATGGTATTGCGCTTGAATTATTGCGAAAAGAATTCCCGTATTTAAAAACACTTGAATTGCCCTCATACGAAATAGAATATTCTAAAAACGGTAAAAATTTCAAATGGAAATTATTGCAAAATTGTCCTAAAATGATTGAAGCCATTTGGGCCGAAAAGAAATTAGTAAAGAAATGGATTAAGAAATATTCCATTGATGGCGTACTATCGGATAATAGACTTGGCGTATTTAGTAAAAAAGTGCCTTCGGTATTTATGACGCATCAATTGAATGTGATGACCGGAAATACCACTTGGATTACCAGTATGCTCCACCAACACATTATAAAAAAATATGCTGAATGTTGGATCCCGGATTTGGAAGGAACCCCAAATTTGACAGGCAAATTAGGACATATAAAAAAGGCTGATTTTGTGACAAGATACATCGGACCATTAAGTCGATTGCACAAACGTGAGACTTCAAAAAAATATGATTTGATGGTTATTTTATCTGGACCAGAACCACAACGTGGTATGCTGGAAGAAAAATTAAAGACTGAAGTATTGAAATATAATGGGAATGTGGTTTTTATAAAAGGGATAATTGAAAAAGACCAAATAAAGGAACAAATTGACCATGTCACCTATTATAATTTTATGAATACGAGACAACTTGAACAAACTTTTAACGAGAGTGGCACCGTATTATGCAGGTCAGGATATACAACAATTATGGATTTGGCAAAATTAGATAAAAAAGCTTTTTTTATTCCTACTCCCGGTCAATACGAACAAGAATATCTGGCAAAAAAACTAAAAAAAGAAGGATTAGTGCCATATGCGGAGCAAAACGATTTTAAAATAGAAAACCTTGACGAAATTAAGTCATACAAAGGATTGCCACAATTAGACACTCCATTAGACTGGAAAACACTGTTTCAGGTTTTTGAATAGAATCAATAATTTCAATTTATTTTATAATCAAAAAAACACCCTAATTATTACATACTTTCAAAGTATTATAATTAGGGTGTTTTTGCAAAAATTATAACTTAATAGATTATCAGTACCAGATTAATCCTCTGATTTTTTCTCTCCAAATTTTTCGTGTTTGATGATTTTGGCATTAATCATAAAATAAACATACTCTGCAATATTTGTACAATGTTCAGAAATACGTTCTAAATGTTTTAAAACAATCACAAGATTTGTTCCTGAAACTACCGTCTTAGAATTTGACTTCATTTCATTGATGATATTATGTATCGCTTCATCACATTCATTTTTTATGGTATTGTTCAAAACGAAAATTTCCCCAATCGTACTTTCATCACGAGTCAAGAAACATTCATTCGTTTTTATAGTAATCACCTCAACATGTCTGGCTATATCCGTAATATTAAACTTAACAATTAAGTCATGTTTATCTTTAATATTCTTAGACTTTTTTATGATGCTTATCGCCAAATCCCCTATTCTTTCTATCTCATTGCTAATTTGCATAGCTGACATAATAAAGCGTAAATCAGAAGCGACTGGCTGTTGCAAAGCAAAAATACTTTGGCAAATTTCATCAATCTTCACATCTAATTTATCAATCTTATTTTCTGTTTTTTTTACTTCTTTAACTTCCGCAAAAGGTTCTGAAAGTAAAGCATTCACTGATTCTCCTACTTGACCCTCAGCTAAAACACCTATTTTCTGGATAACATTTTTAAGTTTTTCTAATTCTATTTCAAAGTGTGATGCCATATTTTTTTATTTAAAATTAAAGATTTACATAAATTACAAAATTAAAACAAGACTAAAAAGCTTGTTCCAACTTGCTATTTTTTATCCAAATCTTCCCGTGATATAATCTTCCGTTTGTTTTTGCTCTGGTTTAGTAAATATATCATTAGTTTTACCAATTTCGATCAATTCCCCCAAATAAAAGAATGCAGTATAATCACTGGTTCTGGCCGCTTGTTGCATGTTATGGGTAACAATGATTATAGTATATTGCTCTTTTAATTCATGAACCAACTCCTCGATTTTTGACGTAGAAATTGGATCCAAAGCACTTGCAGGCTCATCCATAAGAATAATTTCAGGACTTACAGCCAATGTTCTTGCGATACAAAGTCGTTGTTGTTGTCCTCCCGAAAGTCCTAAAGCTGAATCTCCCAATCTATCTTTTACTTCTTCCCAAATAGCAGCTTGTTTCAATGAAGTTTCTACTATTTCGTCTAATTGAGTTTTGTCTTTTATCCCATTAATTTTCGGACCATAAGCAATATTCTCATAAATGGACTTTGGAAATGGGTTTGATTTTTGAAAAACCATTCCAATTTTTTTTCTAATATTAACAACATCAACATCTTTATTGTAAATATCAACGCCTTCCACAAGCATATTTCCAGTTATTTTAACATCTGGAATAAGGTCATTCATTCTATTGATACATCTAAGAAAAGTAGATTTACCACAACCGGAAGGTCCAATCAAAGCAGTTACTTTATTAGCTGGGATATGCATTGAAATCTCCTTTAATGCTTTTTTTTCTCCATAGTACAATGACAAATCATTTACTTGTATTTTTATGTCTTTCATGTCTTTTTTGTTATGTCTAAAATATAATTTATTAGGTAGATTTCAAAAATTATTTTGCTCTTCTTCTAATTCTAGATCTAATAATTACTGCAACTAAGTTTAAGGATAAAGTAAGGATTAACAACACTAATGTTGTAGCAAACTGTATTGGCATTGTTTTTTCTACATCCGAAGATTGAGTAGCCATGATATAAATATGGTACCCCAAATTCATGAATTGATCACTCAAAGATCCCGGTAAAGTAGCCAAATAATAAGCCGCTCCTGTAAATAAAATTGGAGCTACTTCACCAGCACCTCTACTTACCGCCAGAATTGTCCCTGTCATAATCCCAGAAATAGATCCCGGAAGTACCACATTTTTTATTGTTTGCCATTTTGTTGCCCCTAATGCTAAACTTGCCTCACGCAATTCACGGGGAATCGTTTTTAATGCTTCTTCTACCGAAACAATAATTACTGGTAACGTAAGCAATGCCATCGTTAAACTAGCCCAAAGAATATTGGGTTGTCCCCAATGCAGTTCTCCTCCATTAAAAGCTTTATCAACTCCGCCTCCTACAAATTGAATAAAAAATCCAAGACCAAAAAGACCAAATATTATGGAAGGTACAACGGCCAATGTTCTAACAGAAAAGCGAACTGCGGCTGCAAATTTTGAATTTTCCTTAGCATATTCTGTCAAATAAATCGCCGTAATCGTCCCGAAAGGCACCGCAGCAATTGACATGACAATAACTAATATAAAGGTTCCTATCAATGCAGGAAAGATTCCTCCTTCAGTCATTCCATTTGTTGGAAATGAACTAATGAATTCCCAAGAAAATTTTTCACGTCCTTCATAAATAATAATTCCCAAAATGATAAAAAGAATTACAATAATTAGAACAACCGCCAATTGAGTAATACCGATAATCAATTTTCCTTTTATATCTGAACCCTTTTTCTTACTTGCGAAAAAAGAGTTTTCTGTTTCGTTTATAGTTGTGTTCATGATTTATTTACCTTGGAATTTTTTGATTAATTTCCCTTTAACATAAAACTCTGCAACAGCATTCAATGCAAAAGAAAAAATGAAAAGTAGTGACCCAATAAAAAACAGCACACTATAATGGGTTTCTCCAAAAACAGTTTCGGCCATTTCCGCTCCAATCGTAGCGGCAAAAGTTCGTACACTTTCAAAAGGATTTGAAGACAATAAGGCTGCATTTCCTGTAGCCATTAATGCAATCATGGTTTCCCCAAAAACCCTACCTACTCCTAAAAGTAAAGCAGCAAAAATACCTGGCGTAGCAGCTGGCAATATAACAAAAAATGCCGTTTGCCATTTACTCGCTCCTAATGCTAAACTTGCCTCGGTAAATGTTTTAGGCACTGCAGAAAGTGCATCTTCTGAAATGGTGTAAATAATTGGTATAGCAGCTAATGCCATAGCAACTCCACCCACAAAAGCGTTTAATCTTGATTCATAACCAAAAATGTCCTGGAAGAAAGTTGCTAAAACCATCAGGGCAAAGAATCCAATAACCACTGATGGAAAAGCAGCCAGCATTTCTATGATAGGTTTTATGATTTCCTTCGTTCTTTTGGATGCAAAACAAGAAGTATAAAGCGCAGCCAAAACTGCCAGAGGACCTGCAATAAGCATCGCTATTATTGTAACTTTTAATGTTCCTATCAACAAGCCTAAAAGACCAAATCTAGGATGTTCCGAAACTGGAACCCATTCTGTTGTAAAGAAAGTATTCCATGTTTTATCAGCGCCATCATTATCTGCTGTAACCGTTTCTGGTTTTTCTTCTGAAGATGCAATAGCAGGATCTGCTTTTACATCACCATAAGTTTCCGGTTTTAAGTCCTCTTGAGTTACTGGTTCTGAACCATAAGTTTCTGGTTTTAAATCTTCCTGAGTTACCGGTTCTGAACCATAGGTTTCAGGTTTCAAATCCTCAGCAGGCTCACTACCATAGGATTCCGGTTTTAAATCTTCAGTAGGCGCAGCACCGTAAGATTCTGGTTTTGAACCTGAATCAGCAGTTGTTCCTATTTCTGTTTTTGCTTTATTGTCTTTACCAAAATTAAAAATCGGAAGTGATTCTTTAAAAACAAAAATGAAGATTAAAAAAATTATTGCAATCGATAAAAAAGCAACACTTGAAATAATTTTTTCGGCTAAAAACTCCGAAAGCCTGAATTGCTTTTTCAAACTTTCTTTTGTGAAACTTTGATTTCTTGGAAATTGGGAATTCATTTGATTTATTTAAGAATTCATATATTTTAAAAAAAATCCCTCTATAATTAAAGAGAGGGATATTTTTATATATTTTTATTTTAAAGGAAAATAACCAACTGATGTTATGATTTTTTGTCCTTCCGGGCTTAAAATCCAATCAATAAAGGCTTTAGTTTCGCCTGTTGGCCTAGATTTCAAGTACATGTACAAGTATCTAGTAATTGGATACGTTTTGTTTTTAATAGTTTCAGCCGTTGGATAAACCCCTGGACTTTTATCGTCTTTCTTAACTTTACAATCTTTAACACCCTCAGCATACGCCGCTCCACCGTAACCAATACTGTATTTATCTTTTTTCACAGCATTTACAATAGCAGCAGTTCCTGGTAAAGTTTGACAGCTTGGAGAAAAATCAGTTTTTACTACATTGTCTTTAAAAAATCCAAAAGTTCCTGAACTATTCTCTCTACCGTACAATTTTATCCCGGCATCTGCTCCGCCTACTTCTTTCCAATTTGTAATTTTTCCAGAAAAAATTTGACCAATTTGTTTGATTGTAAGTTCCGAAACACCATTTGCTTTGTTCAAATAAACGGACAAACCATCTTTTGCACAAGGAATTTCTACTCCTAATGTACTGTATCGTGCTTTTAATTTTTCTACTTCGGTAGCTTTGATAGGGCGACTTGAATTTGCAATATCAGTTGATCCATTTATTAAAGCTGCAAGACCTACTCCAGACCCACCACCAGTAACCTGAATAGTTGTTCCTGGATGTTTTTGCATATACACTTCAGCCCATTTCTGAGATAAAATAACCATGGTATCAGAACCTTTAACTGTTATTTTATCCAATGAAGTAAAAGAAAATCCTACTGCCATAACAACTAATAGAATAGCTGCTAATTTAATTTTTGTTGTTTTCATTTTTATTTTTTTTATTGTATTTAAATCTAATTTATTGCATTAAAATCCTGCTTGAATTCTAATTGTAAACGTGTTATCTAATTTATCTTTTATATAATCGCCACCAACTGTGGTACTTTTTTCATTAATTGGTAAACTATAGCCTGCAACAATTTTTACATTGTCATCATAAAAATATTGCCAAGAAAATGACCAGTTATTGTACTTTAAATCTTCTTTAATAGTCACTGCATTTCCTGCTAAATGTCTGTTTGGATCCCAACTGTCATATCGAACTGCGATTTGATTGCTTTTTCCAATGTTTTTCACCAAAGTCGCATAATATCCTGAAAAATCTCTTATACCATTAAAGTTAAAACTAGGGTTACTATTAGCAACTGGTAATACTGTTGTTGATTTTTCGCCTGATATTGTTCCAGAAATATATTCTCCTTTAAGAGACATTCCACCAAGAAAATCATAGTAAACCCTCATCTCTCCACCAAACCATCTTTTTTGAAAACTATCCCCTACTTTAGCCGTGAAATTATTATTATTTGCATCGCTGAAGGTTCCAGCCTGTAAAACAGCTGTATTACCTAAATAAGTATGAGCTCCTATATCAACTCCCAATCCTTTAGATGGAAACTTGAAAGAATAAACACCTCTCATCATGACGTCTTTCTTATTATCGACATCTCTAAGATTATTTGTCAAAGAACCTTCTCCATAATTTCCGTTAAAAACTGCTAACTGAAACTTAAACGGAATCTCATATTTAGTCTCTAAATCCATTTCGATTTTTGCTCCTAAGTCTCTTTCTTGCGGATACAAAATTCCGGACATTCTACTTCTTTCTAACAATTCTCTTGAGCGAGAAGAAAACTCCACTTCATAACTGGTTCTGTTAAACTGTCCTAAAAACAACTTAAATGTTTGCAACCACTTATCATTTAACTGCACATAAGCATCTCTTAAAGTAACTTTATCAAAAGCATAATCCGGTTGAATTACAAATACCGCACCAGTAACTGGCTCATAAGTCAATTTCACACGAGCTCTTCTGATAAAAAAAGTATTTGTTATTGGCACAGCTGTCGTAGATGGCCCTGGTCCAATATTATCTTGATAATTATACATTTCATACTGCGCCTGTAAGTAACCTGAAAATTTAATTTTTGTTAATTTTGCTAGATCACTGTCCATAGTAGAAAGTCTTTCTTCTAAACCTGAAAATTTCATGGAATGCTCATCAAGGGATTCTTTCAAAGATTCTACGCTTACCGTCTTAACTGAATCAATACTAGTTGTTTCTAAAGAATCAACAGGTACTGCTTTAATAGTATCACTCTTAACATCTTGTGCATTGGCCAAAACTGAGGTCATAACTAAAACTGCAAATAAAATTTTTTTCATTGTTGTTATATGATTAATTTTTTTGCAAAGGTGAACCAGCTATGTTAAGCTAATGTTAACACAATATTATGTTGATGATAAATTATTGTTTCGTTAATGTTTCCAATCCAATTTGTAGGATTTGTTCATAATCATTTCTAGACTTACAGTTTTTTTAGTTTATTAATTTTAAGACTTTTACTATATATTTGTTCAGGATTTAATTCTGGTTTTTTTAATTTGGCCTTCTCGATTGTAAAGGAAAATTCAGATCCTATTCCAAATTCACTTTCCACATATATTTTCTCTTTATGTGCTTCTATAATGTGTTTTACAATTGCCAATCCTAAACCTGACCCTCCTTCTGAACGGGAACCGCTTTTATCTACTCTATAAAAACGTTCAAAAAGCCTTGGTATATTTTGTTTTTCAATTCCTTCTCCATTATCAGTTATTCGAACCAAGACCTTTTTCTTGGTTAAATTAACAACGGCTACTTCAGTAAAACCACCTTCTCTACCATACTTAATGGAGTTTACAATTAGATTTTCAACAACTTGCTGAATCTTGTCTTTATCTCCATGCACGATAATAGGCTGTATGTGATAATTTTCAAATGCTAAGGTGATTTTCTTTTTATCAGCTTTCATTTCCAATAGATCAAAAACGTTTTGTATCAATTCTACAATGTCAAATTCAGAAAACTCCAGATTCAAATCACCCGATTCCAACTTTGTAATCATGTCTAAATCTTCAACGATATAAATTAATCGTTCTACTCCTTTCTCAGCACGTTTTAAATATTTTTTTCTGATATTTTTATCATCCATTGCGCCATCAAGCAAAGTAGAAATATAACCTTGAACTGTAAACAAGGGTGTTTTTAGTTCATGTGAAACATTTCCAAGAAATTCTCTTCGGTATTCTTCCCGAATCTGCAGCATTTCAATTTCCAGCTTTTTATCCGTGGCAAACTTCTTGACTTCTCGCGTCAAGGTTTCCATATCAGTAGTAATGGGCTGATTTATAAAAGTACTGGATTCTAATAACGATACATCATCGTATATTTTTTTTACACGTCTGTAAATAAACCGTTCAACGCGATATTGCAAAACCAAAAAAGAAAATAGATAAATAACCAACAGACAAACTATTCCAAAAAATAGTATGTTTTTTACTTTGGAACCAAAGAATAATAACACCATTAAAATAACAAATCCAGTAGCAAAAAGGCTAATGAATAAAGCAGATTTTATGGCAAACTTATAGGTTTTCTTAAAATTTATTTTCATCGATTTCACATCGCGCTCTTACAGCGATTTGATTTGCATTTTGTTATTCTAAAAAAGTGAGTGTAATTATACTTCAAATTTATATCCTACTCCTTTAATTGTTTTAAATAAATCTTCACCAATTTTTTCACGTAATTTTCTAATGTGTACATCTATGGTTCTTCCGCCAACAACGACTTCGTTACCCCAGACTTTATCTAAAATCTCATCGCGCTTAAATACTTTTCCCGGCTTTGAAGCCAATAAATAAAACAATTCAAATTCTTTTCGTGGCAAAGCAATCTCCACATTATCTTTTCTTATTTTATATTCTTCCCGATTGATTTCGATTCCTCCTACGTTAAGTGTTTCACTATTTTGTTCTTGCTCTTTCAAGCGTCTTAACAATGCTTTTACTTTACTTACCAATAATTTTGGCTTGATTGGCTTTGTAATATAATCGTCTGCGCCAGCATCAAAACCGGCCACCTGAGAATAATCTTCACTTCTAGCTGTAAGAAAAGTGATAATCACATTATTCAATTCCGGTATTTTTCTAATATTTTCACACGCTTCCATTCCATCCATCTCCGGCATCATTACATCCATGATAATAAGGTCCGGCAATTCTTTTTTTGCTTTTATAATAGCTTCTTTTCCGTTTGCTGCAGTAAAGATCTGATATCCTTCCTGAGTAAGATTATATCCTACAATTTCCAAAATATCCGGCTCATCATCAACGAGTAAAATCTTTGTGTTTCTTTTTTTCATAAATAGAAAAATTATATTATTCTGATAGAATTTACGCCTGAAATGCTCAGTGATTTTCAATTCCGATTGTAAATATAGCAATAAAAGAATCGTTTAAAAATCACATTAACCGTAATTTAATATGTTAACGATTTATTAATATTCACGAAACTAAATGGTAATAGTCAAGTAACTTTTACTTTACAAAACCAACTTTACTTTGCATAAAAATAAAACACACAAAAATGAAATTTAGAATATTGTTTATAGCATTATTAATTACAACTTTTTCTTTTTCACAGAATAAAGGTACCGTTTCTGGAATCCTAACTGATAAAGATGCTAACAATCAATCCTTGCCTTTTGCTAATGTACTTATAAAAGGGACCACTATAGGAACCAATACTGATATTGATGGAAAATATACTATCGCTATGGCACCTGGGAATTATACGATACAATTCAGTTTCGTAGGTTATGAATCTGTAGACGTTCCGGTAACTGTAGTTGCAAATGAAACTGTAAATCTAAATCAAGCGATAGGTTCAGGAAGTTACAAACTGGAAGATGTAGTAATAAAGAATACGGCAAGCAGAGAAAAAGAAACTGTATTATTACTTGACCAAAAGAAAGCAGTTGTCATAAAACAAAGTATTGGCGCCCAAGAAATGGCTCGTAAAGGAGTTAGCGATGTAGAGGAAGGGCTTACCAAAATAACAGGAATTACAAAAGTAGGCTCAAGAGGTTTATTTGTACGCGGACTGGAAGATCGATACAACAATTTACTGATAAATGATCTTGCTGCTCCAACTAACAATCCTTTCAAAAAAATTATTCCGTTAGACTTATTTTCTACCGATATTGTAGGTGTTATTGAAGTATACAAAACGTTTAACCCGAATATTTATGGAGATTTTGCCGGAGGAACTTTTAATATCCAAACCTCTAAAGGTTCGAAAAGCGTAACCAAATTGAATGTTGGAGTTGGGTACACAGTAAATAATAATTTAGAAAAATTTTTAATTTCTAAAGACGCTAATTCTACCAAAGGATTATTTGGCTTGACCGGAAACGACAGAAAACTTCCAGGATTATTGGGAAATGCACCTTCAAGTTACACGCTTACTGCCGATGAATCTTTGAGATCTTTTAAAAGTGGATTTGATGTTTCAAAAATAAACAGTCCTTTGAATTCAAGCATCGGTTTTCTTCATTCAGAGAAGTTTAACCTGAAAGACGACAAGACTTTTTCTTATTTACTTTCGATTAATTTTGACAATAATTATTCAATTAGAAATGGAGTGGAAAGAACTTTTACTAACAATCCTTCTGGCTTCACTTATAGAAATGACTTTGACAACACGGAATACCGATATAAAACATCACTGTCTTCTTTAGTAGGATTAAATTACACGACAAATAGACTAAAACTCTCTTACAATACACTTTTCATCAGAACTACTGAAAATTTAGTTAAAGATCAATTTGGTGTAGCTGATTCAAACTCAAGCAACAATAACACTTTAATTAGAACCAATCAATTAGACGAATCTAATTATTTAAACAACCAGTTATTAGGTGAGTATGCATTGAATGAGGATAAAAGTCAAAATGTAAAAGCGGCAGTTTCGTATGCTATTACTAAGTATGCGCAACCGGACAGAAAATTCTTTTCAGGAACAAGATCAGGAACTGAGGATATTTTAGTTTCAGTTGCCGGAAATAATTTCATCAAGCAGTATTTGGATATTTCTGGTGATTCTTATTTTTCTGGATTAGGAGAATACAGTTTGAAATTTGGCAAAACTGAAAAAAATAATATTTTCACTGCTGGATACAATGGAAACATGTCTGACATGACCTCATCCTATCGTTTTATAACACCAGTTAATAATAGTGCCCCAAACAGTTTTACAGCACCGTTAAATTCATTGGACACTCAATTAAATGGTTATTTAGCTTCAAATGCTATTAGTTTTAGAGAAAGTTCCAATGCAACATATCAGGCAAAACTAAAGGAAACTGCCAATGCCGGTTATGCTAACTTGCTTTACAAGTTTGGAGAAAAATGGGAATTAAACGGAGGAATTCGTTTAGAAAGCACCATGAGAGAAACAAAGTACAGAACTCAAGGTTCTTTCTCAGACCCATTTAAAACTTTAAAATATGACAACTTGTATGTTTTACCTGCTTTAAATGTGAAATACGGTTTGAATGAGAATTCGAATCTGCGTTTTGCTACTGGAAAAACATATACAAGACCGGTAGTAATGGAATCTTATCCTATCGAGTATATCAATGCTGACGGAACTTCAACAAAAGGAAATCCATTTTTAAAAAATAGCAGCAACTACAATGTTGATTTAAAATATGAATTATTCCCAACATCAAAAGAAGTTTTTGTACTTGGATTGTTCGGTAAAAAAATCGATCAGCCTATTGAAAGAACATTCATCTCTAATGCTGCAAATTCAACTATCACAACTTATTTAAATTCAGACAATGCAGTTTTATATGGAGCAGAAATTGAATTTATCTTAGATTTTGCAAGAATTGACGAAAGTTTATCTGATTTCTCATTTGGGTTTAATACTTCTTTAATGCATACTAAAGTAGATGTGAAGCCAACAACTACTGACAGCGACGGTAATGTAACAACATCAATCGAAACCTTTAAAAATAGAGAACTTCAAGGAGCTTCAAAATGGTTAATCAACTCTGATTTAAAATATCAATTTGACTTAAGCGAATCTTGGAGCAACACCGTTTCATTAGTTTATTCTGTATTTGGAAAAAGAATTTATGCAGTGGGAACTGGTGGATTAGACCATATTTATGAATTACCGGTTCAACAGTTGGATTTCATTTGGAGCAGCAAATTATCAGATCATTTTGATTTAAAATTTAGCGCCGACAATCTACTTGATCCAATACGCAAATCCGAACAAGGAAATAACGGAACTTCAATTATAGTTGAAAATTCAACCATAACAAACAGTTATAAAAAAGGAAGAGGATTCTCTATAAACTTAGGATACACTTTTTAACAGAGACACCCTATTTAATACCAAAAGCTCTAATTTATTTAGGGCTTTTTTTATGCTTAAAACCCACATAACGCACTTAACATTCTCTTCACATTTTAGTGTTTTTTTAGTAACTGTATTGTAATATTCAGCTAACACCCTTTATGAAGTTATCCTATAATTTTGACAAAAATAAAAAACAATAAATAATACAATAAACTATGAAAACTAAATTTTTTGCTTTAGCACTTGCTACAGGGTTATTTCTAAATTCTTGCTCAAGTAGTGACAGTCCAATTCCTGTTACACCACCGGCAACAGGCGAAATCACAGGTACAATAACTGCAAATAAAACTTTTGCATACGGAAATTACACTTTAAAAGGTATTGTTAAAGTTGCTTCAGGAGTAACAGTAACTTTCGATGCAGGTTCTACAATTACAGCAAATAAGACTACAGGAGACAACGCATTTGTTGTTTTAAACGGAGGAAAATTAAACATTAACGGTACGGCTGATAAACCAGTTGTATTTACAGAAGCATCTGCAACTCCAGGTTCTTGGGGAGGAATTATCATCTATGGTGATGCTCCAATAAAAGCAATTGGTGGCGTAACTACTTCTACTTCAGAAGATGGAAATGCATTACCTTACGGAGGAACAAATGCTGCTCACAACGGAGGTTCATTAAACTATGCAAGAGTTGAATATGCTGGAGCAAAATTAGCTGATGGAACAAAAGAAAATAATGGATTTACATTTTATTCAGTAGGTTCAGGAACAACATTAGACCACTTAGTTTCTTACAAAGGTGCTGATGATGGATATGAATTTTTTGGAGGAACTGTAAGCATGACAAACGCTATTTCTTATGGTAACTATGATGATGCTTTTGACTGGCAAGATGGATGGCAAGGTCAAAACAACTCTAACTGGTATGCTTACCAAACGGGTAAAGGGAATTACGGAATGGAAATTGAATGTTCTAACAACAACAATGCATTCTGGCCAAAAGTTATTAATATCACTTTAAAAAGAGAAGCAGGATGTGTACCAGAAGTTGCTGGTGATGTTCAAGTTGATGCTTTCCAATTCAAAAAAGAAGGAAATGGAGATTATAGCAACATCATTATCTCAGGATACGGAGATTATACTGAAGGAACAACTGTTTACAAAGGTGCAGCAGTAAAAATTCAAGATGCTACCACAAATACCAATCAAGTTAATGGATCAAAAATAAAATTAACTAATGTGACCATCTCTTCAACTTCACAAATTACACCTGTAGGAGCAACTTCAAGTATTCTAGTTAATTTCCCAGTTGGAAATTTTGCAACAACTACAACTGCGACTGGGGCTTCATTAACTGCTGGTGCATGGGCAACTGTTGGTGGAACTAGCTTAATTAAATAATTTTTAGTTAAAACACTCAAAAATAATAGTTAAACACCTCTCTTTATGAGAGGTGTTTTTTTTTTGTGGTACAATATTTGAATTATTTTTTATATATTTACATAACAAATCGAAATCATGGCGAAAAACTACTTTTATATTACTATCTTATTGGTTTTTTTCTTTTCTGTGAGCCTTTCCGCTCAGGAAAACAAACAACAGCCAAGAACACAAGAAACTGCTTCGATAGAAGGCTTAAGCTTGTACCCGAACCCCGTGAGTAATGGCAAAGTTTACATTACTTCAAAAAATGACTTGGATAAAGAAATCATTATCTTTGATGTTTTAGGAAAAAAAGTACTCCAAACAATGCTGAGTTCAAGAGAACTAAATGTTTCAAATCTTACATCAGGTGTTTATATCATTAAAATCAATGAAAATGACGCATCAGCCACAAGAAAATTAATTGTTCGATAATAATCTATAACTGACAAATTCAAAAGCTCCAATTCTATTGGGGCTTTTTTTATAAAACAGTACTGCTATTTATTAAATTGAGTAAAGCGCTTGCAAAGACTTTGAATGCTTAAGTGCCTACATTTTTTTTACTTACTTTTGTAAAAAAAATTCTTGATTCCAACTACCGATATATTTGCTATTTCCAGTCAAAAACAGTTTGAGAAAATCGCTTTAAAAGTGTTTCGTTTTCAATACGAAAACAATAAGGTGTATCAGGAATTTTGTAATTTTTTAAAAACAGATCCTCACAAAGTAAAATCATTATCTCAAATTCCTTTTTTACCGATACAGTTTTTCAAGAGTCACCAAGTCGTTTCTAATACAGATGCGATTGAAGAAACTTTTACCAGTAGCGGAACAACCGGAATGATTACCAGTAAGCATTTAGTCACTGATGCTTCCATATATGAAGAAAGCTACCGCAAAGGATTTTCTGAGTTTTATGGGAACATCGAGGATTATGTTGTATTGGCTTTGCTTCCTTCTTATTTGGAAAGAGAAGGCTCTTCGTTGATTTACATGGTTGAAGATTTGATAACACTTTCCAATCATCTGGAAAGCGGTTTTTACCTGCACAATCATGACGAACTTATAGCAAAACTCATTGCTCTGGATCAAGCAGGACAAAATGTCATTTTGATTGGCGTCACTTATGCTTTGTTAGATTTGATTGAAACCCTCAATGGAAAAAGTTCTTTTTCAGATAAAAAAAAGAGGGTTCTTGATGACCTTAGGCAAACAACTGAACTTTCAGAAAAAAAACACCTATTCCAACTGCAAAACACCATAATCATGGAAACGGGTGGAATGAAAGGCAAACGAAAAGAAATGATTCGGGAAGAATTACACGAACAACTGTGCAAAGGATTTGGCGTTGCGGCGATTCATTCTGAATACGGGATGACCGAATTGCTTTCACAAGCTTATTCTTTAGGAAATGGCGTATTTGAATGCCCTTCTTGGATGCAAATCCTCATTCGCGACACCGAAGATGCTTTGACCTACATTCAAGACGGGAAAACAGGCGGAATCAACGTAATTGATTTGGCTAATATTAATTCCTGCTCTTTTATTGCCACGCAGGATTTAGGCAAAAAAAATCCCAACAACTCTTTCGAGGTATTGGGACGTTTTGATAATTCTGATATTCGAGGTTGTAACTTGATGGTTCTTTAAAGTTTATTACAATAACTCATACTATTTCCTGCCTTAATTAATTTTTAGAGTTGCAGATTTTAAATTTGCTCCCGAAGCCTTTATCGTTATCGGACTTTTTAAATTCTTAGTTTTAAGAATAATGGTAGCAATTCCTGCTTCGGCTTTCACGGGATTTTCGCCAATTAATGCTGCATTTTTTCCACTTAAAGCAAAAGTCACTTCGTTCATTGCCGTTGGGATAATGGTTCCATTCGCATCGGTGATTTTAGCATATACAAAAACCATATCAGGAGAATTCGCATTGATTGCTTTTGACGAAACATCATAACTCAATTCCATTTTTACTGGGCTTTCGGGTGTTTTGACAACATTAGCAATTACTTTTTCTCCTTTGATAAATCCTTCGGCCCGCAAGGTTCCAGGAACAAATTTATCCAGTTTAAAAATAAATGGGGCATGTTTTAATTCATTACTGTTTTCATTTATCAATGGTTTTTCTTTGGCTACCAAAATATCATTTAAATACAATGCCACTTCGTCACAATTGCTATACACAATCACATTCAACGGAGAATTCGCTGTCCAATAATTTGCAATTTGCACCATCGGTCCAGAAACCAATTTGAGAATCCATTTAGAAATTCGATAAACAAAAAAACCCCTCTTTCCATTTCCAGAAAAGAAGGGGTGCTAAATTTTTATTATGAAATTCTAATTAGTAGAATTAATAATTAAAGTTGCTGTTTTTAATCTTTTTCCACTAACCGTTAATTCCATATTTCCGGCTTCTTTTAACGATTGAACCAGCACTACTAATTTTCCGCTGAATAGTTTCATTGTTGGCAAATGAAATTGTTCCAGTGAAGTAGCGTCCCCGTTACATGCTGCCCTATAGGTTCCTTTTCCTTTCACTTTAAATTGCAATTGATCTGTTGCTATGGGACATGGAATCCCATTTTTATCTACTAAAGAAACAGTAACATAAGACAAGTCTTTACCATCTGCCTCTATTGTTTTTCTATCGGCGTTAAGCACAATTTGGTATGCTTTTCCAGCAGTATGAATTTCCTCTTCTGCAACTGCTTTTCCTTCTTTATCAAAGGCAACTACTTTCACTGTTCCTGGTTCGTACTTAACATCCATCCACATCAAACGATATCTGTTTTGTGGTGTTGCAGTATTCTTTTTTTGAATTCCCATACTTTTCCCGTTTACAAAAAGCTCTGCACTGTCATAATTAGTATACACAAATACCGGTGTTACCTTACCTTCGCGACCTTCCCAATTCCAATGTGGTAAAATATGTAAGGTTTCTTTTTCTTTATTCCAACGGCTTCTATACAAATAGAATCGGTCTTTAGGCAAACCTGCTAGATCATTAATTCCAAAATATGAACTACGAGAAGGCCAGCTTTCATCATAAGGAGTCGGTTCACCTAAATAATCAAACCCTGTCCAAACAAATTCACCAATAACCCATGGCTTATCATCTTGTAATATAAAATCTTCATCAGGTACATTTGACCAACTACAGGCTTCTAAATCATAAGAAGAACTTTGAAAATCAGCATATTGCTTGTCTTTAGTTTGTACTACGGGAAATTTATAAATTCCTCTTGAACTTACGGTAGAAGCCGTTTCAGAACCTAAAATAAATCCTTGTGGAAATTTTTTAAATGCCTCTTCATACAAATGTACTCTGTAATTTAAGCCCGGAACATCTAACAAAGCTCCGAAACCGGATTCCATAGTAGCTTTAACCTGATCCATACCTACCGTTACAGGTCTTGTTGGATCTTCACGATGGAAAATTTCCTGTAACCATTTGGCACGTTTTACCCCAGCTTCTCCCCATTGATCCGGAACTTCATTTCCGGAACTCCACATTACAATAGAAGGATGATTTCTGGTGGCATGAATTAAATTAACCAAGTCTCTTTCCGCATAAGCTTCAAAAAATCGATTGTATCCATTCTTAACTTTTGGCTTTGCCCATTCGTCAAAACTTTCAGCTAAAAACATAAAACCCATTTCGTCACACAATTCCAGTTGTTCCAATGATGGCATGTTGTGAGAGCTTCGAATAGCATTACACCCCATGTCTTTTAAAATAGTCAATTGACGACGTAAAGCCGCTACATTTATTGCTGTTCCCAAAGGTCCTAAATCATGATGCAGGCAAACTCCTTTAAATTTTCTAACTTCACCGTTTAAGCTAAATCCTTTATTAGCTTCATATTTTATGTCACGAATTCCAAAACGAGTAATAACCTCGTCTTTCAATTCGTCTCCCACAAACCATTGCGAAACGGCTTTATACAAATAAGGACTTTCTGGACTCCACAATTTTGGATTTTCAACTTTGATGTTTTGATCGAATTCATTTCCGAATTTTGTTGTTACTTTATCAGAACTTAGTTTTTGCCCATTAGCATCAAAAATAGTGGTAACTAAATAGCCATTTTCGCCAGTAGCTTTTGTTTTTACATTTACTTTAGCTGCTTCCTTGCTAATAAAAGGCGTTGTAATAGAAGTTCCCCACTGATCAATACTTTCCTTATTTTTTATGATAAGGCTTACTTTTCTGTACAAACCGGCACCCGGATACCAACGTGAAGCAAACTCTTTGTTGGTTAATTTTACCGCCAAGGAATTCTCTCCTGTTGTAATGAAATCAGTTACATCAAAATAAAAATAGCTGTAACCATAAGCCCATTCGCCCACCTTTTTCCCGTTTAAATAGATTTGTGGTTCGCTCATGGCACCTTCAAAAAGCAGAATCACTTTCTTTCCATTCTCCGCAGCCGATATCGAAAACTTGTTTCTGTACCAAGCGGAACCAACATGAGGCAATGAACCTGTTCTTCCTGTTTTTTCGGAAGCTACTTTTTCGCCATTTTGAACAATAGCTACTTTTTGTTTGTCTATTTCTTTATCAAAAGGACCGTAAATTGCCCAATCATGAGGCACGCTCACTTTTTCCCATTTTGAATCATTAAAATTGGATTGAAAAGCATTTTCGAAATCTCCTTTTTGAAACTTCCAGTTCGAGTCTAATTCCCTAACTGTCCGTACCTGAGCAAAGGAAATTTGTGTAATTGTTAAAAATACAATTATAATATTCATCAATTTATTCATTATCAATCTGTCTAATTATTTAATATTATAATATGAAAAAAAATCTTATCTTTTTTCAATGTAACTTTATTATTAAGCTATCCTGTTTTATCAATCATAAATTATTCTTTAAAAGCGTCTAAGGCCGGTGATGGTTTCCCATTTGACTGCCATGCATTTAATTGATAGCCACTCCAACTTTTCTCTCCTTCAGGTTCCCAATAAATTACGCCAAGCCCTTTATTATTAGGCACATTTTTAACCGCATTAATTACGGCTGTCAACATATCCTTGGTATTTTGGGCTAAGGCATAATCGCCACCAACCTCAACAACCATAACTTCTTTTCCGTATCTGGAAACCATATCATTGAGATTATTGGCTAAATCAGCTATAGTAGCTTTATAATCACTTTTTAACCAATACGGATAATACGAAAGACCTATTACATCATACTTTACATTATTTGCTTTAGCATTATCAAAAAACCATCTGAACTTGGCATTATTATTCCCCTCATCAAGATGGACAATAACTTTGATAGCCGAATTGATGGCTTTTGTAGCATCATAGCCTTTATTCAAAAGTTGTGCGAGTTGACCGAAATTAGCCGATTTACCTTCTGGCCATAACATGCCGTCAGGAATTTCATTCCCCACTTGTACCCATTCAGGAGTTACTCCGGCCGCTTTTAGAGAATTCAAAACTTCATACGTATGATTATAAACATCATTTAATAATTCCGTAAAAGAATGGTTTGCCCAAGCCGCGGGTTTTGTTTGTTTTCCGGGGTCGGCCCAAGTGTCACTGTAATGAAAATCGATCATAATGCGCATTCCTAATTTTTGAGCACGAACAGCCATAACCACTGTTTCTGCAGGACTACAATGTCCACTTGCTTTGTCATTGGAAGGATTTACCCAAACCCGAAGACGAATCGTGTTGATTCCTCTGTCTTTCAACAGTTGCAAACAGTCTTTCTTTGTACCGTCTGTATCATAAAATTCATACCCTGTAGCTTCCATTTGGGGTAGCCATCCTACATCGGCTCCTTTTGACAAGGCAAAAGTTGTTGGTACTGTTGGCTCCGCAGGAGTTGTCTCTGGATTTTGTGCATTACTACAAGAAAAAGTTGCCAATGCCATTAATACTATGAAAATCTGTCTTACTTGTACAAATATTTTATTCATCTTAATTTTTTTAAAGCCTGAAAAACAGACGTATTATAGAGTTCTGATTCTAAATTTCTTTAGATACCTTTATTCAACTCTTTTTTTAATTCTATTGGTTAATTTTATTAGAATCAACCAATAGAATCATACTGCTAATTATTAATTTAACTTGATTGTTTTGTCTATTGCATTAATTGTTACTGTATAAGTTCCTGGGGTACCTACAAACTTAAAATTTGCATCACCACTTCCATCATTTTGAAATTTTGAATCTATGACATAACCGGCATCCGCATAATGTTTGTAATTATTATTGGTATCCCAAACCCCTTGACTTTCAAAAAATCTGAAAACTCCAGCAGAGAATGCAAAAGTAGCTTGCCAAATATCAGGATTTATTTCAACAATTTGTGTTTCGCCTCCACTAAAATTCCATCCTCCCGGTGTTGCATCACCTACAACCCAAAGTGGGCCTGATGGGTTTAAAACAATCGTTTTTTTAGTGCTATCTACTACCAATTCATAAATACCCGGAGTACCATCAAAAACAAAATTATAATCTCCCGAACCTTCACTTATCAAACGGGAATCAATTGTATATCCTTTGCCTTTATAATATTCATAATTTAATCCTGTAGCCCAATCATTTTCGGCAGTAAAGAATCTAAATTTTCCTTTTAGAAATGAAATTTTAACTCGTTGCACTTCCAATTCACATTTTGTATTTAGTGTGAAATTCCATCCAACATTTTTAATTGCATCACCAACTACCCATATTGGATTACAGGCGGTTGAAGTTGCCACTTTTTCAATTAATCTAATATTTATCATTTGAACAGTCGAAATAATTTCTTCAGTACCTGCACCACCATTACCTATTTTAGACTTAACTCTAAAATAAACAACTCCAGAATTATTTAGCTTTCCATCACTGTTTGTCGTTTTTGGATCTTCATCCAGACCCAATTGATCGGCCAAATCTAATAATTGACTTACTAAAACTGTCATATTGGTTTTCTTTGTAACTCCTAATGAAACTACCTTAGTAAACGACTCATCTGTTGCTGCCTGAACTTCATAATCGGTATTTACACCTAAAATCGATGCGTCCCAAATCAATCGATCGGCTATATTGTTCTTTGTCTCTTTGGACAATACATATTCACTTGCGAAATCGTTCGTAAAAGCAATGCTTTCTGAACTTAAATCAGCAATAAAAATTGGTTTGTCATCTGTACAACCCGTAAATAACAGCACATTACCAATAAGTAATATGGAATAGATTATTTTTTTCATCTTAGTATAGTTTTAATATTTTAATACCCTGGGTTTTGTTTCAAATTTGGATTTGATAGAATTTCAGATACTGGAATTGGGAATAATTTGTATTTACTATCCACTGCTTTTCCATTTAACACACCACCTTTCCAGGCCCATAGATAATCTCCGGAAGTGAATTTTTTATATCTTATAAGATCGGTTCTTCGATACCCTTCCCACATCATTTCTCTAGCTTTCTCATCTAAAATAAACTCTAAATTCAAATCCGTTGAAGTTATATTTCCTAGCGTACTGTTGGGATCATTTGCATAAGCTCTACCTCTTAACTTGTTTATATTGCTTAGTGCCAATTGAGAATCTCCTCCAGCTCCTCCTCTTAAAACCGCTTCGGCATAAATCAAATACATTTCGGGTAAACGGAAAACAGGAAAATCAATATCACTTAAATTATTGTAGGTGTTTTTTTGTGGAATTTTGGCTCCTGTTCTATCCACATTACGGTATTTATAGATAGAATAGCCACTTTTTGAATTGGATAAAGATTCTATTTCTAAAGTGCGTTTTGGTTCTTCTTTTTCCGTCCAAAACACTGCTCTTTTATCTACACTTGTATCATGGGTTGGAAACAATGCCGGAATAGAAGGCGTTACCCTGTATAGATTCCAACTGGCACTCATACCATTAATTTCCTCAGGAACTCCTGATGCTCCCAGAGCAAAAACATTTGTCGTTCCCCAAGAAGTTACATATTCATTATTATAATTGAAGGTGAAAATAAATTCACTGGTGTTTTTATTATTATCTCCGAGCATCAACCACTGATGATTCGAAATTAAAGAATAACCCGCATCGATTACTTTTTTACTATAAGTGATGGCTTCTGTATAATGTGCTTCACCAGAATACACCTCAGCATTTAAATAAAGTCTTGCCAAAAGCGACCATACCGCAGCTTGATCTGCGCGTCCATACTCATTCGTTTTTGGAGCAATCATAGATCCATCAATAGCCTTTAGTTCCGATTCAATGTAGTGGTATAAATCGGCTTGTTTTATTTGTTTTGGAATTTCACCATTGGCTAATGTTTGTTCTGTTGCAAATGAAGGGTTTCCAAATAAGTCTAAAAGCATCCAATAAGCATACGCTCTTACAAAACGAACTTCAGAATAATACTTTGCAATCTCTGCTTTATCTGCATTTGAAAATCCTCTTTTCTCAACCATTCCTGGTGCTGCTTCAATAATAAAATTATTACATAGCGTTATAAGATACAAGCCACTTTTATAAACATCAGCCGATTCTGTATGATCAGAAGACCAGTCCAACTCAGTTGTTTTATGACTGTCCCAAGTATTTACGGCTTCATCACTTGAAAGTTCTTGTAATTCCCAGTATCCTCTGTAAAAAAAGTTGTTGGCCCCGGATAATTGAATATAAGTAGAAACAAGTCCTTGTTTATATCCTTCAAGCGAACTAAACTGGGCTTCATTTGTCAATGCGTTTGTAGGAAATCGGTCCAAATCATCCGTACAAGACGTAATCATTAGCGCGACCAAAACAACCGCTATATATCTGATTTTAAATAGTTTGTTTTTCATTTTTATAATTTTAATAAATTAAGTATTCTCTAGAAATTGAAATTCAAAGAAATTGAATACGTTCTTGGTGATGTATAATTACCTCCAAAATTGGTCCCATAATTATAAGATGCTTCCGGGTCGCCTCCTGTAAAATCAGTAATTACAAATACATTTTGAACAGAAGCTGACAACACAACATTATTATTATCTTTTTTAGGATTTATTAAATTCCCAAAATCATAGCTTAGGTTGATGTTATCCATTTTTAAGAAGGAAGCATTTTGCAAGTAATAATCGCTATACTTTTGATTGTTATTTCCGGTTTGCGTGAAATTAGTTTTGTAATACAATTGGTTGATGTTATTACGTGTGATACCATCATATATAGCCGATAAATTATCGTTAGGGTTATAAAACACATATTGTCCAAGATTTGAGTGAAACGCCATACTTAAGGCAAGCTTTTTGTAATTAAAAGCGGTATTAAAGCCTATAACATGTTTTGGAGTGGAACTTTCGGTTCTATATCTATCCTGTTCATTTATAACACCATCGTTATTTAAATCTACCATTTGATCTTCGATAGGTTTTCCTTGTGCATTATAAACTTGGTGATAAACAAAAAAGGTATTTCTAGAATATCCAACCGTATTTACCAATAAATTACCGCTAAATAAACCAACACCAGAATTGTCTCCTATAGAAAGCTTTGTTATTTTATTTTCATTATAGCTATAATTAACGCCTAAATTCCAATTAAAATTTGTTTTTTGAATCAACACTGCATTAGCATTTATTTCAAAACCTTTGTTATCCAAACTTCCTATATTTTTAACAATATTATTAGCAAAATCTGTCCCTGAAGGAATGGTTACATCGTTTAATAAATCATCGGTAATTCTATGATAAAAATCGACACCTCCATTTATTCTATTTTTAAACAAACCCCAATCTAACCCAACATTTAAAGATTTTGATTGCTCCCATTTTCTATTACGGTCAGTTGCACTAGGATTAACTCCTTGTATAAAATCATTACCAATTGGGTATTTAATATTTGAAGCCCCTAAATTATAAATTGGGATATAGCCATAATTACCTATTCCTTCCTGTTGTCCTGTAATACCCCATCCCACTCTAAATTTAAGGTTTGAAATAACTTTAGAATCAACCAAAAACTTTTCATCATTTATTTTCCAGGCAGCCGATACAGAAGGGAATGAACCCCATCTTGTTTTGTTAGAAAATCTTGAAGAACCATCTGTTCTATACGTTCCGGTAAGAACGTATTTATCCTTAAACGTATACATTAATCTTCCAAAATAAGATATCAAAGTGTTTTGAGGAATATCAAAATTGAAATTCGGAGTAGAACCAGGTTGTACATTCCCAGCTACATCATAAGAGGGATAATAATAGTTGGTTGTTTTAAAATCGTTATATGAATACCCCGCCAAAGCCTCTATACGACTGTCTAAAGCTTTAATTTCTTTAAAATAATTCAAGGTAGTTTCTGAAAACACATTCTCCGTCTTAGAACTGGGATCGCCTTTAGATACCAGTCCATTAGAAATAATTGCCGGGAAATAATTAGCAGGTACATTATAATTCCAGGTCCCTTTAGCAACATCATAACCGGAATTTATTTTTACACTTAAATCCGGAAAAAAATGCACTTTATAATCTAATTGAATGTTCCCAATACTTCTTAGACTTGAAACCCTGTCATTGACCTGTTCCAATAGAGACACCGGATTATTATGACCATGTAAAACGGCAGGATTTGATGCAAATTCAGAATATTGCCAGTAGCCCCCATAAATTGAGTTTGGGTCTTTAACCGATTGTGTTGGATCAAATGTTACTGCTGTATAAATAGCACTTTCATCGGCTCTTCTTTCTTTTTGACTTATTCCTTTTACATTTAAATTTACTTTAAGATGATTGTCAAAAAAAGTTGGATTAATATTAAGAGAGATTGTATTTCTCTTAAAATTACCCGTTTTAAGTGTACCGTCTTGATCTAAATAACCCAATGACAAGCGGTATGGCAATACTTTTATCCCTCCTGTAAAACTAATTGAATTGTCTTTAGTCAAAGCCGTTTGATAAATTTCATTCTGCCAATTCGTGTTTGCTGTACCTAAATTAAAATTAGAAATAGGTATACCTGAAACTAAAGAAGCTTGCTTTGCAGCTTCTCTATATTGATCTCCTGACAATACATCTTGTTTGTAAATATTGTTCGAAGCAGAAATCTTAGAAACAAATGAAACTTTCAAGTCTCCATTTCTTCCATTTTTAGTTGTGACAATTATAACTCCATTCGACCCTCTTGAACCATAAATTGCGGCGGCTGAAGCATCTTTTAAAATACTAAAAGATGCAATATCATCAGGATTCAAAGCGCTTAGCACTCCAGGTCCGTCATTAAGACCAATAGGAACACCGTCAATTACAAATAACGGATTATTGGAAGCACTTAACGAAGCTCCACCTCTTAATAAAAAGGAACTTCCAGCTCCAGGCTTTCCACTTATTGGTGTGATTTGCAATCCAGGAACTTTATTGGCTATAAGTTGCTCTGCATTGGTTACAAATCCTTTTTGGAAATCTTTAGTACTTACTTGTGTTACTGAACCTGTAAGGTCTTTTTTTCTGGTTGATCCATATCCAATAACCACAACTTCATTTAGTGTTTTAGAATCTTCACGAAGGGATATATTCAATATGTTCCCTGAAATTTTCTTTTCTATTGTTCGATATCCTACAAATGAAAATAGTACAATATCTCCGTTTTCTGCATTTATCTGGTAATTCCCATTACTATCTGAAATAGTAGAATTAGTGCTGTTTTTTAATGTTACCGTTACACCAGAAAGAGTCGCCTTAGTAGCTTCATCTACAACGGCACCTATAATGGCTGTTTTTTGTCCGAAAAACACAAGAGGTATTAAAAAAAATATCATTGAACAGGATAGCTTAAAAGCTATTAATGTTCTCTTTTTCTTTTGCTTTAATTTTGAATTCATATTATGTTTTGGTTATAAAATGTTTGATTGCTTCAATTTGGTTTTGGATTGATTACTGTTAATTCGTTTTCCCATAATTAATTTTTTTGGTTGTTTTGGTTAATTTTTTTTAAAAAAATAGGTGGTTCTAATACGTTGCAATTTAGGTTTAGGGTAAAAAATCAAAGGGGAATTAATTCATCTTTATAGGGAGACAAAATCGTTTTATCGGCATAAAACACCAATAAAATTAAGGATATAGAAAAAAAAGGCGATTTTTTAAATTATTATTATTTTTTTATTTAAAAACCACAACGGTATTAAAGTCAAAGCAAGTTCGCTTTGCAACTTTAAAAAAAAACATCGATTTTAGGAATTCCCAAGCAGGACTGAAGTAGCAAACAAGGAAAGAATTAGCATCAATTTTCATTTGTGAAATAAAAAACGACACTGCTTTTGGGCACTATAATCCAGAATTATAGTAATTAGGTAATGTGCTAAAAAATGGATGCATTCCAGATTGTAACGGGTATAGAATTCCTAATGGAATTAAAAAGGAAATTAAAGTGTTACCTGAATAATCCAACACCTCAGTAAGCTATTAATCGTTTAAATAAGAGGAAGGATTTTTGCCAAAACGTTCTTTAAAGAGCTTGCTAAAATATTTACGATCAGAATATCCTACCAAATAGGAGACCTCAGCTACTGTATTTTCTTTTTTTAAGAGCAATTGTTTAGCCTTCTTTAATTTGTATTCTCGGACATACTCCACCAGTGACAAACCTGTTAAAACTTTAAGTTTTTTATAAATTACGGAATGGCTCATGCCCAAATGCTTAACTACTACATTTACAGAAAAATCATTACAATCTATATTTTCCTCAATTAAATTGCCTAGATTTTGAAGAAAGGCAAGGTCTGATTTGCTTTTGGTTAAGTCCCCAATAGCCATAAAATCCTCTGAACGGAATATTTCATGTAATCGTGCTCTATTTTTTAAAATATTTTTAATTCTGGCACGAAGGAGCGACTCATTAAAAGGTTTTGTAATATAATCGTCCGCACCCGTTTCAAAACCTGCCATTTTATGCATAAAAGAAGCTCTCGCTGTTAAAAGAATGACTGGTATATGGCTCGTACTAACGTTTGATTTCAAATTATGAGTTAACTCTATTCCATCCATTACAGGCATCATGACATCGCTCACAATGAGATCAGGCAATTTTTCTAAGGCAATTTCTAATCCTTCTTTTCCATTGGAAGCTTGTAAAACAGTAAACTCATCAGAAAAAAGGTCAACGATATAGTTGCATATGTCCGCATTATCTTCTACTATAAGTAACGTTTGCTCTTTGATTACAGCAATAGCATCATGAGTTTGCTCAACGATTTGTTCCTTCCGTTTTTTACTGGTAAAATAATTTTCTATAAGTTCATCATTGGTTTCATTTCCTCCAATTTCATCTTCATTAAAATAAGCATTCCCTTTTTTCAATGTGATTATAAATGTACTGCCGGAACCCTTTTTACTTTTAACGGTTATTTCTCCGTGATGCAGCTTTATAATTTCATTTGAAATAGTTAGCCCTAATCCAAAACCGGCTCCATTGCCATTATTGGAATCACTGGCCTGATAAAAACGATTAAATATTTTAGAAAGATGTTTCTTTGAAATCCCAACTCCTTCATCTACCAATTCTAATTGTACTTTTTCTTCCGTTTCTGTGACAAAAAGCTTTATGGTGCCTCCAGTGTTTGTGAATTTTAATGCATTAGAAAATAAATTATACAGCACTTTTTCCATCTGATTTTTGTCAAACCATAATTTTATCATTTCGCTTGAGGATTCAAACTCAAATTTGATTTCCTTCTGATAGGCAAATTCCTTAAACGACAGGTAAATCTCTTTGCTAAACTTAACCCAATCCTCTTTTACTACATTTAATTTGATTTGATGATGCTCCAGTTTTCTAAAGTCAAGAAGTTCATTCACCAGATTAAGTAAATATTCACCATTCTTTTTAATGGTTCCAAAGGGGTTTTGTTGATGGCCTTCAGGAAAGTCATCGGTTTTTAATAATTTATTAATGGAACTCAAAATCAGCGTTACCGGAGTTCTTATTTCATGGGAGATATTCGTAAAAAAATCTTGTTTCAGATTATAGAGTTCTATGTCTTTTTCGTGTGTGAATTTCTCGAATCTTAAATCCGTTTTCATTTTTTCCCATGAAATGATGTATTTTATAAAAACATATAAAATTAGAATCACTAAAACAGTATAAATTAAAAATGCCCACCATTCCAACCAAAAAGGTTTTAAAATTTTAATATTTACAGCACTATATTCATTTGTCCAATCACTTCCCAATTCTCTGCTCCTCACTTTGAAAATATATTTACCCGGAGAAAGATTCGTATAGGTAGCCGTACCATCTTTACCTATCGAACGCCAATTTTCATCAAAATTGTCCATTTTAATCTGGTACTCACAATTAGCAGAGGATGGAAATTGCATTGCTGCAAATTCAAAAGTAATTACATCCTGGTCGTATTCTAGAGTTATATCTTTAGAAAAAGCAATGTCGTTTTTCAATATTTCATCTTTCCCGATTGGAACTTCTTTATTGAAAAGTTTGAAACTTGTAAATTTTACTTTAGGAGTGATATTTTTAGCTTTGATTGTTTCAGGATTAAATTTAATAACTCCTTTAGAACAACCAAAGTACAACATCCCTTTTTCGTCTTTAAAACTGGAGTTAATATGATAAACCCCTTTAAGATTTGAAAAACTGTTGAAATTTTTTGTTTTATAATCATAATTAAAAATCCCTTGCTTAGTACTAAACCAGATTAATCCAATGTTATCTTCTATAATTGCCGTCACGGTCTGATAACGGACATTTTTATATTTTTCAAAACGATTAATTTTTTTGGTCTTTTTATCCAAAAGATTAATTCCTTCCCCGGCAGTTCCAATCCATAAATTCCCTTTGGTATCTTTTAAGATACTGTAAACATAATCACTGCTAATGGAGTTTTGGTTATTCCCTGAACTTTTATAAACTTTAAAACGGTTGGTTTTTGGATTCAAGAGATTGACTCCGCCACCAAAAGTAGCCAGCCAAATTAAATCTCCATCTTTTTGAAGCGAGATTACATTGTCACTACTTATAGAAAATGGGTCTCTTGATTTCTTTTTATAACTTTTAAATTCTTTTGCAGTTACATTATAATAATTAAGTCCTCCTCCCCAAGTAGCTACCCAAATATTGTTTTTTTCATCTTCAACAACGTAACGGACATCATTGTAACTTAAGGATTTTGGGTTTGCTATATCTTGTTTGAATTGTATAGTGGAACCTGTTTTGTAATTAAAATTAACCAGACCATTTACAAAGGTTCCAATCCAAAGCGTTCCGTTATTAGCCTCTTTTATGTACTGAATATAATCGTCTCCTATTGAATTCTTTCGCTCACTATTATATCGCTTTACGGTATTTGTTTTTTCTTGCAAAACAGCCAGTCCTTTTCCGTCTAGTCCCATAAAAAAAGCATCCTTATTTTTATAAACAGACAATACTGATATTGGAGTTTCCCCTTTATCAGCACTGGGCAAAAAAGTATAGTCTTTATTAGAACTTAATACATCAACACCATTCCATGCCGTTCCTAACCAAATATTAGAATTCTCATCTTCCATGAGATTGTATATGGCATTACTGGAAATTGAAGATTCTAATTGGGAATCATTTGTATAATTATAAACAATTGGCTTTACACTATTGATATTAGTTATTTTAAAAAGTCCGTTACCATCCGTTCCGATCCATAAAACCCCATTCCGATCCCTTTTTATGCACCGTACAATAGTAATCGTCTGATCTATCCCATAATTCTTTTTTTCAAAACTTAAAGTGTTGACATTTAATGTCAGTAATCCTTTTCCGCTCGATCCGATGAGAATTTCATTCTTATTTAAACTGCTTATCGAATGTATGTAATCTGGTGAGATACCACTTGAAGAACTGATGCGTACAAACGCACCTGTTTGGGGATTGAATTTATTTAAGCCGCCTCCAAAAGTACCTATCCAAAGATTTTTGTCAGCATCTTCATAAATACTTCTAACGTCATTATTACTTAATGATTTGTTATTGGTAGCCTGAAACTTATAGGTTTTAAATATTTTTTTTCTTTCTTCAAAAAAGGAAAGCCCATTTTTTGTCCCTAGCCAAATCGTTCCCTTTGAATCTTCAAAAAGAGTATTCAATTCATTAGAAGGAACAGAATGATTGTCATTCAAAATATTTTTGTAAGCCACGAATTTATCATTCGAAGGATTGTATAAATTCAATCCTCCTCCAAACGTAGCAATCCAAATTTTTCCTTTATGATCTATCAGTAAATCGGAGATATCATTTGCGCTTAAAGCACTATTTTGTTTATTGTATGTTTTTATTTTGTTGCCGTCATACCGATTCAATCCGTTTTCAGTACCAATCCAAACAAAACCATTTTTTTCCTTTACAATACTTCTGACTCTGTCATTAGAGAGCCCATTGGTTTGATTTATTTTATTAAATATAACTTGCGACTGACCAAAACAAGGAGTAAAAACAGAATATATTAAAAGGGAAAATAAGGCAAAAAAAGCGTGTATTAGTTTTGTTTTCAATGTCAGATTTAATTTAAGAAATCCCTAGAAATAAATTATTGAAATCTATTTTTTAGTACTAAATAAACGATTTACAAATTTGTTCTAAACAACAAATATATACAATTGACTTTTATTTATATCTTTTTTTGCTTCTAATGAATTTTAATATAAAATATCGGAGGATTGCTCAAAAATTGAATTTCACTCAAATAAAACAAAAAATCAAATTATAGTCAAAAAAAATCCCAACAACTCTTTCGAGGTATTGGGACGTTTTGATAATTCTGATATTCGAGGTTGTAATTTGATGGTTGTTTAATTAATTTGAAGGAAATGAAAATTCTACATCAATATAGTATTGATTCTTTTTCCCTTTTTGAAGTAAAATAAATCTTCCATGTATTAAATTATCGACTGTAAGTACAAAATCTTCCGAAACTTTTACTTTGTTTACAGAAATCGCATTTTCCTTCAAAGCACGTCTTACCTCATTATTTGAAGACAAAAAACCTGTTTTTGAAAAAGCATCTACTATTGAATAGCCTGCTTCAATTTCTTTTTGCGTGATTTTAGCAGTTGGTAAACTTTCGAAAATTTCTTCCAATGTCTCAAAAGGTAAAGTCTTTAAATCATCAATAGTTGGCTTAAAAAAAGCTTCTGATGCTTTTTGCGCTTTCTCCAACTCTTCTTTTGAATGAACAAAAACCGTTAACTCTTCAGCCAATCTTCGTTGTAAAACTCTTAAATGCGGAGCCGTTTGATGTTCTTCTATTAGTGTATCTATTGTTTCTTTGTCTAAAAAAGTAAAAATCTTAATGTATTTCTCTGCATCAACATCGGTGGTATTCAACCAAAACTGGTAAAATTTATAAACCGAAGTTTTATCAGCCGTCAACCAAACATTTCCTCCTTCGGATTTTCCAAATTTTGAACCGTCAGCTTTTGTAATTAACGGACAAGTCATCGCATATGCTTTGGCTCCTTCTGAATTCATTCGTCTTACTAATTCAGTCCCGGTTGTAATATTTCCCCATTGGTCTGAACCTCCCATTTGTAACAAACAATTGTATTCTTTATGCAAATGGTAAAAATCATATCCTTGAATTAATTGATACGTAAACTCGGTAAAAGACATCCCTTCACCTTCGCCAGACAATCTTTTCTTTACAGAATCTTTGGCCATCATATAATTCACGGTGATTCTTTTACCCACATCACGAGCGAAATTAATGAATGACAAATTCTTCATCCAATCGTAATTATTTACCAGAACTGGCGCGTTTATTTCATTCGAATTAAAATCTAAAAAACGAGATAAAACACTTTTTATTCCTTCTACATTATGATTCAAAGTAGCTTCATCCAAGAGATTTCTCTCATCAGATTTACCGGATGGATCCCCAATCATTCCTGTAGCTCCACCAACCAATGCAATAGGTTTGTGTCCAAAATTTTTCAAATGAACCAAAAGAATTATAGGCACCAAGCTTCCAATATGTAAGGAATCCGATGTTGGATCAAATCCGATGTAAGTGGTTGTCATTTCTTTTAGAAGTTGCTCTTCAGTTCCAGGCATGATATCGTGAACTAAACCGCGCCATTGTAATTCGGAAATAATATTTTTCATTTTATAAAAATCAATTTGCACAAAGATAGTTTTAATTGCATAATTTGAAAATCTATCTCTATAAAATCGAACAATCCATTATCTTTACCAAATGATTTTAGTCACAGGAGGAACAGGTTTAGTAGGTGCGCATGTATTGCTTCATTTAATTGAAAGTGGAGAAAATGTCCGTGCCATTTATCGCAATACAAAAAGTATAGAAAAGACTAAAAATCTATTTAATTTATACAAAAAATCGAATTTATTTGATGCTATCGAATGGATTCAAGCTGATATCACTGACATTCCAGCGTTAGAAAATGCTTTTGAGGGAATCAATTATGTTTATCATTGTGCCGCTTTGATTTCTTTCGATCCAAAAGACGAAGATTTAATTCGAAAAATTAATATTGAAGGAACCGCAAATATTGTCAATTTTTGTGTTGCCAATGCTATAAAAAAACTGTGCTTTGTGAGTTCAATAGCCGCTCTTGGCGATATTGCCCCACACGAAAAAGTTATCACAGAAGAAACCGAATGGAATCCCGAAAAACCACACAGCGATTATGCTATTTCTAAATATGGTGCCGAAATGGAAATATGGCGTGGGCAGCAGGAAGGATTGGAAGTGATAATTCTAAATCCTGGTGTAATTATTGGCCCTGGTTTTTGGGAACAAGGAAGCGGACAACTTTTTACGAAAGTAAAAAAAGGATTATCATTTTACACTTTGGGAAGCTCCGGGTTTGTCGCTGTGACTGATGTAGTCCGAATTGCAACTCAATTAATGAAAAGTGAAATTCATAATGAACGATTCACATTAATTGCAAAAAATATCGTTTTCAGAGATATCTTGAACAGCATTGCTGACTCTCTTCACACAAAAAGACCAACTATTCATGCGAAACCATTATTTATGAAAATTTGCTGGAGAATAGACTGGATACTATCGAATATTTTTATGCAAAAAAGACAACTAACTAGCGCTACTGCAAAAGCATCTTATTCTATAAATGAATATTCCAATGAGAAAGTTACAACTATTTTGAAAACGGAGTTTTTAGATATTCACCAATACATCAAAGAAATTTCAACTTTGTAATTAAAGCCTTTTTCTTTGGTTAATTTCCAATGAATCTATCATTTTACTAGTAGGCGAAACGGATTTCTCAGCTGGCTTTTTCTTCTTATTCTTCTTATTCTTTTTCTCTTCAGCCTTAATTAAAGCAGTTATTGCTGTTTTATTTTTAGTCAACCTATCTTTTACTTGATCAATAATATTTGCATATTCCTCATAATTAGAAGCATAATAAGTATTATTTTTAGAAAATTGCAGACTGTCAACTTTGTACTTTTTATAAATATAGTTTTTAGGATTTATTTTAAAGGTATCTAAAGAGGTCGGATTTTGGTATTTAATAGCTTCCAAAAGCGATAAATCATACATAATATTAATCATTTCGTCTTTTTCTATAAGCCGATTTGGTTTTTTCAATACCTCATCCTTACAGCTTACAAGTACCGCAACAATCGCTAAAAATGCTATTAGTTTCTTCATATCTACCTTTTTATCTATCAAATAACAATCGTTTTCCTGCACGAATTTCTTTTACTTTGAAAGCAGTATACACTAATTGTCCATTTACAAAAGTATGCGTTATTCTAGATTTAAATGTAAATCCTTCAAATGGTGACCATCCGCATTTAGCAAGAATATTTTCTTTTTTAACACTCCACGGTAAACCTGAATTTATAATAACCAAATCCGCATAATACCCTTCTTTTATAAAACCACGCTTCTCAATTTTGAAAATCTTAGCCGGATTATGACACATTTTTTCAACAATTTTTTCAATACTGATTTTACCTTGGTGATGCGCTTCAAACATAGCCACAACGGCATGTTGCACTAATGGCCCACCAGAAGGAGCTTTTAGATACGGGAGTTTTTTCTCTTCCAGTGTATGTGGTGCGTGATCGGTTGCAATCACATCAATTCGGTCATCAAGCAAGGCTTCCCAAAGTACTTTTCGGTCATTGGCTGTTTTTACCGCTGGATTCCATTTGATTAAATTGCCTTTGGTTGCATAATCATCATTAGTAAACCATAAATGATGCACACAAACTTCAGCAGTGATTTTCTTGTCTTCCAATGGGATTTTATTGGTAAACAAATCCATTTCTTTAGCTGTCGAAAGATGAAAAATATGCAAACGAGCACCTGTTTTCTTAGCCAAAGCAATTGCTTTTGAAGAGGAAATATAACAGGCTTCTTCACTTCTGATCAGGTGATGAACCGTTACCGGAACATCTTCTCCAAACTCTTCTTTGTATTTTTCAAGATTGTTTTTGATGGTAGCTTCATCCTCACAATGAACCGCAATAAGCATAGGCGTACTGGAGAATATTTTTTCTAAAGTAGCTTCGTTATCCACCAACATATTTCCGGTTGATGAACCTAAAAATATTTTTATTCCTGCAACATTCTTCGGATTTGTCTTTAGAACTTCTTCTAAATTATCGTTTGTTGCACCCATCATAAAAGAATAATTTGCATAGGATTTCTCTGCAGCAATTTTATATTTTTCTTCTAAAATTTCTTGGGTTACGGCATTTGGAACCGTATTTGGTTGTTCTATGTAAGAAGTAATTCCTCCGGCAACTGCAGCTTTCGATTCTGATTCTATATCACCTTTGTATGTAAGACCCGGTTCTCTAAAATGAACCTGATCATCAATCGCTCCAGGAATTAGGTAATTCCCTTCGGCATCAATGATTTTGCATTGGGAAGATTTAGCACTTATGCTTTCCGCAATTTCAACAATTAAGTCATCTTCAATTAATACATCGCCTTCAAAAATCGTTCCTTCATTTACTATTTTGGCATTCTTAATTAAAATCCTGTTCATCGTATCTTCTTCTTATAATGTGTTGACTAATTTTTTTAATCTAAGGGAAATAACTCCAAAAACGGCTTCTATAATTATAGAGTTACTCATTTTGGATTGTCCTTTTGTTCTATCGGTAAAAATGATGGGAACCTCAACAATTTGAAATTTCTTACAGTATGTTCTGTATTTCATTTCAATTTGAAAGGCATATCCAACAAATTTTATTTTATCTAAATTGATGCTTTCCAACACTTTTCTTTTGTAACAAACAAAACCCGCTGTAGCATCATGAATTTTCATTCCGGTTATTAATTTAACATAAACTGAGGCAAAATAGGACATCAAAACACGGCTTAAAGGCCAGTTTACCACATTCACACCTGTTACATATCTAGAGCCGATCGCTAAATCAGCATCTCCTAAATGACAGGCATTATATAATTTTTCTAAATCATTTGGATTGTGTGAAAAATCAGCATCCATCTCAAAAACAAACTCATACGTATGCCTCAAAGCCCATTTAAAACCATGTACATAAGCAGTTCCTAAGCCTGATTTTTTTGCTCTTTTTTCCAAAAACAATCTGTCTTTGAATTCAGATTGAAGCATAACTACTCTATCCGCTGTACCATCTGGCGAATTATCATCAATAATAAGAACATGAAAAAGCTTGTGTTGAGAAAGCACAGTTCTGATAATGCTTTCGATATTTTCAATTTCGTTATAGGTAGGAATTATAACAATACAATCGTTCATCTTTTGAGTAATTTCAACGCAAAAGTAAACTTTTTATGCCATTTGATTCATAATAAATTTATAATAAAAAAGAATGATGCAAAAAAATAGTAATTTTGTATCGCTATGATTGAACACGTACTTCATCCAAGGATAACCGGAAATAAAGATTGGGCTACACTTTTATTTGTGTTGTCTTTTGCTATTATTGCTGTTACTAAATCTGTTTTTGAAAATCGTTTTGGTGATTTTTCAAAATTAATTTTTTCAGATAAATACACTAAAATATATAGAGACAGCAGCCATCTTAAAAGCGGTTTTACCATTGCTTTGTTTTTTGTTCAGGTTATTTCATTTGCATTCTTCATTCAGCTATCGTTGAGTCAGTTTGGATATGCCACAAAAACAGATTGGATTTTATACATTCAAATAACTACTTTCCTTATCTTTTTTATTTTATCGAAATATCTCATAGAAAAAATTATTGCCACGGCATTCAATATGGAAGAATTTGTTGAACAATTTAATCTTCAAAAGGTTACCTATAGAACTTATATTGGCTTAACAATACTGCCAATCAATATTATTTTGTTTTATTACGACTCAATTTCAAGAAATTTTCCATTATTTATCATAGCTATAGTACTGATAATAAACATATTAACTTATTTGATTTCAATAAAAAACTATCAAAATTTAATATTCAGTAAGTTGTTTTATTTTATTTTATATCTTTGCGCACTTGAAATAGCCCCCTATTATTTTATGTATTATTGGTTTACAAAAGGGAGCGCATAGAAAATGTCAAAATATGAAAGTGAAAACAATTTTGGTGTCACAGCCTGAGCCTAAAGTGGAAAATTCCCCTTACTTTGAGCTTCAACAAAAGCATAAAGTTAAAATTGATTTCAGACCTTTTATTCATGTAGAAGGCGTTAATGCAAAAGAGATTAGACTTCAAAAAATCGATCTTAATCATTACACCGCAATTATTTTAACGAGCAAGAATGCAGTTGATCATTTCTTTAGAGTTGCTGATGAAATGCGTTTTAAAGTTCCTGAAGGATTGAAATATTTTTGCCAGTCGGAAGCAATTGCTTTTTACCTGCAAAAGTATGTCGTGTATAGAAAACGTAAAATTTACGTAGGCCCTAAAGATTTTGCTGATTTATCTCCACTGATAAAAAAATACAAAGACGAAAAATTCTTATTACCAGCTTCAGATCAATTGAATGCCGATGCGCCAATAACGCTTAATGCATTGAAAGTAGATTGGACTCCAGCGGTTTTTTATAAAACTGTAATGAGCGATTTGTCTGATTTAGCCGATGTGTATTATGATGTTTTAGCTTTCTTTAGTCCAACTGGAATAAAATCATTGTTTAAAAACTTCCCGGATTTCAAGCAAAACGATACCCGAATTGCAGTTTTTGGAAGCACTACACAAAAAGAAGCGTTGGATCATGGTTTAAGAGTAGATATCTTGGCACCAACACCAGCAACACCTTCAATGACAATGGCTTTGGAAAAATACATTGTAGAAGCAAATAAAGGAAAATAGAAAATTACTTTTCAGATACAATCAAAAGCCATTCGCAATCCGAATGGCTTTTTTGATTTTAAAATAGTAATATATCAGTATTTATTCACTAATAATTTTCTTTCGGTGTTCAATTCCCCACTCAGTTAGGTTTCTTATTATGGTTTGCAATGTCTTTCCGTGTTCCGTAAGTTCATATCGAACCGTTATTGGTTGTGTGTCCAAAACTGTTCTTTTGATCAATTTATTTATTTCTAATTCTTTTAGTTCCTTACTCAGCATTTTGTTAGAAATACCATTGATGTCATTTAAAATATCCGAAAATCTTCTTTTGTTGTAATAGCAGATGGAAGAAATTATAGATATTTTCCATTTGCCACTTAACACATCCATTGAATCTTGGACTGCCATCATTTCTCTCTTATGCTCGTCTGTATTGTATTCGCTACATTTCATGCTATTTCTTGTTACTTTAATGTTACTATGTTACCCTAATGTGATTGTAACTTTTAGAAACAAAGTTACTAAAATAAATTAGAGTGTTATAGCTTTGCTTCATAATTAATAAAATACACTATGAGTAAATTAAAAAACAAGATTGCAATTGTTACAGGTGCTTCTAAAGGAATTGGAGCTTCAATTGCAAAATATTTTGCAACAGAAGGGGCAAAAGTTGTCGTAAACTATTCTTCAAATAAAGAAGATGCGGAAAAAGTTGTTCAATCCATAACTGATAATGGAGGAACTGCAATAGCTATTCAAGGTGATGTGTCAAAAGTATCTGATGTGATTAGAATTTTTGAAGAAACTAAGAATGCTTTTGGCACTTTGGACATTTTAGTAAATAATGCAGGTATTTATCCTGCTGCACTAATACAAGATGTTACAGAGGAGTCTTTTCACAAACTTTTCAATGTTAATGTGTTAGGATCACTATTAACAATTAAGGAAGCTGTTAAACAGTTTGGAAATGTTGGAGGAGTAATAATAAATATTAGTTCTGGAGTCAGCACCACGCCTTTAGCAATGATGTCTGAATATTCAGCTACTAAAGCGGCATTAGATGCTATTACCGTTTCCTTATCAAAAGAGTTTAGCGGTAGAAACATTCGAATCAATTCTATACTTCCTGGTGGTGTTGAAACCGAAGGCACAAGAACTGCAGGAATTACGGGTAGTGACCTAGAAAAAACTATTATTGAAAAAACGCCACTTGGTCGTATCGGTCATCCTGATGATATCGCAAAAGTTGCAGTTTTCCTTGCTTCTGATGATTCAGGTTGGATTACTGGAGAAAAAATTACTGTTGCCGGAGGTCTTTACGGATTATAAAAATCAATAGCTCATTAGATTTATAACTTCACATTAAAGATAAAAGCCATTCAGATTGCGAATGGCTTTTTTTATGGCAAAAATTATAAAAACAACCTCATATCCTTTTTACTAATCGTTTTTTATTTAAATTTGATTTTCAATTCAAACTAAATTTCACATTTTAGTTAAAAAAAACAACTCATGAAAATCAATTCCCTAATAGTAGAAATAGACGGTATCGATAAAGAAATTTTACGTGACCTGATGGAAGATGCCCGAAAGCCAATTCTTCAAATCGCGAACAAAATAGGAATTTCAGGAGCTGCTATTCACCAGCGATTGCGAAAGCTGGAACAATCCGGCGTGATTTCGGGTTCAAAATTTACGGTAAATCATAAGATTTTGGGTTATAACACAATGGCCTTTGTTGGAATTTACTTAGACAAAGCAGCTCGAAATCCAGAAGCCGTAAGAGATTTAAAAAAAATTCCCGAAGTACTGGAATGCCATTATACCACCGGAAATTGGTCGATATTAATCAAGATTATTTGCCGCGATAACGAACATTTAATGCATTTGCTCAACACCAAAATTCAGGCTATCGAAGGCGTTTCCAGAACAGAAACCTTCATTTCCTTAGACCAACAAATTGATCGACAGATTCAGCTATAACTTTTTGGTTTAATCGGTTAATCCTTACTTTGGTTATTTGACAAAAAAATCCGTCTCGTTTTTAAACAAGACGGATTTATATTTTTTGAGCAAAAATTAATTTCTTCTTCCGCCCATATATATCGAAACATAATACAACAATGTAGCAATAGAGCCCAAAGTGGCCACTACATAGGTTCTGGCTGCCCATTTTAGTGAATCTTTAGCTCCAGCTTGTTCTTGTTGCGTCAACATTCTTTTATTTTCCAACCAAGCCAATGCGCGATTACTCGCATCATATTCTACCGGTAAAGTAATGATTGAAAATAAGGTTGTTGCCGCAAAAATCACGATTCCTACCAATAACAATTGAGGAAAAGTTCTCATCATCAAAATACCAGCCAGTAAAATCCACTGCATGTACGTTGAAGCTACATTTACGATTGGAACTAATTGCGAACGCATCGTCAACCATCGATATCCTACAGCATGTTGCACCGCGTGACCGCATTCGTGAGCAGCAACAGCGGCCGCAGCAGCATTTCGTTGGTTATAAACCGCCTCGCTTAAATTTACTGTTTTATCCAAAGGATTATAATGATCCGTCAATTGTCCTGCAACCGAGATTACCCGCACATCCCGAATTCCATTATCAGCAAGCATTTTTTCGGCGATTTCAGCGCCCGACATTCCGTTTTGTAATTGTAATTTAGAATAATGTTCAAATTTGCTTTTCAGTCTTGAACTAACTAACCAGCTAAATAGCATAATTGCTCCAGCAAGAATCAAATAACTCATTCCCATATTTTTGTTTGTTTGTTTGTTTTTAAATGTTTAAAATAAAACATCAAATTTTGAACCAATTTTTTGTAATGTCAATTTGGCATTGCTGAAATAGAACACGGATAACGTGGATGAAACGAATTTGCACGGGTTTTCATGAATTTTAAAAAAAAATCCAAATTCTATTATTAGAATTTGGATTTAAATGCATTCATGGTGATGATCAACTTACCCCACTAAATTGATAATTTTACCCGGAACAATAATCACCTTATTCGGCGTTCTTCCTTCTAATTGTTTGATGGTTCTTTCGTCTTTCATTACGATTTCCTCGATTTGTTCTTTGGTTAAATCCAAAGGTAAAACCATCGTAAATCGCATTTTTCCGTTGAAAGAAACTGGATATTCTTTGCTGCTTTCCACCAAATGTTGTGCGTCGAATAATGGAAAATCAACTGTTGCAATCGAACCCTTATTTCCTAACAACGACCATAATTCTTCGGCAATATGTGGCGCATAAGGCGAAATCACAATCGCTAATGGTTCCAGAATCGCACGAGAATGGCAATTTTGGGTTGACAATTCATTCACACAAATCATAAACTGAGAAACCGAAGTGTTGAAAGAAAAACTCTCAATATCTTCCGCCACTTTTTTGATGGTTTTGTGCAATGATTTTAGATTGTCTTTCGTAGGTTCGTCATTGGTAACGATCAAACCATTTTCATCAAAATACAAACGACACAGTTTTTTCAAGAATCCAAAAACTCCCGAAATTCCTGCCGTATTCCAAGGTTTTGCCTGTTCCAATGGTCCTAAGAACATTTCATACAAACGCAAAGTATCTGCTCCATATTCATTACAAATATCATCTGGAGTTACTACATTGTATTTCGATTTCGACATTTTTTCAACTTCACGACCCACGATGTATTTGCCATTATCATCTAAAATAAATTCTGCATTAGCGTAATCTTCTCTCCAAGCTTTGAATTTTTCAATATCTAACTCATCCGAAGCATTTACAAAATGAACATCAGCGTGAATATTATTTACTTCAATTTTATCAATATGAATAAATTCTACAACCTCTTGAGAATCTTCAACTTTATATTTTTTCTTAATTGCATCCAAAAAATATTTCTTGAAAATTGTTAAATCTCCCTCAAGAATTTTTTTAGACTCTCCATTTGAAATGAATAAATTTTTAAAAACCTCACTATCATCATTGTTTTCATAACCTTTTTTATATGAAATAACATATGAATTAGGCAAATCTATACGTTTTACAAAAGCACTCGTTCCCAAAATCATTCCCTGATTGATCAATTTTTTGAACGGTTCTTCAGTTGGTGCAAAACCTTTATCTTTCAGGAATTTGTTCCAAAAACGAGAATACAATAAATGCCCGGTTGCGTGTTCGCTTCCGCCTATGTATAAATCTACGCTTTCCCAATATGAAAGTGCTTCCTTGCTCGCAAACTCCTTTTCATTGTGCGCATCCATATAACGCATCCAATACCATGAACTTCCCGCCCAACCTGGCATGGTATTCAATTCAAGAGGATGAATCGTTTTATTGTCTACTAAATCCGTATTGACAACTTGATTTGTTTCTGTATTCCAAGCCCAAACCAAAGCGTTTCCTAAAGGAGGCAAACCTTCTTCGGTTGGTAAATATTTCTCCACTTCCGGCAAGATGATTGGCAAATGTTGCGCATCAATCATTTGCGGCAAGCCATTCACATAATATACCGGAAACGGTTCTCCCCAATAGCGCTGGCGAGAGAAAACGGCATCACGCAAACGGTAATTCGTTTTTCCTTTTCCTTGATTTAATTTTTCTAATTCCTCGATAACTTTTTTGGTCGCTTCCTTGTAATTCAATCCGTTTAGGAAATCAGAATTAGCGATAATTACATTGTCTTTCGAACCATAGGCAACTTCAGAAATATCCACATTGGCAAAAATGTTTTTGATTTCCTGCATGCCTTGTTGCCCTTTGAAAAAATTCGCAAAAGCATAATCTCTTTCGTCGCCACAAGGAACCGCCATAACAGCGCCTGTTCCGTAGCCTGCCAAAACATAATCCCCAATCCAAACTGGAATTGGTTCTTTCGTAAACGGATGTTCCGCATACGCTCCTGTAAACACTCCCGAAATAGTTTTCACATCAGCCATACGTTCTCTTTCGGAACGTTTTGCGGTTTTTTCTATATAGGCTTCCACTTCCGCTTTTTGTTCAGGAGTGGTAATTTGTGCTACCAATTCATGTTCCGGCGCCAACGTCATGAACGTAACTCCAAAGATTGTATCAGGTCTTGTAGTAAACACATCGATATATTGTTGCTCACTTTCGACTTTCGACTTTTGACTTTCGACTTTAAAAGAAACCGTTGCTCCAACGGATTTTCCAATCCAGTTTCTTTGACTTTCTTTGATACTTTCACTCCAATCAATATCATTTAATCCTTGCAACAAACGTTCTGCATAAGCCGAAATTCGCATGCTCCATTGCGTCATTTTTTTACGAACAACCGTAAAACCTCCACGCTCTGAAACACCATTTACGATTTCGTCATTCGCCAATACCGTTCCTAATCCCGGACACCAGTTCACCTCAGTCTCGGCCAAATAGGTCAATCTGTATTGTAGCAAAATTCGCTCCTGCTGTTCTTTTGCGAAAGCGTTCCATTCATTTGCCGAAAACACTTCAATATTTTCATCGCAAACTGCATTTACATTTACATTTCCTTCTGTTGAAAAAATGGAAACCAAAGTCGAAATATCTTCTGCTTTATCGCTGTTTTTATTATACCAAGAATTGAATAATTGGATGAAAATCCATTGGGTATGTTTGTAATAATCCGAATTTGAAGTGCGCACTTCCCTGCTCCAATCGAATGAAAATCCAATTTTATCCAGTTGTTTTCTGTAACCCGCAATTTTATTTCCTTCTTTATCCGTTCCTCCATCAATATTTACCGAAGTAGTATCTTCCGGACGTTGCCCCGTTTGAATGGCATATTGTTCCGCAGGCAAACCAAAACTGTCATAACCCATAGGGTGCAACACATTAAAACCTTGGTGTCTTTTGTATCTTGAATACACATCAGAAGCAATATATCCCAGCGGATGCCCAACGTGTAATCCCGCTCCAGATGGATAAGGAAACATATCAAGTACGTAATATTTAGGTTTTGTTGAGTTATTTTCGGCTTTAAACGTTGCGTTTTCTAACCAATATTTCTGCCATTTGGCCTCTATTTCGTTCGGATTGTATTTCATTCCTTTTTTTATTGTTTTTTAAATGGAGTCACGCTATCGCATACTCAGGTCATTTTATAAAAGTTGTAAAGTGACAAAGACTTTTCAGGACGGCTATTTTAGGTGCCAAATTTAAGGTTATTGTACATTGTACCAAAGCTATTTCTTTGACAAAGAAAAAAATAAATAATTAATTAATTAAAACTAAGTAAAAATACTTATGTTTGTAAAATAATATCTACGTATTTTAAATTATCAAATCTTACAAAATTTGATTTATTAGTAGTTAATTGCTTTTCACTATATTTTTTAAAACATACTGATGAAAGAAAATAAAAAATACACTATTGCAGTCAGAATTTGGATTGAAGAAGCCGATGGTCCTTTTTTAGGCATTGGAAAGATATGGTTGCTGGAGAATATCGCAAAAACGGGTTCGATTACTAATGCAGCCAAAGAAATGAAAATGGCGTATCGTCAAGCTTGGCAATTAGTGGAAGAAATGAACAAACGTGCCGAAAAACCACTGGTAGAAAAACTACTTGGCGGCAAAGGTGGTGGCGGTGCCAGATTGACGGAAGCCGGAGAAAGAGCCATTCAGACTTTTTATGAATTAGAAAAGAAAATTCAAGATTTTGCCAGAAAAGAAACGTTGAATTTGAAATTTTAAAAAATTTGAATAGCAGTATTCCTTTTTAAACATACTGAAAAATCAAAACTATATATGAAATCAAAATTATATCTGATACTAGTATTACTAAGCTTAAGAAGTCTTGCCCAAACCCAAAAAGAAAATTTAAAAACAAGCCAGGACAGCATCAAAAAAGAAATGTTAAAAGAAGTGGTCATCACCGCTTCCCGTACCCAAGAAACGTTTTTACGATCTCCTATAAGTATTGAGCAATTAAAAGCTGCAGATGCAAAAAATATGGGTTCTTCATCCAGTTTTGATGCACTCGAAAACTTAAAAGGAGTTCAAATTATTACACCCAGCTTAGGTTTTAAAGTCATCAACACCAGAGGATTTGCCAACACAACCAATGTTCGTTTTGCTCAATTAGTAGACGGCATAGACAATCAAGCGCCACATCTGGGGGCGCCCATTGCAAACGCACTTGGAGCAAACGACCTCGATATCGATAAAATTGAAATAATTCCCGGAGCAGCTTCCGCACTATATGGAATGAATGCTATCAATGGATTAGCCAATATCCAAACCAAAAACCCCTTTGAATACGAAGGATTGAGCATTCAGCAATTAACCGGTGTGAATCATGTTGCGCATGTAGACCGTTTCTCTCCACAGCTTTATAACCAGACCAATTTACGCTATGCAAAAGCAATTAATTCCAAAATAGCTTTCAAAATAAATGGTTCCACAACTGGAGGAACGGATTGGGTTGCAGACAACAGAACCGATTTGGCTCCAAATAATAATGCTTCAACTAATTTATACGGTGCTAACAATCCCGCTTTTGACGAAGTAAACGGCTATGGAAACGAATCGGCAAATAGGAAAACATTGACCTTAAATGGAAAAAAATACGTTGTTGCCCGAACGGGATATAGAGAAACCGACATTGCAGATTACAACATCCAAAACCATAAAGGCGATGTTGGTTTGTATTTCCGCCTAAAGAAAGGACAGGAATTGGCCCTAACTTATAAAGGTGCTTTAATTAACACGGTTTATCAGCGTTCCAATCGTTTTAGATTAGAGGATTATACCTTAAATCAATATAGTATTGATTACCAAACAAATATTTTTCAGATACGAACCTATTTAACCCAAGAGAATACAGGAAAATCATACAATATGCGTTCACTGGCAGAAAATATGGACAGAGCTTTTAAATCAGACGACCAATGGTTTTCGGATTATACAACTGCTTACAAAAATGCAATAAATGGAGGATCAACCGTTGCAAATGCTCATAAAACAGCGAGAGAATTATCAGATCAAGGAAGATTTCAACCCGGAACTGATGCCTATAATCAAAAGAAAGACGAATTAACCAATATCAACAATTGGGATTATGGTGCCGCGTTGCGTGTAAAATCTTCTTTAGTACATGCGGAAGGTTTGTTTAATTGGGATAAAGCTTTTTCTGACTTTTTCAAAAAAATCGACACACAACTCTTAAGTGGTTTTGATTATAGAAATTACATCATTGTCCCCGATGGAAATTACTTTATAAATCCTGTTGATGACGGAAAAAACCTGACCTATGGAAAAACAGGGGGATTTACCCAGTTAAGCACGGATTTATTTGACAAAAAATTACACCTAAGTGCCACAATCCGCGCAGACAAAGCGGATTATTTCGATCTGAAATTCACCCCACGATTTACCGCTGTGTTTTCTCCAAAAGAGGAAATTAACTTTAGAGCTTCTTACCAAAGCGGGTACCGATTTCCGAGTATTTTCGAAGGATTTTCTAACGTTAACAGCGGTGGTGTAAAACGCGTGGGTGGATTACGCATCATGTCTGACGGGATTTTCGAAAATTCATACACAAAAGCATCCATAGACAAATTTCAAGCCCAAGTAACAAGCGATATTAATACGCTTGGTCTAACGCAGGCACAGGCAATTGACAAAAATAAAGCGATAATCCAGAAAAACCCATATACTTATTTACAACCTGAATTTGTTCGTTCTTTTGAATTTGGATTTAGAGGAGTTACCCTAAATAAGAGTTTGTTTATTGATGCCGATTTTTATTACAACTCCTATGAGAATTTTATCGCACAAGTTGAAGCAAGTATTCCTAACACTGCGGATGCAACGCAAATACCAACAGCCCTTTATTCTAAAGCTACGCAAAGTCGCTATCGTTTATGGACCAATTCTAAAAGTAAAATCTACAATTATGGCGGTAGTTTAGGATTGAAATACAAATATAATGCTGTTTTTTCATTTTTAGGGAATGTAACCTACACCAAATTAGACCGAACAGATGATAAAGATGGGCTGGAAGATGGCTTTAACACGCCTAAATTCATTGTGAATGGAACAGTAATAACAGAAAACTTATGGAAAGACCTTGGCGCAAGCGTTACCTATCGCTATCAAAATAAATATGATTATGTTTCATTCCTTGTCAGTGGCGAAGTACCTGCCTATTGGTCGATGGATGCACAGGTAAATTATAATTTTAAAAAATCTGGCGTAATTGCTAAACTAGGAGGAACTAATTTCCTTAACAAAACCTATTATTCTATGCTAGGCGGACCATCAATTGGGGCATTGTATTATTTATCATTGACTTGGAATGTTGGTAAAATCTAAAAAAAGAGTCTTTATAAAGATTGGTTTGCTTTTGAAATTTACGTTTATTGTACGAAAGTTAAAACTTTGAGCGTTATTAACTTTAAATAAAGAAATTCTTTATTATTTTTACCCCATAATTACAATAAACTATGACTTCTAACTTTGATAAATTTCAAAAACGCAGATTAATTTCCTCTTATTTTTCGGTTGTACTAAGTGTATTCTTGGTATTATTCCTATTGGGAATGTTAGGCTTTTTCATTATAAATTCTAAAAAACTGGCCGATGATTTCAAGGAAAAAATTGCCATGACGGTGTTTTTCAAAAACGATGCAAATGACAGTATTTTGAAAGCTTTTGGAACCGAATTAAAAACAGCTCCTTTTGCAAAATCATACGTTTATGTCACTAAAGAAGCTGCAGCTAAACAACATACTGATATCATAGGTGAAGATTTCATGGAATTTCTTGGTGAAAATCCTTTGCAAAACTCTTACGATATTCACTTAAAAGCAGATTATGTAATCAAGGATAGTATTGCAAAAATTGAAACTCGCTTACGCAAAAACGCCATGATTTCGGATATTGTTTATGACAAACAATTAGTGAATCTGGTAAATGACAATATCAAAAAAGTGAGTATGTGGATTTTAATAATCAGCGGATTTTTCACTGTTATCGCCGTTTTATTAATCAACAGCTCTTTACGTTTGTCGATACATTCGAATCGATTTATCATCAAAACTATGCAAATGGTAGGCGCTACCAAAGCCTTTATCAGAAAACCATTTGTTATGCGAAGCATAAAACTGGGAATGATTGGTGCAGGTTTAGCAATTTTAGCGTTGATTGGCGTTTTAGTTTACGTTCAAACTAATTTTCCTGACCTTGGTATTCTTGACGACAAATTACTGGTTGGTTTGGTTTTATTAGCTGTTCTGGGTATTGGTATTTTGATTACTTGGCTAAGCACTTACTTCGCAACACAACGCTTTTTGAATTTAAGAACAGACGATCTCTACTAAATTTCAGACAGCAGGTTTCAGATTACAGATTGAAGATTAAAACAATATCATTTTTAGGATTTTAAAAAAAACCTATAATTCAGCATTTTTAGATGCTGAAATAAATTCAGCATAAATGAAAAACGAAGAACAAAAACAAGAATTTCTTTTTGACAAAATAAATTATAAAATTCTATTGATTGGAATTGGAGTAATTGCTTTGGGATTTATCCTAATGTCAGGTGGTGGAAGTAATGATCCAAAAGTATTTAGTGAAGCAATCTTTGATTTCAGAAGAATACGTTTGGCTCCAACAACTGTTTTAATCGGTTTTGGAATCACTGTTTATGCAATTCTTAAAAATCCAAAAAAAGCATAAATGAATACATTACAAGCTATTGTTCTTGCCATTATTGAAGGGATTACTGAATTTTTACCTGTTTCTTCAACTGGACATATGATTATTGCATCTTCTTTTTTTGGAATTGCACATGATGATTTCACAAAACTGTTTACGATTGTCATTCAATTGGGAGCTATTCTTTCGGTTGTAGTTTTATATTTTAAACGATTCTTTCAATCTTTTGATTTTTATTTCAAACTGCTTGTTGCTTTTATTCCTGCAGTAGTTTTTGGATTGCTTTTCAGCAAAAAAATAGATGCTTTACTAGAAAGTCCGGTTACTGTTGCCGTTTCTCTTTTGATAGGAGGAATCATTTTATTAAAAGTAGATGATTGGTTTGCAGTGCCAGAAGTTGGTTTTCCAGTCAGTAAAGAAATCACTTATCTTCAAGCATTTAAAATTGGATTGTTCCAATGCCTTGCCATGATTCCCGGGGTTTCAAGAAGTGGTGCCAGTATTGTAGGCGGAATGTCTCAGAAATTGTCTCGAACTACTGCTGCAGAATTTTCCTTTTTTCTTGCCGTTCCCACTATGTTAGGCGCAACTGCAAAAAAATGTTATGATTATTACAAAGACGGATATGTATTGACGCACGATCAAATTAACTTTCTTATCATTGGTAATGTGGTGGCATTTATTGTGGCACTTTTAGCAATAAAATCATTCATTGGTTTTTTAAGCCGAAAAGGATTTAAACTATTTGGTTATTACAGAATTATAGCTGGAATCGTATTATTGATAATCCACTTTTTTATTCATCCCTTGACCATTATTTAATGATAACCGAAGATTTTTTAGAAGGACAAATCATACTCATTGACAAACCTTTGCATTGGACTTCCTTTCAGGCAGTGAACAAATTGAAATGGGCTTTGATTACTAAACTAGGGCTTCCAAAAAAATTCAAGATTGGACATGCCGGAACTTTAGATCCTTTGGCGACTGGATTGCTTTTAGTATGTACCGGAAAATTCACCAAAAGAATTACGGAACTGCAAGGTCAAGCCAAAGAATATACTGGAACGTTCTATATAGGAGCGACAACGCCTTCGTATGATTTAGAAACCGAAATTGACCAGACATTTCCAACTGAACATATTGACGAGGCATTAATTGAGGAAACCTTAAAACAATTTTTAGGTGAAATAGACCAAAAACCACCTATTTATTCGGCTATAAAAAAAGATGGTATTCGCTTATACGAGCACGCCAGAGCAGGAGAAACAGTAGAAATTGCTACGAGAAAAACAACTATACACGAATTTGAAATTACCAGAATCGCACTTCCTGAAGTCGATTTCAGAGTAGTTTGCAGCAAAGGAACTTACATTCGTTCGTTGGCTTTTGATTTTGGAAAAGCCATGAATTCAGGTTCGCATTTAACCGCTTTACGCCGAACAAAAATTGGTGATTATAATGTAAATAATGGAATGGATGTTGAAACATTTGAACAAAGTCTAGCTCCACGATTGTAATCAAAAAAGCAAAAACACATGACTAATTCAAAAAAATGAACTTGCGATGTGTTTTTTCTAAAAATTAAAGTAGTTTTAATCCATACTTTTTTTGTTTACTTGGCTGTGCCATTGGTTTTAATAATGCGTTACGTTTTTACCCCCAAATAGTAAGCACGATAAATAATCATAAAACCTTTCAAATAGCTTTTTCATAACGATGTTTTTTTAATTGAAACAATATTTAAACACCAATAAAAAAAGTAAATTGTAAATCAAATAATAGACCTGGTTGGCAGTCACCAAGTTACGATTTATTTTTAATAAAAAAAAATAAACAACAAAAAAACATGCTTAATTATTAACACAAAGAAGTTAATAACTGTGCATCTTTTTGTATTTAAAGATTCTGCATCACATCAATTAATTCCTGTTGCGTACTTAACCCTTTATCTTTTAAATACCATAATTGTAATTCTGTTTTGATTTTTTCATCAATGACTCCAAATTTCTTTTTATAACCGTCAATCAAGTCCGTTGCGCCTTTTGGTCTGGGTCCCCAACTGTCCAATACACTTCCTGTTTCTCTGTCAATTATAATCAGTTTTGGAATTGCTTTCTTTTTATGGGTCAAAAACAGCTTCATCAACTCCTCATTTTCATCACGCAAAACTATTTTCATTTCAATTTTATTTTCGGAGGCAATTGTCATTTGGTTTAAAATAGGCATTATCTGCGCTGCATCTCCACACCAGCCTTCTGAAATAACCAGCCAGACATATTCTCTTTTTAAATTTTTTATTTTTAAAATATTTTCATCTGAAATTCTCATCGTTTTATCCAAACGATCCATACGGGTTTCATTCAAAGAACTATACTGTTTCAAATTTTCGGATTGTTCATTTCCTGTTGACTTTCCATCAAATAATAAATCAGAAACTAGTTTTCTATACTCAGAATACGAATGACTGTGAAATAACGCTTTAGCTACTGTTGTTTTCATGATAAAATCTTTATTCACACAAAGTTACCATAAAATTGGGTCTTAAATATGACTTATATCAGTTTCCATTCCACAAAAAGAGTAATTTTATAACAAATATTTAGAATGGATTTAAAAACAAAATCGATAGGACTGGTCCTTTCTGGCGGAGGCTCTAAAGGTATCGCACATGCTGGTGCACTAAAATTCTTGGAAGAGAAAAACATCTTTCCTTCTCGTATTGCCGGAACAAGCGCAGGCTCAATTGTTGGTGCCTTATACGCCTGGGGGAAAACACCGGACGAAATCCTAGAGTTTTTTAAGTCTATCTATCTTTTCCATTGGAAACATTTTACCTTCACCAAAGCAGGTATAATTGATTCTGAATCTTTCAAAAGTTATTTTCATGCTATTTTCAAGGACGCCTTACTAGAGGATCTGAAGATTCCAATTCATATTACAGCGACTGATATGGTTAGAGGAAGACTAAAAATATTTGGTCCTGAAACAACCATTATTGATGCTATTCTCGCTTCATCTGCATTTCCCGGAATTTTGTCACCTTACGAAATCAAAGGAAAATTATATAGTGATGGTGGCATATTAAATCATTTTCCCACAGATATTTTACAAGGACAATGTGACACTGTAATTGGAGTTTATGTAAGCCCTATCCAAAAAATTGAAGCGAAAGACTTAAATTCAATAAAAGCCGTAACTACCCGCGCTTTTGATATCCTTTCGGCAAATTCAAATATGCATAAATTCAATGTTTGCGATTGGGTTATTGAGCCAAAGGATTTGTGCCTCTATAGTACTTTTGAAACCAATAAGATTAAAATGGATGCCATCTTCAACATTGGCTATGAAGCCGCAAAAAAATCCTACGGAAAACTTAATTTATAAATTTTAAAGAACACTTTTTTTAAAAAACAGAATATGTCTATATTTGCACCAATCAACTCAATACAAAAATGAAATACAAAAGAATTCTTCTAAAACTAAGTGGTGAAGCTTTAATGGGCGACTTACAATATGGAATTGACCCAAAAAGATTAGCTGAATATGCTGACGAAATCAAGCAAATTCATGAAAAAGGAGTAGAAATAGCCATTGTAATAGGTGGTGGAAATATTTTTAGAGGAGTTGCCGGAGCAAGTGCAGGAATGGATAGAGTGCAAGGTGATTATATGGGAATGCTGGCTACCGTTATTAACGGAATGGCTTTGCAAGGCGCATTAGAGGACAAAGGGATGAAAACTCGTTTACAAACCGCTTTAAAAATGGAATCAATCGCTGAACCTTATATAAAAAGAAGAGCCGTTCGTCACCTAGAAAAAGGGAGAATTGTAATTTTTGGTGCAGGAACAGGAAATCCTTATTTTACAACAGATACAGCAGCCGTTTTACGTGGTGTAGAAATTGATGCTGATGTAATCTTAAAAGGAACCCGTGTTGATGGTGTATATGATTGTGATCCAGAGAAAAATGCATCTGCCATAAAATTTGACTTTATCTCATTTGAAGATGTCCTTAAAAAAGGATTGAATGTAATGGATACCACAGCATTCACATTAAGTCAGGAAAATAAATTACCTATTGTAGTTTTCGACATGAATAAAATAGGGAATTTATTGAAAATTTGCGACGGAGAAAACATAGGAACAGTAGTAAATATATAAATAGACTATTAGGTGGTTGAAAGTCTAACAATCCAACTGTCTAAGAAATCTAAAAATCTAAAAATATGACCGAAGAAATTGAATTTATATTAGATAGTACTAAAGAATCTATGACAGGTTCTATTGCGCATTTAGAAAAAGAATTTTTAAATATTCGTGCCGGAAAAGCATCTCCAGCAATGCTAGGAAGTGTTTTTGTAGATTATTATGGATCAGCAACACCGCTTTCACAAGTATCTAAAATTAGTGTTCCTGATGCCAGAACGATTACTTTACAGCCTTTTGAAAAAAACATGTTACAAGTAATTGAAAAAGCAATTATGGTAGCAAACATTGGTTTCAACCCAATGAATAACGGGGATGTAATTATCATAAGCGTTCCAGCACTAACTGAAGAAAGAAGACGTGATCTTGCTAAACAAGCAAAAGTAGAAGCTGAAGACGCAAAAGTGGGTATTCGAAATGCAAGAAAAGATGCCAATACTGATATTAAAAAATTAGAAAAAGAAGGAACATCCGAAGACATTTGTAAAAGTGCCGAAGAAGAAGTTCAAAACTTAACCAATAGCTACATCAGAAAAATAGACGAACTTCTGGTTCTAAAAGAAGCTGAAATAATGAAAGTTTAAGTTTCAAATCAATCAATATTAAAAATCCGTCCCGCCAAAATTACGAGACGGATTTTTTTATTCTTATTTTTGTCATAACAAAATGAGATTGTACCCGTTTTGTAATAAAATGTATTTATGAAGCAATTTTGTTTGTTGTTCTTTTTATTTACGATTTCGCTTCAGGCACAATTTCAGGCAAATGGAATTGTAAAAGACTCTTCAACGAATAAACCACTCCCTTTTGCCAGCATTACTGTAAATAACGATATAAACACCATCTCTGATGTTGATGGGAAATTTAGTATTTCATCTCCAATTCCCTTATCAACTTTCGATGTTTCTTATATTGGTTTCATCAAAACTACTGTTCCTGTTCAAAAAAATAAAAATTATTATATTGTAGTTCTTTCCCAAAAAACAAATAATCTGAACGAAGTTCTTGTGCCAAAAGAGAATCCGGGTTTGACAATTATTAGGAAAGTAATAGAAAACAAAAACAACAATAATCCCCAAAAAAAACTAAACAGTTTTGAGTTTAAATCCTATAATAAATTAATTGTAACAGCTAATCCTGATTCCATTGACGGAAGAATCGATTCTGTTTTTATCCAAAAATCCATTGGAAAACAATTCTCTAAAATTGATTCCTCTGATTATAAGTTTAAAGAAATTATCCGAAAACAACACTTGTTTCAAACCGAAAAAGTGTCGCAATACCAATTCCATAATTCGAAATTAAAGGAAACGATTTTAGGCACTAAAATGGCTGGTTTCAAACAACCTATTTATGAAATTCTTGCTTTTAATTTGCAGTCTTTCTCTATTTATGATTCGAGTTATGAACTTTTTGAGACCAAATACAATAGCCCAATTGCTAACGATGCTTTAAAGGATTACAACTATAAACTACTCGACTCTTTGACAATAGATGGTAGGAATACCTATATGATTTATTTTAAAAACAAGAAAAAAAGGAAAGCATCGGGACTAGAAGGAGTATTGTATATTGATCAAAATAATTTTGCTGTCGCCAAAGCTATCATGCGTATAAAAGGAGTACTTGACATTAGCGGAACGCATAATTTCAAATACATTCCTAGTGAGAATTTATGGTTTCCATCTGATAAAACTTTTAAAATAGTAAAAGGCAAAAATGATGACGATCTAAAAATTCTGGGTGGAACCATTCAATTTGACGGTGATGTAGAAAAAGATTTTAAAAGAAGAAAAAAAGAAGCTTCCGATTACACCTACTTGTTATCACAAAGTAATAATTTTGATATTCATTACAATACGCCAATAGAAATTAAAAAAGCATCCATTTATATCGAGATTAAAGACGATGCCATTAACAAACCCGAAAATTTTTGGAATACCTACAGAAAAGACAGCTTAGACAGTCGAAGCCATAATACCTATTTGGCACTTGATAGCATTTCCGTAAAAAAAAGAATAGAAAGCCGCATCCGTTTTGGCAGAAAAATCATCAATGGGTATTTGCCGATAGGAAAATTTGATTTAGACCTGCGTAAATTGTTTAGCTATAACAACTATGAAGGCTTCCGACTAGGAATAGGCGGTATTACAAACGAGGATTTTTCAAAAAAATATAGAATTGAAGGCTATTCTGCTTATGGAACAAAAGATGGTAATTTCAAGTATAACTTAGCAACGGCAACTCGGGTGGGGAAATTCTCCAATTCTTGGATTGGTGCTTCTTATACTGATGATGTTCGGGAAATTGCCAGTACTTCCTACGCTATAGATAAACGAATTTTTAAACTCTATGATCCTAGACCCATAAACATTAGTACATTTTACAAGTATGTGAGTTGGAAAACATTTATAGAAACTAAAATTATCCCTAAAACAGAAAGTATATGGGAACTTTCGCATTCTGTTGTGGAACCCAAATTCAACTATCTGTATAATCTGAATGGGAAATTATATTCTAATTACACGATGACAACAGCAATGGTATCCTTGCGATGGAATCCTTTTAGTGATTATATGCAAACGCCAACAGGAAGAATTGAAGTAGAAAAACGTTTCCCAAAATTCACCTTTCAATACACACAATCACTACCTAAAATTTGGCAAAATGATTTTGTCTTCAGTAAAATTGACTTCAAAACCGAATATGAAAAAAAGTATTTAAACGGTCAAAAAACGAGCTTGCTTTTTGAAGCGGGATATGCTTTTGGTGACATACCACTGACCCATTTATACAATACATCCCCTAATAATTTAAATAAAGAAACGATAATTCAAAGAATTACTTTTGCAGGGAAAAACAGTTTTGAAACTATGTATTTTAATGAATTTTTCTCCAGTGAATTTGCTTTTTTTCAATTCAAGCATAGCTTTAGTCGCGTTACTATATTCAAAAAAATAAAACCTTCCTTAGTTCTTGTATCCAGAATGGCTTGGGGAAATATGAAAAAACCGGAACAACATGTTGGTGTCGATTACAAAACTTTAAATAACGGCTTTTTTGAATCCGGAATAGAACTCAATCAAATTTTTAAAGGATTAGGATTAAGTGGATTTTACAGATACGGTTCTAATCAACTTCCTAAATTTGAAGATAATATCGCTGTAAAAATAAATTATGTACTTAATTTAGGTCTTTAAACTAAAAACAAAGTCCTGCAAGTTTTATAAAAATGCAGGACTTCATTTGTCTTCGTTTAAAATATTTTATGGTTTAATAATCAATACTGACGGTGTATTATTAAGCCAAATACTGTGGGAATCCAGCAGTTTTTTCCAACTTTCTAAACTAATGATCATCAAATCCTGATGCTCTAAAAACTCTTTTTTAATCGTTCTTTCCTGCATCATCATAATATGATTGGGTGCTATTTGTTCTATGGAACGAATCCCTTCTTGAATTTTTCGATTGTTTCTAATGTGCCCAACGGCATCCAAAACCGTAATTTGGGAACCGTTATTGTGAATCAATTTTTGTGCAAATTCAATCAAAAAGGCATCTTCATAACTAAAAATAGGCATAAAAACCTGATTGATTTCATCTAATTCTTTATCCACAAGAATTCCAACTGACATTTTGCTTTTAGCGATAATTTGTCTCGTCCTTTCATCAAAAGGAGAGTTTTCAAACAAACCTTCTTTCCCAGTAAATTTATCAATCAAGCGATCCGGATTGATTATTCTGGTTGTAAAACCAAGTACTTTCCCCAACAGTGTTCCTTCAAAAATAGATTGTCCTAAACCCACCAATAACAAGTCATAATCACCATGATTAGCGGTATCCGTTATATCAGAATCAATATCATTTGATGCTTTGAAAAGGGTAATTATTTTTTGATTCAAATTTTCCGATTCCGAAATAACCGGTAAAAACATTTCTCGTTCATAATCTTTCACATCAAAGGAATGCAACTCTGAACTTAATGATAAATGCATTGCGGTAACAACCGTATTCCCACTTTGTTTTTTGACCAAACTATTGGCTACTTTCAATAATGTTTTTCCTTTTTCGGGTGTGGCAAAAGAAATCAGGACTTTGTATTTACTTTTGTTGCTGATTTCTTCTGGCACGATGCTGCTTTTGGTTTTAAAAATATAATTAATTAAATCCAAAGCCGGACCGGTCATAAAAGTAGTTGCCAGTGCCATAATAACCATCATGGTAAAAATTTGAGTGGACAAAACTCCTAAATCATACCCAATATTCAACACCACCAATTCCATTAAACCCCTTGTGTTCATTAATGTACCAATAGACAGACTGTCTTTCCAGCTATGACCTACGAACTTTGCCGCAAGGGCACTACCAAAAAACTTCCCAACCACAGCAACCAAAATAATCAAGCCTGTAATTTTCCATAAATAAGGGTCATCAATTAATCCTATTTGGGTTCGTAAACCCGTAAAAACAAAGAACAGAGGAAGTAAAATTACAACGGAAACGTCTTCTACTTTTTCGATAAAAATAGTACGGAATTTATTGTTTTCCGGCATGATTGCCCCAGCCAAAAATGCTCCAAACAAAGCGTGAATCCCTATCAACTCAGACGCATAAGAAGACAATAATAATGTCAAAAAGAAAATAGCCACAACGGGTTTGTTAAGACTTTCTCTGGTGGAATTCAAATCACCAACTCTTTTTAGGAAAGGCCGAACCACTTTTAGCATTACAATTACATAGAGTATCGCCAGTCCAATAACATATAAGGAACTCATAAAAGAACCTGCTTTTACAATGGCGATTACTGCTGCCAGAATACACCATGCCGTGATATCATCGGCAGCGGCACAGGTAATTACAATTGCCCCTAATTTAGTTTTATGGATTCCACGTTCTCTAACAATCCCTGCCAAAACCGGAAATGCAGTAATGCTCATGGCAATTCCTAAGAACAAACCAAAAGAAAGGAATTCAACACCTGGAGGAGCAAAAGAATGGTATATAAAATAAGCAAGTCCCAACCCTAAAGTAAACGGAATTATAATACTGGCATGACTGATAACAACAGCATCATGCGCTTTATTTTTAAGCACTTTTAAATCCAATTCCATCCCAATAACAAACATGAAAAGGATTAATCCAATTTGGCTCAAAAACTGCAAGTTGCCTAACGAATCTTTTGGAAATAACATTGCCGAAAATTCAGGAAAATACATCCCGATTAAAGAAGGACCTAAAACAATCCCAGCAATCATCTCCCCTATTACTGTTGGCTGCCCAATTCTTCTGCAAACCCATCCAAAAAATCGAGCTACCAAAATAATAGTGACGATTTGCGCCAGAAGAATGGCTAGAGGATGTTGCAAATTATTGTTCATTGACGTTAAAAAATCATTCCAATGTCCGTTTTCTATTTGGTGACGAACAATATTCTGTCCTATTTCCAACGTTTTCCCTTTTAGGATAATCCAATACATCAAGGCAGAAAATCCGCCTATAATTATCAAATAAAAAAACGAATTTTTAAAACTTCTCATACAACCTATTTTTTAAATTATTCAATGTTTACGATGCAAATATGGGAAGTGATTTTTGAGAAATAAAGGGAAACACAAGGTAATTTCCACCGAATGTAACAAGATTGGAAAACTTTGTAATAAGTTAGATTTTGACTTTTATTAAAAAATCAGAACGATAGGTTTCGCTCAAAATTAATGTGGTGAATTTTCCATTTTGTTCTTGATGGCTTAGCGTAATTTCATTGTGATTGAAAAATTTCACCACCGTCATCGCAATAATTTCCTTTTTATTCACTCTACAAAAATCAGTCTCAGGAAGCTGACTTAAAAGCGAATCAAAATTAATGTTTTTTAAAATCAAGGAACTGCCATCAACCAGAAATACTTCTTTATCTCTACTGTCACTCACAGCAGTTTTGATGTATTGAATCTGATTAAAATACAACAATGCCTTCCCTTTATCCGTATTCAAATGAATGAATTTTTTAGTAACCGAAGGTTTATGGAATCGCTCTAAAGCCTTTGCAACTGCTTTTTGCAAACGCTCTTTTGTAACCGGTTTAGTGATGTAATCAACGGCATCAATATCAAATGCTTCGGCTGCATAGTTTTTATAAGCCGTGGTAAAAATGACTAATTTATTCTGTAGTAAACCCGCAAGAGTCAAACCATCAATTCCTGGCATTTCAATATCTGAAATACATAAATCAAAATCGAGTTTTGGAATTTCTGTTAGTAATTTTTCCGGATTATTGAATGCTTTTATGATTTCTAATTCTGGAATTTGCTCACAAAGCATTTTCAGGTACGTCAATCCCGGTAATTCATCGTCCAGCAGCAAGCATTTGAGTTTTGTATTCAAGAAGATTGATTTTTAAGTGCGCAATATAAATGTCATTTTCGACAAATTTATCCAGTTTGAACTGATTTTTGTATATAATTTTCAATCTTTGTTCCAATGTTGTTGCTCCAATGCCACTTCGTTCTTTTTTCAATGTCTTTTTATCTGAAATTTTATTTGAAACTGTCAAATAGAAACAATTGTCTTTGAATTCAAACAGTACCGAAATAAAAGCATCCGCGCTTTGCAAATCAGCATGTTTAAAAGCATTTTCTATTAAATCTATCGAAATTAAAGGTGCTAAAAGACGCTGCTCATAGAGCATTTCACCTTCATTAATTTTGGTTTTTACTTTTAACTCAAAAAGCGGACTGACTTTGATTTTATTGATTTCTATCAGATTCAATGCAAACTCGATTTCTTCTTTTGGAGAAACGAACTTTTTTTGGCTTTCATATAAAATGTAATCCAGCACATTCGCCAATTTATCCAACGCAAAATAGGTTTGATAGGCATGTGACTGAATTGAATTGAGAATATTTTTAAAAAGATGGGGATTGAGCTTGGACTCCAATGTTTCCAACTGTAAATTATTCACTTTCATTTCCAGTAAATGAAATTTCTCTTCCACACTTTCTTTCTCTTTTCCTGATTGGATTAATCGATAAATAAGGTAGCAAAGCGTAATTATAAGGATCAGAATAATTGCCAGAAACATATAAATCACACCATTATTTTCTTGTATTTTATTCATGTTCAAATTTGTATTTAAAATAGTCTTTAATTAATTTGAAAACACTCAACATACATTTCAACTTCATTTAAATCATATTTTGACAATACAGGAATTAATTTTTTTAATTTCAAGAAATGAGATTCATTTACAAAATAACATAAATAAACCTCTGGATCGTCTTCAATATGAATCTGAAACAATTCAATTAGAAACTCAGTAGTTAGGTTTATAATTATTTCTTCAATTAAAGTCTCACCATTTTTTTGGTAAACTGCTATTTCTCTTTGTATTTTCATAATTTTAATGACTCGACACGAATTTTAACCCAATAATAGAAGCTATTAAAGTAGTGATAAAGAAAACCCTCCAGAAATCAGCTGGTTCTTTAAAAATAAAAATCCCTACCAAAACTGTCCCCACGGCTCCTATTCCTGTCCAAACCGCATAAGCAGTTCCTATCGGCAATGTTTGTGTGGCTTTATAAAGCAACACCATACTAATGGTCAAACAAACTAAAAATCCACCCAACCATATTGTGGCGGTAATACCCGAACTTTCTTTGGCTTTGCCTAAGCAAGTGGCAAAACCCACTTCAAAAAGGCCTCCAATAATCAATAAAATCCAGTTCATTTTTAATGTTTTAGAATCAAAACAGACGGAACACCACTCAGCCAAACACTTCTTGAATCTACCAGCGTTTTCCAACTTTCTAGACTAATCAACATTAAATCCTGTTTGGCTAAAAGCTCTTTTTTAACGATTTTATCTGTGATGATACCAATGTTGTTTGGGAATTTTTGTTCCAAAGAATTTATGGCACTTTTAATCACAAAATTGGAGTCAACATGGCCATTTACATCCAAAATCATTATTTTGGAATTGTTATTGTAAATTAATTTTTGGGCATATTCAATCAAAAAGGAGTCTTCCTGACAAAAAATAGGAAGAAAAACCTCGTTTACCGATTGTAAATCTTTATCAATCAAAATCCCGATAGGCATCTTGGTTTTAGAAATAATCTGTCTGGTTCTTTCGTCAAAAGGAGAATTTTCAAACAATCCCTCTTTTCCGGTAAACTTGTCAATCAGTCGGTCCGGATTGATTATTCTTGTTGTAAAACCAATTACTTTCCCCAGGATTGTCCCTTCAAAAATTGATTTCCCTAAACCAATAAGTAACAAATCGTAATCTCCTTGATTTGCAATATCAGCAATATCCGTTTCAATGTCAATTGTGGCTTTAAAAATAGTAGTGATTTCTTGTTTTAATAGTTTAGATTCTTCAACAATTGGAATAAAGCTATTTTTCTCTTTGTCCTCCATATTAAATTGATGCATTTCATCACTCAAAGACAAATGCATTACAGTAATAGTGGATGTTTCTTTGGTTTTCTTTATTAAACTATTGGCTAATCGTAAAAGCGATTTTCCCTTTTCATTATTCCCAAACGAAATTAATATTCGGAATTTATTATTTCCAACTTCTTCGTTGTCAACATTGTCTTTCGTTTTAAAGATATAATTGATTAAATCCAAAGCAGGACCAGTCATAAAAGTAGTAACCAACGCCATGATAACCATCATCGTAAAAACTTCGGGAGTCAACACTTTAAGTTCTAATCCAATGTTCAACACGATTAATTCCATCAATCCTCTGGTATTCATCAAGGCACCAATGGTTAAACTATCTCGCCAACTCTGACCTACAAATTTAGCAGCCAAAGCACTTCCTAAAAACTTCCCGACAACCGCAACCAGAATAATAAATCCAGTTACTTTCCATAAATAAGGATCATTAATCAGTCCAATCTCGGTTTTTAAACCAGTGAAAACAAAAAACAAAGGCAGTAAAAGAATCAAAGCTACATCCTCGACTTTCTCAATAAATATAGATCTGAATTTTGGAACATCAGGCATAATAGCTCCTGCCATAAAAGCACCAAAAAGCGCATGAATACCAATCACTTCAGTAGCATACGAAGAAAGTATAAGCACCAAAAAAAAGATGGCTACAACCGGTTTTATAATACTATCCTTACTTCCATATAAATCACCGATTCTTTTCAAAAAAGGCTTTACAATAAAAATCATTAATAGAACATAAATTAATGCCAACGAAATAATATACAACGAACTAACAAAAGTTCCTGCCTTTACAATTGCAATTACCACTGCCAGAATACACCAGGCAGTAATATCATCGGCAGCAGCGCAAGTGATAACTATGGCACCCAATTTAGTTTTATGAATTCCTCGTTCCTGAACAATTCTTGCCAAAACTGGAAAAGCGGTTATACTCATGGCAATTCCCATGAACAAACTAAAGGAAAGAAATTTTACGCCTTCGGGAGCAAATCTATTGTAAACAAAATAGGCCAATCCAATACCGAGGGTAAAAGGAATCACAATACTGGCGTGACTAATTACTACGGCTTCATTGGCTTTATTTTTTAACACTTTCAAATCGAGTTCCATACCTATTACGAACATGAAAAGTATCAATCCTATTTGGCTTAAAAACTTTAAATTTCCTAAGGATTCCACCGGAAACAATGCAGCCGAAAATTCAGGAAAATACAGCCCTAATAAAGAGGGTCCTAAAACAATACCGGCGATAATCTCCCCTATTACTGAGGGTTGCCCAATTTTTTTAAAAACCCATCCAAAAAAACGGGCTACAAGAATTATCGTTATAATTTGGGCTAAAAGTATCGCCAAAGGATCTTGAAAACTATGTTGCATTGAAGCTATGAAGTCATTCCAGGAACCATTTTCAATTGCAGCAATAGTGACTTTTTTACTTACTTCTAAATGCTTGCCTTTTTTAATAATCCAGTACATTAAAGCAGTGAAACCACCTGTTACACCGAAATAAAATAATGCATTTTTGTAATTTTTCATATTTATTTTTAAATGGACTTTCTTATCTCTAAAAAAGTAAAGATGAGAAAACCAAATATATAATTTATATCTCATAAATTATCTTAATGTAAAATAAAAAACAAAGAATCATCCTAGCCACAATACAAAAAGTTTGCTTTAAACTTTATGATTTATAACGGTTTTCATTACATTTGCATGCATTTTTAAATCAGCTATGAAAAAGAAAATAACAGTAGGATTTTGGGAATTAATCGCCCGGATTGTACTTAAAAATAGAATTGTAATACTAGGAGTTATTCTTGCCCTAACCGTTTTTCTGGCATTGCAATGGAAAAACCTTGGTATGACGTATACCGAAGCCAATTTACTTCCTAAAAAACACATTGTAAATCAACAATACGAAGATTTTCTAAACAAGTTTGGCGAAGAAGGCAATTTGATTGTTATCGGTTTCAAAGACAACACTTTTTTCACTCCAAAAGCTTTTGCTGCTTGGAATGAATTGATGACAGGTTTAAAAAATTCCAAAGAAGTGGAACTGGTTGTTTCGTTGAATGATTTAAAAAAATTACAAAAAAACGAAGCGGAGGAAAAATTTGAATTGGTGCCGCTTATAGACCAAACTCAAACTGTAAACCCAGGATATTTACAGAAAATAAAAAACGAACTCTTTAATAATCTCCCTTTTTACGAAGGATTATTGTTCAATAAACAATCGGGAAGTATTCGTTCAGCGGTTTATTTAAACAAGAAAATTGTAAATACTGCAGGTAGAAAAACTTTTATTATTGAGAATCTGGTTCCAAAAATCGAGAAATTCGAAAAAACTACCGGAATCGACCTTCGCGTTTCGGGAATGCCTTACATCCGAACGATAAATGCTGAGAACATGAAAGGCGAAATTGGTCTTTTCATTGGTGCGGCGTTATTCATTACTTCATTAATTTTCTTTTTATTCTTCCGTTCGTTTCGAGCGACATTTATATCCATTTGCATTTTGCTTTTTGGAGTGATGTGGTCCTTTGGAACATTGGGATTATTCCATTACAAAATCACGATTTTAACGGCTATTATACCGCCATTGATTATCGTTATTGGGATTACAAACTGTATTTTCCTGATTAATAAATACCAGCAGGAAATAAAAATTCACCAGAATCAAGCTAAAGCCCTACAACGTGTAATTTCTAAAATTGGTGTTGCTACGCTGATGACAAATTTAACAACAGCGGCCGGTTTTGCTACGTTTATGATTACGGGTAACGACTTACTTTTTGAATTTGGATTAGTGACTTCCATCAACGTTATCTCCGTGTATCTGTTGACGCTGGTTGTTGTGCCAATTTTTTATAGTTTTATGCCTTTGCCAAAGGAAAAACACTTGTATCACTTGAGCAAAACCTACATTTCAACCTTGTTGGATTGGGTGGAAAATATTGTAAAATACAAACGAAAAACGATTTATATCATCTACGCTTTACTACTTCTATTTAGCGTAATTGGGGTTTCACAGATGAAAGTTTCGGGAAGTTTGATTGGCGAAATGCCAAAAAGCGCTTCTTTCTTTAAAGATATTGTTTTCTTCGAAAAGGAATTCAACGGTGTTATGCCATTGGAAATCATGATTAACACCAAACGGAAAAAAGGGGTTATGAAATTGTCCACGATGAAAAAAATGGACGAGTTGCAAGAGACTATTGCTACAATTCCAGAATTATCAAAACCTATTTCTATTGTAAATTTGGTTAAATATTCCAAGCAAGCCTATTACAACGGCAATCCGGAATACTATGAATTACCTACTTCGCAAGAACAGGCATTCATCCTTTCGTATGCCAAAAATGCCACTAAAAACACCAAAGAAAACTTGATGAAAAGCTATGTGGATTCCACTGGACAATATGCCAGAATCACCACTTTCATGAAAGACATTGGAACCGTGGAAATGGCAAGAGTGGAACATCAGTTGCAACAAAAAATAGATAAAGTTTTCCCAAAAGACCGCTATGAAGTGACACTTACCGGAAAAGCGTTGGTTTTCCAAAAAGGAACTTCATACTTAATTGACAACCTTATTGAATCCTTGATTTTCGCTATTTTCTTGATAGCATTATTAATGGCCTATTTATTTAGATCGGGCAAAATGGTAATGGCGTCCGTAATCACGAATGTTTTACCGCTTTGCATCACCTCAGGATTGATGGGTTATTTTGGCATTCCGTTGAAACCATCTACGATACTGGTTTTCAGTATTGCTTTCGGTATTTCGGTGGATAATGCGATTCAGTTTATGGCAAAATACCGTCACGATTTACTGCAAAACAACGGAAAAGTCAAAAAATCAGTATTTAGTGCGTTGAGAGAAACTGGAATTAGTACGTTCTATACTTCGGTGGTATTGATTCTTGGATTTGCGACTTTCACACTTTCCAGCTTTAGCGGTACCATTGCGCTTGGCGGTTTGATTTCTTGTACGTTATTGTTTGCTATGTTTGCTAACTTATTGGTTTTACCGGCATTGGTATTGACTTTTGAAAAGAAAAAAGCCAAGAAAGAAGACCTTGTAGAAGTCGAATTAGTGAATTAGTTTTTTTTATTTGGAGCTGTTTCCCGCTTTACACTCTATCTTTTCTTGTCCCAAAAAAGAGACAAGAAAAGGATGCCGTTTCAATCAGGGCTAGGAATTGTGGTAACTTATAATTTAGTCAATTCGCACTTTTATCCTGCATGATTTTTTTTAACCTTGTAGATTAAGATTTTATTTCAAACCTACAAGTTAAAAAAAACGGTGCAGGATATCCCTAAAAAATATTTTCAGAAAAATTCCAAATATCTCCATTCGTTTAGCCCCGATAATAGCGGCATCCTTTGTGTTTTTTCTTTAAAAACACAAAGATATAGCGGATAGCGGGAAATAGCTCCTGATTACCTTATTTCTCGCAATGACTTTTAAAACAAATCCTTTATATTTGCAGTTCGGTTACAAGACAATTTTCAATATCAATTATATACTTAAAATGAGACACACAAAAGTTAAAGACTTACTAAACAGTACCACGACGCTTCATGAAGTTAATGCAAAAGGATGGGTGAGAACTTTTAGAAACAATCAATTTATCGCGTTGAACGATGGTTCAACTATCAATAATATACAATGTGTTGTCGATTTTGAGAATACTCCAGATGAGACTTTAAAGAGAATTACTACTGGTGCTGCCATTTCTGTAACCGGAACTTTGGTAGAAAGTAAAGGCGCGGGACAACAATTTGAAATTCAGGTGGCAAAACTGGAAATCCTTGGAGATTCGGATGCAGAGAAATTCCCAATACAGCCTAAAAACAAACCGAGCTTGGATTTCTTGCGTGAAAATGCGCATTTGAGAGTTCGTACCAATATGTTTGGAGCCATTATGAGAGTACGTTCTGTATTATCATATGCGGTTCACAGTTATTTTCAGGAGAAAGGTTTTGTGTATGTAAACACGCCAATCATCACGGGATCGGATGCTGAAGGTGCCGGTGAAATGTTCAAAGTTACCGCTTTGCCATTTGACGGAACGCCAAGAACCGAAGACGGAAAAGTGAATTACAAAGAAGATTTCTTTGGGAAAGAAACGAATCTTACGGTTTCGGGACAATTAGAAGGAGAGACTTTTGCAATGGCTTTGGGTCAGATATATACTTTTGGACCAACCTTTAGAGCCGAAAACTCAAATACTTCGCGTCACCTTGCGGAATTTTGGATGATTGAGCCGGAAGTGGCTTTCAATGATTTGAATGACAACATGGATTTGGCTGAAGATTTTATTCAGTATGTAATCAAATATACGATGGACAAATGTCCGGAAGATTTGAAATTCCTGGAAGGAAGACTGTTGGATGAAGAGAAATCTAAACCAGTTGCAGAAAGAAGTGAAATGGCTTTACTTGATAAATTAAACTTTGTTTTGGAAAACAATTTCAAACGTGTTTCGTACACCGAAGCAATTGATATTTTAAGAGATTGTACGCCAAATAAAAAGAAAAAATTCAACTATATCATTAACGAATGGGGTGCTGATTTACAATCAGAACACGAACGTTATTTGGTGGAAAAACACTTTAAATGTCCGGTAATCTTGTTTGATTACCCGGCAAATATCAAAGCATTTTATATGCGTTTGAATGAAGACGGAAAAACAGTTCGCGCCATGGATATTCTTTTCCCTGGAATTGGAGAAATCGTAGGTGGCTCACAAAGAGAAGAGCGTTTTGATGTTTTGGTAGAAAAAATGAAAGCCTTAGGAATTGATGAAGAAGAATTGTGGTGGTATCTTGATACCCGAAGATTTGGTTCAGCAGTTCACTCTGGTTTTGGACTTGGGTTCGAAAGATTGGTATTATTTGTAACAGGAATGACGAATATTCGTGACGTAATTCCTTTTCCTAGAACACCAATGAATGCAGAATTTTAAAAAGGTTTATTCGGTTAATCGTTTATTTGTTTAACCGATCATCCCGAATAAACGATTAAACAAATAAACGATTAAACTTAATGCTAAAGCAATTCTTAAATTTAAAGTTATCCCAGAAATTATCTCCTCAACAAATACAGTTGATGAAGTTAATTCAATTGCCTACGCAAGCTTTCGAGCAACGTTTATTAGAAGAAATGAACGAAAATCCAGCACTGGAAACTGGAAAAGATGAAGAGGATTACGAAAAAGACGAGTTCGACAACGAAGATTATGACGACTATGATGATGCCGAATCAGAGCGAATTGATGCCGAAGATATTAACATCGACGAATATTTAAGCAACGACGAAACACCTGATTATAAAACACAGGCCAACAATTACAGTGACGATGATGATGATCGCGAAACGCCTTTTGCCGCTCCTGTAAGTTTTCACCAAGATTTAATCAATCAGTTGAATACGTTCATCCTGAATGATGAAGAGCGTGAAATTGCCGAATTTCTGGTAGGAAGCATCGATGATATGGGTTATATCCGTCGCAGCGTTCCTGATATGGTGGACGATATGGCATTTACCCAAGGAATTTACACCGATGAGAAAATGGTGGAGAAAATGTTGCAGGTCATTCATGAATTGGAACCTTCAGGCGTGGGCGCACGAGATTTACAGGAATGTTTGTTGTTGCAATTGAAACATAAAACACCAACGGAATACGTAGCATTAGCAACCGATATTATCGAAAATCAATTTGATGCTTTTACCAAAAAACATTACGATAAATTAATTCAAAAATACAATGTTTCGAATGAGCAGCTTAAAAAAGCCATTCACGAAATAGAAAAACTGAATCCAAAACCAGGTGGTTCCTTTACCGGAAATAATAAAGTTACTGAAAATGTAGTTCCTGATTTTGCCATCAGAATTGTGGATGGAGAACTGGAATTGACCTTAAACGGAAGAAATGCTCCTTCCCTGCACGTTTCCAAAGATTATCAGGAAATGATGCAAACCTATAAGGATTCCCGTGATAAATCAGCGCAGCAAAAGGATGCGGTACAATTTATCAAGCAAAAATTGGATTCAGCTAAATGGTTTATCGATGCGATACGCCAACGTCAGGAAACACTTTTTGTGACCATGAATGCGATTATGCATTATCAGGAAGAATATTTCCTCGATGGTGATGAAACCAAGTTGAAACCGATGATTCTAAAAGACATTGCTGATATGGTAGGTCTTGATATTTCGACCGTTTCGCGTGTAGCAAATAGTAAATACGTGGAAACGCCTTATGGCACCAAACTGATCAAAGAATTCTTCTCGGAATCGATGAAAAACGACCAAGGAGAAGATGTTTCTACACTTGAAATCAAGAAAATTCTTCAGAATACGATTGAAGAAGAAGACAAGAAAAAACCACTTCCAGACGATCAATTAGCCGAAATTCTTAAAGAAAAAGGCTATCCAATTGCGAGAAGAACGATTGCAAAATACAGGGAACAACTCGATATTCCTGTAGCGAGAATGAGAAAGAAAATGTAATCTGGAATTTAAAATACTAAAAAGGGGAAATTTGTTTTGAAACAAGTTCCCCTTTTTTTATGTAAAAAATTTACTCTTTTACAAATTTTTAAATATCACTAAATGTGGGTATTGTTTAGGGAGTTGAAAAAATTGAACTTGCAGATTGTAAGTTCAAAAAATAGATTAAACATTAACACAAGCTTCTTACAACAAGACGTTTTATTGAATTTGGGTTTTCGGCTTAATTAAAATTTGTCCTATCCATTCAATGTTAAACTAAAAAATAAATCTTCCTAAAACAGAACAGCTTTATTTAAATTCAAACTGACTTTATGAATAGCACTTCCAAAATCACACTGAAAAATTGTTTTTATGTAACTTTTAAATTACCTTTGAAATGAATGTTCGAGAAGTCATAGCATATAAAAATTACTTTGAAGATTTTCTTCTTGAACAACCGAAAAAAGTTCAGGATAAAATCTTTAAAATTATTGAAGCTATAGAAACTCTTGAAAGAGTTCCATCCAATTATTTGAAATCAATGGAAGGAACAAATGGACTTTATGAAGCCAGAATACAATTAGCTTCAAACATTTGGAGGGTTTTCTGTTTTTTTGACCATGGTAAACTTGTTATTTTACTAAACGGCTTTCAAAAGAAAACACAAAAAACGCCTAAAAATGAGATTGATAAAGCCTTGCTTTTAATGAAACAATATTATCAAGAAAAATCAAATAAAAATGGAAACTAAAAGCTGGAAAGAAATTAAAGATAGTGTTTACGGGGAAAAAGGAACGGAAAGACGGGACGAACTGGAAAGAGATTTTGAAGGATTTAAAATTGGATTGCAATTAAAAAAAGCACGTTTAGAAAAACACTTAACTCAAACTGAACTTGCAGAACTTGTTGATAAAAAAAGAGAATATATTTCCAGAATCGAAAATAACGGAAGTAATCTTACGCTAAAAACCTTGTATGATATTGTAGAAAAAGGTTTAGGTGGAAAAGTCAAAATTCAGATTGAACTATAACCACTCCGTAAAAAATTTAAAAACCCTTTCAAAATTTAAACATTTGAAAGGGTTTTTAAATTTTTCATACTTTTATATTTCAATCCAGTTCCGGCTCCCTTTCCTTTGGAGAGTCCCGAAGCGTCGGGAGGGGAGAGAATCTATTTCTCTTGATCTTTCCTCATTGCGTGATAATACGCGGCACGACTCAACGGCTCGTATTCTTCAGTTTCGCCTAACATGACGAGTTTGTCATTATCGGTTTTACGAAAACTGTAATTCGCTAGATTTCCGGTGCGGGTACATACGGCGTGCACTTTGGTAACATATTCGGCAGTCGCCATTAATGCGGGCATAGGACCAAAAGGATTTCCTTTGAAATCCATATCCAATCCGGCAACAATTACCCGGATTCCCTGGTTTGCCAAATCGTTACAGATTTTAACGATTTCGTCATCAAAAAACTGCGCTTCGTCAATTCCCACCACATCACAACCTTGCGCCAAAATAGCAATATTTGCAGCAGCAGGAACAGGCGTGGAACGGATTTCGTTAGCGTCATGAGAAACTACCATATCATCATGATAGCGTGTATCAATTTCCGGTTTGAAAATTTCTACTTTTTGTTTGGCAAATTGCGCTCTTTTCAGACGACGGATGAGTTCCTCGGTTTTACCCGAAAACATGGAGCCACAAATGACTTCAATCCAACCAAATTGTTCTTTATGATTTACTGTATTTTCGAGAAACATTTTGTATTTTTCTGACTTAAAAAATGAATAGTTTTTATTACTTTGTAACGGATAAAACCGACTTAAAAATTTTATACTTTTACGTCGTTTCAAAAGTATGACATTTTTATTAAAGGTTACTTCTTCCTTAGGCTAAATAAAACTCAGGAAGAAATTTATTGAAAAAGACCCGCCTAACACACTATAATTTCAAAGTTATGAAAAAAAAATTGGAAGCCGATTTAATCAGCATTGCACACAGAATATTACAACTAAAAAATAAATCTGATATCAATCAATTATATCTGGAAACGCAGAAACTGTATGAAAAACTTTCTGTCTTGCGATTTGTAGACGAACATTTTAGTGATGCAAAACCAACTATTGGAATTACTGAAATAGAGAAAAAAATTGAGGAAGTTTTTGACCAAAAGGAAACTACTCAACCTCAAACAAATACAGCTACCGAAGAAACGATAACTGACAAAATAGTTGAAACACCGGCAGAACAAAACGAAGAAATCCCTGTAGCTGCCGAAGAAATAATTTCTGAGAAAACTATCGAAACGCCTTTAGAGGAAAAAGAAGAAATAGTAGCTGAGAAAGAACCAGCAATTGAAGAGGAAATAGTTGCTGAAGAGGAAGATGCAATTGAAGAAGAAATAACAGCTCCGGAAACTGCTCCATTCCTTCCTGCTTTTGAATTATCAGAAGAAGAGGAAGTTGAAGAAGAAAAAGCAGCTGAAATTGAAACGCCAAAGAAAATGGAAGCAGTCCAAATTTCTTTCGAAGATTTATTAGGCGGCAATTACAGCGATGCTCAGTTTGTAAAAGTACATCCGCTTGAAAACATTCCTACTGCCATTGCCATTGATTTCGAAGAAAAGCAATTGGACACCATTGAAGAAGTGAAACCGGAACCGACGGAACCAAAAATAGCTTCCCTAAACGAAAAATTAGCCAAAAATATCAATATCGATTTGAATGATCGCATTGCATTTACAAAACACCTTTTTGGTAACAGCAGTGAGGATTACAACCGTGTTTTAAATCAATTAATCACGTTTGACACGTTCTACGAAACTAGAGATTTTATTCAGGAAATGGTAAAACCAGATTACAATAACTGGGAAGGAAAACAAGATTACGAGGAGCGTTTTATGGATATTATCGAGAAAAAATTCTTGTAATTCCGTTTGAATTGTTCTGAGTGTTCCTTTGAACAAAAACAAAATAATAAAAAACGGAATGAATTTTAAGTTTTAAAATTCATTCCGTTTTATTTCTTATCCCGAAAATTCGGGATGCGTTTAATTTTTTAATTATGTCAAAATTATATATCGTTCCTACGCCTATTGGCAATCTCGAAGACATGACTTTTCGAGCGATTCGGATTCTTAAAGAAGTCGATTTGATTCTCGCCGAAGACACGCGAACCAGCGGAAAATTGTTAAAGCATTTCGAAATTGGCACGCACATGTACAGCCATCACATGCACAACGAACACAAAACCATCGAAAATTTAATTTCGAGATTGAAAGCCGGAGAAAATATTGCCCTGATTTCGGATGCGGGAACGCCTGCCATTTCTGATCCTGGCTTTTTACTAACCCGAGCTTGTGTCGAAAATGGAATTGATGTGGAATGTTTACCCGGCGCAACGGCTTTCGTTCCTGCATTAGTCAATAGCGGTTTACCCAATGACAAGTTTGTTTTTGAAGGATTCTTGCCTGACAAAAAAGGACGTCAAACCCGATATTTGGCTTTGGCAGAAGAAACCAGAACGATGATTTTGTATGTTTCACCGCATAAATTAGTAAAGACTTTAGCGGAGTTCATTACCTATTTTGGCGAAGACCGACAGATATCAGTTTCACGGGAATTATCAAAAATGCACGAAGAAAATGTTCGCGGAACCGTGAAAGAAGTGGCTGCCCATTTTGATAAAATAGCGCCAAGAGGCGAAATTGTCGTGGTCGTAAGCGGAAAAACAATTACCAAAGACCCTAAAAAATCTAAATTTTCATCAGAAGAATAATATAAATATGAGCCTAACATCTTACTTAGAAAAACTAAAACAAACTCCAGAAGCAATCGCATTTACAGAAACTATTGCTACCATTGAAGAAAACTATACTTTTACTCCAACTACATTCCAAAACGGTTCTCAACTGAATACTGCAGGAGAAAATTCAGGTTCTTGTAAATTATTTGCTTTTGCCAAATTACAAAACCTAACCGAGGCAGAAACTTTATCCTGTTTTGGAGCTTATTATTATGAGGACGTTCTGAAAAATCCAGAAGGAACGGATCATCAAAATATCCGCAACTTTATGAAAACAGGCTGGAACGGAATTCAATTTGAAGGCGAAGCTTTGGTTTCAAAATAAAAAATAAAAGTTACTATTTAGTGTCAGGTCGAGCGCAGTCGAGACACATCAATTGGTCTCGACTGCGCTCGACCTGACAAAAAACACTACTGAAAATCTTATAACCCAAATCAACATGCGTTGGACCCTAAAATCAAAACCTTCCGAAGATACCGTGAAACATCTCGCTCAAGCTTTGAATGTGGAAGATTTTGTGGCCACATTATTAGTGCAACGCGGCATTGAAACTTTTGAAGATGCCAAACGCTTTTTTCGTCCCAGTTTAGATGATTTGCATGACCCATATTTGATGAAAGATATGGAAAAGGCGGTAGAACGAATTGAAAACGCAATTGAAAATCAGGAAAATATTCTTGTTTTTGGTGATTATGATGTTGATGGAACAACAGCTGTTTCGCTCGTTTCTTCGTATTTAAGAAGCTATTATCCTAACGTGGCGACCTACATTCCGGATCGTTATGACGAAGGTTACGGAATTTCTTTCAAAGGAATTGACTTTGCTGATGATAATGGATTTTCGCTTATTATTGCTTTGGATTGTGGTATAAAATCCATCGATCATGTTGCTTACGCCAAAGAGCGAAACATTGATTTTATCATTTGTGATCACCATAGACCCGGGAAAAATTTACCAGAAGCCGTTGCGGTTCTCGATCCAAAACGGGACGATTGCACCTATCCGTATGATGAATTGTGCGGTTGCGGAATTGGTTTCAAATTGATTCAGGCTTTAGGCCAAAATCGAGAGGAAACCATCGAAGACTTATTTCCCTATTTGGATTTAGTTGCAGCTGCCATTGCGGCTGATATTGTACCTATGACTGGCGAAAACAGAGTGTTGGCTTATTTTGGATTACAAGTCATCAACTCTGAACCGAGACCCGGAATCAAAGCTTTGATTCACCAAGTAAAAAAACAAACCTTAGATATTACTGATGTTGTTTATATAATAGCACCAAGGATTAATGCTGCCGGGCGCATCAAACACGGCAATCATGCGGTGGAATTATTAACCGAATTTGATTTTGAGCAAGCGCAACAATTTGCCTCAGAAATCGAAAAATACAATTCCGACAGGAAAGAATTAGACAAACAAATCACTAAAGAAGCACTTTCGCAAATTGAAAACAACAAGGAAAAAGAGCGCTTTACCTCTGTAGTTTTTCAAGAGGATTGGCACAAAGGAGTCATAGGAATTGTAGCTTCCCGATTGATAGAAACTTATTATCGTCCCACCTTAGTTTTCACCAAAAGTGGCGATAAATATGCGGCTTCGGCTCGCTCTGTAAAAGGATTTGATGTGTATAACGCACTCGAAGCCTGTGCGGAACATTTGGAGCAATTTGGTGGTCATATGTATGCTGCCGGAATGACTTTAAAGGAAGAGAATTACCAACTATTCAAAGATGCTTTCGAAAAAGAAGTCGAAAAAACCATTCATCCAGATATGTTGACTCCGGAAATTTCGGTTGATGCCGAAATTAATTTCACCGATATAACTCCAAAATTGACTCGGATTCTAAAACAATTTGAGCCTTTTGGACCACAAAATATGACACCTGTTTTCCTGACTAAAAATGTAAAAGATACTGGTTACGGAAAGCCAATGGGGCAAGAAGACGAACATTTAAAACTGTTTGTAAAACAAAATAATTCCGAAGGCATTGCTGCAATAGGCTTTGGCTTAGGCAAAAAATTAGAAACTACTAAAAACGGACAACCTTTTGAAATGGTTTATTCTATTGATGAAAACGAATGGAAAGGAAATGTCAGTTTACAATTACGATTAAGAGATATTAAATAATTAGGTTAACAAAATGAAAAAAACACACGATCCCTACGCAGCCTTGCGTTATAAAGAATTCAATACATTTTTATTATTGCGTTTTGCCATGGTTTTTGCCTGGTCCATGCAATTTATTGTTATTGAATGGCAAGTATATAGTTTGACCAAAAATCCACTTTCACTGGGAATCATCGGATTAATGGAAATAATTCCTGCTGTTGCCATGGCATTATTTGCGGGACACATTGTAGATCAAAACGAGAAAAAAGCACTTCTTTTCAAATGCATTTTAGGATTTTCAGTAATCAGTTTTGGATTATTTTTGTTAACATGGCCGCCAATTGTAAGCGAATATTCTACAAAAGTAATTTTGTACGGCATTTATTTTCTGGTTTTTCTGGGAGGAATTGTACGTTCGTTTCTTGGCCCAACCATATTTTCACTTTTATCCTTAATTGTTCCAAAAAAAGTATATCCTAACGCTGCTACATGGAGCAGTTCGGTTTGGCAAATAGGTTCCGTTTTAGGACCAGCAGTAGCGGGTTTTTCTATTACTTTGATTGGCGTTCACTGGTCTATGTGTTCTGTTTTTACCTGTTCCGTTTTTTCTTTAATCGCTTTGTCTCAAATAGCCGCTAAGCCTATTTTGAATCCAAAAATTGGCGAACCCATTATGGAAAGTTTGAAAGAAGGTGTAAAATTTGTTTTCACTAACAAAACCGTTTTGGGCGCATTATCATTGGATATGGTAGCAGTTCTATTTGGCGGAGCCGTTGCGCTGTTACCCATTTTTGCTCAGGATATTTTGAAAGTTGGTCCTGAAGGATTTGGTGTTTTAAGAGCTGCTCCAGCAGTTGGTTCTTTTTTAACACTGATTGTTTCTGCTTACGTACCAATGAATAAAAACGCGGGATTGAAGCTTTTGTCCGCTATTTTTGTCTTTGGACTTTGTATTATTGTTTTTGGGCTTTCCACTATTTTTGCTTTATCAGTATTCGCTTTGTTTTTAAGTGGTGCAGTTGATGGAATTTCTGTAGTGATACGTCAAACTATTTTACAATTGAAAACACCGGATCACATGCGTGGCCGAGTTTCGGCAGTGAATTCTATTTTTGTGGGTTCTTCCAATGAATTGGGTGCTTTTGAAAGCGGATTGACGGCAAAACTAATGGGAACGGTAACTGCAGTGGTTTTTGGCGGAAGCATGACTCTTTTAATTGTGCTTGGAACAGGAATATTTTCTCCTTCATTTAGAAAATTGGACTTACAAAAGGACATTGATGAACACGAAAAAGGCGAGTAACATATAGATTTTTCTAAAAAAACGCTTAAAATACAATCAGTCGGTAAAATAATCTCAGGATTACTTACCGACTTTTTTTATGACTTTTTTATATTTTTTTATTTAGAATAAATCTAAATAATTATTATATTTGTTTCAAAGAAATCTCAAATGAAATCGCCTTGATTCAAAAATTAGTAATAATAATGGCGAATGGCGATACCATATTCCTTTAAAAAACAAATATTATCTTCATATGAAAGAAATAAAACAGATATACTACAATGATTCAGGAACTTCTTTCTACTGGAAAAAAGAGGATGAAGTGATGCTGGATAAAGTTCAATTAATTTTTAGAGAAACAGGTTTTTATTTTACCAAGCACGAACTACAACTATTTAAATATTGCATTGAAGAAAGTTTTATCCAAAATAAATGCTGCGACGATTGCGAACTGAAAAACAAATGCCACAAATTCTTGCTAAAAACAACTTGTTCCCAAATTGATTTGGTCGTTTCCATGAAAGAATTAAACGCCGTAAAAGACTTAGTGGAAGGTACTCTGTTTAAAATGAATTTAGATGATTATTTGTATGGAGTGGGAATGAATTAGTTTTTTTTTTAAAACTAACTATCGTTAGGAATTAACACTCTTCTTTTTAAGAACTTTTATAATGCAAGAATGGGGCAAAAGAGATGTTTACACAACAGTTACAACTAAGACTTCTTATAGACAGAAACATATCAGAGCCTTTTGTGTACAGGTTTCATTCACCTTTAAAAAAATCAATTGATATTCGGCTAATTATTTCAGGTTTTTCTCCAAACACTTCGTGTGAACAATTTGGAATTACACAAAACTGACTGTTTTTTATAGCATTATGAATCTCAATGCCGTGTTCTAAAGTATACATATCATTGTCGCCATAAACCACTAAAGTTGGCGTTTTTATTGCTTCTAAATCAGTTTTTGGAAAATATTGTTCTTGAAACCACATTTGTCTAGCCTCATTAACATATCTTTTCCAATCTTTTGATGATAGTTTTTGATAATATTTTATCCAATGTGGCCAATTTTTTTCGATCCAATTTGTATCTGTCCAATTTTTAGCCTCTTCTATATTTTTAAATCCTTCAATTTTATAATTCGCTCCTGAAATTATTAATTTTTTCACTTTTTCAGGTCTGTTTTTTGCGAGAATCAAACCAGTAATTGCACCATCACTCCAACCAATGACATAAAGGCTATCTAGTTTTAATTTATCAATGATTTCCGAGTTGTACTCTGCCAATAATTTATAACTTAATGGAATATCTGAGTATTCTGAGCGACCGAGTCCAGGCGCATCAGAAATAATAACTTTATATTTTTTTGAAAGAATTGGAATAACATTTTCAAAGTCGATAATACTTCCAAATCCTCCGTGTATTAACAATAGAGGAATTCCTTCTCCGTACTCTTCATAATAAATTTTCGTTCCTTTAATTGTCAAATATTTTCCATTATTTGAGCCGTATTTTATTTGGGCAATTCCACTTAAAGAGAAAACCAATGTAAAAAACAATATTTTAAATCTCATATTTTATACGTTTCGTTTTTTTTTTAAACTGGGACACAACTCATTTATAGCTCTGACACATTGCTTTGATATTCATCAAATATATACAAAAGAAAACACTAATAGAAAACCATTAGTATATTTGTAAGTTTTTTAAACAGTACAAAAAACAGGAAGTCAAAAAAAACCTTGAAAAATTATTGATACTCTTTGATTTCGAAAGTCTCCCCATCAAAAACGCCATAGGTAAAATAAGTGATCCAATCACCCAAATTAACATATTCGGAATTTTCTCCCACTGTTACTTTCATAGGTAAATGACGGTGTCCAAAAACAAGGTAATTGTAGTGCTTGGTTTCCAGTTTTCTTTTGGAATAAAGAATCAACCATTCCTTGTCTTCGCCAAGAAAGGTCACGTCTTCATCACCTGAAATCAGTTTATTTTTTACGGAAAGATATTGCGCCAGCCCTACTCCAATATCCGGATGAAGCCATCTAAAAAGCCATTTAGAGAATGGATTTGTAAATACTTTTTTCATTCGTTTGTACCCCAAGTCGCCGGGTCCTTTTCCGTCGCCATGTCCCACTAAGAATGTTTTATCGCCAAAAGTATATTCTTGATTGTCATGATACACCGGAATATTCAATTCTTTCTGGAAATAATCTTCCATCCATAAATCGTGGTTTCCCACGAAGAAATAAATAGGGATTCCGCTGTCGCGAATTTCGGCCAGTTTGCCTAAAACACGGATAAACCCTTTTGGAACTACTGTTTTGTATTCGAACCAAAAATCAAACAAATCACCTACTAAAAAAATAGCTTCCGCATCTTTTTTTACCTCATCGAGCCAAGCCACAAATTTTTGTTCTCTTGGAAAACTCAATTCTGGTGTTGGTGCTCCAAAATGCTGATCAGAGGCGAAATATATTTTTTTGTTATTTGGTAATTGCATGAAGCTACAATATAGATTTCACATTATCACTGGCAAACCATTCGGCGAAAGAAGATTCCGTTTCTTGCAATTTTAACGAGAAAAGTTTAATTCCTTCCGGTAATCTTCTCATTATTCTTTGAGAAAAATCGACTACCATATTCTCGCTCGTTGGCTGATAATCTACCAAAATAACATGATGTCCGCGATTTTTCAATTCGTTTGCCAATTCAATATGAGGAGTTGTTTCGTTAAAAACCGTTGCATGATCAAATTGATCTACAATTTCTTCTTTTACAATTTTCTTCAAATCAGAAAAATCGATTACCATTCCAAATTTTACGTCGTTACGGTTTTCGATTGGCTGCCCTATTACGGTTACTGACAATTTATAACTATGCCCGTGAACATTTTTACATTTCCCGTCATAACCATATAAAGCGTGACCGGTTTCGAAACCAAATTGTTTTGTAATTCTGATATTGCTCATCGGAGTTTAATTTTGATTGCAAATTTAGCAAATTGATATGAGAAATGAGTTGTAAATATTGGTATTCGAATTCCACCAAGGTCTAGCCCTGATGGAAGCGGCATCCTATTGTGGCGGGGTTCGCCACAATAGATATAGCGGACAGCAGGAAATAGCTCCTGAAATAAATTCTAAAAAAATTACTTTTTGAATTGAGACAAAGCCTTTTTGGTAAAATCAGACAACACTAATCTTCCCGAAATCTCAGCACGCTCCAGCAATAGTGTTTCCCAATCTTGAGTTCCTTCCCACAAGACTTTTTTCATTTCGGCTAATGCTTCTGGATTATAGCTGGATAATTTAGCACTGAAATCAGCAATTGCATTATCAAGTGCTTCGACAGTTTCAAAAGTATTGGCATACAATCCTTTCTCATTTGCCCAATCGGCTGTTTTCCATTCGTGCGCTGCCAGTGTCATTTCGGCCATTGCCATTTTCCCCATTTTTCTGGAAACTACGGGTTCTATTACAAAGGGTCCAATGCCTATCGCCAATTCTGATAATTTTATAGCAGCATTTTTTGTTGCCAATGAATAATCGCAAGCGGAAGCAATTCCTACGCCACCACCTACAGCTTTGCCGTGAATGCGACCAACAATTAGTTTTGAGCACGAACGCATGGCATTAATCAAATGTGCAAATCCCGAGAAAAATCGGGTTCCTTCTTCCTGATTAGAAACCGCCAAAAGTTCATCAAACGAAGCTCCGGCACAAAAAGCACCTGTTCCTTCGCTTTTTACAATTATCACCGAAACAGCAGCATTAGCACTCAAACTATTGAATTCATTTGTTAAACGGTCTAACAATTCTCTCGGAAAAGAATTGCTCGCCGGATGACCAAATTCAAGTGTTGCGATTTTATTTTCGATTGTTGTGATGAGCGAACCTGTTGGAATTTCTGTTACCATAGCACCTATTTTGATGTAAAGTTAAAAAAAGTAAAGGATGCTTTGGCTTTTTTTTCAAATAGTATGGATTTGTATTTATGAAATTTGCTTTTTGCTTTATTAATATCTTATATTTGCGATATAGTTTGGGGGATTAGCTCATTTGGCTAGAGTGCTTGCCTGGCAGGCAAGGGGTGACCGGTTCGAATCCGGTATTCTCCACCAGTAAAATCAAGCCTTACAGAGATGTAAGGTTTTTTTATTTTATCTAAGTGCTCTTTTAGAGTGCACTTTTCGAAAAATGATATAAAGTAACTCCACTCTATTTTATTATTGAGTTTCTATGTCATAATGATGTCGGATTGGAATCTTCATCAATCTTCAATTTTAGCCGCTTGCTTTTTTTCATATTCTTCTTTGAAAATTGCAGGAAATACCAAGTCAAGCTGTGGGGGTTGTTTCCACAATCCTTTTTTATTGAAATATTTATCTATAAACACCGAAAATGGAATAAGCTTAGACATCCTCATTTGTTTGTAATCTTCCAAATACTTGTCATATTCTTGTTGATATTTAAAGTTTCTCTTTTTTTGTTTTTCGATTTTTTTGTTTTCGTTATAAATGTTTAAGATTTCATGCAATGTAATGTCGTTGGCTAATCCAACCTGATTGTAGATAAGCGAATCAATATTTACTATAGATAAGGGTTTAACATGATAGATAAACAAACCTTCTTCCGCTAGCTGCAATAATTCATCCTGAAACCAAAAATCGATAAGTTCATTAAATCCTGCGGTATCGTATTGATGGTCATGAGTAAGCAATACTGGATAAATGAAAATTTCTCTGTAGTAATAGCCTTTATCAGCAGGAAACTCATTTTTTAGAATTTTGCGTATACTGTTTATCAATTGCATAACTGCTTTTGACTTTATTTTGCCATCTGGCAATTCTTCATAATCCAATACTCTACCAAATTCTTCTTCATATACATTGAAGTCGAAGGACATTTTTTTATCTGCGGTAATCAAGAAGTCCTTTGATTCGACAAGCAAAATATTTTTGCCTTTTCTTACATAATAATCAGGTGCACCGTCAATTTTCTTATCTGTCAATTCTTTACCTGAAAACCGAATGCAGTTATTAGGATATATGCTTTCCATTACCTTGTAGCAAAGTATCTTTTCTGAAAATTCGTCTCCATAAAAGCTTTTGATTTCTTTTATTCTTTGAGATGAGGGAAGAGTTTTATTTACATCTCTTAAAAGGAAATAAACTCCTTTGAAAAGCTTTTCAACCACAAACAAATTGAAGATGATACGGTAAACGCCATCCTTTAATTTGTAAAATGGCTTTGCTCTGATGGTAAGGAAATCATTTTGGTCAAGTTCGTCATTTTCCTGAATCATTAACTTTTCAATAAAAGAACAACTCTGTTCAAAATTATCTCCAAGCTCTACAATGATGTCGGTATGAGCTTCTCTTTCATTCGTTATTGCAGGAATAGTTAATGGTAAAATACTTTTCAAATACTCTTGCCATGTATCACAATTGAAATAAGCTAAAAATGCAGCCAATAGGGGCTGTGCTTTTTCATTTGACTCAAGAAACTGAAAGAGATAAATTGCCTTAATCATTTGTGTTGTCCAAATCTGATAGATGTCAAAATTTGATTTATCTGATACAGGATAATCCATACAAAACATTATCATTGGAATTTTCAATTCCTCGTCACTTCCTTTTAGTGATGCAAAGGCAATACTTTGTTTTTCTGTAAATTCCGTATTTAAAGCTAAGTAAGCTTTAAACAAATTAACTTCTGCGTCTGCTTCTGTTTGAGTTTCGGCTTCTTCAGGCCTTGAAAAAAAATATTCAAAAAGTTTCAAACTCGAATAAGTATTTATTATTCCAATATTAACTCCTTTTTTTTCAATCTCTTTTATTCTATCATAAACTTGATTTGCGAGCTCGCTATTTTCTTGTCGGAAGAACATTTCCAGAAACTCCCCGATGTCATCAAACTTTGATTTTTGATTATTGAAACCTAAAAAATAAGCGGCTGCATTTAAAATCATCTCTCTACTGCATCCTGACAAATAATGTTCGATTGATAATCTTTCTTCTTCTGGAAAAGCAACATTAAATTCTAGAATTTGTCCCATATGAACTGCATTGGAGAAATATTGTTTTTCAGTTTTCAAAATGGTTTTCATATTTGGTTAATCAATGGTTTCTGTGTCGTTCGTTATGTTTGCACAAATGGTGTAGAGTAGTATTTTCGACTTAACTAAAATACAATTAAAAACGGTAATTCCATTAAATTTGCAAATGGTTAAATACGCGTTGTTGGTGCTGTATTTATTGTTCTTCTATTATGCATATAATTTTGTTGTTATTTATTTCAAAGTTGATTTGCTTATATCTAAGTGTGTTTTTGATTTCTTCCTCGTGGTTGGTTGTAATTGGATAAAATTTAACTCCAATTGTAATGTGCGGTAAATTTATACTCCAAGACGACCTAATTTTAAAATTTTTTGCAAATAATTCTTGATTTGGGGATTTTATGTAAGTTTCAAATTCTTGAATCCCTTCAATCAGTAATTCTGTTTTCCACCGAATTCTTTTTTCAAAAATTATGTTTTCATCAAGATTTTTCAAAATTCCTTCTGTTTCAGATTTATTGCAAGAATTTATGAAATCTCTAATAAGTTTGCGTGGAAGTTTTTGTTTTTCTCTTATTTCTTTCTTTTGAGCTTGAATGTAATCTTTAAAGTCTTGATTTACTATTTCTTGAATTTTGTAACAACCATTGTCGAATGCTTCAATAGGTGATTTATATAGTTTGTCTTTTATAATTTCGACTTCTTTATTTTCATCATTGCTTTTAAAGTCATTTAGAAGTAAAAAACCTTTTTCATCAGTTGCTTTATTTATTCCATTAACAATATTGATATAATAATTTTGTTCATTGCTACCAAACAAAACCTTTATTTTAGGATTGAATTTTTCAGTTTTTATGTTTGATTTTTTTATAAGATATTTTACTTCATTTAGAGGGTTTTCAATTCGTCTTCCCCAACCATCTGTTGAAAGTTCGGATTGATATCTTGATAATTGTAACCTTATCTCTTTTCTACCGTTTTCAAGGTTTGACGTAAATTCATATTCTGAAAAAAAATTAAGGATTTTGGCATCAAATTCCCATTCTTCGTAATCACTTACAAAATCTATTTTATAATGATTTTCATATTCAATGATGTAAACTGGAAACTGAATATTTGTTTCAATGATATTTTGCTTAATAACTCCTATGTCAGATTTTCGATTAATCAATATAGTGATTTCAGTTTCTATCATTTTATACGATTTCAGTTAATATGGAACATAACGACCTTTAACTACAGCTGGTTTTAGGCTAAATTAAGCCTATTTTTTGATTTCCAAAATCCGTTTTAGGAGTTGTTATGGGCAGTGTTATTTGCGAGTATTAGATTTTCAAAATATTCAACTTTTAATTCAGTTGTTTTGTTATGACTATTTTCAAAACCAATTATATATTGGTCAATAAATTTTATTCTGGAAAATTCAGTGTCATCTTCTTGTTCCTTAATTTCAAAAAAATGGTTGTCAGTTAAAAGTATAGTCTCATACTTGTTTTTAAAAATATTTTTTGAATTAGTATTTATATTAGTACCAAAAACCCAATTTGTGGTCATATAATTATTAGATAACCAACCCCCAAATTTTGGTGCAATATGAATATTCCAATAAGTAGTTTCAGAGTTATATAGATGATTGTATTTATCTGCCAGATTAAAAGCGTGCATAATTGCCTGAACTCCTGCTTTTCTTTCAAATTTTACAAGAAAATCTGTTACTTGTATATTGCCCTTTATGAATTCAGATAAGTTTTTTAAATCTGCTTTTATATTGGATGTTACAATTTTGCACCCAGCATGTTTGGCATAATATCTATAAAGATTGACTTTTTCTAATTCCCAATTTTCACCATATATTTCTTCAAAATCTATAACTTGAGTTTTTAAAATTTGCTCGTGGTTTTCGAAACAAAAAATCACAAATTTATCATAAGCATCATCATGAGGACGAGTTAAATTATTATTACAATTTGTACAAATTACTTTTGGGAATTTTAGACTTTTGTCTTTATACGAATTTAACTCGATTATTTTTTTACTAATATATAAAGCATTCATTTTTTTACCATGGAATCTTTTTAAATCAGAAGCTTTAAACTTGTGTTCTTCTGAATCAGCTATATTTGAACAAATCCAACAATTATCCATCTTTTAGTTTTACGGTTTTTTGGTAACATTGCCAATAACTGGTATATAGACTTTTAAAAAACCAATGTACATTTTAATTTTTACAAATCATCAAATGAATATTTTATTTGTTGGATACTTTTTGAGCTAAGAAGGGTCTTATATCTCTATGATTTTGCTTTTTTAGAAAATACTATTCATTAAAATACCCAAACCCCATTCTGTTAATTTCTTTTACGACCTGAACCTTATCAATATAATTGTTCAATGTTACTTTTGCAGACCTTTGATACCCTAATGACTCAATGAAACCAGTTTTGGTATGCAATTTTGTTAGAAATGTTTTTCGCAAATGCTTAATGCTAAAATCATCACTGAGTCCCGCTTTCTTTCTGAAAAAAGTAAACGAATGACTTACTTGAGTTTTAAGAGTTTTTCTAGAAATATTATAATCATCGGCAATCAGATATTTATCAGCACCTAAATACTTCTTATACTCCAATCTATTCAATAAGTTTTCTAACTCAATTGAAAATGGAATCATAACTTTTTTAGGAGCCTTGGTGTTGTTCCAATTATGAGCCCTTTCAAATTTCAAATCTGTACCGACTAAATGTTGAACGTCCCCATTATCATCTAAAACAATATCGGAGAACTTTAAAACCATAGTTTCTTCGATTCTCATTCCAGTATAAGCAACCAACTCTATTGCATTTTTCGTATAAGGTCTGTACATATTCTTTCTTCGTCCTTTTGGATTTATTTCTATAGACTCATCACCTGATATCACTCCTAATAATTTTTTAAAATCATCATCCTTTATACTTGTTGGGTTCATACTTTCATATTTCAATTTTACTTTTCCAAAATAATTTGGAACGTTGAAACCCTTGTGATTAATTAAAAAATTATTAAAATTCTTTAATGCCTTTGTATTATGATTATAAGTAGATGCCATCTTGCAAGTCTCATCTAAAGAATCATAATATTTTCCAACGATAACATCATTCAAATCATAGATTTTAAACTTGTTGAGGTCGAACTTATTATCTTCTAGAAACTTACTAAATCTAACAAGATACTGAACTGTCGTTGTAATATATCCTTTTGTACGAGGTCTTTTTTGATGATTTGGGACATCAACATTTTCAAGCCAATCGGCAAACATCATAATACAATCTTTCAATAATTCATTTTTAACTTCAACTTTTGGAGCCTTGGAAATGAACTGAATTGGATTGGATAATTCATGTTTGAAATCAAGTAGTTCCTTAATCGCATCATCGTACTCCAATGCTTTCAAATCCCTCGTTTTACGACTTCCATTCTGCCTAAGTATTGCTTTGTATTTCTGCTTCTCAAATGGATGCTTACAGTCCTTGTAAACATCTTGTGAAACCTCAATGAGTTTGTTACATTTCTTACACACTATGTGCAACCCCGTAAATTTTTTATATTTCAATATTTTCATAGTTTATAATTAGATTTAATGCGAGTGTACTTTATTTAAGTGACCCGCCAAATAATTTTTTGGACAATTTTCCCTTTGGTGCAAATTCCAGTGATATTGACCACCCAATTCCAATTTAAAGTGACCACCTGATTCCAATTCAAAATGACCACCTAATTCCGGAGCAAAATGACCACCTCCATTTTTCATTAAAAAC